>JAWLCE010000007.1:0-124977 GCA_041687335.1 Sumerlaeia bacterium | reverse complement strand
GGAGCATCACCGGCTCACCCGCATGGGCGAACTCCCGCCCCTGCCCAGCGGTTGCCAGGAGCTCTGCGCCCCCGCCCTCCCCCCTCGCGCCAAGGACGACTTCAGATTTGACTGCGAGCGGCGCTTTCCCGATCTCTACCCCTACCCCTATGACGTCGACCCCCACCCCGACCCCTGACCCCTGACCCCTGACCCGCCTATTTCTGGCCCCAAACCATTCCGCATTCCCCATTCCACAATCCAAATTCCGCACTCCCATTCCACATTCCTCATTCTGCTTTTTCAAAAGGGTGCCTTTTGTTAAGGGATCACTATAACTTTATAATATACTGACATTATCTCCTTTATATGCATACCAGACATACCGAGCAACCATAGCTGCTTTATTTCCGTCCGGAATATAATAAGATATATGGGTTCTAATAAAAGGATGGAAGCTAAGCTCCATTTTGTCCCACCTGACGTCAACCCCGCGACCCGAATCAAAGAAGACAACCCACTCATGTTCGTTTATCCGCACAACACTTTTAATAATAAAATCACCTATCAACACGCCGCCGTTTTCTATGCCTGAAATTCTGAGTTGCCTGAGCATATGCGCCAAGTCATCTATGTCAATTTCTCCCACCAGTTGAATCATAGTATAACCTTCAGCTATATCGTTGGCCTCAATTGTGTGATTTGTAACCTGAACGCACCCGCAGGTGCAGAATAGGACGGCGACTATGATTGCCCATGTTTTCATCTTCAATTGCCCCTCAATAGTCAGGTTTCCCCGTTGTCGTCGTGCTCAAGTCCCCGCCCAGCGCCTCGACGGTTTCATGCAGGCTGGTCACGGTGCGCTCCATGCGTATTTGTTTTCATGAGGCAACGCGCTCCTTTACGAATCTTAAAATGCCCCACCTAATCGTGTCATATAATAAAAAAAATGTCCCAATAGCGCTGAAAGTAACAGCAGACCATGCCTTAGTAATATGATGCCCGGAAGAGATTCTGATGCCCAAGGCTAAATTTTCTTGCGATTTCGTCAAATTCACCAAAAACATCAGCAGCGCAATCAGCAATATTGCTCTCAGGGCGCAAAACACAAGCATATAACTGCGTTTTTTATTGCATATAAAATCCAACACCGATGAGACAAGCAGCGTCATTAGACCAATAGAATAAATCATAAATGGGTGATAATTTAAACAAAGAGGCATGGACAGCAAGAAGGCGGCCGCGCTCGAGCCCACAAGCCTGCATTGCCAAGTATGCTTCATTGTTGCCACCCAGAGGACGACAAAGGCAAGAAGGAATGTGGCCAAATATGGCGGATACATTAATTGAAATAAGGATTGAAAATGGTAAGTTGTCATCATCATGAATAGGAGAGACCCTACCGGATCTACATAGCGTTTAAGAATTGGTCGCCGACGCATCATCATAGACCGAAGCGTTGGATTGTCTGAAAACACACTGTTTCGTTCATCTGAACAACCTCTCTCCTGCTGCGTCAGCATCACTTGTGCTTATCATCCGATACCTGGTAGAATACCGATACGCGATTCTGTTCGGGATCAATGCGGAACATGATCTTGCCCCTGCGGAAGTTTGCGGGGCCGCTACTTATTGATGAACGCATAATCACTCTTTTACCCAGGAATAGACCCACCCCGATAATTTTCCCGAAAAGTCTTCACTCGTTTCCAACTCAACAATAGCTATTCCATCTGTAATAGGAAACTCATCGAAGTGCGCATAGTCTAACCTGAACCTATTAGATGTGTACTTACCAAGCGATTCCCTGAATGATGGATTTTCAGGAATTATCCCATTGAAACCCAGGCGCATCATTTCAAAGTCATTATTTTTGAGAATACCGAATCTCCACCCGCCATCAAGCTTCATATACTCCTCATTTTGGTTTTGATTCTGGTTGCCCGCAGTTCCAATGCGCCCGCCTGGATAGAATTTAACTATGTGCGATGGGGTCTTCAGCTTTATATGCCCTTCTTGAACAAGAAAGTCAGTACAACGAAGAGAGATGCTGGCATATATACCGTCTGGGAGATTGAACATTAGGCGATATTTTTGACCAGGTCCTATATTTCGAAATGCATTATTTAGCCTTAGGCTTGGACCAGCATATCTAACTGAAATATTAACATGCTGGAAACCTCCTCCTGCTTTATCCTCCGAATGTGCTGAAACACCTTTTTTCTCTTCGATTGTTGCTCCTGGCAATTTCTCGTTTTTGACATTAACAAATTCAGGCCTTTGTTTTTCACGCTCATCAACTTTACCTGTGCATGCAACCGCACCTAACATTAACAGTATAGCGCTTACAGTAATAAGTGTCATTTTGCTGAAACTCCTACCGCAATGAATCTGCGATCGGATGATCTATATAGCCATGTAGCTGGGCCTATCGATTCTTCGCCTTTTACGTGTGGCTGTCTAAAGCACACTTTTCCGTTCATTAGAACAACCTCCCTCCTGCATGCAAATTGACTCCGCCACCAATCCATCGCCCCTTGCGGGGTTGCCATATTAACGCCGTCCGAATCGGGGGTTCCCTTTGGTCACCCCCCGCTACTTGCTGTCGCCCCTGCGGGGGTTGGACTAGCGGTGCGACCGCGGAGGTGATCCTCAAGGTCAAGATGCGCCCAGCCGTTTTGGGTCTCATCTTATTGGAAGTCAGCCCAGCGCCCATCCCAATCCGCTCCAGCCTAAATTGTTCGGGCATGTTAAAACCGTAATGATCTGAATACAAGGGATTTCGTAGTCGTCGAGCTTGTCGCACTCGTGGTTGTTGGCGTCGTGACCCGCCGCACTGGGCCGCCCTTTCAGGGCTAGCCTTGCTTTGTCAGCATACCCGGGGTTGCGCTTCGCTCCACCCCGGGCTTTTGAACTGGGTTGCCCCTGCAGGGCAAGGAGCGGAGGCACCTCCGTTGCGCGAGCTTAACGGCGACTTGACAGCCGGGCGAAGGTGGGCGAACTTGGATTGCGGCCACCGGCTCAACCTCGCGACCAGGCGAATGATCATGCTGCTGCCCTCGATGGCGATTGTCACCCCCAGCCTCAACCAGGCGCGCTTTCTGGAGCGCACCATCACCGGCGTGCTGGAGCAGGAATACCCTGGGCTGCGGTATTGGATTCAGGACGGCGGCTCGACCGACGGCAGCCTGGAAATCATTGCCCGGCACGAGGCGCGGCTGGCGGGGTGGGAGAGCGCGCCGGACAAGGGGCACGCCGACGCCGTCAACCGCGGCTTTTCGCGGATCGAGGGCGAGGTGATGGCGTTCATCAACAGCGACGACTATTACCTGCCCGGCGCGCTGCGGGCGGTGGGGGAGGCCTTCGCCGCCGACCCGGCGCTCGACATGCTGTATGGCGATGCGGTTTATGTCGACCCGGGCGACCGGCCGCTGGTGGTCGATGTGCTGCCGGAGTATAACTGGGAGGACCTGCGCCGGGTCTGCATCGTGCCGCAGCAGGCCTGCTTCTGGCGGCGGCGCGCGTGGGAGGCGGCCGGCGGGCTGGGGCGGGAGTTGTGGTTCTCATTTGACTGGGAGTTTTTCCTGAAGGTGGCCGAGCATGGGCGGGTGCGTCACCTGCCGCGCCTGCTGGCGGCCTATCGGCATCATCCCTTGACCAAGACCAGCACGGGGCTGGACCGCTGGATGACCGACGACCGCAAGCTGCGCGAGCGCTTCCTGGGGCGGCCCGACTGGAACACGGCGGACTGGCTGCGCATGAAGTGGCTGACCGTGCGCCAGATCGGGGCGATCGCATGGCGGCGGGCGCGCGGGGAAAAGTTCCCGACGCTGGTGCCGGCGCGCTGGAATCGCGTGGCGCGGCGGCGGATGAATGCGAATTGAACCGCAGAGGCGCAGAGGGCGCAGAGAAAAAATCAGGTTGGAGGGAATGGCATGAGCGAGGGTCAGCCGTTTGCGACGCGCATCCGTGTGATCTGGATCATTCACTTCGCCTTGGTTGGCGCGCTGGCGATCTACTTGTTGCTGCTGTTCGTGCTCGACTTGGAGCAGTTCAACACGGGGCGGTTCAATCCGATGCTGTCGCTGGTCGTGCTCGCGGCCATGTCGATGGGGTCGATCATGCTGGCGCTGGTGTGGCCGCGGGTGAGCCCGCTCATGCAGCCGGGGCGGGATGATCCGCCGGCCAGGTATCTGGACAAGCTCCAGATGCGCGTGATCGTGACGGACTCCTTTTATGAGTCAATCGGGATATATGGGTTGGTTGCCGTGCTGGTCGGGGCGCCCCTCTGGCAGGGGGTGGCGGCGATCGGGTTGTCGGCGATCTGCCTGGCGGCCCATACCGGCGCGATCGTCGGCTGGATCGAAGATTTCCGCCGACGCGTGCGGCGGTAGCTCAGTCGCTGCCCGAGCCCGACCGCTGGAACAGGGCGGCCTTTTCCCGGAGGCCCGCCTCGATCGCCTCGGTGGTTTCAAGCCCCTTCTGGCGGGCGTATTCGCGCAACTGCTGGGTGATCTCCATGCTGCAGAACTTGGGGCCGCACATGCTGCAGAAGTGCGCCTGGCGGGCGCCCTCGGCCGGCAGGGTGGCGTCGTGGAATTCCCGGGCGAGATCGGGGTCGAGCGCGAGGGCGAACTGGTCGCTCCAGCGGAATTCGAAGCGGGCGAGGCTGATGGCATTGTCGCGCAGCTGGGCGCCGGGATGGCCCTTGGCGAGGTCGGCGGCGTGGGCGGCGATCTTATAGGCGACGATGCCGGCGCGCACGTCGTGCTTGTCGGGCAGGCCGAGGTGCTCCTTGGGGGTGACGTAGCAGAGCAGGGCGGTGCCGTGCCAGCCGATGGTGGCCGCGCCGATCGCCGAGGCGAGATGGTCGTAGCCGGCGGCGATGTCGGTGACCAGCGGGCCGAGCGTGTAGAACGGGGCCTCGGAGCACCAGTCCAACTGGCGGGTCATGTTTTCGTGGATCATCTGCAGCGGCACGTGGCCGGGTCCCTCGTTCATGACCTGCACGCCGAATTCCCAGGCGCGGCGGGTGAGACCGGCCTGCGCCTTGAGCTCGGCGAACTGAGCCTCGTCGTTGGCGTCGGCGATGGAGCCGGGGCGCAGGCCGTCGCCGATGGAGAAGCTGACGTCGTAGGCGGCGCAGATTTCGCAGATCTCGTCCCAGTGCGTGAAGAGGAAGTTCTCGGCGTGGTGGGCCAGGCACCAGCGGGCCATGATCGAGCCGCCGCGGCTGACGATGCCGGTCAGGCGGCGCGCGGTCAGCGGAACCATGCGCAGCAGCAGGGCGGCGTGGATGGTGACGTAATCGACGCCGGACTCGGCGTGCTCGATGAGCACATCGCGGAAGAGCTCCCAGGAGAGGTCCTCGGGGCGGCCGCCGCAGCGCTCCAGCGCCTCGTAAATGGGCACCGTGCCGACGGGGACCGGGCAGTTGCGCAGGATCCAGGCGCGCGTCTCGTGGATCGGATCGGCGGTGGAGAGGTCCATCAGCGTGTCGGCGCCCCAGCGCACGGCCCAGACCATCTTCTCGATTTCGTCGGCGATCGAGCTGGAGACGGCGGAGTTGCCGATGTTGGCGTTGATCTTGGTGAGGAAGTTGCGGCCGATGATCATCGGCTCCAGTTCGGGGTGGTTGATGTTGGCGGGGATGATGGCGCGGCCGCGCGCCACCTCGGCGCGGACAAACTCGGGGGTGACGAGATCGGGCAGCGCGGCGCCCTGCGGCTGGCCCGGCTGGCGGCAAAGCATCGGATGGTCGGGCTCGAGCGCGGCCAGCAGCGCCTCGCGGTTCTCATTTTCGCGGATCGCGACATACTCCATTTCGGGGGTCACGATGCCCTGGCGGGCGTAGTGCATCTGGGTGACACACGCCCCCGCGCGCGCGCGGCGCGGCGGGCAAGGGGAGGGGAAGCGCTGGGCGGCGCGCTCGGGATCGGCGGCGCGGGCACGGGCCCATCCGGTCGAGGGTCCGGAAAGATGCTCGGTGTCGGCGCGCTCATCGATCCAGGCGGCGCGGATCGGGGCGAGGCCGCGGCGGGCGTCGGGGGCGGCGTCGGGGTCGGTCCAGGGGCCGGAGGAATCATAGACGGCGAGTGGCGGGTTGGCGCGCAGTTCATCGCCGAGGCGCGTGGGCGAGAGGGCGATCTGGCGCATCGGGACGCGCAGGTCGGGGCGGCTGCCGGCGACAAAAATCTTGGTCGAGCCGGGGAAGGGTTTGATCTCCAGCGTGATGGGCGCGGGGCGGCTGGTCTGGGTATCGGCGGCGTCGGGACGCATGGCAAGGGCTCCTCTGGCGAATGGATCATTCGGCGGGGAGGGCGCCTGCGGCACGACGGAGAGAGCGATCGGAGCAAGCTTCCCTGCGCCGGCATTACCCGGATCAGGTTCCAAGGGACTCTCTCAGCCCCGCGTCGCGGCGGAGCACCCCCAGCTTCAAGGAGCATAGTTTAGAGGATCGCCCGGCCGTTGGCAAGCGGCGGGAGCGGCGGATGCGCGTCTGGCTGACGGCCGGAATAAAATTGAATTGAACCGCTGAGGCGCGGAGGACGCAGAGGAAGCGCAAAGGTGATCAGGCTCGGACGCGGAACAAACGTGCCGGGGCAGGATTGCGTCGATTGATTTCCTGCCAATTTTCGGCGGAACCTCACGCACTGTCCTCCTATTTCAAAAGCGAGCGTAAATCCTATTTGATCAGGCGCAGATTGAATGGATAGCGGCGCAGTTTTCCATCCGCGGCATCCCTGGAGCCGAGGACGGCCATCACCGAGATGAAGATGTAGATGGCAAAACCGAGCGGGACGGTGAGGACCATCAGGATCACTGTTAAGCTAAGGATCAGGAAGATTGCCAGAATGATCGACATCAGCAACTGGAAATTGAGCACTTCCTTGCCATGAAGGTCGATGTTACTGGAGCGATCCTTGTGGATCAGCCAGACCACCAGCGGGCCGAGCAGGTTGCCGACCACGGGGATCAGCCAGATGAGCAGCGGGGACAGGTGCAGGGCGATCAGCCACTCGCGCTCGTTGGTCATGGCGCTGCGGGTCGGCTCGGGATTGGGGCGACCGGCGGGATCGCGAGGATCGAAGTCGCTCATGGTGCCTCGCCTCTCTATGAATGTTTGACGGCTGACTTCATTTGAGCATGGCCGGGGGCCGCGGACCAAGGTTTTGCTCGGGCAGGTGGGGTGGCAGGAAGCGGTTGACAGGCCCGGGTGGGCGGGTCAGGATGGGCGGCTGCGATGGACGCTCATGTTGCGGGAGGATGGATCGCGATGGCTCATCGGATGATCATGCTGGGGATGGCGGGGATACTTTTGGCGGCGGCGCGGCTGGCGAGTGGCGCGGGCGTGGTGGGGGTTTATCATCAGGACCCGGGGATCAGCGCTGATTACGCGGTGGCGCTGGGGGCGCCCGACGTGATCACCAAGAGCCTTGGCGAGGCCGAGCTGGATGACTTGACGGCTGACGATCTGGCCGCCCTGGTGCTGGCTCCGGGATCGAGGTTTCCGGCGCATCAACGGCAGCGGCTCGATGCATTTGTCACGGCGGGGGGGCACCTGGTCACAATGGCGCCGGAAGCGCTTGATTACCAGGCGCCGCTGCTCGACCCGGTGACGATTTTTGATGGGCGGGGCGAAAATTTCAGCTATCGGATTCCGACTGGGCCACGCACGGAGCAGCGGGCGGTCGAGCTGCCGGGGGGGATCGGCGGGATCGAATATACCACCAGCCACATCGGCGGCGGGGTCTGCTACCTGAACATCCCGCTGGCCGCGCACCGGCGTGGCGATCGCAGCCAGTTCGAGTTTCATGCGCGCGGCGGCAGCGACGTCGATATCCTTTACCTGCAACTGACCGACGAGGATGGGCGGCGCTGGATCAGCTTTGTGGATGCGGGGGCGGACTGGCGGCTCTATCGTGTACCGCTGGGAAATTTTCTGCCCGTGGACGGGGAACTGCAGGGCGCCGGGGCACAGCCCGATCCGGAGCGGGTGCGCGAGCTGGCGATCGGCATCAATTTTGAGATTCTCTGGCGCGAGCAGGCGGGCAGCTTCGGGGTCGCCGGCGTGAAGCTGGGCGGTTCGGCCCATGCGGGCGCGCCGACCTCGGCGATGGTGGGCTGGCGGGTGCAGTGCGAGCGGATGAAACTGGAGTCGCCGGATTGGATCATCGATCCCTTCCGGGGCAGGCGCCAGCTCGAGGGCGGGGTGACGGTGCGGGCGGGAGCCGGGCAGGGAGTGGTCGCAAGCGCGGCCTTCAAGCCCGAGGGGCCGGTATGGGAAATCGCCCCGCCCGCCCCCGAGCGTGGCGTCGATGCGACCCAAATGATCCGAATCATCGCGCACGATGAGCTGCGCCGCATTCCGCTGCTGTTGACCGATGAGGGCGAGGTGCTGGCCGAGATGCGGCTGGAGGCGGGCGCGGGGGCCGGGCGCGGTTCGGTGAGCGCCTTTGGCTTCGGCGAGTCGGACTTTGGCGCCCATCCCGAGTTGATCCCGGCGGTGCGGGCAGCAATCCGATATGCGATTGCGAGCCCGAAGATATTGTCGGTCACGCCCAATACCGATCCCCATGACGCGAAGGAGATTGAATTCCTGTTGCGCGTCCAGATCGCCAATCCGCTTGACCAGCCGGCGGCCGGGAAACTGCTGGCGACGGCGGGGGGCACGCTACGGGGCGAGGCATCTTGGGCGGTCGAGCCGCGCAGCGTGGGCTCGGCGGTGGTGCGGCTGGGCGGGGTGCCGGCGGATTTCCCGTTCCAGCGCTTTGACTGGCAGGTGGAGCTGACGAGCAAGGGCGGGGCGAGCGACGTGATGGCGGACCGGGTCGATGTGATGGCCACGCTGGGGGAGGCCGCGCGATTCATGCTGGGCAACCAGTGCCAGCACGCCGACGGGCGCATGAGCCATCATTTTTATGCCGATATCTATGCCGCCCGCGCGCTTTATGCGCTGGCCCGCCACCTGGAGGCGCACCCGGACGCGGCGGCGCTCACGCCGGCCGAGCTGGACGAGGCGGTCTTCCGCCTGCTCGACCTGATGGTGGACCGCCAGCTTGACAATGGCATGATCCCGATGGGCTACGGCGAGGACCGCGGGATCATCTTCATCGCCGACAACGGATCGATCGTGCTGGGGCTGGCGCAACTGGCTTCCTGGATTGGCGGCGAGCGCGGCGGGCGTTACCTTGAGGCGGTGCGGCGGTTTTTTGAAATTCACCAGAGTTTTTACATGAGCGAGGAGAAGGCCGCCATCCAGCGCGAGCTGCATGGGGCGGATTCACCGGGGATCATTCCGGGCGGCTACGGGCTGGGGTTCATGGGGAGCGACTACTTTGCGAAGGAACGGTGGCCCGATATCCGGCGCGAGGAGCGGGGGCCGTTCTGGGTGCTGCCGATCACGATGGGCTACCTTGGGGCGCTGGCGCGGCTCGATCCGGAGCCGATCTACACGGACACAGCGCTGCGCGATGCCCGGCATTTCCTGGCCGCCGGTTATACCGCCGAGGGGCATTTTCACAGCGAGGGGGCCTGGTGGCTGTACGACACGCTGCCCGATCGCGAGGTGGCCGAGGGGTTTCGGGCGCTGATCGAACGCGATGCCTACAAGGTGGTCTTCTCGGGGCGCGAGCATGACCTGGGCGAGCTGCAGGGGCGGGCCGTGCTGCGCTGGCTGACGCCGCTCTATTATGAATCGCGGGTGGGCCGGAAGCCGGAGTTCGGCAATGCCCTGCTGAAGATGGTCTGGGAATTCGGCTCGCCGACGTCGAGCTTCTCGGTCAACCAGGTGGCGTGGAAGTTTCCGCGCGCGGCGCATGGGGCAACGATCGGGGCCCACCGCTACACGGCCTATGGGGCGCTCTGCCTGATGGAGCTGGTCGCGCCGGGCTCGACGCTGCTGCGGGCGGGGGAATGACGGTGCCGGGAGCAACTTGATTCCAGGAAGGACTCCGAAGTGGTAGGTCGGGTCGAGATGACCTGACCGGCACGAGCGGTGTGCTGAACCATCGGTGGGTTTGCAGGGGCGAGGGGAGAAGATGATCGAGCAGTTTGCGCGCGCATTGAAGCAGTATTGGGGCTACGACAGTTTTTTGCCGATGCAGCGGCGCGCGATGGAATGCATCGCGCAGGGGCGCGATTCGATGGTCATCCTGCCCACGGGCGGGGGCAAGTCGGTCTGCTTTCAGGCGCCGGCGGTGGCGCTGCCGGGGATGGCGGTGGTGATCTCGCCGCTGATTTCACTGATGAAGGACCAGGTGGACGCGCTGGCCGAGTGCGGGGTGTCGGCGGGGCGGCTGGACAGCTCGCTCGCGTTCGAGGAGCGGCGGGCGGTGATCGGGCGCGTGCGGGCGGGGACGCTCAAGCTGCTCTATGTCTCGCCCGAGCGGGTGCTGGGGGAGTGGCTGATCGAGCTGCTGGGCCAGGTCAACCTGTCGCTGATCGCCGTCGACGAGGCGCACTGCATCAGCATGTGGGGCCATGATTTCAGGCCCGAGTATGCCGAGCTGGGCCGGCTCAAGGAAACCTTTCCCAAAGTTCCGATCCATGCATTCACCGCGACGGCCACCGACAGGGTGCGACGCGATATCGCGGAGCGGCTGAGCCTGCGCGAGCCGGAGCTGCTGGTGGGCTCGTTCGACCGCCCAAACCTGGTCTACTCGGTGCAGCGGCGGGGCAATCGGCTGGAACAGGTGCGCGCGGTGATCGAGCGCTACCGCGGGGAGTCGGGGATCATCTACTGCATCCGGCGGGCCGACGTGGACACCCTCTGCGGTGAGCTGCGCGGGGCGGGCTACCGGGCGCTGCCCTACCATGCCGGCATGGAGGACGAGGAGCGGCGGCGCAACCAGGATGCGTTCATCCGCGACGAGGCGACGATTATTGTGGCGACCGTGGCGTTCGGGATGGGGATCGACAAGTCCAATGTGCGTTACGTGGTTCACGCGGGGATGCCCAAGTCGATCGAGCACTATCAGCAGGAGAGCGGCCGGGCGGGGCGAGATGGGCTGGAGGCGGAATGCGTGCTGCTGTGGTCGGGGGCGGACTTTGGGGTCTGGAAGCACCTGCTGGGCAACATCGAGGACCCGCTGGCGCGCAAGATCGCGACGGGCAAGCTGGGCGAAATGTATGACTACTGCAACGGGGTGGGCTGCCGCCACCAAGCGCTGGTGGCATACTTCGGCCAGTCGCTGAGGCGGGCCAATTGCGCGGCTTGCGACATCTGCCTGGGCGGGCTGGAGCCGATCGCGGAGCCGCTGGACGTGGCGCGCAAGATCCTGTGCAGCGTGGCGCGCCAGGGTGGGGCCTATGATGTTGCGCATACGGCGGCGGTGGTGACGGGAACGCCCAAGCCGGCGGTGGTGGAGGCGGGGCATGACGCGCTCAGCACCTTTGGGCTGCTGGAGGCGCACCCGCGCCCGCTGGTGCGCGAGTGGATCGAGCAGTTGGCGGCGCAGGGCTGCCTGAGCAAGGATTTGGAGAGCGGGGGGCTGACGCTGACGCCGGCGGGCTGGCGTGTGATCCGGGCCGAGGAGACCCCGCGCCTGCTGGCGCCGGCCCCGCCGCGCGAGGAGGCGAAAGTGCCGGCCAAGGTCGCCCGTCCGACCGAGGAGGGCTGGGCCGGGGTTGACGAGGGGCTCTACGAGGTGCTTCGCCGACTGCGCAAGGGACTGGCCGAGGAACGCAAGGTGCCGGCCTACGTGATTTTCGGCGACGCAACGCTGCGGGAGCTGGCGCGGCGGCGGCCCTCGGACCGCGAGAACCTGCTGGCGGTCAGCGGCATCGGTGAGCGCAAGGCGGGCCAATACGGCGAAATTTTTCTGGCCGTCATCCGCCAGCACTGCATCGAGCATGGGCTGGCGCTGGACATGGACTTCGCGGCGGTCTGATAAAAAGCTACGGTTGTGTAGGATGCTTATGCGGCAAGCTACAGAAATGTAGGATTGCGCGGCGGCTGAATCAGCTGTCCAAGGGTCACGGGCGGTGGGAAGGGGCGCGCAGCAGGCCGGATGGGCGAAAAAAAAGGGTTCCTACCTTTCGGTAGGAACCCGGCTTCAAACATACGGTTGCGTTGCTTCGGTGGCGGTCAGATGTCGAAGTAAAGGTTGAATTCGTAGGGATGGGGCCGCAGGCGGACGGCATCCACTTCCTTCTCCATCTTGTAGCTGATCCAGTGCTCGATGACGTCCTCGGTGAAGACGTCGCCCTTGAGCAGGAACTCGTGGTCCTCCTCGAGGGCCTGCAGGGCGCCCTCGAGCGACCAGGGCACCTTCTTGACCAGGCGGGCCTCTTCGGCGGGCAGGTCATAGAGGTTCTTGTCGAGCGGGTCGCCCGGGTCGATCTTGTTCTGGATGCCATCGAGGCCGGCCATCAGCATCGCCGAGAAGCAAAGGTAGGGGTTGCAGCTGGGGTCGGGCGGACGGAACTCGATGCGCTTGGCCTTCTCGGAGGGGCTGTAGGTCGGGATGCGGATGGCGGCCGAGCGGTTGCGCTGGCTGTAGGCCAGGTTGACGGGGGCCTCATAGCCGGGCACCAGGCGCTTGTAGCTGTTGGTGGAGGGGGCGGCGAAGGCCAGCACGGCGTTGGCGTGCTTGATGAGGCCGCCGATGAAGTAGAGCGCCATCTCGGAGAGGCCGGCATAGCCGTTGCCGGCGAAGAGGTTCTTGCCGCCCTTCCAGATCGAGACGTGGACGTGCATGCCCGAGCCGTTGTCGCCGAAGAGGGGCTTGGGCATGAAGGTGGCCGTCTTGCCGTACTTGTGGGCCGTGTTCTTGACGATGTACTTGAAGAGCAGGGTGGCGTCGGCCTGGTGGACCAGCGGGCCGAACTTGAGGTCGATTTCGGCCTGGCCGCCGGTGGCGACCTCGTGGTGGTGGGCCTCGACGGGCAGACCGCACTGGATCATCGTCATCATCATCTCGCTGCGCAGGTCCTGGAAGTGGTCCATCGGCGGGCAGGGGAAGTAGCCCTCCTTGAAGCGCGGCTTGTAGCCCAGGTTGGGCTTTTCGTCGCGGCCGGTGTTCCACTGGCCCTCGATCGAGTCGATCATGTAGAACGAGGCGTTGCTCTTGGAGTCGTAGCGCACGTCATCGAAGATGAAGAATTCGGCCTCGGGGCCAAAGAAGGCGGTGTCGCCGATGCCCGTGGAGCTAAGGTAGGCCTCGGCCTTGAGCGCGATGTTGCGCGGGTCGCGGCTGTATTTTTCCTTGGTGATCGGGTGAGCGACGTTGCAGATCAGCGAGAGGGTGGTGATTTCACGGAAGGGATCGATGAGCGCGGTGGCCGGGTCCGGCAGCAGCAGCATGTCGGACTCGTGAATCTTCTGCCAGCCGCGGATCGAGGAGCCGTCAAAGCCGAACCCCTCGCTGAAGGTGTCTTCATCGAAGCGCCAGGCGGGGACGCTGAGGTGCTGCCACAGACCGGGGAAGTCCATGAACTTGACGTCGATCACCTTGACATCTTTTTCCTTGATCAGCGCAAGCACGTCCTGCGGGGTCTTGCAATCTTTGGCTTCCAAGAGCGGGAACCTCCAGTGGGATTGAACGCGCCGTATCGGGCCGGCGTCCTTTGATCTACGCACTTGCAGGAAGCGTGCCGATATCTAAGGGCTGCCTTTTTATTTTTATGGCGATTCCGAGCGCCAACCACTTGCGTCGCTTTTCGCATTGCAATCCCAAATCCGCTCTAACATGATCAAGTCAAATTTCGGCGAAGGCAGTCATGATGATGGCCAGGCGTGTTTTCTTCCTGATAGCTTGGGCGGTCGTTGGCGGGTCGGCGGGCATGGCCGCGCCGGTGATTGAGGGCCTCGCTGTCGATCCCGCCGGTAAACCGGTCGCCGGGGCCGAGGTTCGGGCCAGCGACCATCACGCGGAATTGGGGCGCGGCGAGACCGACGAGGATGGGCACTTCGCCATCGAGCTTGTGAGGCCGCATGCGGGCCGTCTTCAGCTCCACGCGCGGCTCGACCTGCTGGGCGTATTCGGCGTCGACCTGGCGAGCTCATTCTCGCAGGTGCGGCTCGAACTGCAGCCAGTGGTGCGGATCGAGGGGGTCATCCAAGCGCCGCCCGCGGCCGGTGCGCTGGATCGGCTGGCAATCAAGCTGTTTGGCGCCGGCCCGCGTGAGCACTACAACATCGAGCCCGACCCCTATCCGATTTCCGCCGATGGCCGGTTTCAGTTTCATCTGCAGCGCATTGAGCCTGGCCGGTTCGCATATTTCAATCCCGCTCCCGTGGTGGTGGGTGATGGCGACTGGGGAGGAGTCGGGCCGCGGCTCAGCAGGCTCATTCGCGAAGACCAGGTCACTTCAACAACCATTCAACTCGAGCGGCTGGTCGGTGGTTCGTTGCGCTTGCTGGATCGCCACGGCCAGCCAGTGGCCGGTCTGCGGGTGCATGGCTATGTGCCCCTCGGATTGGGCAGTGTGCGGAGGGGCGATTTCAGTCCCTATCAATTCGAAGAAACGACGGATGCGGATGGGCGGCTGCAGTTTACGGGTGCGCTCCCTCGGCAGCATACGCTGTTCATCCGCGGCGAGCGTTACATAGGCTTCAAAGAATTCGCGCCGGGCGATACCGGCGACGAGTCAACCCTGATGCTCGACACGATTGACGACCTGAGCTACAGCGGCCGGGTGCAGGATGGGCAGGGGAGACCACTGGCCGACATGCTCGTCGGGTTCGGGTTGTTCGATGGATATCAAACTGAATTTAAATACACATCCACCGATGCCGACGGCCGCTATGCGATCGATGGCTTGCCGATGCCGGTCAGGTCCATCACCTTCTTCCACCCCGAGATGGGCGAATACTGGATCGGTGGCGGCGATAACGACCCTTATGAGCCGAGCCAGCTTGAGGTGACACTCGACATGCAGGCGGTCGGCAGGCAGTATGAGAGCAGCCATATCTCACCCCAGCGCGGCGGGCGCGCCCAAGTTCGTCTGATTCGGCGCCCGGAGCCTACGGGGCATGAGCAGATGTGGCTGGAAGCCTGGCGGCAGCATGTCAAGCCAACACAGGAACAGGACCAGGAGAGGTGAGTGAGAATGGATCAGGTGCGCTGGGGGATGATCGGCTGCGGGGCGGTGACCGAGAAAAAGAGCGCGCCGGCGCTCTCGAAGGTGGCGGGCTCGCGGCTGGTGGCGGTGATGCGGCGCGACGGGACGCTGGCCGCGGATTACGCCCGCCGCCATGGGATCGCGCGCTGGTATGACGACGCCGATGCGCTGATCGCCGACCCGGAGGTCAACGCGATCTACATCGCCACCCCGCCCGACTCGCACGAGGATTACACGGCGCGGGCGGCGGCGGCGGGCAAGCCGGTCTATGTCGAGAAGCCGATGGCGCGCACGCACGAGGAGTGCCGGCGGATGATCGCGGCCTGCCGCGAGGCGGGGGTGGCGCTATTCGTGGCCTATTACCGGCGGCGGCTGCCGACCTTCCTCAAGGCGCGCGAGCTGCTGGCGGAGGGGGCGATCGGCGAGCCGCGCTTCGTCAACGTGCGGCTGAGCCGGCCGCCCGAGGGCTCGGATTTCCAGCGCGAAAATCCGCCGTGGCGCGTCCAGCCGGAGATTGCGGGCGGGGGGCACTTTTTTGACCTGGCCTCGCACCAGCTCGACCTGCTTGACTTCCTGCTGGGGCCGATCGCCGCGGCGGGCGGCCGGGCAGCCAATCAGGCGGGGCTCTACGCGGCCGAGGATATCGTCGTGGCGAGCTGGGAACATGAGTCGGGGGTGCTGGGGGCGGGGCAATGGTGCTTCACCACGGCCGAGGTCGATCGCGTCGATCGGATCGAGATCATCGGCGGGGCGGGTCGGATCGAGCTGGCAACGTTTGCCCCCAAGCCGGTGCGGCTGCTGAGGGAGACGGGCGAGGAGCGGTTCGAGGCGGAGTGGCCCGAGCACATCCAGCAGCCGCTGATCGAAACGGTCGTCGGGGAGCTGCTGGGGGGCGAACATTGCCCCAGCAGCGGCGAGTCGGCCGCGCGCACCGCCTGGGTCATGGACCAGATCGTCCGCGGCTGGGAAACCCGCACGGGGATCCCGTATTGATCCCGGCTCGATTATTCCGGGAGCGGGCGCTTATACAGGTCGGCCATGCGCTCCTCGAGTGACGGCAGCGGCGGCAACGGCGCGCTCGGGATCGGCTCGTACCAGAAGGTGGCGGTGCTCCAGTCGTCGGCGCGTTCAAAGTAATCGGGGCGTCGATAGCCGATCTGCTGGATCGTGACGCGGCAGTCCTTCTTCCAGTAGATCGGGTCGGGCAGGTGCCAGCGATACATGCTGATGTAGCCGTTTTCATTAAGCGAACAGCCGTGCAGCAGGTACGGAGTGTCCTGCATCCCATATGAAAGCCCTACGTAATCCTCCGCGCCTGTGCCGGCGATGGTGGGGAACTGCTCGTCGCCGTCGATGTAGAACTTGACCTCGCCCTCGCCCCACCAACGGCTGGTGTCGAGGTCGCGGATGCCAAGCACGCAGCCGATGAAGCGGCCGCGGCCGACGCGGCGCGGCAGGATCTCGAAGTCAACAGTCGGCGTGGTGGGGTTCTCGCGACGGAACAGGGTATGCATGCGCCCCACGTCGACGGGGTGCCGGTCGCCGATCGTGTAGTCGATCTGGTAAAAAATCCGTGCGTCGGCCTCAGAGTCATTGCGCAGGGTGATGCGGGCACGACGGGTAAACGGCATCGGCAGCCAGAAGTTGAGCGCCGTATTGCGGCCGACCGAATGCGCGGCCGACTGGTATGGATTGGTAAAGCCGTGCGCCAAGCCCATGAAGTCCCCCAGCGGCGCCTCGATGCTCGGGTGCGGCTGGTCGTCCCACCAGGCGCGGATGACCAGCGCGCGCAGCCGGTCGTTGTTCCGGTGAATCACCCCGGTCATCCAGATGTGGCGGATCGTGCCCGGCCCCTCGATGTCGCAGAGGTCCATTTCCTCGCCGGGCGCAATGGTGATCGTTGGGGAGCCCTTGCGGCCCACGCCGAGCGGACTGGCGGCCTGTCCGCCGATGCCGCGCCCGCCGCTCCGGTTCTCGGGCGAAATCGAGCGGCTCTCCAGATGCGTGTCGACGTGATAGATCGCCGCCCCATCGGCCGCAACGCCGCCCGCGCCGGAACGCGGATGGGCACAGCCGCCCGCCAGCAGCATTGGAATCAACACCCACGCCAGTCGGATCATCGGTCGCATGCTCAAGCTCCCTTACGAAGTGTGTCGGCAAAGATATTTTCAGACAACCAGCCAGTCTTGAGCAGGCCACCGCGGAAATCAACGAAAGAAATAGTGCGGATTGGGGGCAATTCATGTCTGCTTTTGGTTGCGGACCCGCCGCAGCACTTTTCGTGAGCCTGCATTGAACGACTTCCGAGGAGACTTCCTCTTATGATTCGTGAGCTGACAGAAACCGACCGGGCGCTGCTGGAGACTTACCTGCTGGCCGAGCCCGAGGTCAACCTGTTCAACATCGGCAATTTGGAGAACAATGGGCTGGGCGGGCGCTGCCAGGCATGGGGCGAATTCGGAGCGGATGGGCGGCTGCGCCTGGTGCTGATGCGCTACCTGCGCTTCCTGAACCTGAACCTGCGCGAGCCCGACGCGCCGTTCGACCGCGACGGGGTGCTGTGGCTCCTGCGTGGCCACGACATTATCAGCTTTGCGGGCGAGCGCCGGTCGATGGCATCTTTTGGGACAATTGAGGGCTTCAAGCCGCCCGAGCACACGCACCTGTGCCGACTGAAGGAGGTCGCCTGCCTGGAGCCGGCTGGGATCAACGGCAGCATTGCGCGCCGATTGGGGCCGGCCGACATAGAGATGCTGGCCGACCTCTACCGTTCGATCGCCGAATTCCAGAACTTCAACCGGGACAATGCCGCATTGCGGGCGGCGCTCGAGGAAGGCAGCGGGCGGGGGTACGGCATCGAGCAGGACGGCCGGATGGTGGCGGCGGCGATGACGGCGGCCGAGAACCGGGCCTCGGCGATGATCATTGGCGTGGCGACGCGGCTGGCATATCGCGGGCGCGGGTATGCCACGGCGCTGATGGCCGGGCTCTGCCGCGACCTGCTGGCCGAGGGAAAAACTGCCTGCCTGTTCTATGACAACCCGCGCGCCGGTCGCATCTATCATCGGTTGGGCTTCGAGGAGATCGGCGGCTGGACGATGTTTGAAAAGAGCAAGGGTTGATGAAGCCGCCCCGCCGCACCGTTGGCGATCTTGACTTCGCTCCGGAACCCATAGTGGTAGGTCGGGTCTCCACCCCGACATGGCCTCCCAGTATCGGCTCATAGAGCCGACCTACCCTTCTAGTCTAGCTAGAACTTGATCGGGTTCACGTCGGCCGCAGCCGGCCGGTGGGCGGGGACGCGGAGCTCGCCCAAATCTTGGTCGCCCTTGAGGTTGTCGAGCCTGAAGCTGCCGGGCAGGCGGAGCGGCTGGGCGCCCGAATGCAGGCTGATGCCATATTCGCCCTGGAAGCGGCCGGTGAAGCTGATCCGCCCATCCTGAACCTCGGCCTGCCCGTGCATATCCAGATTCGTGAAGCTGATCTGCCCATTTTGAATCTCGCTGATCTGAAGCCTGGCCTGCCTCAGCGAGGCCTTGAAGTCGTCGCTGACGCCCTGGTCGAACACCAGCCGCGCGGTGACTTGGTAACGTTTGGCACGCTCGAAGATGTGCTGGGTTTCAATTTCCCGCACCTCGACTTCCTCCTGGTGGGAGAAATTCCGTCTCCCGGCCTCCGTGTGCTGACTTACGCTGGCCCGGTAGCGTCCCGGCCGCAGACCATCAATGGTGTAAATCCCATCTTCGTCGGTCCAGCCGCTGATGGATTGATAATCCCAATCAAACAAAGGCCGAAGCGTGATGTGCGCCTTACTGACCGGCTCACCGCCATCCAGCACCATCCCAAAGAGCAAGAGGTCGCCGAGCCCGTCGCCCAGGTTGAGCTCACAACGCTCGCCCTCCTTGAGTTCCAAGCGTCGGCTCATCGTGTAGATGCCGGTGCCTTCGTTCCAGATCAACCCGCCGTGCAGGGTGTAGTTCCCCGCCGTCAAGCCCCGGAGTTCAAAGCGGCCATGGGCATCGGTTTGGGCGCTCATGTGCTGATGATTGCGCTCATCAGTGGCGTTCAATGAAACATTGGAATCGGCCTGCGGTTTGCCGGCCAGCAGCAGGTGGCCGCTCAGGCTGGCCCCCGGCTGCAGCGGGATGCGGTAGGTTCCGTCTGCCAGTTGCTGCAGCTTGCGCGCGGCGGCATCGCTGATCAGGCGGGCGTGCTCGCGCGGCTGGATGTAGAGCGTCTGTTCGTGGTCCTGGACCGAGAATTCAAATCGGCCATCGGGCTTGGTGACCGCCCGGCCAAGCTCAATGAGCCCGTAATTGCGATCATCCTCCCGCATCCAGTTGAAATCCCAACCCGGCCGGACCGAGCCATAAATGACCAGCGCGCCGCCGACGGGGTCGCCGTTGCGGCCATCGACCAGCAGGCCGCGCAGCGGCTGACCGCGAGTCAACTCGATGGTCAATTCCTCGACGGCATCGGCGGCATCGGCGACGGCCTCGATGCCGCTGGCGGTCGCGTAGCCGCGGCTTTCGACCACGAGCTGAGGGCGGTCGCCCTGCCGGAACCCGCTCAGGGTGTAGCGGCCCTCGTTGTTGCTGAAGGCCTGACCGGCCTGCTCGTGGCGGTCCACGATGCGAATAGAGACCGAACGCACAGGCTCGCCCGTCCGCTTGTCCACCACCCGCGCCCGAATGATGCCGGTGGTTTTCAGCGTGAGCTTGACCTCCTGGTCAAGCTTGACCTTCTCGGTCTGATCGGCGAATGAATGGGCCGAAACACTGAGGTTCAACTGCCCCTCAGGCAGGCCCTCAACGTGGAAGCGGCCCTGGGCATCGGTGCGAACGTAGCTCTGGGTCGCGGGCAGGCTCAGGTAATCCATGCCCTGGGGACCATGCATTCCGAGATGTACGGTGGCATGTTCGATTGGACGGTCCTGCTCATCGACCACCGTGCCGCCGATCCAGTGGCTTGATGCCATCTGGAAATCCACCCGCGTGGGCTGGTCGGCAGTGCCGGGCTTGGCTGGTTTGCGTTGCGTCGCCCAGCTGCTGGAATGTGCTGTTAAAACATCCTGACTGCTGCCGTCCTTGACCATGAGCTGGTAGTTGCCCGCAGGGTCGGTGGTCGTGCGCTCTCCCCAGCGGGTGATACTAAAATAACCGTAGTTGACCGTCACATCGGGCAGCGGTTGGCCATCGGGGCCGGTCACCGTGCCGATGAAGTGGCCCGGGCGGAGGTCGGCCCGGCTCAACCGCAGGGTCACCTCTTCACTCGGTCCGGCCTCCCATCGAACCGGATTGCTTCTGACTGTTGTCCAGCCTTCCTTCGATGCATGCACGGTGGCTGGACGATCCACCGGCAGATTGCGCAGGGTGGCGCGGCCGTTCGCATCGGTGGTGGCGCTGCTGCGGTTGTTGCTATCGCCGGCACTGAGACTGGCCTCCGCGACTGGCTCGCCCGCCTCATCGAGCACGGACACATGGATCTCGGCACCGGGATCAAGCTCAAATTCCAGGTAGTTCGGTTCATGCAGAGAAGGTTCAACCACGCGCTGCTGGCCGGCATAGTGCTTCGATGTTGCCTCAATGGTGAGCTGCCGCAGTGGAATTCCGTTGAGTTGAAAAATGCCCTCCTGATCGGTGGTGGCGCTACGATTTCTCCAACTAGCTTCGTTGGCTACCTTGATTCTGGCGCCTGAGATGGGCAGGCCGGAGTTTCGTTCGATGACCCGGCCGGTGATGGTGGCCCCCGGCTCGATCACAAGGTTTACCGGACCTACCCTTTCCTTCTCCACCACCGTGATGGTGCCGGCGGTGGGGGAGCGAATTTCCGAGGTCTCCTCGCCATGCGTGGCAACGACGCGGGTCGAGCCGGCCGGCATTTTGGGCAACTCAAAACTGCCATCAGTCTTGGTCTCAGTCTGGCCCACATAACCGGAGTGCCCCATATAACTGCGGATCGTGGCACCCGCCACCGGTTCGCCCTGGCGGTCGCGGACCATCCCATAGACCGTCCCACCGACGTTGAAGTAAACCCGCACCGGGGAAGGATCATTGATTGAAAAGTTCTTGGTCGAAGTAACCGCTTCGGGATGTAGTCCGCGGGCGGTCAGTTGGTCCCAACTTTGGGGGATCTGCATCCGGATCATGCCTTCGGCATCGGTCATGTTATTTACCCTGTAGCTGCGGGACCTTTCCGGCCGCGCGGTGACGCTGATATCCATCCCCTCGATGGGACCCCGGCCGCGCGTCCAGTGGACCATCATCTGAAGCTCGCGGGTCGGTTCGTCGGGCGCCGAGACGGGTGTTGGAGCGGCGGCGGGGGGCTCCTTGGCCGCGGGGGGCGGGGTCGCGGCGGGGGCGGGCGACTCGGCGGGGGCGGGTGCGGCCGGGGTGGCGACAGCGGCCTCGGTCGCCTGCAGCGGCTTGACGTCCTCGGCCGCGTCGGAGTTCAGATAAATCCCGGTCGCCAGCGCCAGCGCCGCCGCCGCGCCGAGCAGCGCCGACTTGGCCTGCATCATGAAGCCACCCACGCCGGACAGCTTGGCCAGCAGCGAGCCAGCCAAACCCCCGACGTTGGCGGCGGCGCCGCCAGCCAGCAGCGACTGGAGCTGGGCAAAGACCACCGGTGCGGCCAGCGCCGACGGCGGGGCCAGCAGTCCGCCCCCCAGCGCCGCCGCCGCCAGCAGGCCGGCCAGCTCGCCCAGCCCGGCGCGCTCGGCCAGCGGGGCCAACTTGCGCAGCCCGCGCGCCAGCCGCGTGGCGATCGTGTTGCGGCTGATGCCCGTCATGCGCGCGATTTCGAGCTGGCTCAAGCCGTGCAGGTAGTGCAGCTGGATCGGCAGGCGATATTTTTCAGGCAGCATGGCAATGATCGACTCGAGCCGGCCGCGCCGCTCGGCGCCGGCCATTCGTTCGTCGGCCGGAAGATCACCGGCAGCCACCTGGGGCAGAAGTTCCATCGCCAGCTCCCTTCGCGAGCGCCGGTTGCGCCGCTTCTTAAGGTTGTCAGCCTCGCGGATGCTGCACTGATAGACAATCCGGTCGGCCGGCTCCGTCGCCAGCCGGGCGCCCTCGCTCCGGGCCAGCTCGAACAAGCGCGCCCAGGCGGCCTGAAAGGCGTCGAGCGCGTCCTCCTCGTTGCCCAGCATGCGCCAGCTCAGGGTCCAGACCAACGCCCGGTAGCGCTCATATAGCTCGGCAAAATGGCATTCGTCGGGAGCGGCACAGAAGCGTGCCCACAGGCCCTGATCGTCTAGGCTCATCTCGCGGACTCCTTGTGTTCGATCAAAACAGCTCTCACCACTGAAGGACGCATGGCCACGGCCGCTGCCCAAAAAAAAAATCACCCGCCCGATAAAAAAAATTTTATCGCTCACCGTGAAGGTGCGGCTGGAACATAAGTTCTCATTTTTGATAGATCGATTGGAAAGGAAATCAATGATGTGGCGGGGGGGAGCGGCCGTCAGGGCAGTTATGTCGGCAACAAAAGGCCCCGGTCGATGATCGTTGACCGGGGCCTCAAGGGTATTCAGAAAACATAGTCCAAGTTTGATCAAAGGAGCGGACCGGCGGGGCCGGTCTTGGCCATGCCCTCCCAGCGGTGGATGTCACCAAAGCTGGTCGTCCCATTGGTCGGGTCATAGCGCAGGCCATCGCCGTTGCTGGTCCCGCCGCCGCCGGTGCCAATGCGGTTGCCGTCCGCATCGAAACCGTAATTGCCCGCTTCGCCGCGTGCCTCATTGGCCAAAACCCACTTATAAGAGCGATAGCTGGCGGTGTTGGTCCACAGGTCGGGGCCGATGCTATGGGTCATCCAGGCATTGTATGGATAATAACTAAAAGTAAATGAGCCGTCAGTCAGGGCGCCATAATTGCCGCCGTAAAGCACATAGTTGGTATCACCAACTTTTCCCAATTGCCGAAAGACATCCTTGGGGACTGCGCTGAGATAGCTGATGGGCGAGGTGAGATAGGTCTGATCCGTCGCACTGGCCGTGCTGCCGGTTCGAGGTGAATCCCGGACTCGCACCGGATAAGTGCCGTTATCAACATAATACGACTCCATCGCCAGGGAGATGGTGCGCAAATCGTTTTGTGCGCGCGAGACGCGCGAGCGGGTCTGCGCCTCAAGGAAGTTGGGAACCGCGATGGCCGCCAGGATCGCAATGATCGCGACGACGATCAGCAGTTCGATCAGAGTGAAACCCTTTCTCATGATGATCCTCCCCTATTATTTTGGAAATCTTCCAAGCACCTTGGATTATTAAAGTAGGGTTCATCAATGTCAATGGGCAATCGGGACCAGCAACGGCCCGCCGGCGCAAGGCAGACCCTGGAATCAAAGAGCGGGCCGCCTTTTGGGCGCGGCCCGCTTTCAGTCATGCCAGGGCATTACTTCTCACTGATGATCGATTTCAGCTGCTCCAGCGCCTCGGGTGTGTAGTCGAGCACCTCGAGGTTGCCGAAGACGACGCGGTAGAACTCCGAGCCGGTGGGGCGCCACCAGCAGATCGGCTCCTCGGTCCCCAGCCGCAGCCCCTCCCCGCGATAGTACCAGTCGTTGTCGGGGGTCATAGTCGTTACGAACTGCATGCTGAGCTGCATCGGCATCATTTGATCCATCTGCTGCTGCATGTCGAGCGCCTCGATGTCCTTCATCTCGATTTTCCGCAGCTCCGTCATGATCGTGCCCATATCCATCCCAGGAGGGAATGTCTCATTCGCCGAGCGGGCGGTCCAGAAGCGGAAGAACCCGATCAGGTGCTTTTCTGCGGGCTGTTCGAGCTTCAGGTCCATGCGCTTGTAATCCGCCGGGGGGGTCATGTCGAATATTGCATCGTCAAGCTCGACATCGAAGCGGAAGTCGACGATGGTCGCCCGCATGTCGGCTTGCGGGATCGACATCTCGACCCGCACCGGGTCGTGGGTCAGCGGGTCGATCCACACCTCGTATTCCATCCCCTGTTCGCGGCAGAGGAACCCGAGCAGGCGGCGGCCGTCGAACTCGCGCTCGCCCAGCTCGCGCTCGGCACGCTCGGGCATGCGCCGCATGTATTCGATGCCGCCGGTCTGCTGGATGAACTGCTCCTCGGGGATCTCGCTCAAATCCATCTCAATGTAGGTTCGCTGCGCATCCATGACCGAGATTCCCTTGCGGCGGACGATGTCCATTACCCCCCATGTGCCCGGGGCTTCCATCCGCAGCAACCCCGGTTCCTTCCACATGTAATCCATCCGCATCGGCGGCATCTTGTTCATCGGTTCGGGCAGGTGCTCCATGCTCACAATGATGGAATAGGTCACGGAACGGGCGTTGCGGAGCTTCTCCACGGCCTGTGCCCAGGCCGAGGTCCCGCCGCCGCCGCCGGGCAGCAGCCCAAAGGCGAGAATGATCACCACCGTCGCCGCGGCCAGCGAGCCGGCCCAGGCCAGCTTCGAACCGAACCCTCTCTTCAACGTGCTCATGATCGGACGTTCCCTTCTCCGGCTTTCTCGCCGGTCCATCCGATTGCGCAGGCTGGCCAGGGCGGCATGGGCGCTCGCCTCCACCTCCGGCGGGACGATTTCGCCCTTGTGCGGGGCGAGCCGCTCGCCGATCGGGTCGTGCGGGTCGAGGTGGTTCATTTGCACGCCTCCCTTGGTGGCCGCGGATCGAGATGCGCCAGCCACTGTCCGAGCCGCCGCCGCGCCCGCAGGATGTGGGTGCGCACGGTCGGCTCGCCGCAGCCGAGCGCCTGGGCGATTTCGGGGTAGGGCATCTCGTCGATGAAGCGCATCAGGAAGGCCTCGGCCTGGTTGCGCGGCAGGCGGCTGACGGCCGCCATGATCTCGCCGCGCTGCTCGGCAGCCGCCAGCACATCGTCAGCCGGGGGGTGGCTGTCGGCGATCGATTCATGCATGCCATCGAGCACCTCTCGCCGCCGTTGCCGGACCCTGCGCCGCAGCACGTCATAGGCCGCGTTGATGCAGATGCGCAGGATCAGCGCCTGTGGGTTGGGGTGGCGCTCGATTTGATCGAGCCGCGCCCAGACCCTGGCCAGTGCATCCTGAAATGCCTCGTCGAAATCGTCCCGCTCGCGCACGATGCGCCAGACCGCGCCGATCATGCGCTGCTCGATCGGGGCCACCAGCCGTTCGTAATGGGATGGTTGTTCGCTCAAGGTGTTGCCTTTGTCCGGCGCCGGAAAAGGAATGGAGGCTGGTGTTGCCTCTCGCTGACAAAGACGCGCGTGACGTGGTTGGCGTTTACACGGCCGATAAAAAAAATCAAAACCCCACGGTCGGCCACCTTGAGTCAGCCGGCAACTATGCCGCGGCTAACGTCGGGCGACTGTTTGGGATTTGGGTTCCTCGATCTCGCCGGGGCGCTGGCCGAACGAGCGGTGGATCAGCAGCCCACCGAAACCAACCGCCGCGAGCATGCCGAGCGCCGTCAGCGGCCAGTTGCGCACGAAAATTGCATTGGTCGCCATCACCAGCCCGAGGCAGGCCAACATGCCGATCACGCAGTCGAGCACCAGCGCCGACAGCGGCGGATCGTTGTTGGGCGGCAGCATGACCGTGCGGCGGAAGCGGCTGAAACCGATCATTGGCCGACAGCGCTTGTAGAAGCGGGTCAGCGTCTCGTCGGACTCGGGCGGGGTGAGCAGCGTGACGGTGACGATGATCAGCAACGCCATCGTGAACAGCAGGCCGGTGCCCATCCAGAACGGCTTGCTCTGGAAATCGAGGGTGAACCAGACGAGCCAGCCCAGAGGCAGGCTCAGCGTGGTGGCGGCGATCTCGCCCCAGACGTTGAAGCGCGCCCAGAAGAAGCGGAAGTAGGCAAGTGGCAGCCAGAAGATGACGACGACGGAGTTAATGAAGAGGAACCACTTGATCATGTCGTCGACAAAGAGGATGGCGATGGCGGCAGCGAGGATGAACATCGCCAGCGAGGTGGCGCGGCTGCCCCAAAGTTCTTCGCGCGCCGAGCCCCCGCGCCGGACGTCCTTGTAGAAGTCGTTGACGAGGAAGCTGGAGCCCCAGTTGATCAGCGCCGACAGGGTCGACATGAAGGCGGCGATCTCGGTGGCGACCAGCAGGCCGACGAGCCCGGCGGGCAGGTGGCTCGCTTTGATCAGCTCGCCCCAGACGTAGGCCGGGTCCTCGATCATCGTCAGCCCCTCGGGGTTGAAGCCATAGCGTTCGGTCAGCCCCTGGTGCCAGAAAAGGGTCATGGCGATGATGCCGAGGCCGACCAGCGGCACGATGCGCAGCGACAGCGCGATGAATGCGTTGAAGAGCTGGCCGCCGATCGCGTGGCGCTCGCTCCGGGCGGCCATGAACCGCTGGGCGGTCATCCCCTCCCCGGCGGTCGGCGAGCCGGCGAAGAACAGGCCGAGCACGATGAACATCGCCATCGACAGGTAGATATCCAGGCTGCTCGGATTGGGGACGCCCGCGATGGCGCCGGAGACGGGGCTGAGAGAGATTGCGTTGGGCCGCAGCTCAAGCACCCGGGCGAGGATCGCCTCCCAGCCACCGAACTGCGGGATGATCATGAACATGAAGACCAGGCTGCCGCCGATCATGATCACCATCTGCACCACCGCCACCATCACCGAACCCATCAGCCCGCCGAAGATCGTGTAGACGGCGGTGGCGACGCCAAAGACCAGCATGATCCTCGGCACGTCCCACGGCACCAGCGGGTTGATGGTCTTGGCGAAGAAGGCGGCGATGTAGGCAATCACCGTCAGGGCGAGCAGGAACATCGACGCGGCGTAGATTTTCTGCGCGAGACGCGCTGCTTGGCCGCCGTAGCGAAGCTGGATCAGCTCGGCCGTGGTCACGATCCGCATCCGCCGCCACATGCGGCTCCAGATGATCGCCACCAGCGGCATCCAGATGATCCACTGCAGCCACCACAGCCAGTTGCCGGCGAGCCCATAGAAGAAGATCAGCGTGACGAAGGCGCCCAGGCCCGACTGATAGGTCGCCGAATTGGAGATGCCGACAGCCCACCATGAAAGCGAGCGGTTGGCGGTGAAGAAGCCTTCGCCGCTTTTCTGCAGCCGGGCGAACAGCAGACCAACCCCCAGGCAGAGCAAGAGGATCCCGAAGACCACGGCCCAGTCAAGGCTAGTCATGGCACCCATCCATCAACCTCCGGTTGAGGAGAGAGGACGATGGGACGACCATCAGTCCTGTGCGTCCTGGCGCGCGAAATTCGAAATGTAAAGTCGTCGCGCCTTTGCCGCAATCCGCATCAGCTGATATTCGGGATATCGGAGTGCGTTTGCCATTGAATTTTCTTTCCGCACGCAACGGAGCCTGCATTTTTCATTCTGACAGGGCGGCTGTGGCATGCGGGCCGGGCATGTCCACCCGACGTGTCGGTTGCTGGACGAAGAAATATATCTACGCTTCTGTAAGGTTTACAGTTGACGTTGCGGTATTTATCAGTAATTGTTTTTATGTAGACATGATGCCAGCCGATTTTGGGATCACGAGGAGTGCTCCATGCGTTACCAGGTCATTGCTGCGGCCATTCTGTTTGCATCGGTGGTGGTGTGGGCGACCGGCCAAATGACAGACCCTGCCGGGGGCGCTGCGCCAACCCAGGCCTGGGAATACAAGGTGGTCAGTCATATCGAGCTGGCGAGTCTGGATGAGGCCCCGTCCTTCGCCGAACTCAGCAGTGCCCAAGCGCGCAAGCAGCGAGAGTCTGCTGCCCTGGAAAATCTTAACAAGCTCGGCGCGCAAGGCTGGGAATTGATTGTATTTAACGATGAAGTCTCTATCTTCAAGCGGCTCGGCCGGGCTACGACCCCCTGATGTATGGAAGCAACAATATATTATTTTCAAGAGCAGCAATGGGATATGTCAGGTGATCATGCCATTCCCCGCACGTCCAGCATCTCATCTCGCTCGTTTGCGGTCGATGCTGGTTTGGCTTGTCATCGGACTGCTGCTGGCGACCGCCATCCCAACGCCTGCCCAGCAGATTCCGCCTGTCCCGCGCAACCAAAGCTTTTCTTATGATGCAGCCGAACTCTTTGACGCCGCGACGCTGCGCCGCATCCGTGAGATTCAGCGCGAGGCCTTCGAAACTCACCAGACTCCGATCATAGTCATCACGATCAAGAGCATGGCCCAATACCAGTGGACGGGCGCGATCGAGTCATTTGCCAAGGCTTGGTTTGATGCGTGGGGCATCGGCTCGCGCGAGAACAACAGGGGCATCCTGCTGCTGATCAGCACGGGCGATCGCAGTGCCCGCATCGAACTCGGCGCCGACTGGGGCCGCCGCTGGGACAACTTTACCCTGCAGATCATGGACAATCGCATCATTCCCGAGTTCAAGGCGGGCCAGTATGGCGCCGGCACCATCGCCGGCCTCGAGGCACTGCTGGAGATGGCTCGGCTCGGCCCCGAGGCCGCGCCCCCCGAGCAGACGATGATGAATCAGGTCAATCAGGCGTGGCAGTCAAACGAGCCGCTGACTCCAGTCAGCCCCATTCCGGCGCGCATCGGCATCCCGATGATCGCGATCGGCCTGCTTTGCCTGGTGCTTGCCATTTTCTTCCCTGACTGGCGCAAGTTGCTGCTTTGGATCGCCGGGGTGCTGATCATCGGCTCGCTTGCCCTGTGGGTGCTCGTCGTGATTTTTGGGCTGATCAACCGCGGCCGAGGTGGTTACGGCGCCTCCGGCGGCTTTGGCGGCGGCTTTTCCGGTGGCGGCGGCGCCAGCGGTCGTTGGTGAAGGAGTTCGATGATATGCTGAACGCCCGTCAGTACCTGAATAAAGGCCAGCAGGCTGCCGTGGTGGAAGCCATTGCCCTGGCCGAAACCCGCACGCGCGCCGAGGTCGTCTGCGCCTGCGCCACCGAATCGGGCCGATATGACCGAGCCGAATCACTTGCCGGCCTGCTGTTTGCGCTGCTCGCACTGGCCATGGCCAACGCCGCTTTAGTGGACGGCGGGTCAGACGCCGGATCGTGGAAGCGTGCCGCGACGCTGCCATTCTCCTGGCAGTGCCTGGCGGTCGTGGCCGGTTTCGTCGTCGGCTCGCTCGCGGCCAGTTATTGGCACCCGCTGCGCCGGCTGTTCACCAGCCAGTCAGGCTTTCCTCGACCGCGTGCGGGACGTGGCACTTAACGAGCTGCGCGCCGGCCGCCGCACCGAGACCTTCACCCGCACAATTGAGGTCGCCCTGCCCGAACTTGAGCGGACGCTGCCGGCCGATGGCCAGAGTTTCGATGAACTCCCCAACCACCTGCTCCTGTTGCACCCTCGTCCTTGATCGAGGTTCGCCGCAAGTCACAGATTTAATATGGCTTAGGATGATTTTGGGGCTTGGCGCGCCCGGTGCGGCTCGAACGCACAACCCCCGGCTTAGAAGGCCGGTGCTCTATCCGGTTGAGCTACGGGCGCGTCTCCAGTTCGATCATAGCAGGGGAGTTTTTTGCGTCAATGGCGATGTGGCCGGGGGGCAGGGCTGGCGGACGCGTCGGCGACGGGGTTAATTTCGACTTGTGAACATCTTACCGATTGTTATCATGGCAGAGCTTCCTTGCCCGATGCACTTCTATTCAAACCGGCGGGTGGAGCATACTTCAGCGAAGGAATGAACATCATGCGCATGGGAACCTGTGGGTGGTGGCGGGCGATGCTGATGGTCGTGGCGGGGCTGGCGGTGCTGGCGGGGCCGGCAGTCGGGACGGCGGCCGAGGCCAATATGCTGCTGATGGGCGGCAATGGGGGCGTCTACTTTTTGGCCGAGCCCGGACCGCTTGTCGTTGACGTCGTCAAGCTGGAGCTGAGTGCGCCGACCGAGTTGCGCGCGGTGCTGGTGGGGCCGGATCGGCGGCCGGTGGCCGAGCAGCGGATCGAGGCCGGGCCGGGTCGCCAGCGCGGGGTGGTCACTCAGCCACAGGTCATTCGGTTGACCACCCAGGTTGAGCGCAAGGGTGTTTATGTTCTGCTGATCACTGCCGCCGGCGATCGCTACGGCACGCGGATTGCGTGGGGATTCAGCAGCAACTGTCCCAAATACATGATCGAGACGGCGCGCGGGCACCGCGATGAGGCCCACCAGGAGCCGATCATTCTGCACAGTCCGGACCAGCCGGCCAGCATCTGGTTTCAGCCGGCGGCCGAGGGCTTTCAGATCGAAGTCACCAAGCTGCCCAAAGGTGTCGAGCAATTGACGCTGCATGATGCGCGGGGCCAGTTGATCCAGAATTTGGCGGTGACCGAGGGCCAGGCGCAGGCGCAAATCGGGCCCGAGCCGGGGCGCGGGGCGGCGCCGTGGCGGCTGCATCTGCCCAAGGGGAGCGGGACCATTCAGATCGATGGCCTGACGCGCTGGCGCCCTCAGGACACCCACCGCGACATGGCGATCTGGACGACCAACGGCCGGGCCTGGTTTGATCTGTTGCCCAACCGTTGGCTGCTGACCCCATACAGCCGCAAGGTTTATGGCGAGCCTGGCTCATCAGGAGAGATGACCTACACGGTCCACAACAATGGGAAGGGCCGGCGGGTGTTTCAGTTGACGCTGGAGCCGGGCGCCGGGACGCTGCAGGCGCGCCTGTCCACCAGCCATGTGACGGTGGCAGCCGGCAAGACGGCCGAGGTGACGATTCATTACACCGTGGCGGCCGAGGGGCGCGGTATGTGCCACCTGCGCGCGACGCCGGTGGACCGACCGGCATTCTCGACCTACTCGACGCTGGAGGTCGTGGCGGGTCCGTCACCGGCGCGCGAACCGCTGGCGATGCCACTGGTGCTCAAGCCTTACGAACACGAGAACGAACAGTTTGGCTATCTTCCCGATTATCCAACCGACTGGGAGATCTACCATGACATGGAAAATCGGCCCTACGGCCTGACCGACCGAGGGCTGATGGCGCTGCGCGACGGCGGCTGGGAGCTGATTGATCTCCGCAAAGTGGTGACGGTGGCGGGAAAGCCGGAGGGTGAATCAAGCTTCACCATGGGCCGGAGCTCCACCAAGATCGCCTTCGACCGCGACAATGACATGTATCTGGTCTCCAACACCTCGGGCAGGGGCGCATTGCTGCATTCGCGCGATGGTGGACGCAGCTTCACCGCCTATGATCTGGGGCCCTCGGGCGCCTTTGATATCGAGCAGTTCTCGGGACACAACGTGCCGACGGGAGCGCCCTGGCTGCTGCGCTCGATCACGACCGAGCGCGACCCCAAGCTGCGCTGGCGTCAGCTGAGCACACTTGAGCTGATCCCGGTGGAGAAACGCGGGGGTAAACTTGAGATCGGCCAGCCGATCGAGCTGACGCGCCTGGCGCTTGGGGTGGGGGCTCATTCGGGTATTGCCTCGGCGATCGTCTCGCGCGAGGGGCGCGTGCATGCAATCTGGGGTGAAGCCACCGACCCGAGCTTGGAACTGCCGGGCGTGCCGGCCTATGTCGTCTCGTGCGACCGCCAGACGCGCAAGCTGCTGGGCGAGCCGGTGCTGATCGGTTACGGCGCGCCGGCCAACGACACTCACAATCGGCCCTCGATAACGATGGACAGCAAGGGCTACCTTCACGCCCTGACCGGCACTCACAACGCCACCTTCAACTATGCCCGCTCGCTGGAGCCCAACAACGCCCACGGCGGCTGGACTGAGGCGGAGCCGGTGGGTGAGCCAATGCGCCAGACCTACATCGGGCTGGTCTGCGCGCCCGACGACACGCTGCACCTGATCAACCGCCAGTTCCTTTATGAGACGGAGCCGCATAAGGCCTCGCATCATGCCGTGCTGGCTCATCAGATCAAGCGGCCGGGCCAGCCGTGGGAGGCGCCCCGCGTGCTGATCATCCCGCCGCTGTCGGAATACAGCATCTACTACCACCGGTTGACGGTTGATCGGGCGGGGCGGCTGCTGTTGTCCTACGACTACTGGTCGACCATGTGGTTCTATCGCAATGACCATCGGGGGAAGCGCCGCACGAGCATCATCTCGGATGACGGCGGGCAGAGTTGGCGTTTCCTGTTCACGGATGACCTGCTTGGGAACATCCGGTAGGGCCAGCAGGTCGGGCCGGAAGCGCCGGCGCAAAAAGAAATGAACCGCAAAGCGTGTGCATGCGCGAAGGGTCGAACTGGGTCGATTGAACTTGCGCCTCAATTGAAAACATTCATAATCTTGGACTGCTCGTGAACGCAATGCCCATGGAGGTGCAGGTCATGCCCGCCCAAACCGCCGCCCCCGGCAGAACGCTCGGCTGGGTGCTGTTTATTGTCTTCGTGATTGCCGTGGTGATGGGGACCGGACCCGGCATCTGGTTGATCAATCCGGACGTGGACGGACCCAGCGCGGACTTTGCCTGGCGCGGGATCCCGATTATTTATCTGTGGGGGCTGCTTTGGTATGCCGTCCAGCTGATCGTGATCCTGACCGCCGCCTTCACCATTTGGAATGAAGAAGCATAATTTTTTCGGAGTAGATCGATGCCCACTCAGCAGACTGCCGGCGGCTTCGAGAGCATGATGCCCTACCTGGTCTTCGGCCTTTATATTATGATGCTCCTCATCCTGGGTTTTGCGGGCTGGCGCAAGTTCCAGCGCAGCCGCCGCGGCGAGGAGGACTATTACCTGGCTGGTCGCAGCCAGGGCTGGATCGTCTCGTCGCTGACGATCATGGCGACCTTCTTCAGCTCGTTCGCGCTGCTGGGCGTGCCGGGAACAACCTATCGCGAGGGCGTGGTTTTCGCCCTGTTCGCGCTCAACGTGCCGATCGGCGGCGCGGTCATCTATGCCTTTGGTGCCAAGATCGCCCGCATCGGGCGTGCACGAAATTTCGTCACCCCCGCCGACATGCTGGCCGACTACTACGGCAGCCGGCACGCGATGCGGCTGCTGGTGGCGCTGATCGGCTTCCTGTTCGTCGTGCCCTACGTGATCGTGCAGCTGCGTGCCGGCGGGATGCTTGCCGAGCAGCTTTTCGGCTTCCAGAATGCCTTCGAGATCGGCACGATCGTGCTGGCGATCACCGCCACGCTTTACATCATCGTCGGCGGGATGCGTTCGGTCGGCTATGCGGACGTGGTGCAGGGCTTGCTGCTGATCATGGGGATGCTGCTGGGCGGGGCGACGATCGTCTGGCGGCTGGGCGGACCCGAGGCGTTCTTCGAGCAGGTTTCACAGCTGCCGGCGAGCTCTCTGAGTTCGCCGGGGACAACCGGCTTCTGGGCCCCGGCGATGCTCATGACCGCCGCCGCCTTCGGAGCTCTGGGTTCGCTGATTCAGCCGGCGCAGTGGATGCGCTTTTACGCGGCCAGCTCGACGCGCACGCTGCGGCGCAGCGCGATCATCTTCACCGTCGTGCTGACCTCCTGCTACATCTTCGGCGTCATGCTGGTGGGCCTGGGCGGGCAGGTGCAGTATCCGCTCCAATACCTGCCCGATGGCGGGGTGGCGGCTCACGCCGACGTCGGCGCCTTCGACCAGATCCTGATCGTCATCGTGAAGAACAACCTGCCGGCGATGCTGGGGCTGTTCGGTGCGTTCCTGGCGGGCATGATCATGATTGCGATCATGGCGGCCGCGATGAGCACCGCCGACGCCAACGTGCATGCCTTCAGCGCGATCTTCACCCGTGACATTTACCAGCGTTACGTCGCACCACGCTCGACCGAGCAGGAGCGTGTCTGGGTCGGCCGGATCGTGATCTTTTTCTCGATCGTCTTCTCGCTCTTCCTGGTCTTCCTGAGCCGCAACAATCCGCAATTCACGCCTATTCAGATGCTGACCAACATGGCGCTGCTGGGGATCGCCTTCTCGACGCAGTTGCTGCCGGCGACGGTGGACATGCTCTATATCCATCGGGGCTCGCGTCAGGGCGCGACGGCCGGCATGATTGTCGGCGTGATCGTGGTTTTCCTGTCGAGCCCGTTCGGCAATATGATTTTCGGCGGGATCTCCTCGACGATGGTCGGCGTGGCGACGGATTATGCGAAGATCATCGACCGCGGGGCGCTGGGCCTGATCGCCAACCTGACTGTTTTTGTGCTCATCAGCTTCTTCACCAGCCGCCCGCCGCTGGGGAAGATCGCCGAGTATGTCGCACTGAGCCGTGGTCGCCGCAAGGGCGAGCCCGTCACGGCTTCAACCATGCAGGAGGTCCGTTGATGATGATCCGCAACCTGCTCGCGCTGACGCTGGGCCTGGCATTGGCCGCGCAGGCCGCCGCCGCCGAACGCATGAGCGCGCCCGAGGGCCGTCGTGTCGGCGTGATCGGGCTGGACACATCGCACGTGATTCAGTTTGCGCGGAGACTCAATGCCGAACCTCAGGACGAACGCTTCGGCGGCTACCGGATCGTCGCCGCCTATCCAATCGGGAGCGCCGATATCGAGTCGAGCACCAGTCGGCGCGAGGGCTATACCAACCAATATCGCGACGAGTTTGGTGTGGAGATCGTCGACACGATCGAGGAGATGCTGACACGGGTGGACTGCGTGGTGCTGACCACGAACGACGGGCGGCCGCACCTGGCTCAATCGATCCCGGTGCTGCGCGCGGGCAAGCCGCTGTTCATCGACAAGCCCGTGGCCGGCTCGCTGGCCGACACGCTCGTTCTGTTTGACCTGGCCGAGAGCTGGGACGTGCCGATGTTCACCGCCTCGATGCAACGGTGGAACCCGACGGCAGTGGAGGCGCGGCGCGGCGACTATGGAACGGTTCACGGCGCCAACGCGATCAGCCCCTCGCCGCTGGAGCCCAACCACCCTGACCTTTACTGGTATGGCATCCATGGGGTGGAACTGCTCTACACGATCATGGGGCCCGGTTGCGAGAGCGTGGCACGGTTTCAACACCTGGGCGTCAACGAGGGCTCCGAAGTGGTCGTCGGCCGCTGGGGCGACGGGCGCTTTGGCATCTTTCGCGGCATCCGCTCGGGGCGGCGCGGCTATGGGGCCCACGTGATTGCCGAGCGCGGAGTCATCGCGATGCCGGACTACGACTCCAAGGCGGGCTACGATGACACGGTCGCGGCCTTCGTGCAGTTCTTTGAGACCGGCGAGGCGCCGGTGGAGCCGGCCGAATCGACTGAAATCTATACCTTCATGAGCGCGGCCGACGAGAGCAAGCGCCAGGGCGGGGCCGAGGTCAAGCTGGCGCCGGTGCTGGCCCAGGCCCGTGCCGAAGCCGATCGCATCCTGGCCACGATTGAACGCTGATTGCCGGCGCATGCTATCCATCCCGCCCCGCGGACTCCGTCCCTGACGGCGGACCCTGAACAGGACAACATTCATGCTGGTTGACCAGACGCTGACACCGGGGGAACTGGCCCCGCTGCTGGACCGTTTCTTCATGCTGGCGGGGGAAAAGATCCTGGCGCTCGACGCCGGATGGGATGCCGCCGCCGGCTCGCCGGTGATTACCCGGGCGGGGCGCTACACCACGCGCGGCTGGACCGAGTGGACGCAGGGGTTCCAATTCGGCTGCGCGATCCTGCAGTTTGACGCCACCGATGATTTCCGCTTTTTGGAGCTGGGGCGCGCCCGCACGATCGAACGGATGGCCCCGCACGTCAGCCACATCGGCGTGCACGACCACGGCTTCAATAACATTTCGACCTACGGCAACCTGCGGCGGCTGGCGCGCGAGGGCCGCTACGAGGCGACGGCGGACTGGTTGCATTTCTGCGAGCTGGCGCTCAAGGTCTCGGGCGCGGTGCAGGCCGCGCGCTGGACTCGCATCGCCGACGGCAGCGGCTTCATCCATTCGTTCAATGGGGCACATTCGCTTTTCAGCGATACGATTCGCTCCTGCCGCAGCCTGGTGCTGGCCCACCAGCTCGGCCACGCGCTGATGGCGGAGAACGACGAGCGTCACTCGCTGCTGGGGCGGGCGATCGAGCACTGCCGCAATACGATCCGTTACAACGTCTGGTTCGGCGAGGGGAGGGACGCCTACGATATCGCGGGGCGGGTTGCCCATGAGGGCGTCTTCAACGTGGCCGACGGCCGCTACCGCTGCCCCTCGACGCAGCAGGGCTATTCGGCGTTCTCGACCTGGACGCGCGGGCTGGGCTGGGTGATGCTGGGGTGTGCCGAACAGCTCGAGGCGCTCGAGCATCTGCCGGAGGAGGATTTTAAGTTATTCGGCGGGCGCGAGGCCTACGCCGCCGAGCTGCTGCGCGCCGCCCGCGTCACCGCCGGCTTCTACCTCGATCACGCCACCGCCGCCGATGGGATTCCCTATTGGGACACCGGCGCGCCCGGCTTGCGCGCCATGCCCGAGTGGCGCGAGCGGCCGGCTCAGCCCGACAATCCACATGAGCCGGTCGACAGCTCGGCAGCCGCGATCGCCGCCCAGGCTCTTCTGCGGCTGGGGCGTTACTTGGGCCGCGACGACGGGGAAGGTCGCCGGCTATGGCAGGCGGGGCTGACCGTGGCCCGCACGCTACTGGGCGAGCCTTATTTATCGACCGACCCCGCCCATCAGGGCCTCATCCTGCACTCGGTCTACCACCGCCCCAATGGCTGGGACACCATCCCACCGGGCCGGGCCGTCCCGCAGGGCGAATCCTCAATGTGGGGCGACTACCATGCCATGGAGCTGGCGGTCTACCTACGCCGAGCCGAACTGGGCGTCGCCAGTCCGGACTTTTACGACGCCACAGCCAAAGGAAACCAATCATGAAGACCCACCGCATTGGCATCATCATGAACGGCGTGACCGGCCGGATGGGCACCAACCAGCACCTGGAGCGTTCGCTGATGGCGATCCGGCGCCAGGGGGGCGTGCGGGTCGGCCCCGACGAGGCGATCATGCCCGAGCCGATGCTGGTCGGCCGCAGCGAGACCAAGCTGCGCGAGCTGGCCGAGCGTCACGGCGGCCTGCCCTGGACCACCAATCTGGATACGGCGCTGGCTGACCCGAATTACACGGTCTACTTCGATGCGCTCTCGACCACGCTGCGCTACGCCAACGTCGTCCGCGCGATCGCCGCCGGCAAGCATATCTATTGCGAGAAGCCGGTGGCGGCCACCTCGCCCGAGTCGCTCGAGCTTTACCGGTTGGCGCGCCAGGCGGGCGTCAAGCAGGGGGTGGTGCAGGACAAGCTCTGGCTGCCGGGGCCACTCAAGCTGCGTCGGCTGATCGAGCAGGGCACCTTCGGACGAATTCTTTCGGTGCGCGGCGAGTTTGGCTATTGGGTCTTCACCGGCGAGGACCAGCCCGCCCAGCGCCCCTCCTGGAACTACCGCATCGAGGAAGGGGGCGGCATCATCCTCGACATGTTCCCGCACTGGCGCTACATCATCGACAACCTGTTCGGCAAGATTACGTCGCTGAGCTGCCTGGGGGCCAACCACATCCCGCGGCGGCTCGACGAGCGCGGTCAGGCTTATGAGGCCAATGCCGACGATGCGGCCTACGCGACCTTCGTGACCGAGCGCGGGATCATCTGCCACTTCAACTCGGCCTGGACCGTGCGCGTGCGGCGCGACGACCTGTTCACGATCCAGGTGGACGGCACCGAGGGCTCCGCCGTCGCGGGGCTGCGTGGCTGCCGTATCCAGCCGGGCCAAGCCACGCCCAAGCCGGTCTGGAATCCCGACATCGACCAACCGATCGACTTCTTTCAGGGCTGGATGCCGGTGCCCGACAACCAGCCTTACGAAAATGCCTTTAAGATCCAATGGGAGCTGTTCCTGCGCCACCTGGTGCTCGACGAGCCATTTCGCTGGGACCTGCGCGAGGGCGCGCGCGGCGTGCAACTGGCCGAACTCGGCTACGAGAGCTGGAAGCAGCGCTGCTGGGTTGACGTGCCCGAGCTGGAGGCGTGAGGATGGCCACGCCGCTTGACGACCTGTCGCGCCTGTGCGTGCACACGGCGACGACCAAACCCTGGCCGCTGGCCAGGGCGCTCGAGCATTACGCGGCGGCGGGGGTGCACGGGATCACCGTCTGGCGCGATGTGCTGGCCGGCCCGGGGCTGGCCGGCGCCGCGCGGCTGCTGAGCGAGTCGGGGCTGGATGTGGTCAGCCTCTGCCGCGGCGGTTTCTTCCCGGCCGATGACGAGGGGGGGCTGCGCCGGGCCATCGCAGACAACCTGCTGGCGATTGACGAGGCGGCGGCGATCGGCGCGCCGCTGATCGTGCTGGTGTGCGGGGCTCGGCCGGGGCTGCCGCTGCCGGTGGCTCGCGAGCAGATTCGTGCCGGCATCGAGGCGATCCTGCCGCGCGCGGCCGAGGCCGGCATCCGGCTGGCCATCGAGCCGCTCCACCCGATGTATGCCGACGACCGATCGGCAATCAATACCCTGGCCCAAGCCAACGACATGGCCGAGGCGATCGGGCACCCGCTGGTGGGGGTCGCGGTCGACGTCTATCACCTCTGGTGGGACCCGGCGCTGGAGGCGGAGATCGAGCGCTGCGGCCGCGCGGGCCGGCTGTTCGCCTACCATGTCTGCGACTGGCGCACACCGACCCGTCACATGTTGACCGATCGCGGGCTGATGGGTGAGGGCTGCATCCCGCTGCGGCAAATTCGGGGCTGGGTCGAGCGCGCCGGCTTCAAGGGCTTCGTCGAGGTCGAAATTTTCAGCGAGCAATACTGGGCGATGGACCAGGCGGCCTGGCTGGAGCGCGTGGTTGAGGCTTGGCGCGCGCATGCCTGAATTCTGAAACGGAGCAGATCATGAACGCGGAACGTCCGTTGGCGCTGGTGACCGGTTCGGGACGGGGGATCGGGCGGGGGATCGCCTTGCGGCTGGCGGCGGAGGGTTACGGCCTGCTGCTCAACAGCGTTACAGCCGACCCCGCCGAGACTGCCGAGGGGGCGTATGATGTCAAGGCGACGATCGAGGCCGCCGGGGGCGAGGCCGAGGTCATCCGCGCCGATGTGGGCGATCCGGCGGGGCGCGAGGAGATCCTGCGCCGGGTCGATGCTCGCGGACGGCTGGACCTGCTGGTCAATAATGCAGGGATCGCCCCGCGCGTGCGCGCCGACATCCTCGAGGCGGGCGAGGGGAGCTTTGATGAGCTGATGCGCATCAACCTGAAGGGGCCCTACTTCCTGACCCAGCAGCTGGCCCGGCGGATGCTCGAGCAACGCGCGGCCGGCCGCGTCCCCACCCCGCGCATCTGCTTCGTGACCTCGATCTCGGCGACGACCGTCTCGACCAGCCGGGGCGAATACTGCGTCTCCAAGGCGGGGCTGGCGATGGCCGCGGCGCTTTTTGCGGCGCGCCTGGCGGGGGAGGGGATTCCGGTGATCGAGATCCGTCCGGGCATCATCGCCACCCGCATGACGGGGGCCGTGAAGGAGAAGTATGACGCGCTGATCGGTGAGGGGCTTGTCCCGCAGCGGCGCTGGGGCACGCCCGAGGATATAGCCGGCGTCGTGGCCGCCTTCGCACGCGGCGAATTGGACTTCTGCGCCGGCACGGCGATCGAGGCAGGCGGCGGTTTCCACCTGCACCGGTTGTAGCGCAAAAAATTTTCTTTCATCCGCCGCGGCGGGACCCTAGATTGAGGCATCGGAATCAGCGCGGGATGGGGCAACAGGGCACATCCGGGCGCGGCAATCGTCAAGGCGGTGTCTTATGCTGGGTGGTGTTTTTCTTTTCGGCATGATCGTGCTGGCGCTGGGTTATGTCATCTATGGCCGCTTCCTGGCGCGCCAGTTCGAACTGGACGACAGCCGGCTGACGCCGTCGCGCACGATGGGCGACGGGGTGGACTACGTCCCAGCCCGCCGACCGGTGCTGTTCGGCCATCACTTCAGCTCGATCGCGGGCGCTGGGCCGATCGTTGGTCCGATCATCGCCGCATCGATGTTCGGCTGGGGGCCCGTGCTGGCCTGGATTCTGGTGGGTGCGATCTTCATCGGCGGGGTGCACGATTTCGGCTCGCTGGTGATGAGCGTGCGCCACCGCTCGCGCTCGGTGGCCGAGATCTGCCGGATGTACCTGAGCCCGATGACCTATCGCATCTTTCTGGTCTTCATCTGGCTGACGCTGATCTATGTGCTGATCGTGTTCCTTGACCTGACGGCCGGGAATTTTGTGGCCGTCACCGAGGCTGATCCGCACCAAGGGGGAACGGTCGCCACCGCGTCATTGTTTTACATCGGTCTGGCGATCGTCTTTGGCGTGGTGACGCGGCGCGGCTGGCTGGGGTTGGGGATGGGTTCGCTGCTGTTTGTGCCGCTGGTGTTCGGCGGACTGGTCTTCGCGGAATGGCTGCCGACCGACCCGATGCTGATCAGGGTGCTGGCGCCGGAGGGGAGTTGGTTTTACGAGCATCCCAAATACATCTGGTCGCTGATCCTGCTGGGTTATTGTTTCGTGGCGTCGATCACGCCGGTCTGGTTGCTGTTGCAGCCGCGCGACTACCTGAGCTCCTACCTGCTGTTTGGGTGCCTGCTGGTGGGCGGGGCCGGGCTGGTTCTGGGAGGTCTTGGGGGGTCGATCAGCATCCAATACAGCTCGTTTCTCGGCTGGTACAGCGCGGATCTCGGTTTCATCTTCCCGGCGCTGTTCATAACGGTCGCCTGCGGGGCGGTCAGCGGGTTTCACTCGATCGTGAGTTCGGGGACGACGGCCAAGCAGTTGCCCTCGGAGAGCGCGGCGCGGCCGATTGCCTATGGCGGCATGCTGACCGAGGGGGCGCTGGCGCTGGTGGCGCTGGCGACGGTGATGGTGCTGCTGGAGCGTCCGGCGGGAAGTCCGCCGGCGACTTTCGCGGCCGGGATCGGCCAGTTCTTCGGCGCGCTCGGGATCAACCCGATCTGGGGCACAACCTTCGGCCTGCTGGCGATTTCGACCTTCCTGTTGACGACGCTGGACACCTGCACGCGGCTGGCGCGCTACATCGTGGAGGAATTCCTGAGTCTGAAGGGCTCGGGCTGGCGCTATCTGACGACGCTGATCTCACTGGCGCCGCTATTTTACTTTGCCTTCAAGATGTATCCCAGCCCCCGCGATCCGGCGGCGCTGATCCCGGCCTGGCAGCTGATCTGGCCCGCCTTCGGCACGACCAACCAGTTGCTGGCGGCGCTGGCGTTGCTGGTGGTGGTGGTCTGGCGGCGCAGCCAGGGCAAAACGATCTGGTTCATCCTGGTGCCGATGCTCTTTATGCTGGCCAGCACCAGCATGGGAATGGTGCTGCTGATCAAGAGCCACCTGGGCGAGGGGCCGGGTGCGGTTCGGCCGATCGGCTGGATCAACCTGGGCATGCTGGTCATCACGCTTGTGCTGGTCATCGACACCGCGCGCAACTGGAAACGACTGGGCCGTCCAACCTCGGCGCTCAAGCCAGTCGCACCGGCAGCAATAAAAATATAATCTGCCCGTCAACCTGAAGAAGCACTCCGATTTGTGAAGTTAAGAATGCAAAATGTCTTTACTATACTTATCGGCGGCAGTATATATCGTCATAATTCTTTGGGGAGGATTCATCATGAGAAAAGGTTTTACGCTGATCGAGCTGCTGATTGTAGTTGCGATTATTGCGATTTTGGCTGCTATTGCGGTTCCAAATTTTCTTGAGGCGCAGACGCGCTCACGCGTGGCGCGCGTGGAGAATGATTTGCGCACGATGGCGTTGGCAATGGAGTCGTATTACGTCGACAATGGTGGTTATATTCCGCAGTCGATCGACAGTCCCATCAGCAAGGGGACGCTGTCACATGCGGACAAGCGGCTACTTACCACACCGATTTCCTACCTATCGGTGGTGCCGTCCGATATTTACCGCGCCTTGGCCGGCGTGACGAGTGGCCCCAGTTATTCAGTCTACGCGGTCGGCTACACCAGCACGGGCTCGCCCAGTTATGGCACTTACCCCCATACCGGCTGGATGACCTGGAGCTATGGCCCGGACCTGCTCAGCCAGACAAGCGGCTTTCGTACGCTGAAGCAAGTGCTGGCGAATGAAGCTATGGACATCCCCTCCATCGGCACCGCCACGGCCACGGCATTTGGCGTGCCGACCACAGGGACCTCGGGGAATGGCATGCGCTACGATCCTACCAACGGCACCATCAGCATTGGCGAGATCTTCCGCTTCGAAGGCAAGGCCAACGTTCGCTGAGCTTTGAGTGGAAAGTCGTGGGAAAGGCGGCAGGGCACCGGCCCCGCCGCCTTTATTCGTGCAGCCCGGGCACCACAATTGCCGTCGTGTCTATTGACGCTTTTGCGGTAGCGCGGGCATAATATGGGTTGTGCATGTCTGAAGCACGCGGCACCGCCGGCAGCGGCTGCCCGCCAATAAGGAAACCCATCCGTTCATGGACATTCTTACCCCGATCATCCGGCTGTTCACCGGCGACAAGCGGGAGCGCAACTACCGCCGAGTCAAGCCGCTCATCGAGCAGATCAACCAACATTTCGAGCAGTTTCAGCGGCTAAGTGAGGAGGAGCTGCGCGGTAAGACCGCCGAGTTCCGCGCCCGGCTGGCGCAGGGGCAGACGGTGGACGAGCTGTTGCCCGAGGCCTTCGCTGCGGTCAAGGAAGCATGCCGGCGCCTGGTCGGCAAGAGCTGGGTGGCCGGCGGGATCGAGCAGACCTGGAACATGGTGCCCTTCGACGTGCAGTTGTGCGGCGCGATCTACCTGCACCAGGGCAACGTGGCCGAGATGGCGACGGGTGAGGGCAAGACGCTGGTGGCCTCGATGCCGCTCTACCTGAATGCGCTGGAGGGGCAAGGGGCGCACCTGGTCACGGTCAACGATTACCTGGCGCGTCGTGACGCCGAGTGGATCGGGCCGGTCTACCAGATGCTGGGGCTGACGGTGGGCGTGATCCTGACCAACATGGCGCCCCACGAGCGGCGTGCCAGCTACAATTGCGATATCACATACGGCACGAACAACGAGTTCGGGTTCGATTATCTGCGCGACAACATGACTCTCCACCCGGAGCACCTGGTCCAGCGGGGATACCATTACGGGATCGTGGACGAGGTCGACTCGGTTTTGATCGACGAGGCGCGCACGCCGCTGATCATCTCGGGGCAGGTGGACCGCTCGACGGCCCACCAGTTTGACCGGCTCAAGCCGATGGTGATGCGGTTGGTCGGCCTGCAGACGGCGCTGGTCAACAAGCTGGTCTCGGACGCGGAGGGGCTGCTTGAGAATGCGGAGAACGATAAGGATCCAAACCGCTATGAAGCCGGCATCAAGCTGCTGCAGGCGCGCAAGGGTTCGCCGAAGCACAAGCGACTGCTCAAGGTTGCCGGTGAGGCGACGATCCAGCGCCTGATCGACCGGGTCGAGGCGGACTTCATGCGCGACAAGCGCATGGCTGAGATTGACGAGGAGCTTTACTTCGTCATCGACGAACGTAGCCACTCAATCGACATGACCGAGAAGGGCCGGCTGGCGGTGTCGCCGGAGAATCCGGACCTGTTCTTGATCACCGATATCGTGGCGGAGTTTTCGGCCATCGAGGGGCGCGCCGAACTCGAACAGGAGCAGAAGGACAAGCTCAAGGAAGAGGCGATGGCGCGCTACGAGGAGCGCGGCGAGGAGCTGCACAACATTTCGCAGCTGCTGCGCGCCTACGTGCTCTACGAGAAGGACGTCGAGTATGTCGTCCAGGACAATAAGGTCATCATCGTCGACGAGTTCACCGGCCGCCTGATGGCGGGGCGGCGCTGGAGCGACGGTCTGCATCAGGCGGTCGAGGCCAAGGAGGGTGTCCAGATTGAGAAGGAAACCCAGACGCTGGCCACGATCACGCTGCAGAATTACTTCCGCATGTATAAGAAACTGGCGGGCATGACGGGAACGGCCGAGACCGAGGCCGAGGAATTTGCCCACACCTATCGCATGAACGTGGCGGTCATCCCGACCCACCGCGACATCACGCGGCGCGACTTTAACGACCTGATCTACAAGACCAAGCGCGAGAAGCTCAACGCGATCATCACAGAGATTCAGCGCCTGCACGGCTACGGGCTGCCGGTGCTGGTCGGCACGACCTCGGTGGAAGTCAGCGAGGTCATCTCGAAGATGCTGACGCGGGCGAAGATTTCACACTCGGTGCTGAACGCCAAGCAGCACGAGAAGGAAGCGCACATCGTCCAGAACGCGGGTCAGGTGGGGGCGGTGACGATCGCGACCAACATGGCCGGCCGCGGCACCGACATCAAGCTGGGGCCGGGGGTGCTGGAGCGCCCGCTGCCCGAGCAGGTCAAGGACGACGAGAACCCGCCCCCGCCGGGCCTGCAGATCGTCGGCACTGAGCGCCATGAGGCGCGGCGGATCGACCGGCAGTTGCGCGGCCGCGCCGGCCGGCAGGGAGACCCCGGCAGCTCGCGCTTCTTCGTCTCGCTCGAGGATGACCTGATGCGCAAGTTCGCCAGCGAGCGGATGGCGGGGCTGATGGCGCGCGGCTTCGAGGAGGGCCAGCCGCTCGAGCACCGGATCGCGACGCGGGCGATCGAGTCGGCGCAGAAGAAGATCGAGGGGATCAACTTCGAGTATCGCAAGCGCACGCTGGACTACGACAACGTGATGAACAAGCAGCGCGAGGCGATCTATGGGCTGCGTCGGCGCGCCCTGACCGGCGGCGGCGACAAGGGCGACGAGGTGCTTGACATCAGCGCCGAGGCGATCAGCAACGAGTGGGCGGTTTACTGCGGCGATTCCGAGGAGCAGTGGGACGTGAAGGGTTTTCAGGACTGGGTGCGGCGCGCGGCCCCGTTCGTCGACCTCAGCGGCCTGGAGCGGCCCGCCCCCGACGGTGTCCAGGATTACTTGGATGAAGTGCTGAGCCGGCTGGAGCAGGCCTATCAGCGCAAGAGCGAGGCCTTCGGGGTCGAGCTGATGAACGCCATGGGGCGCTATGGCATCCTGACGATCATCGACCGCCACTGGCGCGACCACCTGCGCGGCATCGATGAATTGCGCCAGGGCATCGGCCTGCGCGGCTATGGCCAGAAGGACCCGCTGGTGGAGTATCAGCGCGAGGCCACCGAGATGTTCACCGATATGATGGGCGCCGTCTACAAGGAAGTCTTTGAGAAGATTTACCGGCTGACGATCGTCCAGGAGCCCGAGAGCGGACTGTCGCGGATGAGCTATATGAAGGAGGACGTGCGGCCGGTCACCCAGGCGGCCGCGGGCGGCGGGGATGGACAGCCCGCCGGCGCCGCTCAGGCGCGTCCCGCCCAGCGACCGGCGCGAGGCCCACAGGTGCGGCGCAGCGAGCCCAAGATCGGCCCCAATGACCCCTGCCCCTGCAAAAGCGGCCGCAAGTACAAGAAGTGTTGCGGCGCGCCGGGGGCGCAGCCGCACGGGCCGATCCACACGCAGGCGCCGTGATGAATGATGCCGCGCCGCCGCCCGCCGGCCCGGCCGCCGATGAGGCGCTTGAACTGGCGCACTTCGGCGACCTGCACCTGTGGCGCTTCGGCTGGGATGGGGAGCTGAACCCCAAGCTGATGCTGGGGTTGGGCAACCTCTGGTTCAATCGCGCCAGCCGGTTTCCGGCGGCGGCCTCGCTGGCGGTCATCGAGAAGCTGACGCGCGAGTCGGCCGATCATGTGATTTTCACCGGCGACCTGACCACCGCGGCGCTGCGCAGCGAATTCGAGCAGGCGCGGATGCTGCTGGAGCCGGTGCTGGAGCGCTGGCCCGGGCGCTTCCATGCGATCCCCGGTAATCACGACCGCTACACACGCGGGGCCACGCGGCGCCGCCACTTCGAGCAGCTGTTCTTACAAAGCGATCAGGAGTATCCATTCATCGTCCGGCTGAAAGGGCGCTGGTCGCTGATTGGGTTCGATTGCTCGGTGCCACGGGTTTTTTCCTCACGCGGGTCGATGAGCGACATGGCGATCGCAGGGCTCGAACGGGCGCTGGCCGCCGAGCGCGACGCCGGCCGCGAACTGCTTGTCATGGGTCACTATCCGCTGGTCTACCCCGACTGGCTCCGGCCGAGCTGGGAGCATGTGCTGCCCGAGCGCGCGCGCCTGACCTGGCTGATGCGAGAGTTCGGGGTACGGGTTTACCTGCACGGCCACAAGCACCACCGCTGGCTGCTGGAGGCCGAGGGACTGCTTCACCTGAACTGCGGCTCGGCCGGCATGGACGGCCTGGGCGCCGCCCGCCGGCCGGGGTTCGTCAAGCTGCGCCTGGAGGGGGAGCGCATCTCGGCGCGCGCGCTGCACCTGGCCAGCGGCTGGCGCCCCGAACACTCCGGCGAGGGCTGGGTCGAGCACGACCTCCCCCCCCAGGCCACCCACTTTCGGCCGGCCGAGGCCTAAGTCGGGTATTTATATAGGCCACACACCCAGGAAAGTGCGGGTCAGAGCCCCAGTGGCTGCCACTGTGTCGCCTCTCTGATTTTTGCCCTCCTCAACCCAGGGTTACGCTTCGCTCACCCTGGGCTACCATCCTTCGTTTTCTTGATATCCTGCGATGATTCGGCCGCCCCTTCGGGGCTCCGAGGTTTGGGTGCTTAACCGGGGGTTCCCTTCGGTCACCCCCGGCTACTTGCGGTCGCCCCTTCGGGGCTGGGTTATTGACGGAATGGCCAGGGAATCAACCCACGGCTGTCAATCCCGGCTACTTGCGGTCGCCCCTTCGGGGCTGGGGTTTTTTTGACGGAATGGGCAGGGAATTAAACCCACGGCTGTCAATCCAATCATCCTGGTTTGATCACTTTGCGGCGCCTTTGCGGTTCAATTTGTTTTGGTTGCGGCCGAAGGCTGCGCCGGGCTTTCAGAACTGTGCCCACCCTTTCAGCGTGGAATGCGGGTGCCATTTCCGATTGCACGTTAAAACACATACTGAGCCAACGGCTGGGATGTCCTTATTCCGGATTCCTGAACAATACCGCATCCTCGCCGACTTGCAGCAGGATTTCGCCGCGGTTGGCCAGCAATCCGGCGCGATTCTCGCCGGCCAGCCGGCCCGCCAGCGCCTCGTATTCGGCGGAGCCGAAATCCACCCGGCGCGCCGGCGTCTGCGAGCTGTCATTGATCAGCCTGGTATCGACCCACTGCCCGTCGCGCCGGACAAGCGTGCGGTCGGCCAACTGGCGGATGCGATCAAATTGGACCGACTCAAGCCGCTCGTTGAACATCTCGTTACTGTAATTGAGCGTGGCCTGGTCGCGCAGCGCCATGTTGTTGGTGCCTTGGCTGACGGCGCCAATGCCGGAGCGCTGCTTGAGGGCACGATCCTGAATGCTGGGAGCCGCCTCCGCCTGCACGGCCTGCATGCTACTCAGGTCGGTGCCCTCGCGCGCGAGGAATGAGGTGTATTCGGTCAGGATGCCCCACTCGGTGCTGAGGCGCACCACCTCGTCGACCAGCTCCTTGATGGCGGCGTCGTTGACCGTTGCGCCGCCCTGCGCCCCCGCCTGCCGGATCGCATCGACCAGGACGGCGATCTTGCGGCTCGCCCACAAGCGCGGCACGAATGCATTGGACGTGGTGGCCGCCTCGAGGTTGAAGGTGAAGTTCAGCTCGCGCGATTCGCCCAGCAGGTCGCCGCTGAGCCGGAAGCGCAGCGGGTCCTCGCCGCGATACTGGCCGAGCACGATCAGTTGGTCGCCCTTGAACAGATCGGGCAGGCGCGCCGGAAGATGGTCGCGGGTGCGGTCGGGGTCGAGTTTCCCATCGCGCCCGATGAGCACCAGTTCGGGGTCGGTCAGCAGCGGCCCCGAGAGGCTCTCGTAGACCTGGCCGACCTTGACCTCGATGTTCTCGTCGGGCAGCACGAACGTGGTGCGCCCGCGCGCCCCCTGGGCAATCCGCTCGAGCAGCGGCACATTGACATCCAGGCCGACGCCGAAGCTGTAGATCCGGCGCTTGTGGGTGTTGGCTTTCTCGGCCGCCTCGCCGATCACCGGTTCGGCGGTCTGGCCGACCGTGGGCATGCCGTCGGTCAGGAACAGGACCACCGGCAGGGTGCCGGGTGTGGGGGGCTGGCGCAGCGCCTCCACCAGCGCATCATGGATGTTGGTTCCGCCATGGGCCTGGATTTTACTGATCCACTCGCGAGCCCGGCGCTCGCTGGCAGCGTCCTTGACCACCGGCGCCCGCGAAAACCAATCCAGTGTTTCGTTGTAGGAGATGATGTTGAAGCTCTCGCCGGGCTCGAGGCCGGCCAGGATCTGGAGGGCGGCCTCGCGCGCCTGCTCGATCTTGCGGCCGCCCATCGACCCGGAGTGGTCCAGCACCAGCGTGACCTCGCGGCGCAGCGCCGCCCGCGGCGGTCCGGTTGCCTCGGGCGGGCCCGCCAGCAGGAGGAAGTAGCCGCCGCCGATCTTGGGATCGGGATAGGCGAAGAGCGAGGCGGCAATGCCGTCGTGGCTGAGCAGCCAAGAGACCCGCAGCGGCCCCGGCGCCCGCATGGCGGCTTCATTGAGCTCGATCAAGGCCTCGCGCTCGCCGCTGGGGAAAGCGGGCAGTGTGTGCGTCGGCGAATAGATCGTCGCGATCGGCTCCTTGGCGCGGATGCGCAGCTTGACCTGCCACGGCACCTGGATATCGAGCGACTCGCTGCGCGGCAGCAGGTAATCGATCCGGCTGCCGTCGAGCGGCAGCAGTTGCTCGTAGATCAGCCGGACCTGCTGGGTGCCGCCGGCCTCGACGGGGAAGACGCTGCTGCGGACGAGGCGACATTCTAGGAACTCGAGCAGGGCGGGGTCCTGGGCGCGGCGCACGATCTCGTTGTAGATCTCACGCGCCTGCTCGCGCGGCAGTAGCTCGGCGCTCATCTCGGCCGCCGCGCCCTTGAAGCCGAAGCCGCGCACCACCGCCCCCTCGGGCACGGGCACGACCAGCTCGGCCTGCATCGCGCGGGCGGAGCGATTGCGCAGCTTGACGTCCAGCCGCGTGGTGGCCAACTGGCCCTCGATCTCCACATCGACCTCGACCCCGGTTAGCTCGATGCCGCCGGTGGGCGCGATCGGGACGGTGGACCAGGCGCGCAGCTGCGGCATGATCACATTGTCCGCCAGTGGGCGCTCGGCCGGGCGAGCCAGTGCCTGCGCCCGTGCCAGCCCCGTCGGCAGCACCAGCAGACAAAATAAAAGCAATGGCCATGGACATGTTTTCATCTCACGCCTCCATTTCGGATTGAGAGCAAAGATCATCGGCCGCTGTTGCGTCTAGCAGCGGCTGCCGGAATCGGGGGTCCGTCGGCAGACCATTGCCTGCCTATTCAATGACGCACGCTGGCCGGCTCTTATTACATGGATGCTGGAGATGATGAAAAAGTTCCCGCAGTGGGCGGCTAAGGTTTTATTCGCCGTCGCTGGAGGGCTTGCGACGCAGTTGTTTCTTTTCGCCCTGGTGGAGCTTGCGGGCCATGATGCGGCGGCGGGCGGAGTAGGGAATTTTAGTCGCCACACGCGGCCGGCGACGCTGTTCGCGCTCCACAAGCCGCTCGCGCAGGCGCTCCAGCGCGATCTGGCGGTTGAGCCATTGGCTGCGGGCTTCCTGGGCGGTGACGGTGATACCGGTGGGCAGGTGGCGCAGCCGGACGGCCGTCTCGCGCCGGTTGACGTTCTGGCCACCCGGACCGCTGGAGCGGTAGGTCTGAAGCTCGCACTGGGCGGCCAGTTGCTCGTCGCTGAGAGTGGCGGGGTCAAACGTCATTGCCCCATTGAACCAGTTTCTTGGGCTGATTTCCAGCACGAGCGTGCGTTTGTTAAGACTGGGACGCTGAATTACGCGGATAGGAGGAGCGGATGGGAGCGCGTATTGAGGCGATTTATTTTTGCAGAGGCGCGGATAAATCACATCCAGCCTGAAGGCTGAACTACGAACTCGCGGTTGGGTTCAAAATCGGGGAAGGCCTGATAGGCCCCCTGTTGGGCGGGGTGACATAATGACCTGAAGCCGCCGAACCTACTCCATGGAAGCGCCCGATGAAACAGGATGAATTGCTGGGACACAATTTTCTGCTCTCCACACCTCGTTTTCAGCGCAGCCTGTGGGAGCCGTCCGTGGACGTCTATCAGGGGCAGGAGGGCTGGCTGGTCAAGTTCGACCTGGCGGGGGTACGCCTGGAGGACCTTGAACTGACCGTGCGCGGCTGTCAGTTGTGCGTGCGCGGCGTGCGGCGCGATTGGAAGATCCTCCAAGGCCAACGCGCCTGGTCGATCGAGATCGCCTATAATGAGTTTGCACGCACCATTGAGATGCCCTGCGGCGGCGCGATTGAGATCACCAGCAGCGAGTATCGCGACGGCATGCTGCTGGTGGTCATCTGTGAAACGGAGGCCCCCCGATGAATGTTGAAACGATGTCGCTGCCCGTTCTGCCGCTCAAGAATACGGTGCTGTTTCCCAACCTGATGATGCCGTTGGCGGTCGGGCGCGATATCTCGCTGCGCGCGGTCGAGGAGGCGGCTGATCGCGAGGACAAAAACCTGCTGCTGATCTCGCAGAAGGACCCGGATCAGGAGGATCCGGTGTTTACGGACCTGTTCCACATCGGCACGCGCGGAGTGATCAAAAAACTTGAGCGCTCCGAGGACCGGCTGCAGTTGGTGGTCCACGGGCTGGAGCGTGTCGAGGCGATCGAGGCCGAACAAGAGCATCCCTTCATCATCGCGCGCTTCCGCTCGCTGCCCCCGCTCGAGGATAGCGGCGCGGAGATCGATGCGCTGCGCCAGTCGGTGCTCGAGCAGGCTTCGCGCCTGTTCGAGCTGATCAACCCGCAGGCGCGCCAAGCGATCTCGCGGCTGGACCGGGAGTTGCGGGACCCGGCACAGCAGGTCTACCTGCTGGCCTCGCTGTTGACGCTGGACCTGGAAAAGGAGCAATCACTGCTGGCTGCGCCGACGCGGCTGGAGGCCCTGCGTCTGATGCACGCATTTCTTGCCCATGAGCGCCAGGTCGCCGAGTTGCGCCAGCAGATCGCCAGCCAGGCCCAGAGCGAGATGAGCCGCCAGCAGCGTGAGTATATGCTGCGCCAGCAGATGCGGGCGATCCAGGATGAGTTGGGCGAGCGGGACGGGGAGCGGAGTGAAATCTTTGACCTGCGCCAGCGGCTCGAGGAGACGCGCCTGCCCGAGGAGGCACACCTGGAAGCCGAACGGGAGTTGACGCGCCTGGAACGCATACCCGTGGCCGCTCCCGATTATCAATTGACACGCAGCTATGTTGAGCTGCTGATCGAGTTGCCTTGGAACAAGCTGACCGATGACAACCTTGACATTGTGCATGCGCGGCGGGTGCTCGACGATGACCATTACGACCTCAACGAGGTGAAGGATCGCATCATCGAGCAGTTGGCCGTGCTCAAGCTCAATCCGGAGGCCAAAGCACCCATACTGTGTTTCGTTGGTCCGCCAGGGGTGGGCAAGACCTCGTTGGGCCAGTCGATCGCGCGTTCGCTGGGGCGCAAGTTCGAACGCATGAGTCTGGGGGGGCTCCATGACGAAGCCGAGTTGCGCGGGCATCGACGGACCTACATCGGGGCGATGCCCGGCCGCATCATCCAAGCTGTCCGGCGCGCAGGGGTGCGCAATCCGCTGCTGATGCTCGACGAGATCGACAAGCTGGGGCGCGACTTCCGCGGCGACCCAGCCTCGGCCATGCTCGAGATCCTCGATCCGGCGCAGAACAACGAGTTTCGAGACAATTACCTGAACCTGCCCTTCGACCTGTCGCGGGTGTTCTTCATCACGACCGCCAACACGCTCGACACCATCCCGCGCCCGCTGCTCGACCGGATGGAGGTCCTGCGGCTGTCGGGATATAGCGACGAGGAAAAGCTGTTCATCGCCCGCCAGTACCTGGTTGACCGCCAGAGGCGCGACACGGGATTGACGGCAGAACAACTCGAGATCCCCGATGAGGTGATCCTGCGCGTCATCCGGCGCTACACGCGCGAGGCCGGCGTGCGCGAGCTGGAGCGAACCCTGGGCCGGCTCTGCCGCAAGGTGGCCACGCGATTTGCCAGAGGTGAGACCGATCCGGTACGGATCGACCCGGAGGACCTCGGTCAGTTGCTGGGGCCCGAGCGCTTTTTTGAGGAGGACGTGCGCCAGCAGATGGCGCCGGGGGTCGCCGCTGGGCTGGCCTACACGGCCACCGGCGGCCAAGTGCTTTACATCGAGGCGGTGCTGCTGCCGAGCAGCAGCCGAGAGCTGACGCTGACGGGGCAACTGGGCGACGTGATGCGTGAATCTGCGCGCGCGGCCCTCAGCTTCATCCGCTCCCAGCCTGGACGCCTACCCCTGATCAAAGAAAACCTCGACATGGGGATCCACATCCATGTGCCGGCGGGGGCCACGCCGAAGGACGGCCCCTCGGCCGGCGTCGCCCTCGCCACCGCGATTGCCTCGCTTTACATTGGCAAGCCGATGCGCAGCGACACGGCGATGACGGGCGAGATCACGTTGAGCGGGCTGGTGTTGCCGGTCGGCGGCATCAAGGAGAAGGTGCTCGCCGCGCACCGGGCGGGCCTGCGCCGCCTCATCCTGCCCCGCCAGAATGAACAGGACCTGGTGGATCTGCCGCCGGCCGTACGCGAGGAGATGGAATTCATATTCGCCGGGCACGTCGGCGAGGCGCTGGCCGCCGCGCTGCCCGATTTGGAAGAACAGCAGTCCGTTGCCTGAGACCCTAAAACCCCGCCTTTGTGCGGAAACATGCCAAAGGAGTCAAGGCCATGTCACACGAAGAGTTTCAAGTCTGCATCAATGCCTGTATCAAGTGCGCGCAGGAGTGCGAGCATTGTTCGGTTGCCTGCCTGGGTGAGGACAAACTGAAGCTGCTGGCCGAGTGTATCCGGCTGGACATCGATTGCGCCAACATCTGTTGGACGGCGGCGGCCTTCATGAGTCGCGGATCCAAGTTTGTGGCCGAAATCTGCAGCGTGTGCGCTGAAATCTGCGATGCCTGCGGCGCAGAGTGTGAAAAACATGACCACGACCATTGCCGCCGCTGTGCCAAGGCCTGCCGCGTTTGCGCCGACGAGTGCCGGAGGATGGCCGGCATGGCCTGAATTGAGTGGGTGAGCAAGTCGCTGACTGGCGCGGGAGGATTGATTTTCAGGGACGGTCGGGATAAGCTGAACCTCAGGCCCGGCATGCACGCGGGCTTGAGGTCCAGTGAAAGGCCGCCCACGGCATATGAAGGAACAGCCCGAGGAACAAGAGGCCCTGTCGGGAGGGGCGCTGAGGCTGTTTCTGGCGGTCCCGCTGCCCCCGCCGATCCTGGCGGAGATGACCGACTTGAGCGGGCGGCTGCAAAAAGGTTTGCAGTTCTCGACTTTCCGGCCGAGCTGGAGTCGACCCGAGTCGATGCATCTGACGCTGCTCTTTCTCGGCCGCACCGAGCCCGACCGTGTCGATCCAATCATCAAGACAACTCAGGCCGTCGCCGCCCGATTTGCCCCGCTGCGGCTGGAAATCAAGCGGCTAGGGGTTTTCCCCCAGTGGCGCAGTCCGCGTGTGCTCTGGGTGGGGGTGCGCGAGCGGACCCATCAACTGGCGGAACTGCACCGGCGGCTGGGCGGGGCCCTCGCCACCTTGGGTTATGAGCCCGAAGCCCGGGAGTATCACCCTCACCTGACCTTGGCCCGCATCAAGTCGCTCAAGGGCGTGTCGGCCCTGCAAACCATTGTCGAGAGCCACCAGGGCTTTAAGTTTGGCCCATTCCAGGCGGGTGAACTTGTCCTCTACAGCAGTCGGCTGGCTGCCGGGGGCGCGACCCATACGGTGCTTGCCCAATTTCCATTTGCCGCGTCCACCCCGGAGGTGGGCGGCGAGGCTGGAGCCGCGCAATGAACCCGACGGCGCGCCTGAAGTGGCAAAGCCCGATCGGATTGCTGGCTGGCGAGGTGAGCGCGCGGGGGATGCGTGGGTTGCGGCTGGAGGGAGCAACCGGGACGGGCGATTTTCGGCGGATGGCGCTGGCAGCGGATTCGGACGCGGATTGCATCAATTTGCGACAAATATTTTCTCATATTGAGATTGCCGAAAGATTCCTGAGTCAATTTCTTGATGGTTGCAACCCAGGTTATTGTCCTGAGCTGGATCTGGTTGGCCAAAATGATTTCAATCAGGCGGTTTGGCTGGCTTGCCGGGAACTGGGTTGGGGGCAGACGGTCAGTTATGGTGAATTGGCGCAGCGGGCCGGTCGACCAGGCGCAGCGCGAGCCGTCGGCGGCTCGATGGCGCGTAACCCTATCCTATTGATGATTCCATGCCACAGGGTGGTCGGCAGCGACGGACGCCTGACTGGTTTTGCCTGCGGCCTTGAGACTAAGCGCCGGTTGCTCGAACGCGAAAAGCCGGCGGTTTCCGCTTCCCTCTAAAAGCGCCCATAACACATATCTGGAATCCATTTTCTCAAAATGAGAATTACAATGGGTTGACCAAAGTGCACCGATTTGCCTATCAACCATGGATGCAAATAATATACCGCAAGATTCCATGCTTGCGCTGAACTTCAATAGGGGCAGCCGTTCTGGTGGACAGCCTGATGGCGGCCGCCGCCGCACGGCCCAAAAAAAATTGACAATAGCTTTATATTTACTTGCCACGCGAAATCAGTTATGTTACAAAACTGTTCAGGGTCATCCATAATGACTCGGTTTCAAAGCTGCCGGGTCCGCATGGGTGGCTGGAGGCTCGGTTTTCGAGAACACGCCCTTGGCTGCCAGTGGGGCGTGGGGTCTGGCCGTGACCGGCTAACCGAATAATTTTCGAGGGGGAGGAATGGGCATGAAGAACTATCTCGGCGAGATTATCTACAACAGCCGCCAGAAGGACAACCTGACCCAGGACCAGTATGGCGCCCGCTACAATGTCTCGGGCCCGGCGATCTTCAAGTTCGAGAAGGGCTACGTCAAGCCCTCGCTTGAGCTGTGGCTGAAGATGGCCGACGATGCGGGGCTTTCCCAGCGCCGCGCCGTCCTGCTGTGGGTCAAGAGCAAGCTGCCCGATGAATATCAGGAGTATATCGAGCTCCAGAGCGCGGCCGTGGCCGAGAGCGAAGTGGAGTATGCCCGCAAGAAGGGCAAAAAGCTGGATTACTCCAAACTGGAGACGCGCGAGCAGATGCGCGAGCAGATCGAGAAGGACAAGGCGGTGCCCAAGGGCCTGCGCGACCTGCTCGATGACGATGAGTTGTGGGCGCTCTACAAGCCGACCGGTCCGGAGATCAACCTGTTGCGCGATACCTTCGCCCCGATGGGCAAGGGTACGAAGCAATCCTATCGTGAGGCGCTGCGCCTGATCCGTGAATTCGCCCACTCCTTCTAAGGGCGCGGGTTCATCTAAACGGGAGCAGCCTTGCCGTTTGGGGCGGAGGCCGGTACAATCGGTCGCCGGTTCAAGATTACGGCAAGGCGGCTCCCGTGACTTCTTTTATACCAATCCTGATGTATCACGCGCTCTGGCCCCCGCTGGAGGGGGAGTCGCTGGCGCGCCACTGGGCAGCCGACCCGCAACTGGCCGATCCAGGTTCCCGACTTTATGCCCTTGATGTGCGCGAGTTCGAACGCCAACTCGAACTGCTGAGGGACGCGGGTGCCGGTCGCAGCCCACTCGCCTGGACCAGCTTCGACGCGGTCGGCCCGCGTCCCGGACCGGTGGTGAGCTTTGATGACGGCCACCATTCCAATCACTCGCTTGCGCTGCCGGCGTTGACGCAGCGCGGCCTGCGCGCCATCTTCTTTATCACCACCGACTGGATCGGCTGCCCGGGATTCATGACCGAGGGGCAGATTCGAGAATTAGCGGCCGCCGGCATGCTCATTGGCGCCCATGGCTGCACGCACCGCTACTTATCGGATCTGGCCGATGGTGAAATCAGTGATGAGCTGGCGCGCTCCAAGACGCGGCTGGAGGCGATTTTGGATGCTGAAGTCCCTGCGCTCGCGTTGCCGGGCGGGCGCGGCGATGCCCGGGTGCGGCGGCTGGCGGCGCGTGCTGGCTACCGGCTGATGTTTACCTCGCGCATTGGGCTGGCCGCCCCCGGCGAGGATGCGCTCGACCTACCGCGCGTGCCCATCACCAATCGTCAGGATGAGCAGTTCCTCGCGCGGTTGCTGGCAGGTGACGATCGCGATCTGCGCGCGATGGCCCGCAGCGCCCGCCTGCGCGGTGCCGCCCGGGCGCTGCTCGGCAACCGCCTCTACGACCGACTGCGTGCAGGATTGATGAGATGAAATGGTCGGACGCGTGGCGCCATATATCCAGCGCACGCACTGTGCCTTCAGTGTCGGCTCGAAGTGGCGACCTACCACTAATATTGTGCGCGGTCCAGGTTGGGCTTGCCACGAGCTTGACCCAAATCCACTCCGCCCAGGCCGCGCCGCGCGCATGACGGCGCGGTCGAGGTTGGCGGATTCGAATCTGGAGCGCGTCAGGTCGGCCATGGCCAGTCGGGCATAATAGAGGTTGGCCTCGCTGAAATCGGTGCCGGCCGCGTCGGTGCCGACGAAATTTGAGCGCCGCAGGTCGGCAGCACGAAAGCTGGCATTGGACAACCGCGCCAATCCGAAGATGGCAAAGACGGCGCTGGCGTGGTCGAAATTGGCGCCTTCGGCATCTGACCCCGCCAACAATGCCCCGTCCAATCGTGTCCGGCTCAGGTCGGCTCCGGCCAGTCTGGTGCCGGTGAGGTTCGCCCCGGCCAGATTGAGCCCCGCCAGGTCCATCCCCGCCAAGTCGAGCCCGCGCAGGTCGGCCCCTTCCAGGTCCTCCTGAGAATGGATCATCGCCAGCAATTGCTCGCGTGTTTGCGGCCTGGGCGCATCAGTCGCGTGCCACGTCCTCATAATTCCCCCGCAACCAAGATCAGCAACCATCGACGGCTGGATTGGGATCAATCCCCATACCCGCGGCGACCGCATCTGAGAGATAGTTTATCATGATCCCAAAGGAGAACCCAAATGAGTGGTACCAGAATGGTCATGATCTATGCGTTCATGTTGTCCATGAGCGTGTCGGCCGCGCCCCAGCGTGGCGCCGGGCAGGGGCCGGGGATGGCGCGCCAGTTCGACCCGCCGCCGCTGCAGACGATTCTAGGCACGGTTGAGGAGATTCAAATGATTCCCTCGCCGATGATCCCGCCCGGCCGGCTGGGTCTGCACTTGGAGGTCCGGGACAGGGCCGGCCGGCTGATGGATCTGCACATGGGACCGGCCGCGGCTCTGTCGCGACTGTCACGCCAGCTCGAGCCCGGGGAGCGCATCCGGGCGCGAGTTTATAAGGCGGATTGGATGCCGCGCCGCAGCTATGTGGTGCAACAAATCAGTTTTGGCGGCGAAACCTTTTCACTGCGTGACGAGCAGCTCAGGCCCTTCTGGGCCGGCCGCGGCTCACAACGCGGCATGGGCATAGAGCAGCGCGGCATGGGGATGGGCCAGCGCGGCATGGGCATGGAGCAGCGCGGCATGGGTATGGGCCAGCGCGGCATGGGCATGGAGCAGCGCGGCATGGGTATGGATCAGCGCGGCATGGGGATGGGCCAGCGCGGCATGGGGATGGGCCAGCCGGGAATGGGGATGGGCCAGCTGGGAATGGGGATGAGCCAGCGTGGCATGGGTATCAATCAGCGCGGCATGGGGATGGACCAGCGCGGCATGGGGATGGACCAGCGTGGCATGGGCGTGGACCAGCGCGGCATGAGCATGGATCAGCGCGGCATGAGCCGGCGTTTCGGGAACGGCGACTCACTGCAGGTGCGGGTCATGTTGGATGACTATGAAATTCAGATGCCCGAGGTCCTGCCCTCGGGGCCGGTTGAGCTGCAGGTGCGCAATGCGGGGCAGGTGCCGCACAACATCCGCATCCTGGGGCAGGGGATTGATGAGTCGTTGGACGAGAATCTGGCCCCCGGGGAGTCGGACCGGTTGCGGCTTGAGCTGCCCACGGGCAGCTATGAGGTGACCTGTCCGGTAGGGGATCACGCCCGCCGTGGGATGACGAAGCAGCTCCGGGTCAGGTCTCGCTAGCGTCGGAGGCCGGCTCGATCAGCCACTGGCGCAGCGCAGTGAAGCGTTGCTGCCGCTCGTTGTTGGCGATCGCCTGGCGCAGCGCCCGGCGCGTGCCGACCAGGCAGGCCAGCCGACGGGCCCGTGTGAGGGCGGTATAGATCAGGTTGCGCTGGAGCATGATCCAGTGCTGGGTATGGATCGGGATCACGACCGCGGGGAATTCCGAGCCCTGCGACTTGTGGATCGTGGTCGCATAGGCGAGCACGAGCTGGTCCAGCTCGTCGGCCATGTAGGCGATCGGCTTGCCCTCAAAGCGCACGATCAGCTCGCCGCTTTCGCCGAGGGCGCCCTCGACCATCCCGATGTCGCCGTTGTAGACCGCCTTGTCGTAGTTGTTGCTCATCTGCATGACGCGATCGCCGGCGGCAAAGGTCGTCGCGCCCGCACCGGCGGGGTTGAGCAGCTCCTTCAGCATGACATTGATGGCGTTGACCCCCAGCTCGCCCCGTCGCATCGGGCTCAGGACCTGGATCTCGGTTCGAGGGTCGAGCCCGAACTTGCGCGGGATGCGCTCGCCGACCAGCGTGCGGATCGCCTCAAGCACCTGCTCGGGGCGTTCCCGCTCGATGAAAAAGAAGTCGGCCTTGACCTCACCCTCGGGAGGTTCCAGCCATGGCATCAGGCCGCGGTTGATGCGGTGAGCGTTGCTCACGATCAGGCTCTGGCCGGCTTGGCGGAAGATCTCGGTCAGCCGGGCCACCGGCAGCGCTTTGGCGGCGATCAGGTCCGCCAACACGTTGCCCGGGCCGACCGAGGGCAGTTGGTCCTCGTCCCCCACCAACAGCAGGCAGGTTCCCGGTGCGATCGCATCGAGCAGCGCCGCCGCCAGCGGCACGTCCAGCATCGAAACCTCGTCGACGATGACCAGGTCGGCCTCCACCGGGTTGGCGGCGTTGCGTCCGAAGCGCCCCAGCGGCGGCTGGTAGCCCAGCAGGCGGTGGATGGTCTCGGCGGGCAGCTTGGCAGTCTCGGAGAGCCGCCGCGCGGCGCGGCCGGTGGGGGCGGCCAGTTTGATCTCGCGGCGGCCGCGCTGGAAGAGCTCGATGACGGCACGCACGGTCGTGGTCTTGCCGGTGCCCGGTCCGCCGGTCAGGATCAACAGGCCCTCGCGCGCCAGCTCGAGCGCGGCCTGGCGTTGGGCGGGCGCGAGCCGGAAGCGGGTGCGCTGTTCAAAATCCGCCAATGTCTCCACCGCATCGATGGCGGGCAGCCGGCGGCGGGCGCGCGCCAGCCGGGCCAGGCGCTCGACCACAGCCCGCTCAGCGTCATGCAGGGCATTAATGAAGATCGCGGGACGGCCACCGACCTCAGCGCCGGTGATGCGGCCTGCGGAAAGCCCGTCCTCGACGCGGGCGGCGATCCGCTCGTGGGGCGTCTGGACCAGCTCGGCCGCCAGCTCCTCGAGCCGCTCACGCGGCAGATAGGTATGGCCCTCTTCGGACTGGCGCTCCAGCAGGTGCACCAGCGCGGCATCGATGCGCTCGGGGGCGTCGGGGGCGATGCCGATGCGGCGGGCGACGGCGTCGGCGCGAGCGAAGCCGATCCCGCGCACATCGCTGATCAGCTGATAGGGGTTGGCGCGCACCACCGAGAGCGCGGCGTCGCCATAGGTCTTGTGCAGCCGCGCCGCCAGCGAGGGCGGCAGCCCGTGTTCGCCCAGGAAAGTCACCAACTCGCGATCCCCTCGCGCGAGGCGCCACGACTGGGCGATCTTGAGCTGCGTCTTGCGGCCCATCCCCGGCACCTCGCCCAGGCGCCCGGGTGTCTGGTCGAGCACGTCAAAGGTGCGGTCGCCAAAGGTCGCCACGATCCGCTCGGCGGTCTTGGGGCCGACGCCCTTGACGGCCCCGGAGCCGAGGTAGGCGACGATTCCGCGCTCGCCGGTGGGCAGGCGCGGCTTATACCACTTCACGCGAAAGCGAGTGCCATATTGGGAGTCGTGCTCCCACTGGCCCTGCGCCAGCACCTCCTCGCCGACGCCAATCCCCGGCAGCACCCCCACCAGCGTGACCTCGCCGGGGGCGGTATAGTATTGACGCTCGACGGGTTCATCGGGCTTGAGCTTGACCACGCAGAACCCGGTATCAGGGTTCTGAAACGTCAGCCGCACGATCGTGCCGCCGATCTGCTGGGTGCTGTTGGCCTCAGTTGGGGCGTCGGTGAAATCGAACTGGCTCATGAAAGGGGCGTCCGTCGCGCCGCGTCCATTTGACCCTCCGGGCGCGGTGGAATCCAGCAAGAAACGCGCAGTGGGTGCGCGGGCGGCTGGAAATGGCAGGTCGAGTCTTCAACTCGACATGGCCGCCAGTGTCAGTCGGCTCGTAGAGCCGACCTACCCCTTCATTGAAAATGGACTGGAAAAAATGGGTGATCCCATGAAGCATGAGGCCTGTGAGTCGCGTGCTTTTACACCCCCTGCGCCGTCTTCCCGAGCTGCTGGCCATCCTGCTGCCGCTGGGTTACGTGCTGTTCTTCCTCGCGCCGGCGCGCGAGCTGCCACCGGGGAGCGCCTTCCTTGGCTTGGTGCATCCCGATCAGGTGGTTTATTACGCGCTGGCGCGAGAGGCGGTCGAGACGGGGCCGCTCTACGCCAGCCCGTTCTCAGCGCGGGGCGACAGCCCTCGTATTTACTCACATTTTGCCTTCATCGCAATCGGCTGGTTCTGGTATTTGAGCGGCTTCTCGCTGCCGGTGCTCGACTACCTCCTGCGCTTCGGCCTGGGTGCGCTGGCGATGCTGCTGCTGGTGGGCATTTTCCGGGCGGCGCTGCCACGCCGTGCGCCGGCTTCGCTGGCCGGGGCGATCGTCCTGAGCTGCGGCGGCATCGCCTGGCTGATCGCCACGATCCACTTCATCATGAATACTGCGGCCGGGGCGGGGCGACCCTCGCTGGAGGGCTGGCTGAACGACTTCCGCTGGGTCGAGAACAGCTACGGTGAGTGGTATCTGAACATGTTCGGCAACCTCGCCTTCACCCACGAGCTGTTCTTCCATGTCCTGTTCTTTGCCTGCGTGCTGGCGCTGCTGCGAGGGCGGGGCTGGCTGGCGGCGGGGTTGCTGGGGTTGGCGTGGTGGTCCCACCCTTATACTGGATTGCAACTGGGCATGATCGCAGGGATTTTCCTGCTGGTGGAGGCGCGATGGGGCATTCGACGGCCGGGGCCGCTGGCGGCGGTCTGGCTGCTCAACCTGGGCTGGATCGCCTATTACCTGCTATTCCTGCCCCGCTTTGAGGAGCACGCCGTGGTCTTTGCGGTCATGCGACGTTTTTCGACCCCGATGCTGGCGCACAAGCTGCTGCCAGCCTATGGGCTGTTTCTGGTGTTGCCAGTGCTGTGGGTGGCCGGCGGGGGAGCGCGACGCCACTTGAGCCGGCCCACGGTGCGCCTGATGGCGGTCTGGCTGCTGGTGACGGTCGCGCTGGTCTTCCACGACCGGTTGCTCTTTTTCGTAAAGCCCTTCCAGCCGATGCACTTCACGCGCGGCTATCTGTTCATTCCGTTGGTCTTTTTTTCGGTGCTGGCGCTGACGGATTGGGCCGGCCGGCGCGGCTGGCCACGCCGCCGCCTGCTGCTGGTGCTGGCAGGGCTCCTGCTGTTGCAACTGCCCGACAACCTGATCCGGACTGCCGAGCTGCGCCGCGAGGCCCGGCTGATGCCGGGGCGTTATTTTATTGATCGCGAGAGGCTCGAGCTGCTGGGTCGGCTGGGCGAGGTTGAGCCCCCGCTGACGATCCTCGACATGCTGCCCGTGGGGGAGGTCAGGCACCTGATCCCGACCCTGACGCCGCACCGTGCCATCGCGGCGCATATCTTTAATACGCCGCATTATATTGATTTCTTCATGGCCGCCACCCGGCTGCGTGACGAGCCGAACGACGAACGGCTGCGCGCGCTGGGCGCGGAGGCGCTCCTCATCCGCAAGCCGGAGCTGGAGCGCCTGCGCGCGGCATTGGCAGGTCATCATCTAAAAATCGTGCTGGAGCATGGCGAGATCCTGCTGGTCACGACCGAGCCGCGATGAACCGCCGCGCGCGGCGGGGGGCCATCTTGAAGCCGCTACGGACCCTCAAGTAGCAGGTTGGGACTTCAAACGACATGGACATAGTGTCGGCTCGAAGAGCCGACCTACCCTCCCCGCACGAGCTGTTGTAGCGGGCGCAAGCTGCTCCCTGTTTTGCGCCCTTGCCTGCTGGGACGATGATGCTAAAATCAGGCGGCGGCGAGATCACCACTCGCTGCCGGAATCGGGGCAGGGGAGCGTTTTTTGGGGCTGGCGAATCGATATGACGTGATTGTGGTCGGGGCTGGCCATGGCGGCTGCGAGGCTGCCCATGCGGCGGCGCGGCTGGGCTGCTCGGTCCTGCTGCTGACGATGGACCCGGCGCACGTGGCGCTCATGTCGTGCAACCCCTCGATCGGCGGGTTGGCCAAGGGCCACCTGGTGCGCGAGATCGACGCATTGGGGGGCTTGCAGGCGCTGGCCACCGATGCCACCGGCATACAGTTCCGCATGCTCAACACCAGCAAGGGTCCGGCGGTGCAGGCGCCGCGCGCCCAATGCGACAAGCCGGCCTACAACCGCTGGATGCGCGCGCGGATGGAAGCGACACCCGGGCTTGTGCTGGCGGCGGGGACGGCGGTCGATCTTATTTTCGAGCCCACCGGCGGCGGCCGGCGCGTGGCGGGCATCATGGTCGACACCGGCGCCGGCGTGCCCGAGGCGATCGCCGCGCGCGCCGTGATCCTGACCACAGGCACGTTTCTGGATGGCCTGATCCACATCGGACTGCGGTCCATTCCGGCCGGACGCTTCGGCGAGCGCGCCGCCGTCGGGCTGGGCGAGGCGCTCGACCGCGCCGGATTCGAGACGACCCGCCTCAAGACCGGCACACCCCCGCGCCTGCGCGCCGACACCATCGACTGGAGCCGCTTCGAGCCCCAGCCGGGCGACGAGCCGATTCCCGGCTTTTCATTCGTGGGCGGGCCGATCGTGCGCGAGCAGGTCCCCTGCTGGCTGGGCCACACCAACACGCGCACCCATGAGATCATCCGCGGGGGGCTCGATCGCTCGCCGCTATACACGGGCGTCATCCGCGGCATCGGCCCACGTTACTGCCCCTCGATCGAGGACAAAGTCGTGCGCTTCCCGGAGAAGGAGCGCCACCAGGTCTTCCTTGAGCCCGAGAGCCTGTCCAACGACTGGATCTATCCCAACGGCCTGCCAACCAGCCTGCCCGAGGATGTTCAGGACGCGATGCTGCGCTCGATTCCGGGACTGGAACGAGTCGAGATTCTGCAACCCGGCTACGCGGTCGAGTATACCTGCTGCCCGCCGCTCCAGCTTTGGCCGACGCTCGAGACCAAGCTTGCGGCCGGACTTTACTTCGCCGGCCAGATCAACGGCACCTCGGGCTATGAGGAGGCGGCCGCGCAGGGACTGATGGCGGGGATCAACGCCGCCCTGGCGCTGACGGGCGAGCCGCCGCTGGTCCTGCGGCGCGACGAGGCCTACATTGGCGTGCTGATCGATGACCTGATCACCATGGAGCACCGCGAGCCGTATCGGATGTTCACCAGCCGCGCCGAGTATCGCCTATTGCTGCGCCACGACACCGCCGACTTGCGGCTGACCCCTCACGGCCGGCGAATCGGGATGATCGACGACGGGCGCTGGGCCCGGTTTGAGCGGTATCGGGAGCGGGTCGAGGCCGAGGCGGCGCGACTGGAGCGGATGGTGCTGACCCCCGAGCGCTGCGAGCGGGCGGGTTTTATCGCCGCCGGCCTGCCCCTGCCCGAGCGACCGACGCTTGCCCCGCCCTATCTGGCGCGCCCGGAAGTCAGCCCGCAGGCGCTGGCGGCCACGGGACTGCTCGATGGCGCGGGGGCGTGGCTCGACCCTGAAGAGCTGGCGCGCGCCCACGCCCAAGTCGTCCTTCAGTTCAAGTATGCGGGCTACATCCGCAAGCAGCACGAGCAGGTCGAGCGCATGCTGCGGATGGAGGAGCGCCCGCTGCCGGGCGGGCTGGATTACGCCCTCGTGCGCGGCCTGCGCAGCGAGGCGCGCGAGAAGCTCACCCGTTTTCGGCCGGCCACGGTCGGCCAGGCCGGGCGCATTGCCGGCATCAACACGACCGACCTCTCACTGGTGCTGGTCCATTTGAAGGCGGGGGTGCTCAGCGGGGCCGCCGGAGAGTCTGACTGCGCGCGATGATGCCCAGGATCAGCCGGTCGCGCAGGCGGTCGGGCAACAGGCGTGCGGCCCAGTCGCGCGTGCGCGCCAGCCGTCCGATCGGGTAGCGCGGGCGCGGGCGCGGGGTGGTCAGCGCGTGGCGGATCAGGTCGGCCACCGGCTCCGCTGCGATCGCCTGCTCCTCGCTCTGGCGGCTGAGGCGCTCGATCCCATCGATCAGCTCGCCATAAAGCGCCTCGCCCTCGGCCGTCAACCCGGCGCGCAGTTCCCCGGCGTGCTGGTGGGCTTTATTCCAGATGCGGCTTTTGACCGGCCCCGGCTCGATCACGACCACCTCGATCCCCTGGCTCGCCAGTTCCATCCGCAGCGCATCGCTGAGCGCCTCGAGTGCAAACTTGCTGGCGTTGTAGGGCCCGAAGAGCGGCAGCGCCATTCGGCCGCTGATCGAACTGATGTTGATGATGCGACCGCGCGCGCGGCGCAGCAGCGGCAGCATCGCCCGGGTCAGGGCATGCACCCCGATGACGTTGACCTCGATCAGCTCGCGCAGGCGTTGGGGAGGGAAAAATTCGAGCGGGCCGCCCAGCATGAGGCCGGCGTTATTGACCAGCCCGTCCAGGCCGGCCGCCCCGACCGCCTCGCCGATGCGGGCCACCGCGGCCTCGATCTGGGCCGGGTCGGTCACGTCGAGCAGCAGCGGCTCGATGTGGCCGTTGACCAGCGCGTCGCCGTCCTCGGCGCGGCGCACGCCGGCGAATACATGCCAACCCTCGCGGGCCAGGCGCCGCACTGCGGCCTCACCGATCCCACTGGATGCGCCCGTCACGAGGATTGTTTTCTGACTCCCCGCCATCGCCAACCGCCGCCTGCCGCCAGATTTACGCGCGCCATATTGTGGCCCAACCGCAGAGCGGGGTTCAATGGCTTTCCTGCCGAGCAAAACCGCTTCCGTTGCCTATTTTCATTCTGTTATGCTGGCAGGGACCGACATACTCGCTCCGAAGAAAGTCAATTTCATGTTACATTCGCGAATGGAACGGGTCCAAAAGATGATCCAGCAGGAATTGGGGCTGATCATCGACCATGAGCTGCGCAACCCCGAGATCCCGCAATTCATCACCGTCGCGCGCGTCAAGGTCTCCAATGACCTGGGCGAGGCCAATGTCGCCGTCACCTTCCTGACTGACCAAAGCAAGGAGACGATTGACCGGACGCTCAGCGAGCTGAACAAGTCCGCCGGCTACATCCGCACGCTGCTCGCACGACGCGTGCGCCTCAAGCGCCACCCCCACCTGCGCTTTTTCTACACCGACGCCACCAAGCATGCGCTTGGCATGGAGACGCTGTTCCACAAGATCCAGCAGGAACGCAGGGAACCGCAGCCGGCCGAGGAGGATGAGTTGGACGGCGGGGCCGGGGCCGACCAGGACGAGGAGCGGGAATCATGAGCGTGCTCGTCACCGGCGGGGCCGGCTATATAGGTAGTTTTACCGTGGCGGCGCTGGCGGCACGCGGCGAGCGCGTGGTCGTGCTCGATAATCTCTCGGCCGGCCATCGCGAGGCGGTCGCTCCGGGCGCCACGCTCGTGGAGGGCGACCTGGCCGATGGGGAGCTTGTGCGCCGCCTGCTGGTGGAGCACCAGATCGATTCGGTCATCCATTTCGCCGCCTTCACCTCGGTGCCCGAATCGGTGGCCCGGCCGGCGGCCTACTTCCGCAACAACACGATGAACACCCTTGGCCTGCTCGAGGCGATGTTGGAGGCCGAGGTGCGCCACCTGGTCTTCAGCTCGACCGCCGCGGTCTACGGCGAGCCGGCGTTCAATCCGATCACCGAGGATCACCCGCTCCAGCCGCAGTCGCCCTACGGCGCCTCCAAGCTGTTCAGCGAGCGGATCATGGCGGCCTTCGGTGAGGCGCATGGCCTGCGCCACGTTGCCTTGCGTTACTTCAACGCCAGCGGCGGCTCGGATGAGCGCGGTGAGGACCACACGCCCGAGACCCACCTGGTGCCGCTCGTGCTCCAGGTGGCACTGGGCCAGCGCGAGCGGGTGATGATCTTCGGCAGCGACTGGCCGACGGCCGACGGCACCTGCGTGCGCGACTATATTCATGTCGACGACCTGGCCGAGGCCCACTTGTGCGCGCTCGACCATCTGCGTGCGGGCGGCGCCAGCTTGCGGCTCAACCTGGGCAACGGCGCCGGCTACAGCGTGCTGGAGGTCATCGAGGCGGCGCGGCGGGTGACGGGGCGGCCGATTGCCCATGCCGAGGCGCCGCGCCGGGCGGGTGATCCCTCGACGCTGGTGGCCAGCGCCGCGCTCGCGCGCGAAGAGCTCGGCTGGCAGCCGCGCCGGCCCAACCTGGAGCAGATCGTGGAGTCGGCCTGGCGCTGGCATCAACATCACCCGCACGGCTATGGAGCGCGTCGATGATCGGTGGGGCCACCATCGACCGCCGCATCCAGCCCGAACTGGGATCGGGAGAGCTGCGCGAGGGAGACGTGCCTCGCATTTCAGTGATCTTTCCGGCCTACAACGAGCGCGCCCGACTGCCGCGTACGCTCCGCCACGCCATCGCCTACCTGGACAAGGAATATCCGGGCACCGAGATCATCGTTTCCGACGACGGCTCGACCGACGGCACCGCGGAGTTGGTCGAGCATGAGTTTTCGCGCTGTCGGCTGGTGCGCGCGCCGCGAAACATGGGCAAGGGCGCGGCCGTGCGCCGAGGCATGCTGGCCGCCAATGGACGATTCCGCCTGTTCAGCGATGCCGATCTTTCAACGCCGATCGAGGAACTGAGCCCGATGCTGGCCCTGATCCAGGAGCTGGACGCGGACGTGGTGATCGGTTCGCGTGCGTTGCGGGGGTCGCGCCTGGAGGTGCGCCAGCCCAAGTGGCGCGAGTGGTCGGGCCGCCTGTTCAACCTGCTGGTCCAGCCGCTTTCGGGCCTGCCCTTTCGCGACACCCAGTGCGGCTTCAAGCTGTTTCGCGACCAGGCTTGCGAGGAGATCTTCCGGCGCCTCAGCTCGCCCGGCTTCGCCTTTGACGTGGAGGCGCTGATGATCGCCCGGCGGCTTGGCTTCAAGATCCAGGAACACCCGGTGCGCTGGCTCAACGACGAGGCGAGCAAGGTCTCGATGCTGCGCGACGCCCCACGGATGCTTCGTGACGTGCTACGCTTCCGCTGGCGTCAGTGGAGCGGCCGACTGGTCGCCAATGAGGAAGAACCCGGAACCTGATGCCCACGTCTAATCATTCAACAAAAAGTTTGCTTCGGTCATATCGCTGGTGGCTGATCCTGTCGGTTGTGGCATTGGCGCCGCTGCCCGTATGCGCTCACTTCGATCCGGCGTGTGAGGGCGAGCCGCCGCGGGAGGACTCCAAGGTCCGGCTAGCAGAGGTGGCCCCGGTGCTCTGGAGCCAATCCCAACTGGCATCCGCCGCCGCCGCCGACCTTGAGCCGATCCGTTGGGCCGAGGCTTGCATCTACGGTGGCCTGGACGGCGATAAAATGCCGCTGGCGCCGGTGGATTGGCCACAATTGGCCCAATTCGCCTCACAGCCGATACAGGCAGTACTATTGCGAGCCGCCGAGCCGAACGGCGCTGCCGTTGAACCGCTCCGTCTGCATCGCCCGCAGACGATCGCCCACCGCTTCCTCTATGACTACGATGCGACCCTGAGCAACGTTATTTATGTTGAGCACCTGGGCGAGCGCTGGAACGGCCGCTTCTTCGATCTCCATTTTTTCGAGGAAGTTTTTATCCCATTCGATCCGGCCGTGACCTTTCGCAACGGCCGGCGGATCAACGACAACCTGTTCCTGTGGTCACGCCCTGCCGGCTGGCAGGACAATCTTAGCCGTGACGAATATCTGTTCTACATGATCCAGTCTGATTCAATCTTCTTTGAGTGCGCCGGACGAGTCTGGGTTGAGGGAGCCACCCTGCATTGGGATGCGCTGGTCGTCAACCACAGCCGGCACGACTGGAGTCACCCGGACTATTACGGCAGCGGGGCACTGATGTGCCTGCGCGCGCGCAACAACCCGGACTTCCACGATACGACCGGGGCCAGGATCTATTATCATGATGCCGCAGGGCACCGGCTCACGCGCAGCGTGCAGGGGATTGAAGGCAATAGCAGCATTTACTTTCATCAGTGGACATTCATGTCAGATGCTGCTTATTCCACCTGTCTGACCAAATACAATCAGGCCGGGGACCTCTGGATCACGGCGGCGGCGAATACGCCCCGCTCGGTCAGTGGCAACAAGGCCCAGTCATTTTCCTGCATCCACCCGAACCTCGGGTGGGCGATCCCAGCGGGCGGCAGCCAGCTCGTCAGCGCAAGGGTGGAATTTCACCACCACACGGCAGCCTCGCCGAACTGGTTGCTGGCGCCCTGACGGGCGGTGTTCAGGTGAGCTTTTCGAGCCGGTGGACGACGTCCTCGAAGGATGCGTCGATGTGGAAGAGGCGTTTGTAGAGCTTGACGGCCGCCGCCGGGCGCTTGATACGTTCGAACTGGCGGGCGATCTGGTAGATCAGGTCCTTGATTTCGGGGTTCTCTGCCACCAACTCGCGCGTGACCTCGATCGGCTCGAGCACTTCCTGGGCCAGGTCGAACATGCCGTGGCCGACCAGTGTGGAAGCCATGCGCACCATCGCCACCCGCGCGAGGGCCTGCTCCTCGCTGGCGCGCTGGAAGTGGACGATCGCCTTTTCGTATTCATTGAGGCCGGCATGCAGTTCGGCCTTTTCCAAGTGCAGGGTAGGGGTCAGGGCGTCGGCGCGGTTGAGCGCCTCCAGCTCGGCCAGCCGGTGCGTCTGCCAGCGCCGGGTCAGCGTGCGTTCAAGCTGGCGCAGTTGCGTGTCGTCGGGGTTTGCCTCTAGCCCGCGGCGCAGCACCGCGTGGGCCTCGCCCAGTTCCCCGGCCTGTTCCAGGATTTCGATCACCATCAGCAGGAAGCCGGTGTGCTGGGCGAGTTCGTCCAGCAGCGGGCGCGCCGCCGCCAGCGCCTCGTCCAGGCGGTTCAGCTTCCAGCAGGCCTCCACCCACATGGCCATGTCGAGGGGTTCCAGCTCCGGGCTCTCTGCCTGAAGCAGGGGTTCCAGCGTCGTGATGACGGATTTGTAATCACGGCGGGCACGATGCGCTTGTGCCAGTTCGATGCGCGCCTTGTGGTGGTCGGGCTGGCGGGAGAGGATTTTTTCGCACCCGCTGATGAGCACGCGCGGCGGATCGAGCGACTGGCTTGCCATCGTCCGGCACAGCTCAAGCAGGTCGTCGAAACGGCGCTGCTGGTAGTAAAGGTCGCCGAGGTAGTCGCTCAGCCGAAAGTTGCGCTGGACGCGGCTGATCCCCTGCTGGATCAGTGCCTCGATGCGAGGGAGCGTTTCGGGATGCTGCTCGCGCAGTTGATCGCAAAGATCGAGCGCCTTGTCAATCCAGTCGGCATCTATCATTTCGTCGATGATGTGCAGCCGCTCTTCCAGGTCAGTACCGTCGGAATGGCTCATCTCACGGGTCAGTTGGGCGAGCGAGAGTTGGCGCTTCTGGGCTTCGATTTCTGAGCGCAGATGCTCGACCTGCGCGCGCGCGTCGGCCGGCACGCGTTCGGCGGTGATATTGAATTCGTGTTCCGCTTCCTCCAGGCGACCCAAGGCAAAAAGTGCGCGAGCCAGACGGAAATGGCCACGCCAGTCCGCCGGCAGCAGGCGGGTCATCTTGCCAAGCACCCGCGCCGCATCCTCAAAATTTTCTTCCTCATGATAGATGCGCGCCAGTTGCAAGTAGCTGTCGGGGTGGGTGTCACCCTCGCGCGTCAGTCGCTGCAGGTGGACGCGCGCCTCATTGAGTTCCTTGCGCTCGAGGTAAAAATCAGCCAATTGCCGCGCCAGCTCCAGCCGGGTCGGATCCTCGGCCAGCACCTGCTCGAGCAGGATGGCCCCCTCGCGCCGGCAGGGTTCGGCCGTATTCTTCAGCTTGAGCCGGCCCAGGCGGACGCGCAGGTCAAGATGGTCGGGCCGCTGCTCCAGCAGTTCCTGAAAGAGGATCATTGCCTGCTTGTGCGGGGGACCCTCACGCTGGGCGATGCGATCGACATGAGCCAGCGCCTGCTCCTCCTGGCCGCTTTCGATGAGCAGTTGCTGGCGCAGGCGGATCAGCGGGAAATCCATGCGGAGCTGGCCCGATTCGAGCAGGCCCAAGGCCTCGGCACTGCGGCCGAGTGCCAGATAATCGTCCAAAATGCGGCGGGCCAACCCGGCGCGTGTCGGCCGCAGCGCCCGCATCAGTTCCAGGCATTCGACGGCGCAGGCGGTGTAATCGTTGACTCGCCAGGCATGTTCGAGCGCCTCGAGCAGCTCCTCGTCGCCGCGCCAGCCTTCGGGGCCGAGCCGTTCCAGCATTGCCAGGGCCGCCTCGGGCTGCTCATCGCGCGCCAGCAGCAGGCCGCTGCGCCGGATCAGCTCGGGGTCGCCCGGCCGCAACGTCAGCGCCGCCCGCAGTAACCGCAGGGTGGGCTTGACGGGCAGACGTCCCTGCGCCAGCCTCACCGCGATCGTCAGCAGCCCGGCCACGAGCCGTTCGACCGACAGCAACAGCAGAGGCACCCCCAGCAGCACCGCCGGCGCCACCATCATCGTTTGCGCGGATAGCTGCCGCGTCTCACCCAGGTCCCACGCCACCAGCGCCAACGCCAGGAACAAGGGGGTGGCCAGATGATTGATGAAAACGGGCATCAGCGGCCGGCGCGGCTGGTCGGGCTTGAGCCGGCTCAGGAATAGTCCGATCCAAAGCAGCCCCAGCACGACCCCGCCGGCGATCACATAGGCGAGTGAGGCGTGCGTCGGCTCGCCGAAGTACTGGTTCAGGTAATGCCCGACGATGTCCATTTGGCCCTGGCCGAGAGCCGCCGCCAGGGGTTGGCTGGCCAAGGCCACTGCCAACAGCAACAGCATGATGGCGGGGGTCAAATACGCTTGAGTTGGTTGATGACTGTTCACGCTGCTGATTATGGGAAAGAAATGCGACCGCGCCAAGTCAAAAAGCGGGCTGGAGGGCAAAGTTTTTCCATCTCCCCCTCCCGGGCCTATTCTATACCTAATGCCGCTCCGGCCGAAATGCCAATTCCGACTTCCGCGGCTGAGACGTCCAAAAATTGCCAATGCCTCACCCGCAGCGTGATAATGAACTGAAGCAACTCCGCCATTGGGAGGCAACATATGAAAACCATCATCAAAGTCGCCCTGTTGGGCATCTTTGTCTTTTCAACCGCAGCCATGTCGGCCTGCACCACCCGCGAAGCCCTGATCGGGGCCGGAGCCGCGACGGCCGGCGCCGCCGGCGGCTGGTACGCCAACGAACGCTGGGGCGACGACGATCGGGCAGACTGAGAAAACCTTCGGCTCACTCACCCCTTTGCAGGAGAATGCCGGCTTCCGCCCAGGGAGCCGGTATTTTCAATTTTCCGGCCCCCGCTTTCGCTTGGCTGTCTCGGTGGATCGGGATAAAATCGATCTGACGAAAGTTCCCGCCCAAGCGCGGGCTGAACAATTGGCGGCTGGAGGATCCTGGGTATGATATTCGATCCAATCTACATTGTGTTTGTCATGCTGCCCGCGATGCTGCTGGGCGGCTGGGCGTCGTGGCGCGTCAAGAGCACCGCCCATAAATACAGCAAGGTGCGCGCCAGCTCGGGCCTGACGGGCGCCCAGGCGGCCTGGAAGATGCTGCAGGCGGCCGGCCTGACCGGGGTCGACATCGAGCGCGTCAGCGGCTATCTGAGCGACCACTACGACCCGCGCAAGAAGGTGCTGCGGCTGAGCCCCGACGTCCACGACGGCAAGAGCCTGATGGCGGTGGGGGTCGCCTGCCATGAGGCCGGCCATGCGATCCAGGATGCGCGCAACTATGCTCCGCTGGTCATCCGGAATGCGATCGTGCCGACCGCCTCGATCGGCTCCAACCTGGGACTTTGGCTGGTCATCATCGGTGTGATTCTGCAAGCTTACGCGCTGGCTTGGATCGGCGTGGCGCTGTTCGGCGCCGTGGTGTTTTTCCAGTTGGTCAACCTGCCGGTGGAGTTCAATGCCTCGACGCGCGCCAAGGAGATGGTCAGCTCGCTGGGCATCATCTCGGGTCCGGCTGAGGCCAAGGGCGTGGACCGCGTCCTGAGCGCCGCCGCGATGACCTACGTTGCCGCGACGATCATCGCCCTCATGCAGCTGCTCTACTTCGTCTGGCTGATCATGGGGCGGCGCAACTGACGCCCACTTTCGGCCACAAATTGGGTCCCGCGGGAGTCATCGATGGCCGCGCGGGACCTTTTCATTTCATCCCTGTGCAGGGCACGACGAAGAATCTTGAAGCGCATTCCCCTACAGTGAATTCCTGAAAATGCAACGCAGCTGCCGTTCTTGCTTGTGACCCCCGGTGGGCGAGGGATAGACTTTGCCCATGACCAGTCATCATGGTGAACGCAGAGCCGCCCCGCAAGGCGACGTCGCGAAAATCTTCACGTCAGCGAGTCCGACCATGCCACCTTCCGTCCTGTTGGAAATCCCGGTCGAGCAGCGGCACTCGGCTTCGCTCTTGCAACTCCATTACAATCGAGTCCGGCGCTTCACGGAGTTCCTCTGCCGTCCGCTGGCGATCGAGGATCACATCCCGCAGTCGATGACGGATGCCAGCCCGACCAAGTGGCACCTGGCACACACGAGCTGGTTCTTCGAGCGCTTCGTGATCAAGACGGCGGACCCGCGCCACCGGCCGCTGCGCGACCAGTATTTCCACCTGTTCAATTCCTATTATCATCAGGCTGGAACGATGTATCCGCGCCCGCGCCGCGGCCTGATCACGCGCCCGACGGTCGCCGAGGTCTACGAATACCGCGCCGAGGTGGATGCGATCATGCGCCGCCTGCTCAGCAACGGCACCGAGGCCACGCTCGAGGCGATCCTCCCGATCGTCGAGATCGGCCTGCACCACGAACAGCAGCACCAGGAGCTGATCCTGACTGACCTCAAGCACCTGTTCTCACACAACCCGCTGCGACCGTCATATGCCCGTTCGATAGCTCGGGCCGACCAGCGGCCCGGCGCGCCAAGTTGGGCTGAATACACCGGTGGGCTGGTCGAAATCGGCCACGAGGGCGGCACCTTTGCCTATGATAATGAAGGCCCGCGCCACCAGGTTTACCTGCAACCCTTCCGCCTCGCGACCCGTCCGGTCACGTGTGGCGAGTATCTGGAGTTCATGCACGAGGATGGCTATGGGCGCGTCGAGCTTTGGCTCTCGGACGGCTGGGCGACGGTTCATCAGGAGGGCTGGCGGGCGCCGCTCTATTGGGAGCAGGTGGACGGCCGCTGGTGGCAATTTACCATGAGTGGAATGCGCCCGGTCGACCCCGCCGAGCCGGTCTGCCATGTCAGCTTTTACGAGGCCGACGCCTTCGCGCGCTGGGCGGGTGCGCGCCTGCCGCTGGAGGCCGAATGGGAACATGCCGCCGCCGGCCGACTGCTGGAGGGCAACTTTGTCGAGCAGGGGCGTTATCATCCCGCACCCGCCGCTCCGGAGTCCCGCAACGGCTCCCATGGCGGCAATGAACGCCGGCGCGAGGGGGGGGCGCGGCAGCTCTTCGGCGACGTCTGGGAGTGGACGGCGAGCCCCTACACGGCCTATCCCGGCTTTCGCACCGCCGAGGGCGGGTTGGGGGAGTATAACGGCAAGTTCATGAGCAGCCAGATGGTGCTGCGCGGGGGCTCCTGCCTGACCTCGCGCTCGCATATCAGGCCGACCTATCGCAACTTCTTCTATCCCGCCGCGCGCTGGCAGATGAGCGGCATCCGATTGGCCGCCGACGCATGAACCAGGAACGTCCCACCACCGGCCTTGACCAACCCGCCGGGGCGCCGGCGGGCGGTGCCCTCGGGGAGGTGCTGAAGGGACTTTCGCGCCCACAAAAGGAGCTGCCCTGCAAGCTGTTCTACGACCGGCGCGGCTCGGAGCTTTTCGACCGCATCTGCGGCCTGCCCGAGTATTACCCCACCCGCACCGAGACGGCGATCCTGCGCCGTGACGCGGGGGCGATGATTGGCCTGCTCGGCGACCGGCTGCAGCTGGTTGAGTATGGCAGCGGCAGCAGCGAAAAGACACGCCTGCTGCTGGATCGGTTGCAGCCCCCCTCGCATTATGTTCCGATCGACATCTCGTGCGAATATCTGCGGGCGACCGCCCATCGGCTTGGAACCCAGTTTCGGGCTCTGCGGATCGTGCCGCTGTGCGCCGACTATACCGGAGCGTTTGAGCTGCCGCCCCTCGAGGCGGGTCTGCGGCGGGTAATCTTTTTTCCGGGCTCGACTATTGGAAATTTTCACCCCACCCAGGCCCGCCGTTTCCTGGCCCGCATCGGTGCGGCGCTGCGGCCGGCGGGGGCGCTGCTGATAGGGGTGGACCTGCGCAAGTCCCCGGCATTGCTGGAGGCGGCCTACAATGATGCCGAGGGTGTAACGGCCGAGTTCAATCTTAATCTGCTGCGCCGGCTCAATCGCGAGCTGGGTGCAGATTTTGATTCACGTGCCTTCAGCCACCATGCCTTTTATAGCGAGCGAGCCGGGCGGGTGGAGATGTACCTGGTCAGCCGGCGCCGCCAGCAGGTCCACGTCGGCGGACGCCTGTTCGTTTTCGAGGCCGGGGAATCGATCCTGACCGAGTGTTCGTATAAATATACCATCGAAGGCTTCGCCGCCCTCGCCAATGAAGCGGGCCTCCAGCAGACCCACGTCTGGACCGACCCGGACCGCCTCTTCAGCGTCCAGGCATTTGAAGTCATCACCGGGACCTGAATCTGCACGGCCTGACTGCCGCAACCCAACCAATTGAACCGCAATGGCGCTGAGGACCTAGACGAAGCCCAGCTATGTGCTTGAGCCGGATGCATCCGTGCGGCCGAGCCGGGCGAGCGGCTGGGGGCGGTGATCTTTTTTGGAATCCGCCGGCGCCAGCTACATGAATGGCCACACGAGCGGCCAGCCCAGGGCTTTGCCCATGCTCCACCCTGGGCTTTGCAAGGTTTGCGTGACGAACCGACTTAGCGGGTCCTGATCTTCGCCTCGCCATCGTGGCGGTAGAGGTCGCCGTGGCTGATGGTGCCATTGGTGGGGTCATAGCGCAGTCCGGCGGCAGGGCCCGTGCCAGCGATATACTGATCCGATTCTGGCAGCAGGCCATAATGGCCCTGGTCGCCGAGAGCCTCGTTGGCCAGAACCTGCGGATAGGTGAAGTAGCCATAGCAGTTGCTGTTTGTGTCGGGACCATAGCTCCACGTCATCCAGGCAGTGTAGGGATAGACCTCGAAGACGCGCGAACCATCGGCCTTGGTGCCATAGTTGGCGCCGTAGATCGAAAAGCTGATGTCGGTAAGACCGGCATATTGACGGAAGATGTCATCGGGCACCGAATTGATGTAGGCGATCGGCGTGGTCAGGTGCGGCTTGGAGAGGTGGACCACATTGCCGGGATACAGCCAGCTCTGGCGCCGGGAGACGGGATAGCTGCTGTTGTCGACGTAGTAGGATTCCATGGCGAGCGCGATCGTGCGCAGGTCGTTTTGGACGCGCGAGACGCGTGAGCGGGTCTGAGCCTCCAGGAAGTTTGGCACGGCGATGGCCGCCAGGATGGCGATGATCGCAACAACGATCAGCAGTTCGATGAGGGTGAAACCTTTTTTCATGATCATTCCTCTCCAAAGATGTTAAATCACTGACTTGTCCATCATGGTTAGCGCAAGCCTGTTTCATTGACAAGCAAAATATTTGACCGATTTATGACTCATGATGAACATTTGGTGAAGTGTTGTGATTTGAATGGCGCATATATATGAAAACAAAGGGCTTGTTGGTGATAGGTGGGCCCGGCCCGACATAAAGGAGATCAGGATGAGGCGTTGATGATGTTAGGTCGATTGGGGATCGATCATGACGGATGTGGGACGGGTGGGTTCGGGTTCTTGAGAAGCCCAGCGTTGCATCGCGGGGCGGGTGCTCCGCGATGCAACGCCAGCCCCGCGGTCATGGTTTGGATGTGAAGGCGAAATCAAGGACGCGCAGGGGTGTGGGGGCGTGGGCCTCGGCGGGCTGGCCTTGCACCAGCACCGAGAGGATGCCCTCGGCGGCCCAGCGCTGGGGATCGCCGAGCATCTCGTTGCCGAAGGGGCCGGGCTCGGTGTGGATGATCGACCAGTCGGACCACAGGGCGTCGGCGCCGGCGGTGGCGATTTTGAGGTTTTCGCCGCGGTTGGGGTTGAGGTCATCGCCGCCGTTAAAGATCAGGTAGGCGCGGTCCTGGGGGTCGATGAACAGCTTGGGCCGTGTGCCGGCGACGCCGGGCAGCACGTTGCGGTGCCACCGGCCCTGCTCGTCACGCCAGTAATGGAGATAGCGGCGGGCGGCTTCGGGCCCCCAGCGGCTCTCGCCGGGCTTGGCACCGACCGCCGCGAGCGACTCATCGGTGCAGTGCCACATGACCGTGTGGATGCGGCCGCGTGAGTCCACCGCCTGGCCATGGGTATTCATCAGCCCATAACCTTCATCGATCGTGACGGCGACGAGGCCGGGAGTCTCGACGGCGGCGGGGGCCGCCAGCACATCGCCTGCATTATTGTGCCATGTCCGGCCGCGGTCGTCGCTATAGGCGTAGCTGAGGTCGTGATTGCCGGTCTGCGAGCCCTCGCGCCAGACCCAGGTGGCGTGCAGGCGGCCGTCGGGGCCGTAGGTGTAGCCGTTGGGGTAGGAGCAGCGGCTGGTGCTATCGCGATAGGTTCCCTGACTGGAATCGATCTGGCGGGTTCCGGACCACGAACCGGAGCTGGGGTTATAGTCGACCAGCATGCGGTCGCCATTGCCCGAACCGCCGCGCCGATAAAAGAACTGCAGGCCGCCGTCGGGGGTCTGGAGGAAGCGGGGATAAGTAATGCGGATGGGCTGGCCAGGCTCCAGTTCATCCCGGATCGGACCGAAGCCGGCGGCGGTCCAGGACGAGGGTTCGGGGTCATGGGCGAGGCCCGGTCGGGAGGCGCGGTAATGGAGAGGATGATTATGGTGGTCAAAGGCCAGGTGGATGGTGCCGTCGGCGGGGCAGATTCCGATTGAGATGGTATTGTGGGCGTCGTTGCTTTGGAAGTCGTAGTCTTCGAACCGGATGATGTCCCAGGCGCCGGCGGGCAGCTGGCGGCGAGCCACGCAGACCCGGCGTCCCTCATCATAATAAGCAATGTATTGGATGCCGCCGTGGGTAACCAGCGCATCCTGCTGAAAGGATTTGCCATTGATGGCCTGGCCGAAGCTGCCCTGAATGGTTAACGCACGGGGGTCGACAGTGGTGTCGCCCATTTTACGGGCCGCTACCTCTGCAGCGGGAGCCAAGCCGGAGGCGACGAGGACCATGAGTGCGATCACGTGGAGCATGATTTGTTTCATAATGAGCAAATCCGACAGAGAGGATCCCGGTTGTGTGGCCATCTCGGGTTGAATATGAGATTAAAGGATTAGATGCAGACTGTCCATGAGAAGAGGCACTGTGTCCATACACACGGCACCTGACGAGGCGCTGGATTTTCTCAGCCGGGCGTGACAGGATGAGGGACCGGCCGAGCCGGAACGAACCTGCGGGAGATTGCGATGCTGGCCAAGCGGATTATTCCCTGCCTCGACCTCGACAAGGGGCGTGTGGTCAAGGGTGTCAATTTCGTAAATCTGATTGATGCGGGCGATCCGGTGGAATGCGCGGCGGCCTATGACCGAGCCGGGGCCGATGAGATCGTCTTTCTGGACATCACGGCCTCGCATGAGCGCCGGGGCATCATGCTGGACGTGGTACGGAGGACGGCGGATCGCTGTTTCATTCCGGTGACGATTGGCGGCGGGCTGCGCACGCTGGAGGACATCAACGCGATGCTGCGGGCCGGGGCGGACAAGGTTTCAATCAACACGCCGGCGATCGAGCGGCCGGAATTCATTGGCGAGGCGGCGGGACGGTTCGGGTCGCAGTGCATCGTGGTGGCGATCGATGCGCGCCGCCGCGCCGGAGGCGAGGGCTGGGAGGTCTTTACCCATGGCGGGCGTCGGCCGGCGGGACTCGACGCGATCGAGTGGGCGCGCCGGGCCGAGCAACTCGGGGCAGGGGAGATCCTGCTGACCAGCATGGACGCCGACGGCACGCAGGCGGGTTACGACCTTGAGTTGACGGCAGCGGTTGCCGACGCGGTTCGCATTCCCGTGATCGCCTCAGGCGGGGTCGGCACGCTGGAGCACATGGCGGAGGCGCTGACGGTGGGCAAGGCCGACGCCGCGCTGGCGGCCTCCATTTTCCACTTCGGCATGCACACGATCGGCGAGGCGAAGGCGTATCTTGCGGGGCGGGGCGTGGCGGTGCGGCCGGCGCCCGAGGCGGAAGCATGCAGATGACGGGCCTCATCTTTGGGGCGTGGATGGAAATGGAACGAAAGGTGAGGCCAAGCGATGAGTCAACCGCAGCTACCCCTGCCCCGGCGCAAGACGCGGGCGGTCAAGGTCGGGCCGTTTGTGATCGGCGGCGGCGAGCCGGTGCGCGTGCAGTCGATGACGGCCACCGACACGGCCGACGCGGAGGCAACGGTGGCGCAGATTCGGGCATTGGCCGAGGCTGGCTGTGAGATCGTGCGCCTGACGGTGGACACGCCAAAGGCGGCGCGTGCGCTGCCCGAAATCCGCCGGCGCACCGAGGGCATTCCGCTGGTGGCCGACATCCATTTTAACCATCGGCTCGCGCTGGAGGCGGCACCTTACATCGACAAGATCCGGATCAACCCGGGCAACATCGGCGAGGAGGAGAACATCCGTGCGGTGGTGACGCGGGCTGATGAATACGGGCTGCCGATCCGCGTGGGGGTGAATCAAGGCTCGCTGGAGCGCGACATCGCTTTGAAATTCGGCGCACATCTGGATGGCAACGTGCTGATGCCGCCGGAGGCCGGTTACCCGGCCGAGGCGCTGGTGGAGTCGGCGCTGCGCAACATTGAAATTCTGGAGCGCCACGGATTCAGCCGGACGATCATCTCGGTCAAGTCGAGCAACGTGGCCCTGATGGTGCGGGCGTATCGGCTGTTGGCGGAGGCCTGTGACTATCCGCTGCACCTGGGGGTGACCGAGGCCGGGGTCAAGGACAACAGCAACATCAAGAGCTCAATCGGGATCGGGGCGCTGCTGCTCGACGGCATCGGCGACACGTTGCGGGTTTCGATCGCGGCGCGGGCGACCGGAGAGAAGATTGAAGAGGTGCGGACGGGTTATAAGATCCTTCAGGCGCTCGGGCTGCGCCGATTCGGGGTCGAGGTGATCAGTTGCCCGACCTGCGGCCGCGAGGACCAGGGGTTTGATACGACCAAGATCGCGCTGGAGATTGAGCGGCTCAACGCCGGGCGGGTCAAGCCGCTCAAGGTGGCTGTGATGGGGTGCTATGTCAATGGGCCGGGCGAGGCGGCCGACGCGGACCTTGGCGTGGTGGCCAGCGGCAAGGCGGCGAAGATCTACCGGCACGGCCGGATCATCGACAGCCAAGTGCCATTTGGTGAGGTGATTGATCGTGTTGTCGAGCTGATCGAGCGGATCGACGACTGAGCCGGAAGCCTTCAGCTTTCCTGGGGTGGTGCGTCCGGTTCGGTCCACATGCCGTCCTCGGCGATTTCAAGCTGCTCGATGGCATTATAGAATTCCAGCCGGGCGATCGTGTAGTTGACGAGCTCACGCGTGAGGGCATTTTCGGCGCTCAGGAGTGAATTGTTGGCATCGAGTTGGTCGCGGACGGTGATGTTGCCATAACCGGCTTCGAGCATCATCGTGACACTCTCGATACGCACCTGGGCGAGGTTGCGGCTTTCGAGCTGGATCTGATAGCTCTGACGGGCCTGCTCGACGCGCTGCCAGGCGCTGCGCACGCTGACCAGCACTTCGTCGCGCGCCTGCTCGGCTTGACGGCGGGCCTCTTCAAAGTTGATGAGTTGGTTGCGGTAGGCGTTGCGCTCGCGCAGGCGGTCCAGCGGCAGCTCCAGTTGCAGTTCGGCGCTGTAGGTGCGTTGCTGCCACTCGAAGTCCAGTGGCTGATTGTTGTCGGTGGGGACGCGTGCGTTGAAGCGGGCATCGAGTATCGGCAGGAGCGCATTCTCCACGACGTCGATGCGGCGGAATTGGTCCTCGGCGCGGTCGCGCGCGGTCAGCAGGTCGAGGCGCTGTTCCAGCGCGATCAGCTCGGCAGAGCGCAGATCGTAGGCCAGGTCAATCAGCCCAAACTCTCGCAGCCGTGCCAGTTCGCTGCGGGCCGGCTGGATGTTGATCTCGGTGGGCAGGCCGAGCGAGAGCTTGAACTGGTCCAGTGCGAGGGCGTAGTTGGTCTGGGCCTGCAGCCAGCGGTTACGAGCGGCCATCATGTCCTGCTGGGCCTGGTCGACCTGAAAGGCGGGCATGCGGCCAGCCTCGAGGAAGGCCTGGGCGCGGTCGAAGAGCGTCATCAGGCGCAGGTAGGACTGGTATTCATTATCGATCTGGTCGCGCTGCTGGAGCAGGCGATAATACTGGTCAACGCGGTCGATGATGAAGTTCTTCTCAAAGCGGGCATAATCGCGTACGGCATAGATCACGTCGCGCTCGGCCTGGATGAGGTTTTCGAGCGTGACGCGATAGCCGCCGCCGCGCAGCAGGGGCTGGACGATTGAGGCCGAGGCGAGGCCGGCGGCCTGCTCGCGCGGGTCTCCTGTGAAGAAGCGAAAAAAGTCGTGTGACATGCCGACGGAGATGCGGGCGCCGGTGGCCAGCACCTTGGTGACGCCAAAGTCGGTCAGGACCTCGCCGAAGCGCTCGACGCCGCCGGCGGCGGTGCCGGTGCGCGTGGCGCGGCCGGTGACGATCCCGGTGAAGATCGGCGAGAAGACGTGGCGTTCGGCGGTCAGGACCAACCCGGATCGGTAAAGCTGCTCGCGGCGGCGCTGAAACTCGCGGCTGTTGTCGATGGCCAAGGCCAGCGATTCGGCCAAAGTTATCTCGAGGCCGCCGGTGGTGGGCTGGTCGGCGAAGGGGGCGGCGCGGTCAAGGATCTCCAAGGTCAGCGTGGAGGTGGTTGGCTCAATGGAGAAGGGTCGGGACTCGCCCAAGGCCTCGCGTTGTTTCTGCTCGATGATCGGCAGCACCTGCCGGTCGGCCCGGCGCTTGGCCCAAGGGCCCATGCAGCCGGTCAACGGCAGAAGGATGAGGGCGGTGAACAGCGGCCACAGCCAGCGACGGGATGAAGAGCTTCGGGCGATGAGGTTCAGGATCGACTTCATGATGACTCCCCGCAGAATCGTGAGGCAGCGTCGGCCAGAAAATCAAACGAGCGATGAAGCGTTCGCTTACGCGAAGAATTTGCGGATGACGCGACCTCTTGACCTGACCCGTTTGAAGTCGTAAAATGCGACGGTCTGCAGGATTGAGGAAATGCTCCATGCATGGCCCATGGTTGGGCCGCCGGCATGGAATAGAACAAAAAACAGGTGAGATGTCGATGAAAAGGAAAATTGCGGTCATTGGGGCGGGTAATGTCGGGGCCACCACGGCGCTGTTCCTGGCCGAGAAGCGCCTTGGTGAGGTGGTCGTGACCGATATTCTTGAGGGCATGCCGCAGGGCAAGGGGCTGGACATGCTCCAGACCGGGCCGATCCACGGCTACCATGGCAGCATCAAGGGCACGAATGATTATGCCGACATCGCCGGGGCGGACGTGGTGGTGATCACGGCAGGTCTGCCGCGCAAGCCGGGCATGAGCCGCAGCGACCTGCTGGACGCCAACCGCAAAATCGTCGGCGGGGTCGCCGAGCAGATTAAGAAGCATGCCCCCGATTCGATCGTGGTCGTGGTCTCCAATCCGCTGGACATCATGTGCTGGGTCGCGCTGCAACAGACGGGGTTCCCAGCCGAGCGCGTTTTTGGCATGGCCGGGGTGCTCGACACATCGCGGATGCGCGCCTTCATCGCCCAAGAGCTGAATGTGCACCCGGCCGACGTGCTGGCGATGGTGCTGGGCGGGCATGGCGATTCAATGGTGCCGGTGGTCAGCATGACCTCGGTGGGCGGCATTCCGCTGACCGAACTGCTACCGGCGGACCGTATTGAGGCGATCGTCGACCGCACGCGCAAGGGTGGCGGCGAGATCGTCAGCCTGCTCAAGACCGGCAGCGCTTTCTATGCGCCGGCGGCCTCAGCCGTCGAGATGGTCGAGTCGATTCTGCTCGACAGCAAGCGCGTGCTGCCCTGCTCGGTGTTCCTGAATGGGCAGTATGGCATCAGCGACTGCTATGTGGGCGTGCCGATCAAGATCGGCGCGGCGGGCGTCGAGAAGATTTACGAGATCAAGCTGAGCGATGGCGAGTTGACCGCGCTGCGCGAATCGGCCGCAGCCGTCAAGGCGGACATGGCCGAACTGGACAAGCTGCAGGGCTAGGCGCCGGTCGAGAAACCAGCGTTCGACAAGCTGTAACACGAAGACACGAAGCGCGGATTTTTCTATCCGGCTTCGTGTCTTTGTGTATTAGTGGAATTAAAACCGGGCAGGGGCCGATGGCAAAGACCTTCACACTCATCCTGATCGGCACGCTGGCTTTTCTGTCGTGGCTCGAGGTGCTGCGCTACCGGCAGGCGGCGGGGGGCGCGGAGGAGTTGCCGTATCCGCGCAGCCGACTGACGCGGCGACTGACGATCTCGGGGCTGCTGATCGCTATTTTATTGGCGATGGGGTGGCAGCCGCCGTTTGGTCCCTGGGGCCGGCTCTTGTATCTGTCGGCGATCCTGACAGGGGTGGTGCTGGCGCTGGGCCTGGTCTGGCGCGACTTGCGCGAGACGAGCCTGGCGGCGGTTCGCGAAGCCGAGCGGCTCAAGCGCGCGGAGGCGGACGACATCCAGCGGCTGGTTGACGAGGCGCGCGAGGAGCGGCGGCGGCGGGACGAGGAATAAAATGATGGTACATTGGGGAAAAGTAAACCGGCCCGGGCGCTGGCGGGCCGCTCTCCAGTAGAGCCCGCGTCCTTCCCGAGCCGGTCAATGCAGAAACTGCCTCAGGGGCGAAACATTGGCCCCGCCCCATCAGCTTGTCAGTAAAACAGCTCCCAATGGCGAGCATTGTTGACCGGCATCGGTCCTGGGATAATCTCCGACAGCACGTTGGCGTAGCTGGCATTGACGCCAATGGCCGTGTTGTTCTCGCCCGCCCGCTTGAGCGAATCGTTCGCATAGCGCACATCGCCGCTGGCGGCGTTGAAATATTGCGGGTCGAGCGCAGGAACCATGTCCTGAGGGCCGGCCTGCAGGCCGGTGTAGGCGGTGCCGCCAGCCAGGATGTTGTTGTAGTTCGAGGTGACGGCGTCAAGGCCCGACAGCGTGGCGGTGAACCCATTGCCCGGCGTGACCACGTTGGTGCTCTTGACCGTCAGCCGGCGGTTGGCCTGCTCGCGATTGAGATGGGTGGCCAGCGTCGCCTGGAAATTGATGCCAATCTTCGGATCGGTGCCGAGATTGATGATGTCGCAGTGGTCGAAGGTCACATCCCAGCGTGAGTGCAGGCCGAAGCGGATCACGTCATAATTCTTGTCGGCAACGACCGCGTCGGCGGCCATCTCGGGCTGGATGAAGACGCAGCGCTCGTAGAGCGATGTGCTGATCGCGGCCGTGTCGGCGGCGTGATCATATGCCGTGGCCAGGTTCCAGAATTGGTCCAGGCAGCCCTTGGTGCCGAAGACCAGGCTGTCGCTCATGGTCAGGGTGGGCCGGCTGTTGCGGTTGATCAGCATGGTGGTATAGTTGGACTGGCCGTTGCGCTGGGCGGTGCGGCCGTCGAACTCGCAGCGGTTGAAGTTGTAGGTCATGAAGACCGGAGTGGTGGGCCAGCCGGCGCTGGTTGCGGTGCTATAGCTCCAGAAGACAAAATTTGTCGTGTTGAAAACCCGCACCCGGTCCAGGTTGAGTTGGCCGTTGGGGGTGGCGGGGTTGAAACTGGCGAAGATGCCGCGGGCGGCGGCGTTCTTGCCGTCGATGACGGAGTGGGTCAGCGTGGCGCGCGACCCGCGTCCCGTGATGAGGAAGACAATTGTGCCGGTGCCCTCGATCTGCAGGTTCTCCAGCAGCACAGGGGTCGTGTCGGTGGTGTCGGTGGTCGAAACCTGCACCGAAGTGGCTCCGACGCCCGAAATCGTGATCCGGCCGCCGTCAAGCGACCCGAGCTGGGCGCCCTCGCTGCCCGGCGAGAACAGCATGACCAGGCTGGAGGAGGTGATGGTCGGGTTGGCGCCGGGCGCGGCCTTGATCGTGACCGGCTTGGTCAAGTTGATCTGTTCGGTGTAGGTGGCGCTGTTGGTGATCAGGATTGTATCACCAGGCAGGGCCGCCTGGACGGCCGAAGAAATCCGGTCCCACTGCTGGGGAACCTGGATGGTCGCGGCGGCCTGACCAATGGACGGCAGGCCCAATGCAACCAGCATGTAGATGCAGATGGCAATTCGCATTTCGGAGGCTCCCGATGAAATTTGTGGGTTGAAAACTGATCCCCATGTACTTATCGGCCGTTTATAATTCAGGTGCCGACCTGCCGCAAGCTTTATTTTCGGGCGCCGGAGGATGTGGTCTGTGCGAGCCGTCGGGGCCGGTGGGCTTGCGGAACTGTGCGCATCGCGCGGCATTCTCATCATCCTGATTCGGCTTGACAGCCAAACTGGTCGGAATTGATGATGAAAGAGGCGACTTTGCACGATAAGACCACAAGTAAGGATGCTGATGCACCGTTCCTGGATACGCCATCTCAGCTGGGTTGTCATGCTGATGTATCTGCTTGGCAGCGCTGGGCCGGTCCATGGAATTGCATTGTGCTTTTTTGAGAATGATCATGGCGCGGTAGAAATGCGCCATGTGGGGTCGCCAGGGTGTTCACCTGCTTGCCGACCCATACACGAGCCCCCCATTTGCGCGAATCTCACTCAGCCCTCCCATGACGGGGAGTGCGTTGACTTGGTTCTGATGGGCGGACATCTTGATCCACATCCGGTTGATCGATCTCTGCTCACGGAAGGCATTCCGCAGGCCACGCTGCACGTCGCAACGATCCATCCGAGCGAGAGCTTGACACCACTGCAGCATTCACAATGCCCCTGGCGCGATTTGGTAACTCCCCCCGACCCCCAGCTTCGTTCGATTCAATCCATCGTCCTGATGATTTGATCCACGATCGATCGTGATGAGGCGCGATGCTCCTTTGGCTTGAGCATCGACAACCGATGCGCTGAAGTTCCCGGCGCATGCGCCAATTGATCGTTACGTGGAGGTTTGTGATGCGCTGCCACGCCTGCTGGCTGATTCCGCTGTTTGTATTCATGTTGAATGGTTGTGCGCACCCGGGTATGCCTTATCAGGCGCGCCAGCCCGCGCCGCTGTTATTCGCACCGGCGTTGCCTGAATATCAGCCGGAGGATGCATCCGAGGTATCCCTGCCGTCGGTGCCGGCTTTATTGACCCTGCAAGATGCTATAGCCCTGGTTCTGGAGCGCCATCCCGAGCTGGCGGCCCTGGAACGGGAGATCGCCGCGCTCGAAGCCGAGGCACTGCAGGCCGGGTTGCAACTCAATCCCACCCTCGATGCTGAACTCGAGAACATCCTCGGCGGTCGGGAGGGTTCGAGCGACGAGACGCAGGATCTGACCGGCGTGAGCGGGGCCGAGACGACGATCCTGCTGAGCCAGACGCTGGAATTGGGCGGCAAGCGGGCGAAGCGCCGGCTGTTGGCCGAGGCCACGGCGGACCTGGCGACGTGGGACTACGAGGCGCGGCGACTGGAGCTGGCCGGCGAGGTGCATCGGGTGTTCGTCGAACTGCTGGCGGCCCAGGAACGGCAGGCCTTTGCTGATGAGCAGCTTGCTGTGGCCCGCCATGCCGATGAGGCTGCGGGGCAATGGGTGGCGGCCGGCGAGATCTCGCCCCTGGAGCAGCAGCGCACTGCCATTGGCCTATCGCAGCTGACTGCCGAGCATGAGCGCGCGGAGCGTGACGTGGAGGGCCTGCGCCGCCTGTTGGCTTCGCTCTGGGGTGGCGAGGCCAGTTTTGAGCGGGCGGTGGGCGAGTTGCGGCCACCGGGGCTCATTCCCGATCCTGCAGCACTGCGCCGTTTCCTGGAGGGGAACCCTGAATCGGCACGCTGGGGCGCCGAGATTGCCCAGCGGCAGGCGGCGCTGGAACTGGAAGAGGCCCGAGCCATCCAAGACCCTACTATCGGGATCGGCGGTCGACATTTCAACGAGATGAACAATCACGCCGTCGTCATTGGCTTCTCAATCCCAATTCCTTTCCACGACCGCAACCAAGGGAACATTCAGGCAGCCCGTGAAAGAAGGGCGCAGGCCGATCTTCAACGTGATGCCGCGCGTCGCAGCCTTGAGCGGCGATTGAGCGAGTCGCATGGTCGGCTGGCCACGGCCGAGGCACTGGCTCGGCGACTGGGCGAAGAAACACTCCCCCAGGCGCGGCAGCTTTTTCAAACGGTGCTCGATGCCTATCATGCAGGGGATATCGAGCTTTATTTGCTGCTCGACGCGCAGCGCGATCTGCTCGAAGTCCAGGACCGCCAACTTGAGGCACTGATTGCCTATCATACCGCCCTTGCCGAAGTAGAAATTCTCATTGGCCGACCGATCAGTGAGTTCGCGAGCGGAGATACCCATGAAGATCGTTGATGGGAAGAGGGAGACTCGAAAGATGAGCCATGCTTGTGTGAAATTATGGATGGCCTACCCTTTTTTATTCGCGGGGCTGCTGACCGGCGGCTGTGATCGCCATGATGTCGCCCGTGCCGATCCGCATGCGGGACACGCCCATGCCGCGGCAGCCATTGCCGCCCTGCCAGCAGGACATAGCCATGCCGACCCGGGTAAAACCTGCTTCATCTGCGATCCGGCACAGCGGGATGAGGGGCGGCTGTGGTGCCGGGAGCATGGGCGCTACGAAGACCGCTGCTGGCTGTGCCATCCGGAACTGGAGGACAAGGCCCGTGAGTATTGCGCGGAGCATTTCCTTTACGAGGACGAATGCTTTCTCTGCCATCCCGAGCCGAAATCATCGGATGCTGCCGACGCGCAGCACGCCGACCATGACCATGATCATGGCCACGTGTCCGCCGCCGGACTGGCTGGCCTCTACTGCAATGAACACCGCTTGCCGGAGAGTTCGTGCGCCATCTGCCAGCCACAACTGGCGGCCGGGCTCGAGCCGGGAGCCAGCATCATGGTTCGATTCCCTTCTGCCGCCGCGGCGGACAAGGCCGGAGTGCGCGTCGGACGGGCGGGTTCGGCAACGATAGCTTCGGGAATTCACGCGCTTTGCGAAGTGCAGTATAACCAGGACACGCTGGCGCGGGTGACCCCCCTGGCTGCGGGCGTGATTCAAAAGGTTCACCGCGAGCAAGGGGAGCGGGTGGCGGCCGGCGACGTGCTGATTGAGATCCACTCGAGCGCGGTGGCAGACGCCAAGAGCGCTTATCTGACGGCGCTGGTCGAGCGCGACAACCAACGTCAGAACCACGAGCGCGAGAAGCGGCTTGCGGAGCGGAACCTCGGGGCGCAAAAGAACCTGCTGGCGGCCGAGGCCGCCAACCGAATGGCCCAATTGGCGGTGGCGAATGCGCGCCAGCAATTGCTCAATTTTGGCATGGCCAACGGTGAGATCAGCGAGATTGAGCGAACGCACGATGCTTCGGCCCTGTTATCGATCCGCGCTCCCTTCGGCGGCACGCTGATAGAAAGAACGGCCGTCGTCGGTGAAGCCGTGGAACCCGGCCAGGCACTGTTCACGGTGTCTGATCTGAAAACCCGCTGGCTGGAATTGTCGCTGCCGTCGCACCACCTCGGCCAGGTGAATGTCGGCCAGTTTATTGAAGCAAAGTTTGATGAGATTCCGGGCGTCGCCATCACCGGCCGGATCACTTGGCTCGATACCTCGATTGATCCGCGCAGCCGCATGATCCGCGCACGGGCGCTGGTTGAGGCTGGGGCGGAAAAACTTGCGAGTGGGTTGTTCGGTGAAGCACGCATCCTGATTGGCGAGGCCAAGCCGGCCGTGGTGGTGCCACGCGAGGCGGTGCAGCGCCACGAACAGGCGAGCTTCGTGATCGTGCCGGCCGAAGCCGACCTCTTCGCGCTGCGGCGCGTGGAACTGGGCACCGCCAATGGAGAAACTGTCGAAGTGATGTCGGGGCTCGCGGCCGATGAGCCGGTGGTGATGGCCGGGGCGTTCGTGGTGATGTCCGAGTTTCTCAAGTCACGCCTCGGTGCGGGCTGCGCAGACCACTGATGCCGGCGTTGGATTCATCTACAGGAGCGCTCCATGCTTGCCCGACTGATTGATTTCTCGCTTGGCAACCGCCTGCTGATCGTGTTGCTGTTCGTCATGGCCAGCCTGCTTGGGTTCTGGCGGCTGAGCCAGCTTCCCGTCGATGCCTTTCCTGACACAACGCCGGTGCAGGTGCAGATCAATACGGTCGCGCCGGCACTCAGCCCCGAGGAGATTGAACAGCAGATCACGATGCCGATCGAGCTCTCGATCGGTGGCCTGCCGGGACTGACGGGGGTGCGGTCGATTTCAAAGTTCGGCTTTTCGCAGGTTGTTGCGACGTTCAGTGATGCGACCAAAATCACCGAAGCACGCCAATATGTGTTCGAGCGGGTCAACGCCGTCGAGCTGCCCGGGGAAATCGAACGCCCTCAATTGGGGCCGATTGCAACGGGGCTGGGCGAGGTCCTGCACTACGTCGTCCGGTCCAATGACCCAAACCGGACGCTTGAGGAACTTCGGACGATCCACGACTGGATGATCAAGCCCGAATTGCGCAAGGTGTCGGGCGTTGCGGAGGTCAATGCCTGGGGTGGCGAGGTCCGGCAATATCATGTGGTTGTTTCGCCAATGGCGCTGCTCAAGTATGACCTGACGCTGGGCGCGGTCTTCGAGGCGCTGGAGCAGAACAATCGCAATGTCGGCGGCGGGCTGATCACCGCCGGTGGCGTCTCACAGATGATCCATGGCATCGGCCGGGTAGCGAGCATTGAGCAGATCGAGAACATCGTTGTGGCCTCGTACGGCGGGCGACCGGTGCATATTCGCGACATCGCCGAACAGGTCAGGATCGACCACGAGATACGGCGCGGTGCAGTGACGGCCGACGGCCGCGGCGAGGTCGTGCTGGGCCTGGCCTTCATGCTGATGGGTGAAAATTCGCGAATTATTACGGAAGACCTCAAGGCGCGGCTGGATGTGGTCCGCAGCTCCCTGCCCGCAGACGTTATTGTCGAGACGGTTTATGACCGCACTGAGTTGACGGGGGCGGTCATCGGCACGGTGCGCCACAATCTGATCGCCGGCGCCGTTCTCGTCGTGCTGGTGCTCTTCCTGCTGCTGGGCAACTTGCGCGCCAGCCTGCTGGTGGCGATCGTGATTCCGCTGGCGATGCTGATGGCGATCCTTGGCATGTATGAGTTCGCCATCGCCGCCAGCCTGCTCAGCCTGGGTGCGATCGACTTCGGGATCATCATCGACGGCTCGGTGGTGATGACCGAGTCGAACCTGCGCAACCTGGCGCACCGCTCGCGCCAACTGGGGCGCAAGCTGACCCCCGCCGAGAGGTTCGAAACAATCGCCAAGTCAAGCCGTCAGGTGGCGCGTCCGATCGCCTTCGGCATCGGCATTATCGCAGTGGTCTTCCTTCCGGTCCTCACGCTCGAGGGAATCGAGGGCAAGATGTTCAAGCCGATGGCATGGACGTTTATTTTCGCCCTGGCCGGCGCGCTGCTGATCGCGCTCACGCTTTCGCCGGTGCTCGGTTACTACTTCCTGCCGCGCCGCGTTGGACATCGGGAAGGCCCCATCGGGCGCGCGTTAACGGGCGCCTATGGCTTCGCCCTGGCCGGCGCGATGCGGCTGCGCTGGCTGGTGCTGCTGGCGGTCGCGGGGTTGCTGGCGCTGACGGGCTGGCAGGCGACGCGGCTCGGCGGTGAATTCATCCCGCGCCTGAGCGAGGGCGCGCTGGTCATCAATACGATCCGGCTCGCGGGAATATCGATCGATGAATCGACCGCCTACAACACCCGCATCGAACAATTCATTCAGGAGCGTTTCCCCGACGAGGTGCGCCACGTCTGGAGCAGGGTCGGCACGGCCGAGGTCGCCACCGATCCGATGGGAACCGAGTTGACCGATATTTTCCTTTCTCTCAACCCGCGCGAGCAGTGGACGCGCGCCAGGACCCAGGCCGAACTTGCCGCGGCCCTTCAGCATGAGCTTGAGGACCTGCCGGGCCTCAACATGGTCCAGAGCCAGCCGATTGAGTTGCGGCTCAATGAGCTGATTTCCGGCATACGATCCGACCTGGGAATCAAGCTCTACGGCGACGATTTCGATGAGCTGGTGCGCATCAGCGACGACATCCAGCGCGTGCTGCTCCAGATTCCGGGCGCTTCCGACATCGCCGTGGACCAGCTGACCGGACAGCCAATGCTTCAGGTGCGGGTGGACCAGCAGGCGCTCGCTCGCCTCGGTATCCCGGCCCAGCAGGTGCTCGATTTTGTCGAGGCCGTCGGCGGGCGCACGGTCGGCTCGATCTTCGAGGGCCAGCGCAATTTCGACCTGGTGGTGCGCCTGCCCGACGAGCATCGGCGCGACCCGGAGGTGCTGGCGGATACCATCATCCCCACCGATACAGGCCAGCGGCTGACGCTGCGGACGCTGGCCGCGGTCGACGAGATCGAAGGCGCCGCCACGATCAACCGTGAGTGGGGCCGGCGGCTGATCAAGATCCAGTGCAACATCGCCGGCCGCGACGTCATCTCATTCGTGAATGAGGCCCGCGAGCGGATCGAGCGCGAGGTGGAACTGCCTGAAGGTTATCTCATCGAATGGGGCGGACAGTTTGAAAACCTGCAGCGGGCACAGCAGAGGCTGATGCTTGTCGTGCCGGCTACGCTTGCGTTGATCTTTCTGCTGCTATTCTTCAGCATGAAGAGTTTGCGTGACGTGCTGCTGATCTACACGGGGATTCCGTTCGCGCTCATCGGCGGCGTCTATGCCCTCTGGCTGCGTGACATCCCCTTCAGCGTCAGCGCGGCCGTCGGCTTCATCGCGCTGTCGGGCATTGCCGTGCTCAACGGCCAGATCATGGTGGTCGCCATCCGGAGTTTCCTCGAGGAACGGCAGGCGCTCAAGGATGCCGTGATGAACGCTGCCCGCCAACGGCTGCGGCCGGTGCTGGCCACCGCGATCACCGATGCCGTTGGCTTCCTGCCGATGGCGATCTCAACCGGCGTCGGCGCCGAAGTGCAACGACCGTTGGCCACGGTGGTCGTCGGCGGCGTCGTCACCTCGACGATCCTGACGCTCTTCGTCCTGCCGATCCTTTACGTGATTTGCACCCGCCGCGACAGCCGGCCTGCGGTCTGGCCGAACGTGGAGGGAATTCCCGTCAACGCCGACTAACTTCGGCCTTGCGTAGAAAACCCTTTTACGTTTGTGCGTGCAATTTGTCCATGCTACGTTGCATCTGCTTTCCTCTCGGTTGTTCCCACGAGGCGACAGCACGACCCAGCGCCGGGCCTCCACTGGTTACATACCGTGAGGAGGGAAAAATGTCGGGGCAGGGGCAGTCGGCTGTAAAAATGCATGGAACCATGAGCCATAATTTGTTACCCACAAACCTCGGTGAGCCCGACCTGAAGATCGTTGGTTTTCAGCTTTGGGTTCATGGGCGCCAATTTCCCGATTCGAAGTCTTATTATGATGGCAACTGGCTTCGTGTGACTGCCCACTGCGGCGCTCAAAGAGCAAGTGTTTGGGCGCAAGGTGCAATTCTCATGGTCACAGACATCGCGTACTTCGGCGAAAAGTGCGCAGCGATGCTCAGTGGAAACAAAGAGCCTGTAGCCATGGAGCCTTTGGAGCCTGAACTCAGAGTAACACTGGAGCCAACCGATAATCTTGGTCACGTCAGTGCGCATGTTGAGATCACCCCAGACCATTTGTCGCAGGAACACAGATTCGTTTTTGAAATTGACCAGAGCTACCTGCCGGATATTATTCGAGCTTGCTTAAAGATCGTGCAGGAATATCCGATTCGCGGGCTGTAGAACTGACATTGAAACACCGCACATGTATTCAGAGAAGAAGGCCTGAATCAGCAAGTTCATCCATGGGTTGGGTCGAGGTCAGCACGATGTGTTGGTTTATAATGATTGGAGTTTCATCTGAGGGCGCAGGTGGGCTTGAGGATCTCAATCGGCGACGCGGTGGCCTTTCAGTCAAGCGAGCGTGCAACCCACATGTGGTGAAGATGTTTCCGCCCACCGATGTCTTGTTTGATGTTACCCATAATGGATGTTCTTGTGACCTCTACAGACTTCAAGCCGAAAGCGAGTCGCCAGAGTTGGAGCGGCGTAGCTCTCGTTATAGGAAAATGGGGTGGTCGAAAGCAAAGATTGGGCGGGTGATCCGAGCGCACGAGGAGAGTGTGGCCCGGAGCCGGCAGCCGAGGCGGGAAATCGAACGCGCCTTTCTGGATGCTCTTGCCGATCAGGTGCAACAGTTCGGAGGGGCGCGGCTGTTCACGCACATGTACTCGGGTTCGAAAGACATTGAACACGTCACGTGCAGGGGGCGCCGCAACATCAAGCTGTTAGCACAATTGGAGCATGGCTATCCACCTGATGAGTTGATACATGTTGAGAATGATGGCCCTGGTTGACACCCAGCTGCACAGCGCAGCCTCTGATTCAGAGTTGCTTGCGGATGGCTTGCAATTCCTTACGCCGAGCATCATCAACCTGCGGATAGCCCATGTCGAGTTGCTGCAGCGCATCGAGGACGATTTGCGAAATGATCAGCCGGGCGTTCTTTTTGTCATCGGCGGGTACGATATGCCAGGGTGCATATGCGGTGCTCGTGGCAGCCAGACAGGCCTCATAAGCCCGCATATAGTCATTCCAATGCTTCCGCTCCTCGACGTCCGCGATGCTGAATTTCCAGTTCTTTTCCGGCTCATCGATCCGTGCTAAAAACCGCTTGCGCTGCTCGTCCTTCGACAGGTGGAGAAAGATTTTGACGATGCGCGTGCCATTCTGATCAAGGTGCCTTTCATGATTCACGATGGAACGATAGCGCTCCTCCCAGAACGCTTGATTCGCGATCGAGATCTTGGGAAGTTTCTGGGTGCGCAGAATTTCGGGGTGGACCCGCACGATCAGCACCTCCTCGTAGTAGGAACGATTGAAGATGCCGATTCGTCCACGTTCCGGCAAACGGCAGGTTGTGCGCCAGAGAAAATCGTGGTCGAGCTCCTCGGCACTCGGTTGTTGGAAACTGAAGACCTGACATCCTTGCGGATTGATTCCTGACATGACGTGGCGAATGGCCCCGTCCTTGCCGGCAGCATCCATCGCCTGGAAAATCAGCAGCAATGCATAACGATCGGACGCGTAGTGAATGCGTTGCAGAGAACGCAGAGCCTTGACCTGCTGCTTGAGGAGTTTCTTGTAATGCTTTTTTGACTTGTATAGAGGTTCAGTCAGCGTCGGCCACTTTTCGAGGCTGACCTGATCGCCCTCTTGCGCCCGGAAGTCGGTGATGTCGATTTTCATCAGGCTCCAATACCACCACATCCAACCGCTGACGGTGACGCCGAGCTGGCAGCGGCAGCGGGAGATGTGGCTGCCTATTTGTTGATCAGACCTGGCGCGGAGGACGGTCTGGATCAATGCCATCGGCGGCCAGCTGACCCGGATCGGCCGGGCGCGCGACAGTTCCGGGGGGGAAGTCATACCAGCCCGGGTCGGCGTAGCCGACCGGCTGCTCGCGCACCTTCAGGACGGTCATCATGCCGCCCAGGATGCTGCGGCCGAACTGGCCCACCAAACCCTTCATCGGAACCGAGTTGAGCGGCACCTTCATGTTCATCTCAGCCATGTCGTGCATGCCGCTAGCGCCCATCGTCATGTAATCGGGCAGCAGCTTGCGAATTTTGGCGTCGAGCAGGCCCGGCTCAACGCCGATCATGTTGGGGAAGTCGTGGCCCATCTGGTTCATCATGTGGTGGGTCATGTGGCAGTGCATCAGCCAGTCGCCGGGGTTGTCGGCGGTCAATTCGATGGTGCGGGTCTGGCCGACTGAGACCAGGACGGAGGTTTCGGGCCACTGCGCCTCGGGCGGTATCGGGCCGCCGTCGGTCTGGGTCACCCAGAAGCGATGGCCATGCAGGTGGACGGGGTGGTGATCGATCTGCGAGAGATTGCCGATACGGATGCGCACGCAATCGCCGAGCCGGGCCACCAGCGGATGGGTATCAGGGAACGCCTTGCCATTCATCGTCAGAATGTTGAAGTCGGCCATTTCGTTGGGATCGGCGCGCGCGGCGCCGCCTTCGATCAACATTTCGTGAAGCATGATGGCGAAGTCTCGGTCGGGCCGTCGCTCCGCGTTGCGCGGGTGGACGACGATTGTGCCGACTTGCCCCATGCCATCCTGCGTCATCGAATCCAGATGCGAGTGATACATGAACGAGCCGGGCTCGGTGAAGATGAACTCATAGCGAAAGGTCTCACCCTGCTTGATCGCATGCTGGGTCACTGAAGAGATTCCGTCCATGCCGCAGGGCAGCAGGATCGCGTGCCAGTGCACCGAAGTCGGCGCCGGCAGTCGGTTGGTCACGTAGATCCGCACCCGATCGCCCGCGACCGCCTCGATCGTGGGGCCCGGAAAAGTCCCGTTGAAGCCCCAGAGCTGGACACGCAGCCCCTCGACAATCTCGTGCTCGATCGGCTCGGCGACCAGGTGGAAGACCTTTGCCCCATTGCGGACCTCGAACGGCAGTGTCCAGCCGTTGGGGGTGAAGACCGGGGTGTAGTCATCGCCGGGGCGGCCCGGGGGATATTGCCGGCGCGCCGCTTCGGCCCAGGGCCGCGGCGGCATCGCACCGGCCGGCCCGGCGGCGAAGCGGCGCGCCGGCGACTGGGCACTTGACGGCGCAGCGAGCAGCGGGCCGGCGGCCAGCGCCGCCCCGTACCTGAGCAGCCCGCGACGGGAGACCCTGAACAACCTGTCGTCGCCACTCATCGCACGCCCTCCTCGAATGCCCGGCGCAGCTGCGCCTCGGTGTCGCGGCCGTCATCTTCGCGCTCGCCATCGTCGACCAGCCGGCGCGGCATGCGCCCCATCATGAGCTGGTCGAAATCGGCTTGCGCCAGCCAATACTCCCGGTGCGCATCTACGTAGCTGCGCCCCGCCTCAATCTCGTCTCGCCGCGCCTCGAGCAGCCGGAAGATGCCGATGAACATGGCGTTGAAATGAAGCTGCGCGTGTTGAGTCGCCGTGTGGCGCACAGGCACCAGCACATCGCGCGTGTAGGAGGCGCGCTGGCCGGCGGCCTCGAGCCGGTGGGCCGCAAGCCGCGCCGCGGAACGCACCTCGACCGCCCGCTGCAGGTAAAGGTCGCGCAGCCGCTGTTCATCCAGACGCGCCAGCGCGCGCTGCGTCTGTCCCCAGTTGAAGAGCGGAATCGGCAGGCTGAGCGAGGGGCCGCGCCACCAGGTGGACTCGCCACCCTCGCGTTCCTGCTCCAGTTCGACGCCGGCATTAAGGCGCGGCAGCCAACTGGTGATACGAGTGATCCCGCGCCGCCGGGCCGCCGCCTCAATGCCCTGCTGCAAGATCGCCAGGTCCAGGCTGTTCTCGATGGCGAGCTGCTCAACCATGCGGGGTGCGGTCGGTGCGAACACCGGCGCCAGCCGGCGCGGAGTCTGCCAGTGGGTGGCCTCGCCCCACAAACCCAGCAGCCGGTTGAGCCGCTCACGTGTGACAGCCAAGTCGGTCTCGGCCCGCGAAACCTCCAGCTTGACCTCCTCGAGAATCGCTCGCTCCTGCACCAGAGCCAGCTCGCTGATGTTGCCCGCGGTGCGCAGTCGCTCCGCCATTTCGTAGGAGGCCTCGGCGGCCAGCAGCACCGTGCGCCACAGTTCAAACGACTGCTCGGCCGCGACATAGCGGTAATAGGCCCGGCGCACGTCGCCGATCAGGTCGATCAGCGCACCGCTGACGGCGAGCTGTGTGCGGCGCAACTCGGCCTGCGCGAGGCGGCGGGTCATCGGCAACAGCAGCAGGTCGACCAGTTCGGTCACAGCCGCGAATGTCCACTCGCCGCGCTCGCCGGGCGCCGTCAGATAAAGGATGTCGAGTTCGGGGTTGGCCGGCAGGCTCTCGTCGAGCAACCTGGCCCGATCAATGCCCACGTCGGCGAAACGGGCCTGCAACTCAAAGTTGTTCAACAGCGCGATCTGGACAGCCTCGGCATCGGTCAGCTCGCCAGCCAGCAACTCGTGCAGCCGCCGGGCAATTGGCTCGGGCGGGGTCGTCACGCCCAGCCACTCGACCTGCTTGCCTGCACGCGCAGCGACCTCTTCGCGCACCGGTTCGAATCCACGCTCGACCGAAACGCAGCCTGCCGTGCCGGCGATCAGCGCGAGGAAGGTGAGCGTGAGGGCGGGGTTAATGCTTGCCATGATCCATCCCTCCGCCGCGAGCCGCGGGCGTAACCCGGATCAGGGTCATTGAGCAGATCGGGCAATAGCCGGGCCGCTCCAAGCGCAGGTGCGGGTGGCTCGTGCAGGTGAAATGGGCTTGTCCGGTCGGCTGGTGGTTCATTGATTGCATAGGCTGGGAGCCATGGTCCATTGCTTGCCCCTCGTGCCGGTCGTCCTCGTAGAGCTTGACGCCTTGCGCCGGTGGCGGCAGCGGATGATGGCGTTCCAGCAGTGATGAAGGTGCCAATACCAGGCCGTCGCGCGCGGCCGCATGGGCGGGATGCGTCGGTGCCACCTCGAGCGGCTCCACGCACACGCAGCCGGTGGTCAGCAGGCTGCATAAGGCAATGAAATGAGCAAACCGCATTGCGTCGCCTCTCGATGGTCATCAGGAAATGATAATTTATTATCCTAATGGATGTGCCGCAGTAAGACCAATTTTTGGCGCAAATCATGGATCTCCGACAGGAGTTTGGCTATTTTGCGTATCGGCGCCGGTGCGGTAGATATCGCCATTGCTGATCGTCCCATTCGTCGGGTCGTAACAGACTGCATCCTGTTCCATGTCGGCATCGGGCCCATAGCTGAAGGCCAGCCAGACCTCCTCCAGCCTGGGCTCATTTTCGCCGTTCAGGTAGTGCAGGTAGATGCCGCCCAAGCCGAAGGGGCCGCCCATGAAATCGACCCCCGGCGGCTGGAGAAAGATATCAATGGGTACCTCTGTGATGTAAGCGACCGGCGTAGTCAGTCGCCAGGTCTGGACAGAGCGCCCCGGCTGGCCATTGGGGATCGGCCCGGGCGGGTAGTGGTTGCCATCGACCCGATAAGCCTCCAAGGCCATCGCCAGCAAGCGCATGTCGCTGTTGACGCGGGCAATCCGGCTGCGGGTCTGCGCCTCGAGGAAATTGGGAACGGCAATCGCCGCCAGCAGCGCAATGATCGCGATGACGATCAGCAACTCGACCAAGGTAAAAGCTGAGGGCGCGATGAATTGGCGGCGCCGGTTGCGCTTCATGATCCGGTCACAAATCATGACAGCTTACGCCCCGGCAGGCGGTTAAGCGGGATCAACACCAACGCCAAAATCCGATTCATCAGTCGACCCCCTGCGGCACCTGCAAGTTGGCCGGGGGCTGATTCACGTTGAGGTCCTGCGGGATCACCCGCCAGATGACGCCGGTGCCGGGTATCGGCCGCAGCTTCTGCTCGATCACCATTGAGCCGAAATCGACGATGTATAATGCATCGCCCGCCGGCGCGAAACGCACATCCATCAGCCGGCGCGGGCCGGCCGTCACGCTCTCGTGCTGCTGCTGGCCGCCATGGCCACCCGATCCACCCTCATGGTGTCCGCCGCCGCCGTGGCCGTTGCCTTCGCCTTTTTTGGTGAAAAAGGTTTCCACCGCTTTTGTCTGCGGATCGACCCGCGCCACGCGATGGCCGGCATGCTCGTCCACTTCGCCTGTCATTGGCGCCATGTGACCAAAGAAAGTAATGAACAGTTTGCCGTCTGCGCCAAACGCCCCACCGCGGCTGCTCTCGATCTGGGTGGCCGCCGAGTGCGCTGGGAACGTGAGCAGCGGCGTCTCGACGGGTGGGTGCTCGGCCATGATAAATTCAGGCTGCGGCCACTCGGGCGGCTTGAAGCGCGAGTCGGTCACCGGCAGACCCGATGCATAATCCGGCCAGCCGTACCAGCCCCCCTGCCGGATCACATACAGGTCTTCCTTGTCGTTGGCGATCGGCCGGCTGCCTCGCACGTCAAAGCCGTTTTCAGTGGCGTAGAGTGTGCCATCAGCCCCCCAGAGAACGCCGTATGGATTGCGCAGTCCCCAGGCATAGACCTCAAGCCCTGAACCATCCGGGTTCATGCGCAGGATCGTCCCACTGGCCTTGACCGCGCCGGGAATTGTCGGGTCCTGCCCCAACGTCTGGCTGAAGGGCTGGTAGGGGGATGTTTCGACCTGCTGGGTGCCGGAGGTGAGAGGATTTGAGCTGGTGAAAGTTACCGGCCGCAGGCGGATGTCGCGCGCCGGCACGTCGTGCAGCTCCGGGTGCTGCGCCAGCCAACCCATCTTGAAGTTGTCCATCCCCACCACGCCTGAGTTGGTGACCGTACCCTGGCCGAAGTAGATCATGCCGTCGGGGCCGACCGTCAGCTGGTTGTTGTGGTGATCGCCGCCGCTAGGCAGGCCGGTCACCAGGTCCTGAAGCGTGCCGCCGGGTGCGATGCTGGATATCTTGCCGCGATGCGAAATGAACAGTCGGCCCTCGTGCCAGAGCAGGTCGGTGATCGGCCCCTCGAGGCCCTGGCTGGGCAGCGGCCGGATGTTACCCTGGGGCGAAACGCTCAGGATGCGTGGCCGCGGCTGCGGGTCGCCATAAGAATAGCCAGCCTCCGCCACCAGCATGTTGCCCTGGTCATCGAACTCGACGCTGGAGGGGTAGGTCAACCCCGTCAGCACGACTTCGACCTTGTATCCATCGGGGACCTGCGCCTGGCTGGCGTCTGGCGCCGGCACCTGCGGCAGCGCGACCTCTTGACTCTGCTGTCCACCTCCGTGGCCCTCCGCCGCCAAGCTTACCGGGATGTGGGACCAAACCAAAGCCAGGGTGAACAGCATAATCGATATAGGAAGCTTGATCATGTCCAGATCCCTCCTCGCGCCTATGAAGTTCTCCGTCCCGGAACGGATGTGGGCAACTGACTGCTTCGCATATGTATGTCCCAAGTCTAAGGCAGAATGCCGCGGCAGCCAAATTTTGGCAGCGAACCGAAGTTTATTTGAGTGGGTCACCCATTTGTCGCCCGGTTGTAAAGGAATCGGAATTTGTGTGGGTGCCGACTCTAAGCTAAAATGATCTTGTTTATTGAAATCGTGGCCAATTCCGAATGCAGGAGGCAAATGATGAATATTTCGCGCGCACTACTGGCTGCTGTCATCCTTGCATGCTCGGTTCAGCTGCCGGCTCAGATGGACTCCATGGCACCGGCCCAGGATGCACCGAGCACGTCCACTCAGCAGGATCAGGCCAATGGAACCATGATGGAAATGTGCCGGCAGATGATGGCGTATCGCCAGCAGATGCAGCAGCAGATGGAGCAGATGGATCAGCAATTGCAGCAGAAGCTGGAGGCGATGCAGGCGGCCACGGGCGAGCAGAAAGTCGCGGCCATCGAAGCGGTCGTGCTCGAGCTGGTCCAACAGCACCGGCAGATGCAGCAGCGCCGAATGCAGATGATGCAGCGCATGATGCGACACATGGGCGAGCATGCCGAGGGCGAGGTGCCCCTTAACCAATGTCCGATGATGCAGATGATGGAAGACGGCATGGCGGGAATGAACGGTATGACGGGAAAGAACAGCATGGGCCCGAAGCCAGAAGTACCGCCAAATGGGGCTGACGCCGCGGCACATGAGGAACATCACGGTCGCCGGGAATGATCACGCGGAGTGAGTGCCAAGAACAGGAGGATTGTTAGTCATGGATCATGGGGAGCATAAAATGGGAATGAGTTGGGGCCGATTTGCCGCAATGATCGGAACCTCGACCTTCATCATGTTTTTCCTGATGTATCAACTGATCTACACGCTTGACCACGCCACGCTCAGTACCAACCGAGTTATCGCTGCACTGGTCATGGGGTGCACCATGACCGTCGTGATGCTGGCATTCATGTGGCCGATGTACAAGGGGATAGCGACCAAGGTATCTGTTCTTGTCATCGCTGTGCTGCTGGGTACCCTCCTGCTATATGCGAACCGAAGCCAGGTGATCATCGATGATGTCCGCTTTATGGAGGCGATGATTCCACACCACTCCATTGCTGTTAATAATGCGAGAAAGGCGAGCATCAACGACCCGCGCGTTCGAGAGCTGGCGGATAAAATCATTGAGTCCCAGGTACTCGAAATCGCTCAAATGCAGCTACTCCTTGATGATATCGAGCGCAATGGGGAACGGGGAACAATGAGCCTGCCCGCCCGATCCACCGAGATTACGCCCGAAATGGAGCGAGAGATTCAAGAAGCGGTGCAGTGAAACACTCCCTTTTAAAAGACGAGCAGCGAAGGGCTGGTCGATCTTGAATCTCATCCTGTATTTTCGTTGATCCAGACACACGGAATAGACTCCGAATGCAAGACCATGCACTGAAGCAGCATTGGACGCAAAGGCGTGGGCCAAAAATTGGTCGGATGCCAAAGCTCTGCCTGCTCCGACTGTTATTGAGGATACTCATGACTCCGTGGCGGGCGTAGCGTTGCCGGCGAGGCTGAGGATGGTCTTAATGAGATGCTCAGAATCGCCGGTCTTGGGGATAAAGTCTGCCGCGCCCGCCTCGCGCATTGCCCTGGCTGTTGCCTCGTCGTCTTGAATTGACAATCCGACGATGATGGTCTCGGGCCAGCGCCGACTGATCACACGGGTGGCCTCTATGCCGTTCATCCGGGGCATGTTAATGTCCATCAGCACGATGTCGGGGTGCAACCGCTCGACAGCTTCTATGGCCTCCAGTCCGTCGCTTGCCTCATCGATCACCATCAGGCGCTCGTCCTCGTTGAGAATGCTGGTGATCCCCTGGCGCACTATGGCATGGTCATCGACCACCAGCACGCGGATGCGACCGCCGATCTCCGCGAGGTCCGGTGCGTCGGCGCTGGGGGACCATGGCGCAAGCTCCCGGTCCGCGACGGCGACGGGTGCCGTTTCAGGCGCAAGCGGGATGTCCAGTTCGATACGCGTGCCTTTACCGGGGCTCGAATCAACACGCAACAGGCCACCGAGCGCCGTCAAGCGCTCGCGGATGCTGAACAGACCGAATCCGCCGCGGTCATTGGGGATGGCCGCCTTGGGATCGAATCCTTGGCCCTCGTCGCTGACCACCAGCCGCAGCCGTCCCTCGCGGACGTGGACCTGCATGTGCACTTCCTCGACCTGTGCGTGCTTGGCGGCATTGACCAGCAACTCCCGGCAGCTTTCATACAGCAGTGCCCGCATGTCATGGCTGAGCATGGGTTCGGTCGGGTCCGCATCGAGCGCCACGCGGATGCCATGGCGCTGGGCGATCATCTGGCCGAGCCAACGCAACGCGGCGATCAAACCCTCCTCGTAAAGCACCGGCGGGCGTAGCTGACGGGTCAGGTCGCGCGCGGCGTCGATCGCCTGGTCGATCAGCTCCTCGGCCCGCGTCACGCCGCCCGCGGGCTTTCCATCGTGGGGCAGGCCGTGGCTCTGGCGCATCTGCATACGGGCGGCCGCCAGCAGCTGTTGCAGGTCGTCGTGGAGAAGGGCGGCCAGGCGTTTGCGCTCACGATGTTCGGCCGAGGCGAGTTCGGCGGCCAGCCAACGCAGGCGCCGGGTCTGCTCCTCGAGTTCGGCGGTGCGTTTGCGGCTCATCTCGCGCAGTGAGTCTTCCGACTGCCTGCGCCGGGAGATGTCGATGAACGTCAGCACCACTCCATCGATCCGGTTGTCGGCGGTGCGGTAGGGCAGGATCCGCGCCAGGTACCAGCGGCCCTGGTCATCCTGGACTTCGCGCTCGATCGGGGTCAGGCGCTCCAGCACCTGGCGGGCATCCTCGGTCAGGTTGTGGTAGCCCAACCGATGGGTCAGGTCCGATATCGGCCGCGTGCGGTCGATTTCACGCACGTTGAACAGCTCCTCGATCTGCGGCGTAAAACGCAGGATGCGCAGCTCGCGGTCGAGGAAGATCGTCGCGATGTCGGTAGCCGCCATCAGGCTCTGCAGGTCGTTGGTCAACTGGCTCAGTTCCTCGACCTTATGCCGGTTCTCCTGGTTGACCGTCTGCAGCTCCTCGTTTGTCGACTGGAGTTCCTCCCTGGAGGTTTCCAGCTCCTCATTGACCGAATGCATCTCCTCATTGATCGACTGAAGCTCCTCATTGGCGGCCTTCATCTCTTCCTGGCTGGTCTCGTATTCCTCGATGGTGCCCTGCAGACGCTGGCGCGTCAGGTCCAGCTCCGACTCCAGCCTCTTGTTGACCCTATCGGTCGATGCGGCTTCGGACGCCGCGGCATGCGCCGGCATACGTTCGTCAAAGATGACGAGCAAAAATCCGGTGTTTTCGGGGTCACCTGCCGGCCGCACGTCGAGCATGACCTCCACCGGCTGCCCCTGAATTTCCATCATCACGGCCCTGGAGCGACATGGCTGGTGGTCGTTCTCGGCCGAGTGAATGGCAGACCGCAACTCGACCCGAAGTTCCTCGCGCACCAGCTTGAAGACGCTGTTGGTGGGATCGCCGCCGGGATGAGCCAAGTAGCGGCCGACGTGCTCCGAATAATGCACCACGTTGTGGTCAGGGCTGACCAGGACACTCGGCGGGGCATATCGCTCAACCATCTTGTAATGCAGAGCGCCGTAGGAGAGAGGCGGTTCGACCACCCGCGCCGGCTCGGACGGCGTGACCGATCGAGGCTGCGTCAGTGGGAAGAAAGTCAGATTCGGCTCGTTCGATGGTACGTTGCGTTTGCGGAAGACGCAGTGCTTCTTGTCCTCAATGGCGAACAATTCGCTGGTGTCGATGGTCTCGGATGAACCCAGCACCAGCAGCCCGTCGGGGTTAAGTGCATAGTGGAACAGGCGGACGACGTTCTGCTGCACGTCACGCTGAAGATAGATGAAGACGTTGCGGCAGGTGATCAGATCCAGCTTGGAGAAGGGCGGATCGGAGATGAAGTTATGGGGCGCGAAGACCACCAGCTCGCGCACCTCCTTGCGGATCCTGTAGCCGCCGTTTTCCATGGTGAAAAAGCGGTGCAGGCGCGGGGTCGACACGTCGGTCTTGATGTCGCCCGCGAAGAAGCCGTCACGAGCCAGTTTGAGCGAGGGCTCGTGCAGGTCCGAGGCAAAGACCTGGAGCCGGGGCGGATGCTCGCGCCGCGAGGCCTCCTCGAGCAGCAGCATCGCCAGCGAATAGGCTTCCTCTCCCGTGGCACAACCCACCGTCCAGGCACGCACCGCGTCGTCGGCCTGCTTGCCATCGAACAGGCGCGGGATGATATGCTTTTCAATTCGTTCGAAGACGGCCGGGTCGCGGAAGAAATTGCTGACCGTGATCAGGAATTCATCGGCCAGCGCGGCCGCCTCCTGCGGGTTTTCCCGCAGCAACTCGACGTATTGCTCCTTCCCCTCGATGCTGTGCAGCTGCATCCGGCGGCGGATGCGGCGCATGATCGTCGAGCGCTTGTAGTGGCTGAAGTCGCGGCCGGTGCGCGCCTGAACCTGCGAGAAGATCTGCTGCAGGAAGTGCCGGTTCTCGCCCGGCTCCTCCTGCTCCTCGGTCAGTCCGACGCGTGGCTGAGTGCGCGCGAAACTCATCATGTGCTCCGGCATCCGCGCCACCGGCAGCACCAGGTCGATCAGGCCGGTGGAGATGGCGCTGCGCGGCATGCCGTCGTATTCGGCCTCCTCCGGGTCTTGAGCGATCGTCAGGCCACCCATTTCCTTGATCTGTTTGATGCCGAGCGTGCCGTCGGAACCGGTGCCGGTGAGGATCACCCCGATCGAATGGCCATTGTGCGTGTCCGCCAGCGTGCGGAAGAAGTGATCAATCGGCGCTCGATCGCCCCGCCGCTCGGAGAGGTCGGAGAGCCGCAGGTGGGTATCGATCGAATTCAGGTTCCGCCCCGGCGGAATCACGTAAATCTGGTTTGGCTCCAGCGCCATCGTCTCGACAACCTGGCGCACCGGGATCGGGGAGTGGGGCTGCATTAACTCGGCCATATGGCTTTCGTGATCAGGGGAAAGGTGGATCACGACGACGTATGCCAGACCGCTATCGGGCGGCACGTGGGAGAAGAACTGCTTGAGCGCGGAGAGGCCACCGGCCGAGGCCCCAATCCCAGCCACCGCAAGCGGAGGAGGGGAGGCCGGGGAGGATTGGCGCATTTGTTCGGATGATTTCCTACGTGCACACATGGACCGTATTCCGCCTGTTCGCGCCGCTGACGATGCGGCAAATTAGCCGCTGCGGGTCGCACCTGAACCACAATCACTAACTATTGTAGCATGCCGGCATCAGAAATGTGGCTGAAGAGCCGGCTCATTCAACATTCTCAGCAAAATTCGTGCGAGCAAAATGCTACCGATCCGCTCCCAGACGGCAAGTTTTACATCTTTCACCTGCAGCCGGAGATGGCGAACACTATTCCGCGCCTGCTCGCTCCCTGCATCCAATAAGCCCTGCTCGACCAGCCCCCAACCAAAAAGGGCCGCGAGCGGTTGCAATACCACCACATCCAGGCATTGACTGTTATTGCAAGCTGGCAGCGACAGCGGGAGATGTGGGCGGGTCTGTATGTCCAGTCCGAATGCACCAGCGCTTCCTGAACCGCCTGCCTGTTGACCGTAAACTGCTTCTGGGCCTGCGCTCACTGTCACCGCTGGAGTATGGCCGTCCGGCTACTGGGGTAGCGCCAGTTGGGGCTGCTGATGGTCGTGTCCTTCTCTTCAGCGGGGCCAGTCCGCGACAGAAGTCTGGGGAAGGTCCTGGGGAAATGATTGCCTGGCAAATGGAGAATAGGATACATTCCTATCTAGGATTGGCTCATGGAGTGGGGCTGCCGTGAAGAAACCGCACGATAAGATCCAAACAGCCATGGCCGGGTTCAGGGAAGCCTGTGAGCGGCAGGGGCTCAAGCTGACGCACCAGCGCCTGGAGATCTACCGGGAACTCGCTGCCACGGAAGAACACCCGGATGCCGAAACGATCCATCGGCGCGTGCGCAGGCGCATCCCCACCATTTCTCAGGATACGGTTTATCGCAATCTCAAGCTGCTGGCCGAGGAAGGCCTTATTTCAATCGTCGGCATGAGTCACGAACGGTTGCGGTTCGATGCGAACATGGGGATGCATCATCATTTCGTCTGTGTTCGATGCGGGCTCATCCGGGATTTTTGTTCAGCCGACAGTTCGGCCTCGACCATTCCGGATGAGGCAAGTACATTTGGTGAATCAGTATCGGTGCATCTGGAAGTCAAGGGCGTCTGCCATGGTTGTCGGGCCCGCAGGGGTGGCAGAAAACCGAAGTGACGATTGCAACAAAGGACGCCATGAATTCGTGCATGGGTCCACAAATGACTATTATGGGAGAGCATCATGACCGAGATGAAGACAATGAAAGAGAGCAAATGTCCTGTGACGGGCGCTCACGCGCATCCGGCCGGCCGCGGCACGACCGCGCGAGACTGGTGGCCGAACCAGTTGAGGCTCGACCTCCTGCACCAGCATTCCGCCAAGTCCAACCCGATGGGCGAGAGCTTCAATTATGCTGAAGAATTCAAGAGCCTCGACCTGGCGGCGGTGAAGCAGGATCTTGCAGCGTTGATGACCGACTCGCAGGACTGGTGGCCGGCGGACTTTGGTCACTACGGCCCCCTCTTCGTTCGAATGGCGTGGCACAGCGCCGGCACCTATCGCACCGGCGACGGCCGCGGCGGCGGCGGCCGGGGCCAGCAGCGCTTCGCGCCGGTCAATAGTTGGCCCGACAACTGCAACCTGGACAAGGCGCGCCGATTGCTCTGGCCGATCAAGCAGAAGTATGGCCGCAAGATCTCCTGGGCCGACCTGATGATCCTTGCCGGCAATGTCGCCCTGGAAACTATGGGCTTCAAGACCTTCGGCTTTGGCGGCGGCCGCGAGGATGTCTGGGAGCCGGATCAGGACGTCTACTGGGGCGCCGAGAAAACCTGGCTGGCGGGTGATCAGCGCTATGCTCATGGCTCGGAAGGCGTTGAGAAGGAAGGCGCTGTGCTCGTGTCCGACGATACGGCCGATGGCAAGATGCACGACCGAAACCTGGAGAACCCGCTCGCTGCAGTGCAGATGGGGCTGATTTATGTCAATCCCGAGGGGCCGGATGGCAATCCCGATCCGATCGCGGCGGCACACGACATCCGTGAAACTTTTGCCCGCATGGCGATGAACGACGAGGAGACGGTCGCGCTGATCGCCGGCGGCCACACCTTCGGCAAGACCCATGGCGCCGGCCCGGCGACACACGTGGGACCGGAGCCGGAGGCGGCGACCATCGAGGAGCAGGGCCTTGGCTGGAAGAGCAGCTATGGGTCGGGCAAGGGCGGCGACACGATTACCAGCGGGCTGGAAGTCACTTGGACCACCACGCCGACCAAGTGGAGCACCAACTTCTTCTGGAACCTGTTCGGCTACGAGTATGAGCTGACGAAGAGCCCGGCCGGCGCGCATCAGTGGGTGGCCAAGGGCGCCGGCGCGACGATCCCGGACGCCCACGACCCCTCGAAGCGGCATCTGCCGACGATGCTGACCACCGACCTCTCGCTGCGCTTGGACCCGGTCTACGAGAAGATCTCGCGGCGCTTCATGGAGAATCCCGACCAGTTTGCCGATGCCTTCGCGCGAGCCTGGTTCAAGCTGACGCATCGAGACATGGGCCCGCGTGCGCGCTATCTCGGCCCGGAGGTTCCCGCCGAGGAGTTGATCTGGCAGGACCCGATCCCCGCGGTCGACCACAAGCTGGTGGACGAGCAGGACGTTGAACGGCTCAAGGAGAAGATCCTGGCCTCGGGCCTGTCGGTCTCGGAACTGGTGGCCACCGCCTGGGCCTCGGCATCGACCTTCCGCGGTTCAGACAAGCGCGGCGGAGCCAACGGTGCCCGCATCCGCCTGGCGCCGCAGAAGGATTGGGCGATCAACCAGCCCGACCGGCTCGCCCGGGTGCTCAGCATACTGGAGGGTATTCAAAGCGAGTTCAACCGCGCGCAGGCCGGCGGCAAGAAGATTTCGCTGGCCGACCTGATCGTGCTGGCTGGCTGCGCCGGCGTCGAACAGGCCGCGCGCAATGCCGGACGCAAGGTGACGGTCCCCTTCACGCCCGGTCGCATGGATGCCTCGCAGGAGCAGACCGATGTGGACTCCTTTGCCGTGCTCGAGCCGGTCGCGGATGGTTTCCGTAACTATCTCAAGACCGATTTCTCGGTGTCGCCCGAGGACTTGCTGCTCGATCGGGCGCAGTTGCTGACGCTGACAGCCCCCGAGATGACGGTGCTGGTGGGCGGCTTGCGCGTGCTGGGGGCCAATTTCACCGGAGCCCCGCATGGCGTCTTCACGAAGCGGCCCGAGGCGCTCACCAACGACTTCTTCGCAAATCTGCTCGACCTCGGCACGGAGTGGAAGGCCGCAGCGGATGCTCGCGGCGTGTTCGACGGGTTTGACCGCAAGACGGGTGAGCGTCAGTGGTCCGCCACGCGTGTGGACCTGATCTTCGGCTCGAACTCCCAACTGCGGGCCCTGGCGGAAGTCTATGGTTGCGCCGATTCCGAAGAAAAGTTCGTGGACGACTTCGTGGCGGCGTGGAACAAAGTTATGAACCTGGACCGCTTCGACCTCGCCTGATCGCCCCACCAAGGCCGCGCCGGCTCTACACCATGGCCACCCGATGAGCTTTCATGGCTCAGGGTGGCCATTTATATACCACATAAGTTGATCGTCCAGAGCTCGAATTCGCGGCAGGCCCGGGTAGGCGCCTGATCATCGAGTGCGTCGGCGATGAAGCCTACGGAGGGCGCCGTTGGCCGAACTCGCCCGCCTCGGCCAAGTCACCCGCGCCGTATGACCCAAATTATGAACCTGCGCCTCCTCGCCCCCGACATCCAGGAAGCTTTGCTCGATTTGCCGCCGACGACGAAGGGCAGAGACAGGCTACCAACCACATCCAGCCGCTGACAGTGACGCCCAGCTGGAGGAAGCAGCGGCAAATGTGGGACGGCTTTGGTGGTCAATCGCGCAGCTAATCTCCTACTATCAAAAAAAGTAGAAATGTTTGATTGATCATATGTGTCATATGTAAATAGAGGTTCACATGGAGGCCGAGGGTGGACGCGAAAAAATTAGATACAGAAATTCGGCAGGAACAGATCGTCCGGGCGGCGCTGAGGATGATCACCCAGCACGGCCTCAAGCAGCTCAGCATGGCCCGGCTGGCCGGCCAGGTGGGGCTGGTCCCGTCGGCGATCTATCGCCATTTCCGGGGCAAGGACGACGTCATCGACGCCATCCTGGACTTGGTACGGAGCAAGCTGCTGGGGAATGTGGAGCGGGTATGGCTCGGAGACGTCGGACCCCATCGAGTGCCTGCGCCGGCTGTTGTTCCTACACGTGCAGCTCATCCGGGAGAACCAGAGCCTGCCGCGCGTGGTTTTCTCCGAGGAGATCCAGGCGGATCATCCCGTACGCAAGCGCAAAATTTATGAAACGATCTCGGCCTACCTGGAGCAGGTGGCCGGGATCGTGCGACGTGGGCAGGAGGCGGGTTCATCCGTGCTGAGGCGCCGCCATCGGTTATAGCGGTGATGTTCCTTGACCTGATCCAACCGGCCGCCATCCTCTGGCAGATAAGCGAAGGCAAGTTGGATATCACAAAGCAAACTGAATGGGCCTGGCAACTGTTTCGCGAGGCCATCACAATTCCGGCCGAAACCACTCCGCGCCGGAGCAAACACTTTCCCCAGGAGGTATGAACCATGAACGGACATGACAGACTGACGAGCAGGTTTTGGGCCGGGCTCATTATGCTGGGCTTGTGGCTGGGGGCCGTCGGCGACGCACGGGCGCATTGCGACACGCTGGACGGCCCGGTGGTCAAGGATGCACAGGCGGCCGTGACCAAAGGCGACGTGACGCCGGTGCTCAAATGGGTCCGCGAGAGTGATGAGCCCGAGATTCGCAAGGCTTTTGAAAAGACTTTGACGGTGCGGACCAAGGGGGAGGAGGCGCAAGAACTGGCCGACCGATATTTCTTCGAGACGCTGGTGCGCGTGCATCGGGCGGGCGAAGGCGCCCCTTACACCGGTCTCAAGCCGGCAGGGACGGAAATCGGCCCGGCCGTCGCGCAAGCCGACGCGGCGCTGGCCGGAGGCTCGGAGGAGAAGCTGGTTGAACTGGTGACCGAGGCGGTGGCCGAGGGCATCCGCGAGCGCTTCGCCGCCGCGCACGAGGCGCGGGAGCACGCCGAGGAGAGCGTTGCGGCTGGGCGTGAATTCGTCGCCGCCTATGTGATTTTTGTCCATTACGCAGAGGGGCTTTATGAGGCGGCAACCCGTGATGTCATTCGCTACGGCGGCAACGCTCATGACTCGCCGCCAGCCGGGGTCGATCATGCGCATGAACACCCGGCGGCCGAGCAGCCCGAGACGGCCGCGACGCATCAGCATTGATCCATTCTGCCAAAACGGGCGTGGTTCGGCAGCTGCCGAACATGTGGAGCCAAGATGGATAAGCTCACACCATCTTCAGGAAGGCAAGGCGGCTAATCATCATCCTGGCCAGCCTGGTGGTGGGCGTTATCCTGATCGTGGACTTCGTGGTCAACAGGCGGATGCCCACTCATGACGAAACGGCTTCACCTCCGCCGATCCTGACGGTGATCGAAGTCCAGCCGGTGGAGTGTCGCTTCCAAGCGCGCGGCCATGGTGTGGCCCGCCCGGCCGAAACGTGGCAGGCGATCGCCAATGTGGCCGGCCGGGTGGTCGAGCGCCATCCCGACCTGGAGAGCGGAAAGCTGTTGCCGACCGACACGTTGCTGTTGGCATTGGACCCGAGTCGCTACCGATTGGCGATCGCTGCTACCGGGGCCGAATCGGCCAGTCTTGCCGCCGAGCGGGCTCAGTTTAATGCCGAGGAAAACAATACTCGCTCCCTTCTGGAACTGGAGCGAGAACGACTGACGCTGGGCGAGCGGGAGTTAGCGCGCATCGAGAGCCTATCCGCCGACGGTGTGGTATAACAATCGCAGCCGCCCCGAGGAGGCACTGGATCTCGGCGAGTGGTTCGATTTCTCGGCATTCCGTGCCGAGGTCTTGTTGGTCGGGGTCGAGGGCGTGAAGTGGCCGGGGCGCATCACCCGGGTGGCAAGGGGCTGGATCCCGAGACGCGAACCGCCCGGGTGGTGGTCATGGTGGACGAGCCCTATCGCAGCGCCGTGGATGCCATCTGCCGGCGCATTTATGAGGCCTGCAGGGGGGGCGATTATCTCGATGAACTGGTCTGTGTGGCGCAGGACAATCTGGCCCGGGCCGCCGCCACGATGGCGCCCGGCGGCGATGCGATCCGCTTTATGAGTGACATCGATACCGAAGTCAACGCCCTGACCGATCTTCCCCGACGCGCCGAACGCCCGGTGGTACGCGAACTGCATCGCAGCGACCTGGTGGCGGCCGTGGCCGTCAGCGGCGACATGTCGATCCGCAACCTGGAGATTTATGCCCTGTCGCTGGAGGACCGGCTGTTGACCCTACCCGAGTGGCGGGCATCGAGATCCGGGGGCTTTCCCAGCGCCAGTGGCAGGTGGAGGTGCCGCGCGACGTGCTCGGCCATTATGGCCTCTCGGCGCGCGCGATCTGGCTGACCGGGTGGCGCGCCAAAGCGTCGACATGCCGCTGGGCACGCTGGAGACTCGCAACCGCGATATCCTGTTGTGGTTTACCGACCAGCGCCGCTCGTTGCGCGAGTTGGAGGGACTGATGGTCGTCTCCGGCGAGCGGGGCGGCGAACTGACCCTGGGCGACATCGCCACATTCCGAGAGGTTGGCGAGCGTCCCGAGGAGCAGGTCTGGTTCAATGGCGAGCGCGCCCTGGTGCTGGAACTCAGCAAGACGCTGCGCGGCGACGCGCTGGACGTGATGGACGATCTGACGGCCATGGTTGAATCGGAGCGGCGGCGGTTGGAGGGCCGGGTGCGGCTGACCCTGACTCAGGGACATGACCAGCATCGTCCGCGACCGACTGCAAACGATCGTCTAAAACGGATTCTTTGGGTTGGTGCTGGTCGTGCTGGTGATGAGCCTGTTCTTTCGGCCGCGGCTGGCGCTGTGGGTCGTGCTGGGTCTGCCGGCAGCTTTCATGGGCGCCTTTGCGGTCATGGCGCTGGCCGGGCTATCGCTCAACATGATCACCTTGGTAGCGCTGTTGATGGCCATTGGTATCGTCATGGACGACGCCATCGTGATCACAGACAGTATTGCCGCTCAGCCTTTGGAAAATGGATCTCCGCTCAAAGGCCGTCATTGAGGGCACGCGCCAGGTGCTCCCCGGCGTGATGTCGTCGTTCCTTACAACGGTGGCGGTCTTCGCCCCGTTGTCGTTCCTGTCTGGTGAACTGGGGGCCGTGCTCGAGGTGTTGCCGGTCGTCTTGATCGCAGCGCTGGCGGCCAGCCTGGTCGAGGCCTTCCTGATCCTGCCCCATCACCTCAAGGGCAGCGTCGCTCGCTTGCATCAAGCGCATGACTCGCGTTTCCGTGTCGCCGGCCTGGCGCGACCGGACCACCCAATCTTCACCTGTCGCGGCGAAGCGGCGGGGTGGCGGCAAGCTGGGTGTCCCCATTAAAACGAGCCGCAAAAAAGGCGTGGAATTGACTGGATGAGTCCGCCCCGTCCAAGCGTTCATGGGCCCCGTGGTTAACACCACCCGACCCTGCCAGAGGAGAGAACCAGCAGTATGACAACTTGCAATGATGAAGAGATCGAAGTCCTGAGGAAGATGACGGTCAAGCAGCTCCAGCGCCGCTACGCCGAGGTCTTTGGCGAGCCGACCCGCGCCCACAACAAGCCCTACCTCTGGAAGCGGATCGCCTGGCGCCTGCAGGTCCAGGCCGAGGGCGACATCAGCGCGCGGGCGCGCCGGCGCGCCAAGGAAATCGCCCGCGAGGAAGACCTGCGCCTGTGCCCGCCCAATGGCGCCTTCGCCCCACCACGCCGGCCGCCAAGGTGCGTACGGCCGTCCTGCCCTTCAACCCGCCCGAGCGCGACGAACGCCTGCCCTCGGTGGGCACGATGCTGGGACGCATCTACAAGGGCCGCCGCGTCGAGGTCGAGGTGCTCGAGACGGGCTTCCGCCACAATGACCAGATCTATCCCACGCTGACCGCGGTCGCCCAAGCGGTCACCGGCACGCACGGAACGGATACGAATTCTTCGGCCTGAGAAAGAGGAAAAGAAGTTGAGCACCCGACTTGATCGAGAACCAGCTTCCGAAGCAAAGGCGCCGCGCGTCATCCGCTGCGCAATCTACACCCGCAAGTCCACCGACGAGGGGCTCGACCAAGAGTTCAATTCGCTCGACGCCCAGCGCGAATCCGCCGAAGCTTTCATCGCCAGCCAGCGGCTCGAAGGCTGGACGCTGCTGCCCGAGCGCTACGACGACGGCGGCTTCTCGGGCGGCAACATGGAGCGCCCAGCGCTCAAGCGGCTGATGGCTGACGCCGACGCCGGCCTGATCGACTGCCTCGTCGTCTACAAGGTCGACCGGCTCAGCCGCTCGCTGATGGACTTCGCGCGCATCATGGAAATCCTCGACCGCCGCAACGTCTCGTTCGTCTCGGTGACGCAGCAGTTCAACACCACCAACTCGATGGGGCGGCTGACGCTCAACATCCTGCTCTCCTTCGCCCAGTTCGAGTGCGAGATCATCACCGAGCGCACGCGCGACAAGATTTCGGCGGCCCGGCGCAAGGGCAAGTGGGTCGGCGGCCGGCCGGTGCTCGGCTATGACGTCGATCCGCGCGGTGGCCGGCTGCTCGTCAATGAACCCGAGGCCGCCCAGGTGCGTGAGATCTTCGAGGCCTACCTGCAGGAGCAGGGGCTCGTCACGACGGCGCAGGAACTCGCCCGCCGCGGCTTGGTCACCAAGCTCTGGACCACCAGGAAAGGAGTCGAGCGCGGCGGCCACCCCTTCAATAAGAACAACCTGTTCGGCCTGCTGACCAACATCATTTACATCGGCAAGGTGGACTACAAAGGCGCGATCTATGACGGCGAACACCCGGCGATCGTCGACGAGGGCATCTGGCGTCGCGTTTAGGATCGGCTGCGCAGCAATGGGCTCTCGGGCGGCACCGAGGTGCGCAACAAGTACGGCGGGCTGCTCAAAGGGCTCATCTACTGCGAGGCCTGCCACGCCGCGATGATTCATTCATGGACCGTCTCGGACCGCAGCAAGCGCCGCTACCGCTATTACGTCTGCTCGCACGCGCAAAAACACGGTTGGGAGACCTGCCCGACCAAGTCGTTGCCCGCGCGCGACATTGAGCAGATCGTCGTCGAGCGCATCCGCGCGATCAGCCAGGATGACGCGCTGCTGCAGGAGACGCTGCGGGCGGCGCGCGTCGAGAACGAGGACCGACTGCTCGGGCTTCAGGATGAGGAGCGCACGCTGCTGCGCGAGCTGCGCGACTTGGGCGCCGAGGAACAGAAGCTTGCGCGTGAGCTGGCCCGGCCGGGCGCCGCCGCCGGGGCGGCCTCGGATTCGCTCGGGCGCCTGCAAAGCCGCATGCGCGAGGCGCACCAGCGCGCCAGCGAGGCGCGCAGCGAAATCATCGACATCTCGGGCCGGCTCGTCTCCGAGCGCGAGATGCGGCTGGCGCTCTCGCTCTTCGATCCGGTGTGGGAGTCGCTTACGCCGCGCGAGCAAGCCCGCGCAATGCGCCTCATCATCGAGCGCGTCGGCTATGACCCCGCCGAGGGCGCCGTCTCGATCCTGTTCCAGCCCGGCGGCATCCGCGCCCTGGCCGAGCAGGTCACCCAGCCCGCGCAGCCGTCAGCGGAAACAAAGGAAGGAAGGTAGGAAGATAGCCCCATGAGCCAACCGAAGATCGTCGCGCACGTTCACTTCAGCCTCGAAAAGCGCGGCAAGCGCCGCCTGCTGCCCGGCCGCGCCCCCGAGCAGGTCTGCGATCCCGATCAGGGCAACATCCCGCGCCTGGCGCGCCTGATGGCGTTGGCGATCCACTTCAAGGGACTGCTCCAGCGCGGCGTGGTCATGGACATGGCGGAGCTCGCCCGCCTCGGCCACGTCACCCGCGCTCGCATGACCCAGATCATGAACCTGCGCCTCCTCGCCCCTGACATCCAGGAAGCCCTCCTCGACCACCCCCCGACGAAGGAAGGCCGCGACCGGCTGCAATACCACCATATCCAACCGCTGACGGTCACGCTGAGCTGGCTCAGGCAGCGGGAGATGTGGGCTACCCGTTTCTTGGCCTGATCCCGGTCTACCAAACTTCTGAGTTTCTAGTAGTCGGGCCCGTCCTCCCATCAACCCTGCTGAGACCCACATACGCGGGGGGCTCAGCAGGAGCGGAAGGTTTACGGCTGCGGCGCAGCCGCGTCGCGATCCACCTCGGCGCGGACGCGCAGGCCGTCATGCTCGAAGGTCAGCCCCATCTGGACCTGCGTCACAGCCGCCAGCGGCGTCGGGCGGTCGGGTCCGCGGCGCGGCTGGCCGGGGTGGCCATAGACGCTCGACTCCATCGTCTGCCACGCCTCGTTCCAGACGTATTCGCCACCGGCGGGGTCGACGAGCCGCGCTTGCCAGAGCCGCTCATGGGCCGCCACCGGCGATTCCCCGGGCATCATCCGTCGCCACTGGTTGAGGATGGGCAGATTCCCCCAAGCACGCAACTGCATCGCGGCCTGATAATCTTCGCGATAGAAAACCTGCGCCGCCTGCAATGCCCCGGCCCGGGCCGTCAGTGCGAAGTTGCCGCCCAGCCAGGGGGCGGATATCCCGGCCGTGCCCTCGCGGCTCGCCTGCTGGCGGGTGAGGGCGTTCCGGATCACTGCCTCGCTCGGACTGACGATCAGTGCCGTCGGGGTCGCCGCGTAGAAGATCGACCAGTCCACCTCCTCGTCAGGCGTCGCCGGCCGCACGCGGACGTAGGGCTGGCCCTCGGGGTCGATCGTCTCCCAGCGCGTCAGCCCCGGCGCGGACTGCTGCGCGAAGGCCCGCAGTGCCGTCAGGAAGCTCGCCAGCCGCAGCGGATCATCGACCGCCAGCCAGAGCGCGACCGGCAGCCGCGCCAGGTTGTCGCCGAGGAATTGCTCATCCATGCCGCGCTCGACCAGCTCGGCCCAGAAGGAGTCGTCGTCGAGATAGAGCGCGGCGCTCTGGCCGAGCCAGCCGAGCGGCTGCATCAGCTGCCCGCCCCCCTGCATGCTCAGGAACGAGTTCGCCGATTGAAACATCTGCGAGTCGCGGTTGATAGCCAGCGCGAAGTGCGCCAGCGCCTCCGCGTGCGGGTCGCCCGCGCCCGGTTCGATCGTCGCGCCGCGGGTCACCTCGATCATTTCGCGATAGTCGCTGCCGAGGATCAGCGGCATGACCGTCAGGTCAAGCGCGAGCCGCTGCGGCCCGACGCCAAAGCGGATGGCGATCGGGTCAAAGGCCCAGCTCCAGTTCGCCTGATACATATCGCGGAACTGCGCGTAGGCCCGCGCCTCGGCGGCGGTGACCCGGTCCAGCTCCAGCTCGGCGATCGGTGTCTGGAACGCGAGCGACCCATAGGTGGCTAGGAGCGGACCCTGCGCGGTCCAGGCCACCTCCTCCCCGGTCGCCGTGCCGGCTTCGTCCCCGGCCAGCCGGCGCGCCTGCAGCTCGGCCAGCGTCGCCGCCGCGCGCACCCGCCGCGCCGCCCCGATGCGCCACCGGGGCCCGCACCAGCGCCGGATCGCCGCGTCGGACACCACCAGCAGCGCCGTCTCGTCGGGGTCCCCCAGCCGGTAGCGGTCCCGGAAGAAGCGATACTCCGCCAGCCCGCCCAGCGCCGGGTCGACCCCGCTGCCGGCCCGGATGATCCGCTCCAGCTGCGCCGGAGAATTGCTCACGACCACCGCCGGGCCGACCTGCGCCAGATACGAGCAGAGCGAGCGGTCGGGCGTGCGTACCAACTGGTAGGCCACCCCGGCGATCTCTCCCTGAGTGACCTCGGCGGCCGGCTCGGCCTGCGCCGCGGCCGCCTGGCGCGCCGCCAGCAGCCCACGCAGCGTCGGCCCATCGTGCGCCGCGAACAACACCGCCACATCCGAACCGGTCGGCAGGAACGGATCGCCGCCGGTGAAGGCGACCCCCGCAATTACCCGCGGACCGACCAGCCGGCTCAGCGCGTCGGTGGAGAGACACAACTGGCGCTGGTAACGCTCGCGGGTGCGCGCATCCTCGGCGCGCGCGCGCACCAGTTCCAGGATCGGCGTGCCGTTGCGGTCAGCCTCGTCCATCAGCTCGGTCATCGCCGCGAACGAGGGGAAGAAGAGCGCATGCTGATCTGCGGGGATCGCCGCCGCCAGCGCGTCCAGCTTCAGCTCGGGGTCGACTCCCTCCAGCAGCGGAGCCCAGTCGATCTCACGAACGTCGATGCCGGGGAGTGAGTCCACCGCCACGTTTTCCGCTTCACCGCCAAGCACGCGCAACTCGCGGTCGAGCTGAAGGTTCTCGCTCAAGGCCCGCCCGCCACTGAAGAAGTCAAAGCTCGCTTCCAGCCCACTGGCGCGGGGCGAGCCCATCCGCGGGTCCCAATCCATCCGCCGCAAGTCGGGCCGGTCTGAGACATCACGCTCGCCCAGCGCCGCCAGCTCGCGGACCGTCGCCTCGCGCTCGTGGCGAAACCACGCCGCCCCCGGGATGGCGCGCTCGAGCAGGCGGTCGAAATGCCGCTCGCGCGCCTTAAGGAACGCAACCCGCGCCTCGTGGCTGCTGGCGGCCCCCGGCGGCAGCTCGAAACTCGCCGTTTCCATCCCACTCCAGTCGGGCTTTGGGAAGACGATGCGGCCGCGCACGGTCGCCCCGCCCGGAGCCCGGATGGCCACCCGGTCGCCCGCGTCCTGCGCATCCGCAGCGGGCGGGGCCGATCCCCAACGCATGAGCTGGGTCCAGGTCTCGATATAGGCTTCCCCCGGCCCGTCCAGCTGCACATGGGGCGCCATTGCATCGCCGAACTGCCGCCGAGCCTGCCAGTAACCGGGCTCGTCCAAAATCTCCCCGATCCGGGGGGGCTCTCCCTGGGCAAATTGAAGCTCCGTCACCGGGAGCCAGAAATAAAGATCCTCGGCCGTCGCGCGCGCGGCCAGCGCAGCCAGCACCAGCACCGCCATCAGCCCCAGCAATCTGCGCCCCATCATGCACCCCCTGGATTATTTGAACAGGCTTGGACAACCAAGAAATCCTATTCCGCCGCAAACAGAGTTACAACCAAATAGTGTATATCAGAATTTGTTTGGAGCAATCATGGCACTGCCTTGAGTGACACCACACATGAGTATTGCGTCATACTGTTCGGCAGTTTGGCCGTTGGATAATGCCACCACACCTGTCCTGCCTCGCTTCAAGACACTACATCGAAAAATCTTGCCTGTTGCCAACTCGAGCTGCATATTCTAACTGCAAGGAAAGCAGCGGTTTTTTTCGCCGCAGACTCCGCTATGCATCCTACCAAGCCACCGGAGTTGGGAGTCCACTCATGCGCCGACTGCTGACGGTTACGTTGTGCCTCATTGCCATGATCCAATTTTCCGCGGCGAATGAGCCCATCGGCTCTGGAGACGGTCGGATCCATATCATTCCGACGCTATCGGCCCCATCGGTCAAGAACGGGGAGAAGCTGACGATCCAGGCGGTGGTCAAGGCCGCTGCCGGCGTGGCCGCCGTCGAGGCACGGATCAGCCGCGTCGGCGCAGCGCCCGAAGGCGCTCCGGTTGCAGTCTTTCCCCTGACTGCCGCGCAGCGATCGATGAGCCCGCTCGCGGCGTCCACCGGCGAGGCGGTCGGCACGTTTGCCCTCTACCAGGCCGAATGGACCGCGGCCGATCTGGTCGAGGATTACTACCAGATCGAGCTGACCGTCACCGACGCTACAGGCCACACCTTCACCGACCGCTCGCTCGTCTTCAGCGACCCAATCGCCGGCAACAACACCGTCGGCACGACTGATTATGCGGATGGGGGGATGAGACTTGTCAGTGATTCGCGGCTGCCGGTCGAGGATAATATCGGCTGCGCGGTGATTCATGCTGAAGCAGGTTACGCATATCTTGGAACAAGGAGCTATCCTGGGCGAGTTCTCAAGGTTGCGCTGGGAGACGGCGATGCCGCGCCGGTTCTGGTTGCGTCGCTTGAACTGGGCCCTGATGAGCATGATCTTCACACGGCTCTCATTGATCCGGATGCTGGATATGCCTATTTTTGCACATCAATCATACCTTTTCGAATCGTGAAGGTTGCGCTGGGTGAGGGCGATGCCCCACCGACTCGTATTGGGGCGCTTGTCTTAGGAGAGAATGATAATCGTATATCCTGCGCCTTGATCGATCCAACAGCGGGTTACGGATATTTCGGAACCTTCATTATCCCCACGGGTACCCACAACACTTTGGGGCAAGTGATGAAGGTGCGGCTAGGGGAGGGAGATTCAATCCCAACTCGTGTCGGTTCAGTCACGTTTGCAAACGAGGAATCCGTCCCCAAAAGTGGCGTCATTGATCCAGCCTCGGGTCATGCGTGGTTCGGGACGGAAACATGGCCCGGCCGGGTCGTCAAAATTGCGCTCGGCGAGGGAGACAATCCACCAGTACGGATTGGAGCGGTGACTCTTTCATCTGGTGAAAATGTTCTCCATAGCGCCATTATTGACGCCGCTGCGGGTTATGCATGGTTTGGCACCTCCACGGTGCCGGGACGAGTGATCAAAGTCGCGCTGGGTAACGGCGAGGCTCCGCCCTATCGTGTTGGCGCGGTTACGCTTGCTGACGGTGAAACTGGGTTACATGATGCACTCATAGATTCGGCTTCTGGTTTGGCATGGTTCAGCACGACCTCAAAACCGGGGCGGGTGGTCAAAGTGGCGTTGGGGAAGGCCGATGACGCCCCCATCCGGATCGGCAGCACCACCTTCAGCCCTGATGATGGTTTTGTCAAAACGGCCAGCATCTCTCCCGCGACCGGATATGCCTTCTTTGCAACTTCACAGAGCAATGAGCATGGTTACGACGCCGCTGGAAGATACGTCAAGGTGGCGCTGGGATCCGACAGCGACCTGTCAACCATTGTCAGCAGACTGCTGCTTCCACGGGGAGAGCATGAGCTATATGCAGGCGTGATTGACCCGTCGTTCAACTATGCCTGGTTTGGTACTTCAAACAGGGTTGTGAAATTCTTCCTGGGGGAGGGGGATGATCCCCCCCGAAGAGTCGGAGGTATCACGCTAAATACGTCCGAGACGAGCCTTCGCTGCGCGGTCATTGATCCAGAAGCTGGATATGCCCTTTTCGGGACCTACAGCAATCCTGCGCATGTTATTAAGGTCGCGTTGGGGGATAATGATCAGCCACCGGTCCGCATCGGCGCTATCTGGCTCCCAATGGGAGAGAGTCGTCTTACCTGCGCGGTGCTGGACCGTGCAACGGGTCATGCCTTTTTTGGAACCACAACTGCTCCTGGACGAGTTGTTAAAGTGGCCATGGGCGAAGGCGATGAACCACCCACACGCATCGGGTCAGTCACATTTAACAGCGGTGAGAATAGTGTAAGTTCCGCGGTGATTGATGAGGTGGGCGGCCACGCTTTCTTCGGCACGAAGGACCATATCGTCAAGGTTGCATTTGGGGATAATGACCAACCTCCAATACGCGTTGGGTCAGTTCAACTTGGGTCTGGAGAGGAGACCCCCACATGTGGGGTCATCGACCCAGAGGCAGGCTACTCCTACTTCGGAACGCAGACGAGCCCTGCGAGAGTTGTCAAGATTGCTTTGGGCGCGGGATCCAGTCCGCCTACACGAATCGGAGCCGTCACGCTTGAAAGCGGCGAATGGAACGCGCGGTCTGCCGTCATTGATCCATCCGCCGGTGTTGCTTACTTCGGTGTCGGCAGCGACCCCTGCGAAGTCGTCAAAGTGGCATTGGGCAGGGACGATGAACCGCCGGCGCGTCTGGGCTCGATCCTGATGCCATCCGGCCATTGGAGTCCATTCGGAGCTGTCATCGATCCATTGCATGGTTATGCTTATTTTTCCACGGCTACACAGCCTGGGGGGCTTTATAAGCTCGCGCTAGATTCACAGGTGCTCCGAGGGACAAGGTTATCACTGCCCGAATGGGCGGCAATTGAGACAGTTCATTTCTACTCCCATCAGGCAGGAGGAAGCGTGCGCCTGGGAATATACAGAGGAGGCGTCAGCCCGACCCTGCTCTGGCAGTCGCCGCCACTCGAGAATAAAACCCAGGAGGATTGGTTAAGCATACCCATTGCGCAGGGAACTCCAACCCAGCTCATTTTGCCGGTAAACGACTACTGGCTCGCCTGGCAGGTAGATTCAGCCATCCATGTTGGTAGTTACTCAACCAGTTCCGCAGGCGCTGGCTTCTCGCTGGCGCACCCCTTTAACTCCCTGCCTTCCCTGATTGAGGGGGAGACGTTTAAGCTCACCAGCGATATTTGGAGTACCTACCTGACATATGAGTCCTACTATCCGATGCGCATCAAGACCCCCCTTAGCAATGACATATTGGAAAGTGACTCGCTAATCGATGTGCAATGGTGGACTGATGTGTCCATGGCTGGCGAGTCGGTGCGGCTGGAGCTTTGGAAGGGTGACCGCTGGTTGCTTGACCTGGGGCAGGGCTGGCAGGCGGGGGGCGGGGATGCCACCACCAGCATTTATCTTCCGCCCGTGCCCGAGGCCGATGACTACCGCATCCGCGCAATCAGCTGGCTTGATCCGCAGTGGTCGGCCTTCTCCGGCGAGTTCACGATCACCGGCGGAGCGGTGCGCGTGCGCTGGCCGCGCGGCGGGGAACTCTGGCGCAGCGGCACGCCTGAGTTCGTTTACTGGCGCAGCGGCGTCGCCACGGCCGGCACTGCCGTCGCGCTCGAGCTGTGGCGCGGCGAGCGCATGGTGACCACCCTGCGCAGCGACTGGGATCCGGCCGGCGAGGCGCTCACCTGGTTGACGGTGCCGTGGGTGACCAGCGGCGACAACTATCACATCCGCGCCGTCAGCACATGGAACCCGTCCCTGTTCGGCGATAGCGGGCTGTTTACCATAGAAGGGCTCGCCTCGCGCAACTCCGCCAGGCCCGAAAGCTGGATGCTCTACGACTGAGCAGGCGAATCACCTCCGCTGAATCCGGCCGCTGCCGTTGCAGATGATCATCCAATACTGCAACGGCAGCTTTGCGTAGAAACCTATTGAGTTCCAATCAACACATTTCTCCAAAACCACAGGATTTCGAAGCGTTTTTCCTTGGGCCCCCAGGCGTACTCTCTGCCCCCCAAAACGACATTTTGTCAGGTTGGCTATGGGTGCCCGAAAATGCGACCGGCGGATTAACAGCGGAAATCGCGTGGGCGTTGAGATGGTTGGGGTTGGCGCGCGGGGGCGGTGGGGTTGGCTTTGGGGCTAGCGAAGAGTTGTCATCTGTTAAATCTGTACGGGCATGTTAGCCAGAGGGTCGCCAGTTTCGAGGCGGTTGGGAGAGGGCGGCGAGGGCAAACGTCGGTTTTTGGCTGTCGAGGGCGGGTTTTGGGGCGGCGCCGGCCGCGGGTGCCGCGAGGTTCGGAGAGCACTAGAGAGCGCCCCATCTCGGCAAATCCTTTAGAATCAACGCGCGGTAGCGGCACAAAAAAAATCGCCCGCCGGCGGGCGAGCTGTTAACGAAAAAGCTCCCTCAAAAGGGGGCTGATTTGGTTGGCTCGCCGGGGCAGACCGTCGGCTTGAGGACCAGGCTGTCGTTGGGCCCGGCCCGGTAGACGACGACCTCGAAGTGGCGCTCGATGCGCGAGCGGAAGGCGTCCGCGTTCAGGATGCACAGGGCCTGCTCGCCGTCCAGGTTGGCAATCTCCACCATCTTGCCGCCGCGCTGAAAGCACACATGCTTGGGCGCCAGGATCGGGAACAGCACCCGCGCCGTGTCGCTGAGACGCTCCCCGTGGGCCTCGTTGGGCAGGATCAGCGGCGTGAGATTGCTCTGGAGCCGCGGCGCCCCCTTCTCATTGTCTCGGATGATGAACGGCGAGGCGTCACGCACGAGCGCCGCCAGCGCCTCCTGAGGGTTCTTCTCCCGGCGCAGGCGCTTGTCGAGGTCCAAGTCATCCGCCGGCGCAAACCGCACCGCGCAGCGAGCGTTGCCCAATGCCCGCCCCACTCGCTCCAGCCATTTGCGCCCATACTCGTCGGGGTCGGGGAACAGCACGACCTCGCGCCGGGCGAGAATCTTCTGGAGGGCTGAGATGGCCTTCCTGGGGACGCTACACCCGGGCGTCGCGACCACTGCGGCGAAACCCGCCGACAGAGCCGCACACGCATCCGCCTCGCCTTCAACCACCAACACCGGTCCCTGCTCCGGCAAGGGCCAAGGACACATCAGGGAACTATCACTATCCTTGACCGACAGCACCTTGTTGCCGTTGCTAAAAGGCCTGCCGTCGCTACGCCGTCGCCGAAACCCGACGACGGCTCCCGTGCCGTCCCGCATCGGGAAGTGCACCTCCCGCGGCGCCTGAGCGTTGCGGGACTCCGCGCCCAGGGCTCGAATAGCCTCAGGCCTCCAACTGCGCACCTGAGCCAGTTGCTCGATGGCATCGAGAGGAAAACCTCCGCCCGATGCCGCCTGCTGGGGCGGAGAACCTCCGCCCGCAGTCGTGGTAATGACCTGCTGTTGCCGGTCGAGCAGAGCCTCGATCGGGCGATTCAGCACGAACGCCACCGCCTCCTTGAACATGCAGCCGCGGACCTTCCTGACCAAGGCGATTGGATCAAGATTCTCACCGGTGCCGTAGTCAAAGAAGATGTTCTTGTCGCCGCCCAGTTGGCATGAGGGCTTGCGATCTTCGCGGAACGGCGACGAGAACGCGGCCCCCTCGCGCACATCCGGCAGCCCCAGCCGCAGCCAGACGGATCGGACCGGAACTTGCCGAGCGCGCTCGATGTGTTCATCCCTGATACGTGCCATAGCTGAGGATCAACCTCTCGCCGCAGGCACGAGGTCCTCAAACGCAAGCCAGCTTGACGACCGGATCGAGCTGGCGATCCGCAACGACTGCGACAGGAAAGTTTTGCGACTGTCGACCTGCACCTTCTCGGCGCAGTTGCGCACGCCCCAGCGGTCGCCGAGGATGATCGCCGACTGCTGGGCCCGGGTGACGCCGGTGTAGAACAGGTTGCGGTGGTGCATGAACGAGTGCGACTTGTGGATCACGACAATGGCGCAGGGGAACTCGCTGCCCTGGGCCTTGTGAATCGAGATCGCGTAGGCCAGCTGAATGTCGCCGAGTCCCTCATCCCCCTTCCGCAGCACGATCTCCTCCCCGTCGAAACTGAACACGTGAGCCCCGTCCGAGACCTCTTTCACGAAGCCGACGGTGCCGTTCATCACGCCCAGGTCATAGTTGTTGCGCGTCTGGATCACCTTGAGAAAGAGGAAAAGAAGTTGAGCACCAGACTCGATCGAGAACCAGCTTCCGAAGCCAAGGCGCCGCGCGTCATCCGCTGCGCGATCTACACCCGCAAGTCCACTGAAGAGGGGCTGGACCAGGAGTTCAACTCGCTCGACGCCCAGCGCGAATCCGCCGAGGCCTACATCGCCAGCCAGCGGCTCGAAGGTTGGACGCTGCTGCCCGAGCGCTATGACGACGGCGGCTTCTCGGGCGGTAACATGGAACGCCCGGCGCTCAAGCGGCTGATGGCCGACGCCGACGCCGGCCTGATCGACTGCCTCATCGTCTACAAGGTCGACCGGCTCAGCCGCTCGCTGACCGATTTTGCGCGCATCATGGAGATCCTCGACCGCCGTAACGTCTCCTTCGTTTCGGTGACGCAGCAGTTCAACACCACCAACTCGATGGGCCGCCTGACGCTCAACATCCTGCTTTCCTTCGGGCAGTTCGAGCGCGAGATCATCACCGAGCGCACGCGCGACAAGATGTCGGCCGCCCGGCGCAAGGGCAAGTGGGTCGGCGGCTCGCCGGTGCTCGGCTACGACGTCGACCCGCGCGGCGGCCGGCTGCTGGTTAACGAACCTGAGGCCGCCCAGGTGCGTGAGATCTTCGAGGTCTACCTGCAGGAGCAGGGGCTCGTCACGACGGCGCAGGAGCTCGCACGCCGCGGGATGGTCACCAAGCTCTGGACCTCCAAAAAAGGCATCGAGCGCGGCGGCCACCCCTTCAACAAGAACAACCTGTTCGGCCTGCTGACCAACATCATCTACATCGGCAAGGTGGATTACAAAGGCGCGATCTACGACGGCGAACACCCGGCGATCGTCGACGAGGGGATCTGGCGGCGGGTGCAGGATCGGCTGCGCCGCAACGGCCT
>JAWLCE010000006.1:0-136674 GCA_041687335.1 Sumerlaeia bacterium | reverse complement strand
TGGGCGGCCATTGCCGCAGCGCTCGAACTAGTCACACCCGAGGAGATTCGGGCCTTTTTTTGTCACTGCGGTGTAGGCATGTTTTCTTAATATGCTCTAGCCTTGGCTACTGAACATGCGCGTCCATGGCATCATGGGCATAATCAATGATGAAGTCAGGCAGATCCGTTCGCAGCGCGAGCCACTCTCCGATCATATCCTTGATTTCCGGAACACAGTGGCACCAGTGGCCCAGGCCATGCAGGGCACTGGCGATGCAGCTCTGGTTCCCACTGTCGAGAGCCTCGCGCATCACCGCAAGGCCGGCCTGGATGATGCGCTCTTCCTGATCGAAAGGACTGATCACGAAGCAGTCCCAGAACATGAAGCACCGATCCTCCATGCGCCAGGAATCGGCATCATGGGATCTGCCGATCTCCCGAATCACCTCGAGGCAAAGCCGATCAAAGTAGTTCACATAAAGCAGGCGCAGATTGCTGACAGCCGCAGCGCGTCGCTCAACAGGAACCTTGTCGTTCCTGTAGGCATGAACATGATTGGCGCCAGAGGGATCGAAGAAAACGCCAAAACCCTGAGCGATCTTATCCTTCGAATAAGGTCGTAGCCGTTCGGGGTGCTGCAGGAAATAATCGACAAAATCAAGCACGACCGGTCCATCTTCGGGCAGATCGGCGATCAATTCATTTTCATGGTAAATCCAATGATCAGCCAGCTCGAGCGGCCATTCAAATACGCCCCGCACCCATCGTTCGAACCGGGCCATTTCATCAGGAGATATGGGTTGTTGGTCGAAGCTCATTTTGTAGCCTCTCGGCCAGATACGACAAATACCTTAGGAGCGGGTGCTGATCATATGTCAATCGCCCAGGCAGGGTACGTTTGATGCCGAGCATTGTAGGCAAAATGGCTTGACGACACGGCATCCGCCATTGCATAGCTGAAGATACTTGCAATCTCCGCAAGGATGATGGCTGCTCGGTTGGCGAAAGGAATTGAGCAATTCGTTTTGCATCCACGTGGCCTTGTCAAGCAAACGTGCGTCGCCACCTGTTGTTGGCCAAAATGAGCAGGGCTTGAAAAAGCCATCCACATCTACCGCCAGAATGGTATGGCCAGCTTGGCAGCCATTAATATCAAAAAACCGCAGAAATTTTTCCTTCGGATCATGGCAAGCCAGCGCCGGAAAGAACGAACAATCAAACATGGGCATGATCGGGTGGCGCCGTGAAAGACGTCGAATGACGGGAAACAGGCTCCTCTCCTGCGCCGCGGACAGCTTCAAATGGGCATCCGCTTGATCATTGTCCGGTGTTTTGAATTTCAGCAACAGGATTCTAGACACTCCTCGCCTGGCACACCATTCCCATATGGCTGGAAAGTCGTTGACCGTCCGCGAGGAGACCAGAAGATTTAGTCCAACCTCGATTCCCTCAGCTTTTAATAGTGCAATTGACTTCTCAAGGCGGGCCATCTCGCTGGTGTCATGACAACTGATGTGCATGCTGCCAAATATCCGGCATCTGGCTGCAAGGGATTCATCCAAAATAATGCCGTTGGTCGTAATGTTGGGTGCAATGTTGCGTACCCTGCAATGGGCAGCAATTTCAAACAGGCCCGGATGAAGCAAAGGCTCCCCGCCACCGATTGCAACCGTGAGGACATCCATATCTGCCAGTCGATCGATGATGGCCTTGGCATCCTTTGAGGGCATGTCCCTTGGGGTTTGGTCGGATTTTCTCGCATAGCAACCGGTGCAGGCAAGGTTGCACCGGTTGGTAATGCTCAAGTGCACATCGAGAGGGGCGGTGTAGATGCCTGCCGGCGGTTCTTCCAATTCTGGAACCCCCAGCCAGTCCATGTACGCAGAATCGACGAAAGCAGTGAAGCCGGGGTTTTCATTGTAAACGACGCCACCGAACCATTCACGTCTTGCCCGGCTGATATACTTCATATACTGGTCCCTGTAAATGCCATAACCAACATCATCAAGGGGATACAGCTCAACAGCAGGAATACGTAGGCCAAGCTCGCGTAGAGCAGGTTGGTTACTCTGGCGCCACGTCGCAACATCAAGCGGATGAGAATAACTGATGACAGCAGCCATGCGATCAGGGGACCACAAGTCACTATGAGCGCATGCAGCACATAGTTGCCCCAGTAACCATATACTGATTGCAGGCTCGTAATATATAGATAACCTCCCGCCGCCAAAAAAACGATCAGGCTGAACAATGAGTGGAGCGTGCCATAGCGAACGAATTGATAGAGACCGGTCCGGGCACTGCCTTGCTCCGGCAGCAGTTTCCTACCCTTCATATGAAGTATTAATGAACTCACCACAAAAAAGAATGCCGATGCCGGCACAGAATAGATGACGAACATGGGCATATAGCCTGAGGCACCGGAAAAATTTGCCAGATGTCCTGGTCGAATGCGCAGGATCTTCTTTTTCATGCCACATTTCCCATGTGGAATCCTACCAGGCCGAATTCATATCTCTCATCACCATGCCCGTCAGCAGCTTGGGGTAGAAGTAGGTCGACTTGTGCGGCATGCGCAGGCCCTCGCGGGCGATGGCGCAGACCTGCTCCACCCGGGTGGGGTTGAGCAGGTAGGCGATGCCGTAACGGCAGGTGGTCATCGCCCGCAGCACGTCCACCGCGTCCTTCACGTAATGCACGTCATCGTGATCCAGCTCGATCTCGGGGTTGCCCAGGGTCGCGCGGCTGATGATGTATTTGTGCAGGATCGTGACGTCCAGCTCGGCGATCGGGCGCGGCAGGTCGTCCTCGTCGATCAGCTCGAGCGGGTCGGCCTCGGGCTTGAGCGAGGCGAGCCACGCCCGGCCCTTGGGCAGCATGATGATGAAACTGGTGCGGGTACGGCCGGCCTCGGCGAGCAGCTCGGTGTAGCGGCGGGCCTCGGCTTCGAGGTTGGCGGCGTCCAGCTCGAGCGGCGTGACGTCGAAGTATTCGCCCATGTCCTCGATCGCCTCGGCACAATCCAGCCCGATGCAGGTCTCCTTGCTCAGGATGCGGTGCGTCGGCAGCACGATCAGCCCGTCGTCGTGGATGTTGTTGAGATACATCATCGTGTAGTCGTAGGGGCTGTGGCCGTTGTCGCGGCCGAAGGTCTGGCGCATCTCGTCGCGGTAGAGCAGAGCGGTCTCATAGCGGTGATGGCCATCGGCGATGAACAGGGTCTGATCCTCCATCGCCTTGGTCAGTCCCGCCACGACGTTGGGTTTGGCCGCCACCCAAAGGCGATGGGTGATGCCGTCCAGCTCGGCGACGACCGGCTTCTGGCCCTTGATCCCCTCCGCCAGCAGCTTATCGATCTTGCGGGCCGGGTCATCATAAACGCAGAAGATCGGGCTCATGTTGGAGTGGGTGGCGCGCATCAGGCGGAAACGATCGGCCTTGGGTCCCGAGAAGGTCTGCTCGTGGGCGCGGATGCCGCCCTCGGCGAAGTCCTCCAGCCGGACGGCGGCGAAGAAGCCGCGGCGGGTCAGGCGGCGGCCGTCGGCCAGCTCGAATTCCTGCTCATAGACGTAGTATGCCTTGCGCGGCTCCTCAACCAGCACGCCCTCTTTCTTCCACTGCTGCCAGAGGGCGCCGGCCCGCGCGTAGTGGTTCTCGAATTCCGAACCCTCCGGCTCGGGCTGCGCATAGTCGATGCGGACCAGATTATTGGGATGGCGATCATAGAGCTCCTGCTGGAGCTTGCGATCGATGACGTCGTAGGGCGGGGTAACCAGACGCGCCAGATCATCGGCCAATTGGGGGCCGTAGCGCGTGCATACGAACGGGACGATGTCCACCATGATGAAAACGACTCCTTACTCCTGATGACACCCATGGGCGGGGGCATTTGCCGAGCCAGACGGCAAATGAGCGTTGCACGGCCCAACGCTGCGGTCCCGGTTGATCACTCGCCGGGCCGACATGCGCATCCCCCGTGGGCCGTGTGATGATTCAACTTTCCTTCACCTCGCGCGCGCAAGTCAATCTTGAAAAAACCGCTGCCGGCGGCTCTTTTCGGCCTCATGCGGGGGCCTTCACGGCCGGCCGCCGCCGCGCGCGCCAGGCCGTCAGCGCCAGCGTCGCCAGCGCCAACGTCATCAGCGGGGTGTTGCCCCAGCGCATGAAGAAAGTCTCGGTATTATAGCCCCGCGGCTGGAGGCTGGCCTCGATCGCGCCGGCCCGCCCCAGCGCCAGTTCCTCGACCACCTCGCCGGCTGGCGAGATGACGGCGCTGACGCCGGTGTTGGCGCTGCGCACGACCCAGCGGCGCGTCTCGACCGCGCGCAGCAGCGAGAGGTTGAAGTGCATGCGCGGCCCGGCACTCTCGCCGAACCAGGCATCGTTGGTGACCACGGCCAGGTAATCAGCCCCGTCCAGCGCATAGGCGCGCCCCATCTGGCTGAAGGTCGACTCGAAGCAGATCAGCACGCCGGCCTTGAAGTCGCCGGTCTGGAACAGCCGCCGCTCGGCGCCCTCCTGAAAGCTGCCGATGCCGACGATGCTGTCCTGAAAGCCGGGGATCAGTTCGAAGTAGGGCAGCGACTCGCCGAAGGGCACCAGCCGCATCTTGTCATAGAGCACGTCATCGAGCGAGCCATCGGGCCGCGCCAGATAGACCGTGTTATACATCAGCGGCGCGTCGGCCCAGGGGTTGGGCGAGCGGCTGGCGCCGAAGATCATGTCGGCCCCGGCCCGGCGCGCCAGCTCGCCCGCGCGCCGTCGCAGCGCGGCGTTGGTGAAAAAATCGATCTCGGCGTAGGCGGTCTCGGGCATCACCAGCACGTCCCACTCGGGCCGGACGTGGGCCGCCACCAGCTCCTCGTTGCGGCGGGCGGTCAGCTCGGCCCAATAACCACGCTCGCTCAGGTCGGGGTGCATGTAGCTGGAGAGCTTCTCATACTGGCCGATGTTGGGCTGGAGCACGGCGACGGTGAGGGCGGGCTCGGTCCCCTCGCGCGCCAGTCGCGCCATCTGCACGCGCCAGGAGGCCAGGTAAACCGCATTGTTGAGCATCAGCATGAAGAGCACCATCGACCACAGCCCCGCGTATAGCACCGGGTTCTGGCCGTCGTGACGCGTGCCGGCGCGCTGGTGGCGGCGGTGGAAGCCCCAGGCCGCCGGCCAGAAAAACAGCAGCCCCGCAATGAGCAGAATCTGGAAGCTGATGCCGAGCTCGCCGAACCACGAGGCCGGCTGGATCGCCCACGGCACCGGAGCCCAGGAGTGGCCGAGCTGGCCCAGCGGCATCGCCAGCCGGCCCAGCGTGCGCAGCCACTCCGCCACCAGCCAGATGGCGGCGAAGGCCGCGAACTGGCGCCCGGCGGTCGCCGGCCATGCCCAGCGGCGCAACGCCCACAGCGGCAGCAGGACCCAGCCCGCCATGTAGAGCCCGAGCGCGAAGATCGCCACCACCGTCAGCGGCGGCAGCGGCGAATAGTGGCGGATCGTGACCAGCCAATGGATCGTGCCGAAGTAGTAGACCCAGCAGCCCAGCAGCGCGGCCAGCATCGCCTGGCGCAGCGTCGGGGCGCGCCGCACGGCGAGGAAAATCCCGAGCGGGGCCAGCGGCGCCAACGGCCAGAGCCCTGCCGGCTCGAAGGCCAGCGCCCCGGCCAGCCCGCCCCCCAGCGCCAGCGCAAGGGCGCGCCAGTCACGGCCCGGCGGCAGCGCCGACTCGGCAGCGGGCATCGATCGATTTGGTTTCCGGCGGGAGGTCTGCTTCATGTCGGTCCGATGGAATTGAGCGGGTGGGGGGCGGCGGGTTTGTGCCGCCCCTCGATCAGGTTGTATATTCGGCGTTGATTTTCACGTAATCAAAGCTGAAGTCGCAGGTCCAGACGCGGGCCTGGCCCGGCCCCTCGCCCACGCTCAATCTTATCAGAACATCATGCTCGCCGAGCAGATTGATCAGCTCGGCGCGATCGAATGGGCGCGGGCGGCCATGCTCGAAGATGCGGCGGCCCTGCACCTCCAGCGACACCCGCGTCGGGTCGAAGTCGATCCCGGCCCGGCCTGCGGCGGCGGCGATGCGGCCCCAGTTGGGGTCGCGCCCGAAGATGGCGGTCTTGACCAGCGGCGAGTTGGCGATGGTCTTGGCGATGCGGCGGGCATCGGCGTCGGCCGCGGCGCCCTCGATTTCAATGGTGACCAGGTGGCGGGCCCCTTCGCCGTCGCGGGCGATGGCCTTGGCCAATTCGATGCAGACCTCGTCGAGCGCGGCGGCGAACTGCTCGTCGCTGGAGGCATCGGCTTGGGCACGGCCGAACGCCATGCCGCTCGACAGCAGGATCGCCATGTCGCTGGTGCTGGTATCGCCATCGACGGTCACGCAGTTAAAGCTGCGGTCGGATGCCTCGCGGATCAGCCGCTGGGCCGACTCGGGGGTCAGCGGATAATCGGTGGTAATAAAGGCCAGCATTGTCGCCATGTTGGGCTCGATCATCCCCGAGCCCTTGCAGATGCCGAGGATCGAGCTGGCGGGCCGGCCGGCCGCGGCAGGCAGCTCGCGGCGGGCGATCTTGGGCACCAGGTCGGTCGTCATGATCGCGCGGGCGAAGGCGCCCCAGCCGTGCGCGGAGGCCGAGGCCATCAGCTCGGGCACGGCGCGGGCGATGCGATCGACCGGCAGCGGCTCGCCTATGACCCCGGTGGAGGCGACCAGGAAGCTGTCCTCCGCGGCGCTCAGCGCCAGCTCGGCCAGGCGGGCCATCCGGCGGGCGTCGGCGTTCCCCTCCTCGCCGGTGCAGACGTTGCTGATGCCCGAGTTGACGATCAGCCCGCGCACAAAGGGGGAGGCGGCGAGCCGCTCGCGGGTGACGGTGACCGGCGCCCCGCAGAACACGTTGCGGGTGGTGACGGCCGCCGCCGTCGCCGGCAGCTCACAGATGATCGTGCCCAGGTCGAGCCGGCCGGGCTTGCGCACGCCGGCGGCGACCGCGCCGGCGCGGAAACCGGCGGGGCCCTCGAGCTCGGCCGGCGGTTGCTGGGTTGATTCCGAAGCGTCCATCATGGCATCCACAGGTAGAGGAATCGGGCGCCGACAAGCTGTTCGAGCGCCTCGCCGAAATCGAAGTTGAGCAGGTTGACCTGACCGGCCGCCGCCGGCGCGGCCGCATCCATGCGGGCGTAGATATGCCCGCGCCAGGTGCCCTCGTACTCATAGCTGACCAGCGCCGCGGCCGGCAGGCCCGCCAGCTCGCGCGCGCGCTCCACGACCTCCTCCGGATACATCACCCCGTCGATCAGGCCGGCCTCGCGCGCGGCCTCGGGGCCGAAGACGCGGCCATCGGCCAGCGGGGCGAGGCGCTCCATCGTCAGGCCCGCGTCGGCGCGGCCGGCAAGGATGCGGTCGAGGAATTGCTGGTAATGATTTTGGACGATCGACTGCAGGACCTCGCGCTCGGCCGGTTCCAGCTCGCTCCAGGGTGAGCCGATATCCTTCATCTCGCCCGACTTGATCATGCGCATCTGAAGACCGATCTTCTGGCCCAGCCCGCGCAGGTCGGGCAACGTCGCGATGACGCCGATGGAGCCGGTCAGCGTGGTCGGCAGGGCATAGACCTCGTCGGCGGCCATCGCGATGAAGAACCCGCCCGAGGCGGCGACGTCACCCAGCAGGGCCACCACCGGCAGGCCGGTCTCCTCCTTGAAACGCACGATCTCGTGATGGATCAGGTCCGAGGCGGTGACGGTGCCGCCAGGGCTGCTGATGCGAAGGACAACGGCCTTGATGCGGCGGTTGGTGCGGGCGGCGTCGAGGCGGTCGCGCAGCTCGACCAGCATGCCCGGCCCGCCGATGTAGCTGCGCATGTCGCCCTCGGCCACGAGGCCCTCGAGCGGAAGCAGGAGCACCTGGTCGCGCACCCAGAAGCCCTCGGCCTCCTCAAGGACCTCCATCCGCACCCGGCCGCGGTCGCCGGAGCGCGGAAGATTGATGCAACCGGCCAGCGCCAGCAGCGCGGCCAGCAGCATCGCCGACAGGAGGCAACGCGGCACGTAAAAGTTTCGGCGGCTCATCGTGTTCTAACCTTGCGGGAAGTTTGACCCATCATACCTCAAAAGGCCATCGCCGGGGCACGATCGCGCGTGCGCAGCGTGCGCGGCTGGCCGATCCCGAGCGGCTCCTCCTGATGGGGCAGCTTGAGCGCCAGCCCGAAGCGCACGTCCAGCTCGTTGGCTTCCAGGTCGTCGCGGTTGCGCACGCGGTCCCAGTCCCCCCGGCGGTTCTTGGTGTCGAGCCGGATCTCAAGCGAGGCGATCGCGTCGTGCAGGTCGCGCTGGAGCAGCCATGCCACCCGGCGCAGCCCTTCGATCTCCTGGTCGTATTCCACCATGAACTCGGCATCCCACTTGGGGCCGATCTGGCGGCCGATGCGCCAGCGGATCTCGCCGCGGCTGTCCTCGTCGGTGAAGAAGGTCAGGCGGCGGTCGACGCTGGCCTCGGTGCGGCGTTCGAGCGAGCGGTAGTGGAACAACTCGAGCGCCGTCCACCAACGCCGGTGGATCGGGGTGTAGTTGACGTCCCAGCTCGCGTAGAGCCGGTTGTCCTGGAATTCCTCCGGATCGCTCGGGTCATAAATCTGGACCCGGCGCAGGCCGACGGCGCCGCCGGTGCTCACCGTCGCGCGCTGATTGCTCCAGCGATAGCCCGTCTGGGCGTAGGAGGAGGGTTCCTGGGCATAGAGATCGCCCGAGGGGATCAGGTTGATCCCGCCGCGCGTGTAAAGCAGCAGGGCCGGTCGCGCGAGCCGATAATTGAGCTGGCTTTCGAGCCAGTGCTCGCGGATCGGGTAGTCGTAGAGGTCCTCGCGGAAGGTCAGGCTGCCGAGCGAGGCATACCAGTCGCCGATGAAGTCGTCGGTGGTGGCCCGCCCGCGCCAGGCCAGCCAGCCGCTCAGGGCATCGGTGAAGCGGGCATTGAGGCGCGCCTCGGCGTCGGTCCAGGCATAGAAGGTCTGGATGTCGTCGAAGCCGCGCTCGCGCGTGCCGATCAGGAAAGTGTCGCGATCGACGAAGGTCAGGCCATCGACCTGCTGCGGGAAGGTTGGCCCGAAGTCGATGCCGAAGTCGTCGTCGTTACGGTCGGCGGCGCCGATGCCGACCCCGGCGCGGGTGAGCAGGGTATAGCGCTCGCTGAACTTCCACTGGCGCATCAGGGCGTGGTAAATCTCAATGCCGCTGACCCAGGCGTCGTCGTCACGCTCGACCACGTTGAGCCCTTTGTCCCGCGCGCGATAGAGGTCGATCTGGCTCAGGCCGTAAAGCGGCCGGTGCCCGATCGGCAGCCAGCGGGTGGCCAGGGTGGCGTGGATCCGCTCGGTGACGCGGCCCCAGCGGTCGCGGCTGATGCCGTCGACCTCGAGGTCCTCGAGCCGGACGCCCGGCTCCAGGTCGAACATCCGGTTGTCGTCGCGGGGGTTGCTGGGATTCAGGTAACGGTCGATGCCGACGCGGTCCTTGATCTCGCCGGTCAGGCGGGCGACGTAGTCGTCCTGGCGCCAGTTGAGCGCGGCGCGGGCGCTGCGCTCCATCACGCGGTCGCGCTCGGTCAGCTCACCGGCGCGGTTGAAGTAGTCGAGGGCATCATAGAAAATGTCAGGATCGCTGAACATGTCGACGTTGAGCAGCAGGTCCAAATCCGGCGCCAGTCCCGAGCGGTGCAGCAGGCCCACCCGCCAACGGTTGGTCTCGCTGAACTCGTCGTTGTCGGCGGGGTCGGGGCCGACCACGTCGCGATCCTTGTCATTCAGGCCATAAAGTCCCAGCTCGCCGCGGTGGCGACCGTAATCGAACATGTAGCTGTAGTCGAGGCCGGCGCCGGCGCCGATCTCGCTCATCAGGTCGCCAAAGACGCTGGCCTCGCCGGCCGAGCGCGTCTCCATGCGCTCGGGGTCTTCCAGCGAAGGCTCCTCGGTGCGGTGGCGATAGTTGTAGCCCAGGCGAATCCGCGCGCCGGTGCGCCCGCCCACGCCCAGCTGCACGAACCAGGGGGTGACCTCGTCCAGCGTGCGGGTGAAGACGGGCAGATAGAGGATCGGCACCCCGGAGACATAGAAGGTCGCGCCGCGGAAGAAAATCCGATCGCCGTGGAAGAGGATCACCTCGCGGCCGCGAATGAAGTAATGGGGAACCTTGAAGTCGCAGGTGGTCACGTCGGACTGGCGGAAGATCGATTCCTGTGCACTGACCCGCTGGAGCTGGGGGGCGTCGGTGTCGGCCTCGGTCTCGGCCATCCGGAAATGGACGGGGCCGTAGCGGCCGCTGACATTATGCGCCATCCCCTCTTCGAGCCGCAGGTTGTAGCGCATCGAATCGGCCGCCAGCGTCGTTTCGCTGGTGGACAGGATCACGTTGCCCTCGGCCTGGAACTCCTGGAGCCGGGTGTCGTAGATCAGGCGGTCGGCCTCGATGGTGTAGTCGCGATAGCGCACCAGCGTCCGGCCAGGGCTGTAGAGCACCTGATCCTCGGGGCCAAAATCGAGGAACCCCTCGTCCAGGGCGCGGATCTGCAGCGGCGCCGATCCCTCCAGCGTCGGATCGAAGCGGCTGCGCAGGCGGGCCAACCGGGCGCGTTCGAGCTCGACCGGCATGGGCTGCTCGGCGGGGGCGGTCGGCGTGGGCGGCGCCAGCCGGCGGGCCTCGTCGCGCTCCAGCTCGGGGGCGCGTGCGGGCGCGGCGGGATCCTGGGCCGGCGAGGCGGCACTCAGAAAGGCCGCCAGCAGCAAGGCCAGCGGCGCGAGGAGCCGGGAACGGGAACAGGGCATCGGCATCGGTTCAACTCCTCAGGGTCTGCCACCACAACACCACTCCCACCATCAGGAACAGCAGGTTGGGCAGGAAGGCCACCGCGATCCCCAACGGCTTGCCGTTGTCGATCATGGTCAGCCCCATTTGCATCAGCACAAAGTAAACGAGCATCAGCATGATTGCGAGCAAAATGGCCCACGATTTGCCGCCCAGCCGCGTGCGGATCGCCAGCGGAATGCCGATGAGCGTAAAAACGAAAAAGGCCCAGCCGCGCGCCTGGCGGTCCACGATCTCGCGCATCGCCGAACCGGCCCAGCCCTGCAGATCCGAGCGCAGCTCGAGATTGGTCAGCGCGCGCGCCTCCTTCTGGATGGCGGCCTCGCGCATCTGGAACATCTCGAAATCTTCAAACTGGCTGGTGATATATTGCGGATTGGTGCTGTCGGCCGACTTCTGGTGCATTGAGCCATTCTTGAGCGTCAGCAGCAGCGACAGCTTCTTGGCGCCGTCGGACTCGCTGTCCCTGATGCCCACATCGATGCGCCCGGAGCTGGCAAACACCGTCGTCAGGTCATGGTCGCGGCCGGCGGCGGCCAGCTCGGCGGCATAGGCTCGCTCCTCGCCGGTGAGGTCAGCCGGAAACATCGCGTCGCTGACCGGCAGCGGGTTGGTCTGCTCGCTCTCCTCGCCGGGGCGGCCGAAGTTCTGCTCGTCGAGCAGGTTGAGGTTGTCAGCCTCCAGCTTGAGCACGATCCCCCGCATTCCTTGACGATCCGGCTCATATTCACGGAAGTAGAGGATGAATTCATCCTTGGCGCCCTTGCCCAGCCCCAGCTTGTCGCTCTCGTAGAAGCGCCCGGGCTCCAGCGAGGTGATCACCGCCCGGGTCAGGTCCTCCAGGTGGTTGAGCATCCGCACGATCGTGTGGGGAATGTAGGTTGCAGACAAGAACAGGATCAGCAGGCTAGCCACCGCCGCCAGCCCCAGCGTGGGGGCAAAGACGCTCAGCAGGTTCAGCCCGCTGGCGCGCATCGCCAGAATCTCGCGATCCAGCACCATCCGGCCCACGCCGATAATGACCCCGATCAGGATCGCCATCGGGGCGCAGAAGATCAGCACCGAGGGGAGCAGTGAGCCCATCACGCCCAGCACCTGGCGCAGCGAGACCCCCGGTTGCATGATCAGGTCGACCAGTTGGTAAATCTCGCGCATGATCAGCATCAGCGTGATCGTGACCAGCGCCATCACCGTCGGGGTGAGGATTTCACGAATAACATAAAGGCGTAAGATGCGGGCCAAGGCGTCGGTTCCTCCCACGCTGCGTCCGGAGCGCCCCAAATTTAGCCACGTCAAGCGCCCCAGTGTCAACGACTGGAGTGCCCCGCCGGCCCGCTCAGCGCGAGGGGATCAGCCGCAACGCGGGGACGGGACGGCCGACCGGTTCGCCGCCCAGCCGCAGGATTTCGCCGCCGCTGACGCTGCCATTGGTTGGATCATAAATAAAATCAATGAAACGCGCGGGGGCGAAGAGGTTTTCACTCGCAAGGAGGGTGCGCCCCTGCTCGTCGGTGGTGCGGATCATGTCGGGGCCATGACTGAACAGGACGTAGGCCCGCAGGCGCGGCTCGCCGGGGGGGGTATAGACCCCCAACAGCTCGCCATTAATGTTACAGGCGTTGACATACCCCATCTCGTTGAAGCCGTAATAACGGTAAAATTTATAGGATCGCAGCGTCGCCAGGTCGGCGGGGTCGGCGCCGTCGGAGAAGGGGTCCTCCAGCTCCGCCGTCGCCAGGTAGGCCACCGGTGTGGTCATCCAGCTCAACCATTTGACGGTGCCGTTGCTCTCGGCGCTGGGGTAGGCGCCGCAATCGACGCGGTAGGATTCGAGCGCGAGGGTCAGGATGCGATGGTCGGATTGAACGCGGGCGACCAGCGCCCGCCTGCGCGCCTCGAGCATGTTGGGCAGCGCCACGGCCGCCAGGATGCCGATGATCGCCACCACGATAAGCAACTCAATGAGGGTGAAGCCCCTGCGCTTGAGCACGTCAGTTTACCACTGGTTTCTGGGCGATGATCATGATTTCGAACTCCTCCAGCTCGATCGGCTGCCTGTTCCAGCTGCCGGCGGTACCGCCCCAGACATGCAGCACGCTCAACCCCGCCAGCTCAAACAACAGACGCAGCTCGGTGGGGAGGAACCAGCGCTCGCGCAGGCGCAGCGGCGCGCCATCCGGCTCGGGGGCCAGATCGGTCAGGGTGGAGAGCGTCAGCGGGTCGAATCGGCCCTGCCCGACATCCTCCTGCGAGGCCTGACGGATCGCCTTGAAGCCATTGAGCACGGTGAACAGCGTGCGGCCGCCCGGCTTGAGGGCATGGTGAACGTTTCGCAGGATCGCCAGCGGCTGCTCGTTGGGATCATCCGCGGCCGTCAGCAGGCCAAACGAGCCTTCGCACAGGCAGATGACGGCCTCAAAGCGCGGCTCCAGCACAAACTTCGTCGCATCGTCCTGAATCCATTCGATCTGCACATCGGCCTGAAGGGCCTTTGCACGCGCCTGGGCCAGCATGCCCGCCGAGAGGTCCAGACCGGTGACCGCATAGCCCCGGCGCGCCAGCTCGATGGCATGGCGCCCGGTGCCGCACCCCAAGTCCAGGATGCTTTGGCCCGGCGCCAGCCCGAGGTGCTCGATCAGGAAATCGACCTCGTGGATGGTGTTATGGGTATAGGGTTGCTGGTCGTAGACCGGAGCCTCCCGGTCATGAAACTGTTGCCAATGGTTGACGGGCTGCATCAAGGCACCTTTCGGCTGGCCAGATAGACCGACCTCAGACATGGCTGCGGTTGGCGGCGGCTTCAATGGAGTTGCGTTGGGCCTCGGCCGCGCGGGCGGCGGCGGAGGCGAAATTTTCATCGGAGCTGGCATAAATAATCGCGCGCGAGACATTGAACAGCAGGTGATGGCGCGGCAACGGCGGCAGGGCGCCCAGAATCTGGTCGGGCGCGCCCCCCTGCGCGCCAACGCCGGGCAGCAGCAGCGGCAGCGAGGGCGCCACCGTATAAACCGAGGTCAGATGCATCGGCTGGGTGGCGCCGACCACCAGTCCGATCTCACCGCCGCTGTTCCACTCGCCGGCCTTGATCGCCACGCGTATGAACAGATCGTTTTTTAGCTGAAAATCGCCCGCCCCAGGGTTGGAAGTCAGGCAAAGCAGGTAGACGCCTTTGCCGGGATAGCCCAAGAAGGGCTCGACGGCATCGCGGCCCATGTAGGGGTTGACCGTGACGGCATCGGCGCCAAGGCGCTCAAACAGCGCCCGGGCATAATGGCGGCCGGTGGAACCAATGTCGCCGCGCTTGGCGTCCAAGATGATGGGCACACCGTCGGGGACGTGGCCCATGACATCGGCCAGCACGGCAAATCCCTCGATGCCGAGTGATTCGAAGAAGGCCAGGTTGGGCTTAAAGGCGGCGGCGAAGGGTGCGGTGGCCTCAACGATCTCGATACAGAAGCGGCGGGTGGCCTCGATCCCCTGCCCCAAGTGAGTCGGCAGCCGATCGGGATCAGGATCAATCCCGATGCACAAACTTGAGCCGATCGCATCACAGCGGCCGGCCAATTTCTGAAAAAAGGTGTTCATGGCTGCACCCCTTTGGTTTTGGGATACTAAACGAGCCCCTCATGGCCGCCAAGAGAAATTTTGAGCCGAAAGGAGTTTATTTAAATTCAGGACCCGCATTCTGCGGAAATCCCACTATGTTGTGATGGTTGGATATTCAGGTAAGATTAAGTTTCCCGCAAGAGGAAACATTGTGGCGGCTGCGGAACAACTTTCCCCGCCACTGAGTCTCCAGTCCTTGAAGATGACCCACGCGCGGAGGATATTCCCATGCCACGGCGTTTCCTGCTTTCGTGCCTTGCGATCCTGGCCCTGACGGCGTTGGCCGTCGCGGCGCCCGAGCCCTCGCCGACGGCCCCGGCCGAGCTGCTGGCCCGTGCCGATGCCCTGCGAGCCGAAGGCTCCCACCAGTTGGCGCGCGAGCTTTATGAGCAGCTGGCCGAGCTGGAGGACGCCGCGCCGGAGCTGCGCGCCGCCGCGCGGGTGCGGGCCGCAGACAGCCTCTGGCGCGAGCGCGCCGGGCGCGAGCCGATGCAACAGGCCGAGCTGCGCCTGCGCCGGTTGGTCGAAGACTTGGAGGAGCAGCCCCCGCTGCGCGCCGAGGCGGCCGAATCGCTGGGCGAGCTGCGGGTCGAGCTGGGCATGCACTGGCAGGAATGGCGCCCCGTGGTGGAGCCCTGGATCGTGGCGCGCGACATCTGGGGGCGCTCCACCGACCCCGCCGCCGCCGAACGCTATCTCGAGTTGAACTTCAAGATCGCCGAGTTCCTGGTCGACCGCGTCGGTCCGATCGAGCCGCCGCCGATCCCGCTGCCGCGTCCACGGCCAGGGCGCGGCGTAGTTGCCCCCGGACGCATGATCATTCCGCCATTGCCGCCCCCGCAGGAACCGACCGCCTTTGAGATCGCCCGCGAGGCGCTGCGCAACATCCTGCGCGCCTCCAACGAGCCGGCCGTGCGTGGCCGGGCGCTCTACCTCATGGGGCGGCTGCACCTGAACGACGGCGACCGCGCCCAGGAGGAGGCGCTGCGCGAGGAGCGGCGCGAGCAGGCGATCGACTATTTCCGCCAGGCGATCGCGATCGAGCCGCGCCACGAGTTTACCGATGACGCGATCTGGCAGCTCTCGATGCACTTCAACAACGTCCAGCGCTTTCCTGATGCGGTCGAGCTATGGCGGCAATTGCTAGAAATCTACCGCCCCGGCGAGAGCGAGTATCACGAGCAGGCCGGGCGGCTGCTGGAGGTCACGACCCAGCCGCGCATCGACCTGGGGCTGGCGCGCGCCTTCGCCCCCGGCTCCCACATCCACGTCCAGCTCAACTACCGCAACGTCGAGCGCGCAACGCTGCGGCTGGAGCGCATCGAGCCGGCCGATTATCTCGCCCACGCCCCCTTTATTGACCAGGACCCCGAACGGATGCGCAGCCTGCCGGGGCGGCTGGTGCACGAGCGCGAGGTCGAGGGCCTGATCGATGAGGGACGCTTCATGCCGCGCGCGCTCTCGCTTTACCTGGAACCGCTGGAGCCGGGCATTTATCGGGCCGCAGTTGATTCCCCCCGCCTGAGCGAGCGGGTCACGGCCGAGCCTTTCTTTGTCAGCGCGCTGGCCGTGGCGGCCAAAACCCATGATGGCGCGGTCGAAATTTTCGTGGCCGATGCCGCCGACGGCCAGCCGGTGGCCGAAGCCGAGGTGATCGTGGCGGTCTGGGGGCTGGAGCGGCGATCGCGCGCCAGCCGGCACATCCTGCTGCACGAGCTGCGCGCGGTTACCGACGCCGATGGCCGCGCCCGCGTGCAGCTGCCGCCGCCGGACGATGCCACCGGCGCACTAAAGGCCGTCCAGCAGTTCATTCAGCCCCACGAGGCGCGGACCTTCGTCTTTGCCCGCCGCGGCGAGGAATGGGCCGCGCTCCAGCAGTGGGGCGACTACCGTTCGATGCACGGCGGCGAGATGATTCGGCACGAGCAGCTCTCGATTTACGCCACCAGCGACCGGCCGGCCTACCGGCCCGGCGAGCCGATCCGCTTCAAGGCGATCGTGCGGCGCATGGATGGCGAGCGCCCCGAAATCCCCGACGCGGCGAGCTACCGCGTGCGCGTGCGCGACGCGCGCGGCGAGGTCGTCCACGACGCGACCCTGCCGATCAATGACTACGGCACGCTGGCCGGCGAGCTGACCCTCGGCCGCGAGGTCGCACTCGGCATGCTGATGCTCGAGCTGCTCGAGGATGCCCCCGCCGAGCGCGTGCTGGCGGCCAGCCAGCTTGCCCGGCTGGAGGAATACCGCCTGCCCGAGTTCATCGTCGAGGTCGAGCCGGCGGCCGGTCCCTTCCGGCTGGGCACGCCGATCCCCTTCAGCGTGCGCGCCGAGTATTACCATGGCGGCCCGCTGGCGGGCGCCACGGCCGAGATCGTCGTCCACCGCGCCCCCTTCCGGCCGCGCTGGTTCCCGCCCTTCCGCCACGACTGGCTGCTGGGGACCGTCGATGGCAGCCACGCGATGCGCCACCCCGGCATCTGGCCGGTGCATGAGCCCGAGGAGGTCGTGCTGAGCACGACGGTCACGCTGGACGAGGACGGCGCGGCGCGGCTGGAGGCCGGCGCGCTGTCGGCCGAAGAGGTCGCCGCCGCCCGCGAGGAAGGGCTGTGGGGCTATACCTATCGCGTCGAGGCGCGCGTGACCGACCTGTCGCGGCGTGAGGTCAGCGGCTCGGGCTCGATCAAGGCCGCCCTGACGCAGTTCAAGCCCTACCTGGAGCCCGAGCGCTACCTGTTCCTGCCGGGCGACCCGGTGCGCGTCGAGCTGCGCACGCTCGACCCCAACGAGCAGCCGGTGGCGGCGACGGGCCTGGCCCGCATCTTCCGCCGCGAGTGGAACCCCGAGAAGAAATCGGCCAAGGGGGAGCCCGAGCCCGGCTACGACGACACCCTGCTCTTCACGCAGCCGGCCTCCACCGACGCGCAGGGGCGCGGCCGGATCGAGTTCACCCCCGAACGCGACGGCTATTACCTCGTCAAGTTCGTGGCGACCGACGCCTTCGGCGAGCAGGTCGAGGGCGAGACGACGGTCTTCGTCGCCGGCCGCGACACGACCGCCGTCGGCTACCGCTCGGGCGGGGTCGAGATCATCCTCGACCAGCGCAGCTACGCGCGCGGCGAGACGATCCAGGCGCTGGTCGTGACGCGCCGGCCGGGGGTGGCGGTCTGGCTGGGCGTCGAGGCCGAGACGATCCTGCAGGAACGGATCGTGCGCATGGAGGGCACCGCGCAGCTGGTCGCCATCGAGGTGGGCGAGGACTTCGAGCCCAACATCCACCTGACCGCGCTGTCCATGTATGACTACTCGGGCTTCCGCGACCAGAAGATGGTCGTGGTGCCGCCCGAGCGCCGGCTGCTCGAGATCGAGATCGAGCCCGACCAGGAGGAATATCGCCCCGGCGACCCGGTTGAGGTGCGCCTGCGCGCGCTCGACCACGAGGGCCGGCCGGCGGGCCGCGTCGAACTGAGCCTGGCCGTGGCCGATGACGCCGTCTGGGCGATTCAGGATGAGGTCGCGCCCGACATCCGCAGCCACTTCTGGGGCCGCACCCGCCCGCTGGGCGTGAACGCCAGCGCCAGTGCCGAGCGCTACACGATCGAATTCTGGCGCCCGATCCCCGGTCGACCCGGCCAGTTCGAGCGCGTGCTGCGCGAGGAGATCCCGGTCACCAAGAGCGGGGTGGGCTTGGGCGGCGACAACGGATCATACCTCAATATGCGGATGGCCGGCGGGATGGCCGTGGCCGAGAGCGCGCCGGCCGCACTGATGCCCTCCCCCGGCATGGCCATGGACATGGCCGTCGGCGACGCGCCCGCCGAGCCGCGCCTGCGCACCGACTTCAGCTCGACGGCCCACTGGGTGGCGCAGCTCGAGACTGATGCCGACGGCACGGCCACCGCGCGCTTCACGATGCCCGACAGTCTGACGCGCTGGCGGATCGTCAGCCGCGCCGTCGACCGCGACACGCGCGTCGGCCAGCAGACCGAAACCGTGCGCACCAACAAGCCGATCATGGTGCGCCCGCAGGTGCCGCGCTTCTTCATCGAGGGCGACACGGCGGTGGTCTCGGCGGTCATTGCCAACCGCACCGAGGAGGACCAGCGCGTGACGGCACGCATCGAGCTGGGCGGCTTGCGGCTGGAGGAGTTCATTCTGGGCCGGCCGCTTGTCAGGCCCGAGTGGCTTGAAGCCATCACCTCGCCCGTCGCGCCCGCCTATCGCGAGGTCGAGTTGACCGTCCCCGCCGGCTCACAGCGGCGCGTGGATTGGACCGTCCACGCCGACGCCCCCGGCACGGCGACGATCCGCATGACGGCGCTGGCGACGGTCGATTCGGACGCCGCCGAGCGCAGCTACATCATTCATGAATATGGCATCGAGCAGTTCATCGCGCAGGCGACCGAGATCCGCGAGCCCGCCGGCGACGCCGAACGCACGCTGACCCTGCGCGTGCCCGAGGCGATCCGCGAAGGCAGCGCCACGCTGCTGGTCTGGGTCGAGCCGACCCTTGCGCGGGCGATGGTCAACGCGCTGCCCTACCTGGTGGAGTTCCCCTACGGCTGCACCGAGCAGACGCTCTCGCGCTTCGTGCCGGCGGTCATCACCGGACGCGTGGTGCGCCAGCTGGGGCTCACGCTGCCCGACCTGGAGGAAAAGCTGCCCGAGGTGGTCCGGGCCGGCCTCGCCCGGCTCTATGACTTCCAGCACGAGGACGGCGGCTGGGGCTGGTGGCGCGACGACCAGAGCCAGCCCTACATGACAGCCTACATCGTGCAGGGGCTGGCCGAGGCGGCCGAGGCGGGGGTCGACGTGCGGCGCGACGTGGTCACGCGCGCGGCGGGCTATCTGCGGCTGCAGCTGGTGCGCGTTGCCGAGGAGGAGGACTTGACCGCCTTCATGCTCTACGCGCTGGCGCAGGCGCGCGAGCTGACCGGCGAGGACGAGTTGACGGCGGCGGCCCACGAGCGGCTCTGGCCGCGCCGCGAGCGCCTGAACCCCTACACGCGGGCGCTCTTCGCGCTGGCCTGCCACCTGAGCGGGCGCGGCGAGCGGGCGGCGATCCTCGCGCGCAACATGCGCAACGGCGTCGAGGTCGACCCGGACAACGGCACCGCGCGCTGGGGCGCCCCCGGCCTCCACTACCGCTGGAGCCAGGGCGCCATCGAGGCGACCAGCTTCTCGATGCGGGCGCTGCTGGCGATCGAGCCCGACAGTGAGCTGATCGAGATGGCGATGCGCTGGCTGGTCAACAACCGGCGCGGCAACCGCTGGAAGAACACCCGTGATACGGCGATCGCCATCGGCGCGCTGGCCGACTATATCACCGTGCGCGGCGAGGCCCGCCCCGACTGGACCGCCGAGGTGCTGCTCAACGGCGAGCCGATCCAGACGCTGTCGGTCGGTGCCGGCAACGTCTTTGAGTTCGACGGGCTGGTGGTGGTGCGGCCGGAGTTGCTGCGCGCGGGCGAGAACACCCTGACGATCCGCCGGCGCGGGTCGGGCACGCTCTACGCCTCGGCCTGGCTGAGCTACTTCACCCGCGAGGAGCGGATCGAGCCGGCGGGCAAGGAGGCCTTCGTCGCGCGACGCTTCTGGCGCATCCAGATGCTGCCGACGGCCGGAGGCCCATGGCGCGCCGAGCGCCAGCCGCTGGAGGAGGGCGACCCGCTCGTCCCTGGCGACCGGATCGAGGTCGAGCTGGAGCTGGAGGCCAAAAATGATTATGAATACATCGTCGTCGAGGACTTCAAGGCGGCCGGGCTGGAGCCGGTCGAGCTGCAAAGCGGCGGCGTGGCCGACGGGACGATCTGGGCGCACCGCGAGCTGCGCGACGAGCGGGTGGCGTTCTTCCTGACCCACATGCCGCAGGGGCGCCACACGCTGCGCTACGAGCTGCGCGCCGAGACTCCGGGGGTCTTCCACGCGCTGCCCTGCCAGGTCCACGCGATGTACGTCCCCGAGATCCGCGCCAACAGCGGCGGCGAGCGCATCACCATCACCGAGGGAACCGAATAGAACTGCTGTAAAAAGTCATGCCGATGGGCAGCCGGCTCGGCCACCCATCGGCATTTCATTTGGTCAACGGCCCCTTGGCCGATCCGGCGCCCCTACTGGTAGAGCTGCCAGCTCGCGGCGGCGTTGCGTTTGCTGGTGATCGACTCAACCTTGAGGTTGTCATAGAGCACGAACTGGTCCGAGGTCGGGCTGGCCAGGCTGGCGTAGGGGTCCCAGGCGCCCAGATGCGGGAGCACGCCGCTCATCGGGGTGCCAGCATTGGGGGTGAACCAGTCGCAGAGGAGCACCTGCATGTTGTCGGGCCGGGTGGCGACCAGCCGGATTTTACCGTCCAACATCAGGATTTCCCAGCGAACCCAGGCCTTGCCCGTCGCCCCGGCCGTCTGGAACAGGCCGCTGGGGAATACCCCCGTGAAGGCGCTGTGATCGATGGCCGCGCTGCCCAGGAAATTGGCGCGGGCGGCGTTGTTGCCGCGCGCGGCCGCGCCGGTGCCATCATAATAGCGGTAATCCTGCGCCGCCCCGCCCTCGGCCACGATGCCGAAGAAGTGACCATTGAACGGCCCATTGGGATCGGTCATGTAGTTGACTCCCGCCATCGCGGCCAGCGCCGGGTTCGCGCTGGCGCCGAAGGTCATGAACTCGGTCGTCAGCGACGTGCCATAGTTGATCCAGGCGTCGAACGTAATCCGCATGTCGGTCTGGCCGGGGATGCCCGTCAGGGTGGCGGTGATTGCGTTGGGCACGCCTTTGGCGAGGTTGGTCGCCAGGCGCAAGGCACGGGTGCCGCCGGCCGGGCTGGAGGGCGAGCGCGGGATCGAGGTCGGGTAGCCGCCCCCCTGCTGGGCAAAGCCTGAGTAGTCGTAGTTGAAGTTAAAGTTGTTGTCCCCCGCAATGTGCTGCGCAATCGTGAACTTGCTCGACACGTCGGTCTCGAAATCGGTTTGGAACAGCGTGCCGGTGACGACGTAGGGGGTGTCGATGATCTCACTCACGCGGACGACGCGCACGGCATCGGCCGAGACCGTGCCGGGAGCCTGATTGCTCACCTTGACCGTCGACGCCGTGCCGGCCTCAAATGGGTAGATCCCGAGCAGGTTCCACTGTCCGCCGTTGACGGTCTGGTTGACGGTGACGGTGTCCTGGCCCCCGGCATGGTTGATGACATAGGGCGCCGCGGTGGCGCGGCCCGCCTCGCTCGTCCACCAGGCGTAGACCTTGTATTGGCCGCTGCGTTCGAGGTTGGGACGCCAGGTGATGGTCGCCGGCCCCATGGTGGAGTTGGCGACCAGATGGTCGAGGTAGTAGCGCTGGGGATGGGTCATGTCGCTGATCCACAAACCGGTGTGGGTCACCGAGTCCACGCTGGTGTCCATCGTCATGCCGTTGATGACCGTCCAGGCGCTGATGACGTAACGCTCGCTGCCGTCCGACGGGGTGTTGACGATCCCGCGCCCCTTGATCCAGGCGGTGGTCGAGCCGCCGCCGTCCAGGCTGATCGATTCCCTGACCCCCAGATCGGCCATCAGGCGCGCCAGCTCAAGGTAGGTCATGCCGACGCTGCTGGTCAGCCGGCCGTCGACGGTGACCAGGTAGGCCCTATAGGGCTGGAGGCTGTAGCCGATCACGGTGCGCGGGTGGCGCGCATTATAATGGGACTCGGTGGTCCCCTCGTTGTCCTGCGTCGCAACCACGCCGCTGGCGGTGACGAAATGGCCGCGCCCGGCGATGGCATTGACGATATGTTGCCAGTTGGTGCCATTGGCAGGCACCAGCGCGTTGCTCATCTTGGTGCGCTTGGGGATCGCCTGATGGTTGCCCGAGAAGCCGAGCACCGAGCGATTGTTCTCGGCGGTCATGTTGGTCCCGGCGCCGCCCAGGTGTTTGCCGTCAATGAGGGTATAGCTGTTGGTCAGGCGCGAGCCGTCGGTCGTGAAGTAACCGGCGTTGACGGCGGCGATGGCGTCGCTGCGGATCGCCATTGAGCTGGTGCGCTCGAGCGGGGCGCTCGTGACGTTGCCGCCCTGCTTGAAGACCGGGACCAGCTCCACGTTGCGGTTGGTCATGTCGACTTCGATGACATGGATGCGCCAGGCGGGGCTGGCGTTGGTAAGTTGCCGCCAGCTGACGCCCGGGGCCAGCTCCTGAGGCTCGCCATACACCATGTTGGGATAATAAGCGGCCCCCGCCACACCCGCGACCCCGAGAATCAGCAGCAGCCATGCCGCCCGCAATAGATCCATCATTTACATCCACTCCCCTATGTTAAAGCCACTGTTAAAGCCACGTCGACAAAGCCGGTGGCTGATGCGCTCCATCCATCAAGACGCTCGGGGGCACCCTCAGGATGGAAATTTTTTTCAATTCAATTCCGTGCATGAACGGCGAACGTATGGCGGCCCGAGCCGATGTTGTCGAATACGACGTATTCGACCTCCCGGCGACCGGCGCGCGGCTCGCCATCGACCCGCACGCTCGCCCCCGCCGGGGCCGGCACCCACACCTCGGCCGTCATGTTGGCCGGCAGGGCCAGTTCGATCTGCATCCCCTCGCCGCCGTCCCGGAAGGCCATTTCGATCGTCCCGCGGATCGTCGGCAGCTTGAGGCGCGCCCACTCCAGCCCGCCCGTCTGCGGCCGCACGAGCACCTTGCCGTAGCCCGGCTCGAGCGGCAGGATCCCCATCAGCCGGCGCGGGATGACGTTGGCCGGGGCGCTGGCCCAGGCATGCGCGAAGCTCATGTTGGGCTTGCTTTCGGGGGTCCAGGCCTCGGTCACCACCGTCGCGCCCAGCCCATGGATCATGTGGTGCCAGGAGGTGGGCTCGGTGGAGATCATCAGCCCCAGCGCCGCCTCGTCCAGGCCCGCCCGGTAGAGTCCGTCGAGCAGGAACTGCGAGCCGTAGACGCTGCAGGCCATCCCGCCCGCGGCCAGCACCTGCCCGACGCGCGCCTGTTCGGCCTCGGGCACCAGCCCCAGCGCCAGCGGGAAGAAGCTGGCGTGGGCGGCGCGGTGGTCGCTCTCCAGCCCGTCGCGGAACTGGGCGGCGGCGGGGTCATAAAGCTCGCGCACGATCGCCCCCCGCGCAAGGGCCGCCTTGGCCTCATAGGCCGCGCGATCATCCCCATGCCCGAGCACGCCCGCGATCTGCGCGAGCGTCTCAAGCGCGGCGGCGTTGAAGGCATTGATGACGGTGTTGACGGTCGTGAACTCGTAACCGTCGCGCGTGGTGACCGGCCAGTCCACCAGGTCGTCCTTGACCGGCTTCACCACGAGCCCGGCCTCATTCATGAACGGCTCGAGCGTCTTGCCGCGCAGCACCTCGTAGTGGCGCTCGAGCGAATCGGCGTTGCCGGTGGCCAGGTAGTCCTCCCACGCCATCAACACCGACTGCTGCTTATACTCGGTCGGCCAAGTCGGAATATAGTAGAGGTATTCGGCCGAGTAGCGCGCTATGGCATACTCGCGGTCGGTGGCATAGTGCGAGAGCTGGTTGATCAACGCATCCCCCTCGTAGGGGCCGCGCTCGCGCGTGGGGCAGTCCTGGTAGACATCCAGCGAGGTGGACTTGATGCTGTATTTGCACAGCTCCCAGACCTCGTTGAGGGTCGCGTCGGAGCTCTCATAGTCCGCCGCCGTGTCGTCGAACGGATAGCGCAGGACGATGGCGGTGATGCGCGGCTCGCCCAGCTCGAAACCACCGACAGGGACCAGTTCGCCATAACGGAAGCCGCGATAGCCGAAGTTCCCGATCGTCTGCTCGCCCTCGCGCAGGGTCCAAGTCTCGTCGTAGCTGACCTTGGTGCGCGCGTTGTAGCGGACGCTGTTCTCGCCATCGGTCTCCTCGCCCAGCCGCACGGCCACCTGGGCGCCGTCACGGCCGGCCAGCGTGACCTTCATCGAGCCGATGATCTGGCGGTCGAACTCGAAAAACAGGCTGCCGTCGGGCTTGCGGACGATCCGCGCCGGCTCGACCTCATGCAGCTCGATGTTGCGCATCGGCTGGGAGACCAGCGTTTCGGTGAACGCCGGCCGCGTCGCGACCTTCGGCCAGGCCGAATCATCGAAACCGGCATTTTCCCAGCCCACCGGCAGCCGCCGCGCGTCGATGTTTTCAGGGCCGGCCTCATAATATGAGAAATAGCGGCGATTCATGTTGTAGATCGCATCGGCCGGCAGCGCCTTCCAGTCGCCATCGGTCAGGATCGTCCGACGCGAGCCGTCGGTGTGGGTGATTTCGAGCTGGAGCAGGAAATCCTTCTCCGCATCGGCCGAATAGGCGATCGCCGCCAGCACCAGCGGCTCGCCGGCCACCAGCCGATCGGTGACGTCAAACACCTGATAGGGGACCTGGCCGTCAAAGCCGCGCGCCGGGCCGACGCCGACCTCGCCGCCGTTGACCAGCAGCCGGTAGACGTATTGGCGGGAGGCATGGGTGTCGCGGCCGCTGACGAAGGCCAGCGCGCGCTCGATCGGCCGGTCCTCGAGCGTCAGCTCGCGGCGCAGCAGGGTGAAGCTGCTCGGCTCGGCGCTCCAGATCGGCGTCGCCTGCCAACGATCCTTAAGCGCCGTCACGATTCGCTGCGGCTCGCTCCAGGGACTCTCGTTTCCGTCGCGGTCCCAGCTGCGCACGCGCCAGTGATAGACCTCGCCGGGGGCCAGCGGCGCCCCGCCGTGGCGGACGCTGGTGGACTGGGCCGACGCCACCCGCCCCGAATCCCACGCCACCTCGCCGGCGGCACGGGTCACAATAATCTGCCATGCCGATTGCAGCTCGTCGCGGTCCTCATCATTGACGATCCAGGAATAGCTGGGCGTCAGGTTTTCGATGCCAAGCGGCTCGGGGCTCAGCTCGCAGAGCAGCCCGCCGGGCGCCTGCGGGGCGGCGGCCTGAGCGCCGGCCAGCCCTCCCAACAAAATCATACCCCCCAGCAAAATCCATGAAATCAATCTGGCGTGGCGCATGTGAGTGATCCTCCAGCCGCGGCGGCTCCTTTGAGATGTGACGATTATCATGAGGGCCGGGGAGGCAAAACTTCAAGCGCTATCGAATCTGTTTGGAAAGCACCCCCCGCGACCCCGGCAGCCGCCCCGATGCCGATTATGCTTTCCATCCCAGCGGCTGGTGTGGCTGACTATTCAAGCGGAAGAATTCATTCTTTTTGGAGGCACGAGGATGAGCATGCGACAGGTTTGGTTTTCCCTGCTGATACTGAGTTTTGTGCTGGCGGTGCCGGCGCGGGCCGACTATGACATCGTCATCTATGGCGGCACCTCGGCCGCGGTCGCGGCGGCGGTTCAGGCCCGACGCATGGACCAGAGTGTCATCATCGTCTGCCCCGAGCGCCACCTGGGCGGGCTGACCGCCGGCGGGCTGGGCTGGACCGACTCGGGCCGCAAGGAAGTGGTTGGGGGGCTGGCCAGGGAATATTATCAGCGTATCAAGGGTTATTATGATGATCCGGCAGCGTGGCGTTTTGCGGACCGTGACAAATTTCGTCACTACAAGGCCGATGCCGATGCGATCTGGGTGTTTGAGCCCCATGTTGCTGAGAAAATCTTCGAGGACCTGGTGCGCGAGTATGACATTCCGGTCGTGCGCGACCAGTGGCTCGACCGTGAAAATGGGGTGAAAATTTCGGACAAGCGTATCACAGTCATCACCATGCTCGACGGCAACTCCTACGCCGGCCGGATCTTCATCGACGCCACCTATGAGGGCGACCTGATGGCGGCGGCGGGGGTCAGCTACGCCATCGGCCGCGAGAGCAACGCGGCCTATGGCGAGACGCTCAACGGCGTGCAGATCAAGAATGCCACCAAGCACCAGTTCAATTACCCGGTCAGCGCCTACGTCATCCCGGGCGACCCCTCCAGCGGGCTGCTGCCCAACGTCCACGGCGACCATCCGGGCGCGGACGGCGAGGGCGACCATCGCGTGCAGGCCTACACCTTCCGCATGTGCCTGACCAACGTGCCCGAAAACCGGCTGGAATACCCCAAGCCGGCCAACTATGATCCGCTGCAATACGAGCTGCTGGCGCGCCACCTGGACGCCGGCCAGCGCGAGCTGTTCAAGAAGTATGACCCGATCCCCAACGGCAAGACCGACACCAACAACAGCGGCGCCTTTTCCACCGACTACATCGGTATGAACTACGACTATCCCGAGGCCGATTACGAGCGGCGCCGCGAGATCATCCAGGCCCACCGCGACTACCAACTGGGGCTGATGTGGTTCCTGGCCTATGACCCGCGCGTGCCCGAGGACGTGCGGACGGCCTATGCCGAGTGGGGGCTGGCCAAGGACGAGTTCGTCGACAACGGCCACTGGCCGCACCAGCTTTACGTGCGCGAGGCGCGCCGCATGGTGGGGGATTTCGTCATGACCGAGAACCACCTGCGCGGGCTCGTCGAGACCCCCGACTCGATCGGCATGGGATCCTATAACATTGATTCCCACAACGTTCAGCGTTACGTGGATGCCGACGGCAACGCCCGCAACGAGGGCGACATCCAAGTGCCCCCCGGCGGGCCCTACGACATCGCCTACGGCGCGATCACCCCGCGCAGCGAGGAGTGCGAGAACCTGCTGGTGCCGGTCGCCGTCTCGGCGACGCATATTGCCTATGGCTCGATCCGGATGGAGCCGGTCTTCATGATCCTGGGGCAGTCGGCCGCGACGGCGGCCTCGCTGGCGATCGCCAACGACCAGCCGGTCCAGGAGGTGGATTACGCCGTCCTGCGCGAGCGGCTGTTGGCCGATGGCCAGGTGCTCAACTACCGGCCCGCGCCGCGCCAGCCGGCCGCGGCCGCCGCCGCCCGCTGAGGGCGCCGGGGGTTAAGGGCCCAGGCCGGGGGAATGTTCGCCCCCGGTCTGGGCCGTTTTTTTTGGGGTAGGTCGGCTCTTCGAGCCGACATGGGGGCCATGTCGAGGTTATTTGTTTCGCGAATGGTCAGACAGGATACAAGCAGAGTGAGGAAATTTGTTTGTTTTGTATTGGTACTACCTGGAGAAAGGTGCAGGTGTCGCTCCTAAAGGAGCTTTTATTGGATAGTAATTGCGCGTTTCTACAAACATGTCGCTCCTAACGGAGCTATTTTTCACATCTGGGGCTGATTCGGCAGGGCCAAGGGAGGCTTGACGGGATCCCTGCAGTCACCCCCGGCACCTTGCTGTCGACTCGTTTGGGGGTGGGATTGTGGCCCGCAGCTGCTCGAGCAGGGGGGCGTGGTTGGTGAGCTGCCTGGGGCGCGCGAGGTTCAGCACCGGAGTGACCTTGAGCAGCCGGGCCAGGGCCTGAAAATCGGCGGGTTTCGCCGGCAGGTTGAGGAGGGTGGGATAGACCTGCGGGATCAGCCGGCGATAAGCGATCGCCGGATGGAGCGGCTGCAGGCCGGCCGGATCATCCTCAGAGCCCAGCAGGCAGATCAACCGCAGCGGCACGGGGTCGCGCTGAATGAGCTGGGTCAATTGCAGCCCGCGCTTGGTCGGCTCGGCCGAGTGCAGCAGCTCGAGCCGGGTCGGGTCGATGCCCAGCATTTGCGCGGCCGCCGGGTCGAGCTTGATGTGCGGGTGGGAGGGGTGGACCAGCGGACGCTCCCCCGCCAGATCGATGATGGTGATGTCATCGGTCAGCAGCGGACAGCCCAGGCCGTTGAAGGCGGCGGTGATGGTGGACTTGCCGGCGCCGGAGGAACCGGCGAAGGCGACCGCCTCGCCCTCGAGCACCACCGCCCCGGCGTGCAGGATGAGGAAGCCGCGCTGGTGCAGGGCCAGCGGCAGAAGCGTGCCGAGCAGGTAAAACCGGATGTTGTCCAAGTCGGCCTGGCTGGTCAGGCGCAGGATGATCCGCCGCCCCGCAAGGACCTCGAAAATGCCGACCTCGGCGAAGGCGAAGCGGAGGGCGGCGGAATCGGACTCGAGCGGGGGGCTGGTGTCCAGAAAGGCGCTGACTTCGTCCACGGACGCCTGATGTACTTGGACTTCGATGTCGGCCGGGCCCTGCGCCGGCGGCAGCATCGGCATCGGCAAGTTGAGCGACACCACCAGGCCAAAGACCCGGTAGCAGCGGCGGTCATCGACCTGGTGCGGCTCGGCAGGTTCCATCAGATGCCTGGCTCCGATCGATTGATCACGATTCAGCGTCCGTAGTCAACGTATCACAGGTATGGGCGGCGGGTGAAGCGGCCGGCGGGTGGACGGGGCGGTACTCTGATCCTCCGTGTTTTTTTGTCGCAAAGGCGCAGAGGAAACGGCCAAAGGTCGCAAAGGCAGGAATTGAATCATGATCTTCGAGACCCGTCATGATGTTCATGATGTCACCCCATCGAATTCGCCTCGCAACAACTTTGCGTTCTTTTTCCGGGTTCTCCGCGACCTTTGCGAAATGAATGAAGAATCAAGGGGCACCGAATCAGGGGCCGTGCAGGCGCAGCCAGGCTTCGGCGGTCAGGGCGCCCCAGAAGCGCTGGTCGTCGGTCTGGCCGAGGCAGAAGGCGTCATAATCCCGGCGCAGGCGGTCGGGGTCGACCCAGCCCAGCTCGGCCAGGCGCGGGCGGGTCAGCAGCTCGAGCGCGATGGGGCGGGCGTGGCGCGCCATCGACTGCTGGAAGATCGGCGTGGGGAGGATCTTCCGGCACTGCGTACGGATGGACTCGGGCATCACCCCGCGCATTGCCTCGCGCGTCAGCCACTTGTCCTCGGCCTGACGGTGGACCAGGTGCTGGGGGATCGAGAGCACGAACTCGACGAGGCGGCGGTCGGACCAGACGTCGGCGGAGGTCAGGCCGTGGCGGGCCGCCAGCCGCCCCAGCCAGTTCGTGATCCGCATCTGCGCGGGGAGGAAAATCATGCGGTAACGCTCGCGGCGGGCATGGGGCCGCAGGTCGGGCCGCGGGGGCGGCTGACGCAGGAGGTCATCCAGCCCCGAGGCGCGGGCGAAATCGGGGCGCAGCCAGCCCGCGCGACCGGCCGCAGGGTCGCGCCGCCCCAAGGCGCCGGCCAGCCACTGCCGGAGCGAGGCGGCGGAGGGTTGATGCCAGAGCGTTTGCAAGAGCGGATGCAGGAGCAGGGTCTTGACGATCACCGGGTATGGGACCTGATGGTTCCGGATCGCCGCGACCTCGCGGGCGAGGGTCCGCCAATGGCCGGCCAGCAGCATGCCGGGCAGGTCGCTGATCCAGCCGCCGACGAGCAGGTCGCCGCGGTGGCCGGTCATGACCACCCGATCCCCGCGCGCGCGGGCGATCGCCATCGATTGCTCGAGCAGGCCCTGATAGGCGCCCAGGATCGGATCGTCGGCATCGGGAGCGATTGCCGGGTAATCGGCCAGCGGCCAACCGTCGTCGGCGTCGAGGAGGCTCAGCGGCAAGGCGCCGTGACGCACGACCTGGTCGCTCAGGTGACGCTCGTCGCAGAGCGGCATCCGATCGAAAGCCCAGCTGATGGCGTGGAGCGGCGGGCGCGGCAGGCGTCCCTGGGCGGCCAGCCAGCCGGCGGCGGCGGCTACACTGCCCGAATCCAGCCCCCCGCTGAGCAGCAGCGAGGCGCGCGCGTCGCCGGCCAGGCAACTTTCGACGGCCTCGAGGAGCAGCTGGCGGAAGTGCTCGACGTAATCCTCGACGCGGCGGTGGCGGATGCGGCGGGCGGGCTCGAACCGCCACCAGGGCCAGACCCGCACGCGTCCGGCCTCGAGGGCGAGGGCGTGGCCGGGGGGGAGCTGGCGAATCCCCTCGTAGAAGGTCAGCTCGAGCGGCGAGCTGGTCTCGTTGAGCCAGGCGGCGATGCTGAGCGGCTCGACGCGGCGCGGGAGGCCCTCGATCGCGAGCAGGGCCTTGACCTCGGAGGCGAACCAGAAGGCGCCCCGGGCGAGGGTGTAGTAGAGCGGGCGCATGCCCATCAGATCGCGGGCGCAGAACAGGCGGCGGCGGCGGGCATCCCAGAACGCGAAGGCGAAATCACCCAGCAGGCGCTCGGCGGCGCCGTCGCCCCAGGCGGCGCAGGCCGCGGCCAGCAGCTCGGAATCGGGGGCGTGGGGATGGGGGGGCGTGGGCTCATCGGCGAGCAGGCCGAGCAGCTCGCGGCGGCTATGGAGGCGCAGATCGGCGACCAGCGGCAGACCCTCGGCGGGTGGGGCGGCGCCGCGCGGGCCGGCGGGGGCATCCCCGGCGCGGCTCAGGCTGACCAGCGCCACGGCGCGGTCGGGGCAGGAGGCGGGGATCAGTCGGCCGCGGTGGGCGATCGGGCCGGCGAGCCGTTCGAGCTCGGCCGGCGCGACCGGCGCCCCCTCCAGGTGGATGACCCCGACGATACCAGCCAATGGATGAACCCTGATTGGATTTGAGGCCCGGATGGCCCGGGGCTGGGTCTGTGTCTAAGCCCCATACGTGTGAAAAAACCATGCAGCGTGGGGGGAGCCGTGGGGGACTGTCAGCAGATGCCGCTCCTACAGAACTTAGCCCCTCCCAGGGCTGATTCGCCCCGTCAGTTTTCGGCCATTTTTCATGCGCCACGCTAAAACACATACGGGGCTGGAGCCGGTTGGCGTTTGCCAAGACCTGGCTCCAACCCCGCCACCCATTGCGAAACAAGTTCAGCGCGCGCAGTGGCGCAGGTTTGGGCTGGCGCGAAGGGGGGAGCGCCCCATTGTCGCCCGCGTCCCTCGCCGCCGGCAACAGCTCTAGTTGTCGACGGGCCGGATGACGCTGCCGTAGTAGCCCTTTTGGTCATAATAGACGCCGTCGCTACCAGCATGGCTGGCGCCGGCCTGGGTCAGGTCTTCCACCTTGCCCCAGACTTTGACCTGCGGCTTGAGGTAGGTTCGACCCGATGAAGGTTTCGCTCGCTTCATTGGCTCCATCCATTGATCCAATTAGGTCGCGGGTGTGCATGGATCACCCGCACCAGGGTGATGCAATTATCGCGCCCGTCCGGGCGATGTCCGGACGGCAGGCACCCTGATTTGGCGCCCGCTTGAAAGCTGATGAGTTGTCCCGCGGGCGGGGTCTGGCGGGTCGGGCCCCAGTTATTTCATTCAGCATCCAGCAGCTCCCAAAGAGCAGTTCGCTTCACATTTAGTTGCAATTCAGTAGTCAGACCGACAACTGTTAACGGTCACGCTGACGAAACTGGATCTGCAATCAAACCAGCGCTCTATCGGGCCGGCGCAGCAGAGGGAATAAGCTGCTTGCCGGCGTCGATTCAACCCGTCGGCGCCAGTGCGTCCGGGGTAGGGGGAAATCTGAATTTTTTATAAAAACATTGGATAAAGTTTGTGGCTTCAAACGACCGATATATGATTGAAGGTATGAGAAACACAGGAGCCGCCGCCTGATGCTCATTTTTTTGTTCACCATCCTGACCCTGCTGGGCGCCTATGGCTGGCAGCGCCGCCGGCACCGGCACCTGCTCACCGCGATGATTGAATACCTTCAGCAGAAGCTTTCGTTCCTGGATTCGGCGCGCGACCGCGAGATGTTCAGCTGGGTGCTGGCCGAGGAGCTGGGCCTGCAGCTGCTCTCGGTCAACGACCCGGTCAAGCAGCGGCGCATCGACTTCGGGAGTCCGGCCGAGCCGGCGCCCAACCCGGGCGCCGAGAAGCTGCTCTGGCTGCGCACGCGCCGGGGCCATCCGCTGGCGGTGCGTTATACGGTCCGCGAAGGCCGCGTCGACCCGAGCGGCGTGCTGCGGCAGCTGTTCGCCGAATTTTAGGGGAAATCTGGAACGCGCCGCCCGCCGTCACCCGCCCTGCCCAGCTTTTAAGAATTCATACGTTCACGAATTTTCCCAGCGCAGCATTCGGCCGCAACCAAAAAATGCAGCCACGAATGGACACCAATTTACACGAATGATTTGAACGCCAAGACGCCAAGATGGCCAAGGGTCGCATCCGCTCAAATGAAACATACAAGGCGCAGGGACGCCGAGGAAAAGCAAGTTCTCGAGCTTGGACGAAGATCGGAGGTTGGGATTGACAGGCCGTGGGTTGATCCCCTGCCCATTTTCCCGCAAAAACCCAGCCCCGAAGGGGCGATCGCAGGTAGCCGGGGGTGACCGCAGGGAACCCCCGGTCAAGGTGCCCAAAACATCCGAGCCCTGAAGGGGCGGCCGAAACTTCGCAGGATAACAAGAAAACGAAGGATAGTAGTACGAATACCAGGAACAGGAATGGACACGAAAAAGGCGTCAGCGGGCGCTGAGTCAGCCGGGTCACGGATGGGCGGCCGGGGGAATCGGTGAATGTAATTTATTTCCTCCGGCTGGGAAATATCTGCACTGGTTTGCAATCCGCGGGATGGTTTACTTCGGGCTCTCATGGACGGGGGAAATGCTTGGCGAGCTAAGCCAAGTCCCGGCAACGGCGGGCGAGAGCCAAAATTTTCCTGCGCCCAGCGATTCTTCTGGCTAATTTCTTGCTTATTGGGTTGTGGGCCGTGGACCATGCCCAGGGATGGAGCTTGGACCCAACCCAGGAGGTAGCTGTGATGAAAAACAAACTGACCGTGGGCCAGAAGGCCTACGTGACACCCGAACTCAAGCAGTGGGGGACGGTGCGCGATCTGACCCAGGTCGGCAATAACTCCAGTGTTTCCGATGTTTTCCAAGGCAACGCACACACCGTCGGCTCAAGCATCCCCTCGGGGCAGGCCAAGAAATAGCTTTGCCCGCCGTGCGGAGTCAAATTGGTGTCTGAACAGGTAGCCGTCATTCTTGCGATCCAGGGCCCGTTGCTCAAACGGACCTTGCGACGCGGGGGTGGCGGCGGTTCTTTTGCGGCGCTCGAGGAGCTGGCGCAGACGTTGGCCGCCAGCCCGGCCTGGGCCGATCTGCCGGGGGCGGTGATGGTGCTGCGGCCGGCGCCGACACCGGCGATCGGGATCATGGGGCGCTTTGACGCGCGGCAGCTGGCCCTGGCCGAGCAGCTGCGCCGCACGCTGATGGTCGAGTGGCCGACGCTGCGCCACGTCAGCTATGAGCAGGCCGAGCGGGACTGCGAGGAGCTGGCACGCCGGTTGCGCCGCCGGCTGGGCGCGCGGCTGCTGGGCGAGTGCGCCTTCGAGGCGATTCCGCGCGGAGGACTGATCGTGCTGGGGATGCTGGCCTACTGGCTCGACCTGGCGCCCCGGCAACTGCAACCGGCCCGCCCCAATCAGCCGCTGGTGCTGGTGGATGACTGCTCGCTGTCGGGATGCCGGCTCGGGCAATGGCTGAAACAGCGGCCGCACCCCGAGCTGATTTTTGCCCCGCTTTATTCCCACCCCGCGCTGCGGCGGGCGATCCGGCGCCAGGAATCGAGCGTGCGGGCCTGCATCAGCGCGCGCGACCTGGCCGACGAACCGGGTCCGGCCCGCTCGCCGAGCCAGCTGAGGGCCTGGCGGGCGTGGTGGAAAACGGTCGAGCCGCCGGGGGCCCGCTATTGGATCGGGCGGACCGAGCGGCTCAGTTTTGCCTGGAGCGAGCCCGACAACCCCTATTGGGACGCCGGCGAGAACCAGGCCCATGACGGCTGGCGGCTGGCCTCGCCGGCGAAATGCCTGCGCAACCGGGCGCGGCTGGGGCGCAGCGGCGGCCCGCGGCTTCAGGTCCAGCCGGCGGGGCGTGGCCCGCTGATCCCCGCCGAGCGGCTGCTGTTCGGCCGGTTGGGCGAGCGGATCGTGCTGGGGGATCAGGATCAGGGGTCAAGTTTTTCGCTCGAGGGCACGGCGGCCGAGATGTGGCAGGCGCTCGTTGAGGAGCCGAGCCGTGCGGAGGCGCTCAAGCGGCTGGGCCGGATTTATGAGGTCGAGCCGCGCCGGTTGCGGGGGGATTTGGAGCGTTTCGCGGGCGAGCTGGTGGCGCGCGGGCTGTTGCGGCCGCGAGCGGCGGAGTGAGCTGGTGGGGGATTAAGCAGGGGTTGATTGGGGTGAATGAATGGGGGGCGGCGTAGCTGGGGAGGTTGTGTTTTTTTTGGGGAAATAGGTTTGATGAGCGGGGGGGTATTGGCGTCGAGGGGATGCAGCGGTGGGGTTCGCTGCACATATCGCTCCTGACGGAGCTTGGGTGGTCATAAATGCGCGATTCTACAAACATGTCGCTCCTAACGGAGCTATTGGCGGGGGAGGTGGTGGCGCAAACGGAGAGGTAATGTTTTTTTTAGGGGAAATCGGCCCGATGTCGGCTCGAAGAGCCGACCTACCTTCACGACGTGAGCAGGAGATGTTCAAGCCGCGGTAGCGGCGACACAGGCCGCTCTCCAACAAGGTGTCGCCCCTGCCGGGGCTTTTGTGGCCGACGGAGACGGCAAGGAATCGAGCTATTCCTTGGCTGGACAGGGACTTTCGGAGGATCAACGGGTCGGCAGGATAATGCTAAACACATGCGTTAGGAGCGATTTAGCTCCGTTAGGAGCGGCATGTGCCGCCTTAATTCTTGATTTTGATGTATTTGGGTTACACCGGGGGAAAGGTGCACATGTCGCTCCTAACGGAGCTTTCGGTGATCATAAATGCGCGATTCTACAAACATGTCGCTCCTAACGGAGCTATTGGCTCCTAGCGGAGCTGGTTGGTTCCCAGCGGAGATTGGCGGAGCTATTGGGGTCCCAGCGGAGATAGTTGGTTCCTGGCGGAGATATTGGGGTCCCTGAATTTCGATCGGGTTCGTATCGCCACTGTGTCGCCCTTACAGGGCTCTATGGAGATTGGCCGACAGACCCAGGGTTACGCTACGCTAACCCTGGGCTTTTGAACTGTGCCCACCCTTTCAGGGTGAAATACCGGCGCCATACCAGGCACCACGCTAACCACAGACGAAACGAAGGCTCCTGTAGTGCCTTTCAGGGCAAGAGCCTGCGCACCACCTTAAAGGCAATGGAGATACGCTGAACTTGGCTGGGATTCTTGGCATCCTCCCGTCTGGGCAACGCACGGTCGACCCTGAGCTGTGGCGGCGGATGGCGGCGGCGCTGGCCCATCGGGGGCGGCCGGGGGCGGGGCCTTCGGCCGCGCCGGGGCCGCTGCTGGCGACGCTGGAGCGCGAGCCGGCCGGTGGGGCGGGGGGAGCGGAGGGGATCGCCGCCGACCTGCGGCTGGATAACCGGGCGGAACTGCTCGGGTCGCTGGCCGGGCAGGGGCACGCGCTGGAGGCCGGCGCGAGCGACGCGGCCATTGCGCGGGCGGCCTATGACTGCTGGGGCGACGGCTGCGTCGGGCGGCTGCTCGGGGATTTTGCGATTGCGATCTGGGACGCCCGGCGGCGACGGCTGTTCTGCGCGCGCGACCTGATGGGGCTGCGCCCGCTGTATTATCGCCAGACCGGCGAGGGGTTTTATCTGGCCTCGGAAGCCAAGGCACTGACGGCGGCGGCGGAGGGGCCGCCCCGGCTCGATCGGCGCGCCATCGCCTGCTGGCTGGCCGACCAGGACGTGCCGCTGGACCAGAGCTTTTACGAGGGGATCGCGCAGCTGCCGGCGGGCCATGCGCTCACGGTCGAGGATGGGCGGCTGCGCGTCTGGCCGTGGTGGTCGGTCGCGGACTGCCCGGCGATCCGGCACCGGCGGATCGAGGATTATGTCGAGCACTATCGCGAGTTGTTGCTGGGCGCGGTCGGCTGCCGGCTGGAGCGCGGCGGGGAGACGGGGCTGCTTCTGAGCGGCGGGCTGGATTCGGGGGCGGTGGCCTCGGCGGCGGGCTGGCTGGCGCGTGAGGGGCGGCTGGCCGCGCCCCCGCTGCGGGCGGTCTGCTTTAACTTTGAACAAGTGCCCGGCTGCGATGAGCGGCAGGTGAGCGACGCGATCGTGCGGCACTATGGGCTGCCGCTGACGCTGGTCCCGACGGCCGAGGCGTGGTCGCTCGCCGACGAGGCCACCGCGCCCGACGCCGATGACCCGATGATGGGCCCCTACCAGGGGGTGCTCGAGCTGGCCTGCGCGGCGATCCGCGAGAGCGGGGGGCGCCAGCTGATGACCGGCCAGCACGGCGACATGGTGGCCGGTTGCTGGCTGATCGACCTGGCGGGGTTGCTGCTGGCGGGCCGCTGGCGGCGGCTCGAGCGCGAGGTCCGGGGCTTCGCGCGCGATCAGGGGCTCCCGCGCGGGCGCATCCTCAAGGATTACCTCTTGCTGCCGCTCTTGCAGACGGCGCTGCCCCGGCCGCAGGCCGGCTCGCTGCGGCAATGGGCGCGGGCGGTGTGCGGGCGCGAACCGGCCGCGTCCTACCCGGAGTGGATCAGCCCGGCCTGCGCGGCGCAGGCAACCTCGGCGCTCGACCCGCGCACGCTGGGCGGAGGCCGGAATGGGCTCTCGCACGCCGGCCGCGCCCGTCATAGGTTGCTGTTCATGCCGCTGCAGAAAATGGTGACCACGTGGAGCGGCCGGCTGGCGGCGCGCCATGGACTCACCCATAGCGACCCCTGGAGCGACCGGCGGCTGGTGGAGTTCGCGCTCGGCGTGCCGCAGGATGTTTTTCACCGCGACGGCCTCAACAAATGGCTGACGCGTGCCGCGCTGGCGGGGTTGATGCCCGAGCCGGCGCTGAGCCGGGCGGGCAAGGTCTCGCCCGAGCCGTTCTTCCGTGAATCGATCCGCAGCCACGCGGGGGTGACGATCGGGCGGCTGCTGCGGGAGTCGAGGCTGGCCGCGCTGGGGCTGATCGAGCCGAGGCGGCTGGCCGCGGCGGTGGAAGCCTACCGCGTCGGCCGCTCGGGGGATACACGATTTATGCAGGCGCTCTCGGCCGAGCTGTGGCTGCGCCGGCATTGGGGGTGAGCGGGGGGGGGTTGGTGGCAGAATATCATTGTGGTTTTTATCGGCGATGGGGCAGCCCAGCGGGGGGCCACTGTGACGCCCTTTCAGGGCTCTGAGAACATGGGCCAGCGGACCCAGGGTTACGCTGCGCTAACCCTGGGCTTTTGAACTGCGTTGCCCCTTCAGGGCAAAGATGCGAGGAGTCGGGGGGGTGTTTATTTAGTCGTCGTTTGGGCAGCCCAAGGGGGGCCACTGTGTCGCCCTTTCAGGGCTCTGAGAATATGGCCGGCGGACCCAGGGTTACGCTGCGCTCACCCTGGGCTTTTGAACTGCGTTGCCCCTTCAGGACAAAGATGCGAGGAGGCGGGGGGTGTGATGGTCGAAAAGAGTGTCGCCCCTGCCGGGGCTTGAATTTTTTTTGCGGCGAACCGGGGGTTTCCTTCGGTCACCCCCGGCTACGGCCGGCCGTCCCTTCGGGACTGGGTGGGCGACCAAGGCGGGGGGGTGTGTTTTTTGAGGGAGTGGAGCCAGATGTCGGCTCGAAGAGCCGACCTACCACCCAGGAGGGGGGAGGGGGTTGGCGGTCGTAAAGCGTGTCGCCCCTGCCGGGGCTCTGAGAATATGGCCGGCGGACCCAGGGTTACGCTGCGCTAACCCTGGGCTTTTTGAACTGCGTTGCCCCTTCAGGGCAAAGATGCGGGGAGGCGGGGAGTGTGTTTATTAGGGAGAGGAGTCAGATGTCGGATGGAAGAGCCGACCTACCTGGGTGAAGATTGCGCTTCAAACCTGGGGAGTCTTTGATATACTTTCTCGGAGTTAGAGAAGTAGCGCCAGCGAGGGAATGAACATGGCCGAAGATGTGCAGAAAACCGAGCAGCTGGACGATCAGACGATCGTCGTCGCCACCAACGACAGCGTCCATTGCGAGCTGGAGGGCGAAAGCATCATCCTGAGCATGAAGGATGGCGTCTATTATGGGCTCAACCTGGTCGGCCACTCGATCTGGCAGCTGATCCAGGAGCCACGCTCGATCGCCGACGTGGTCGCGCGGTTGCTCGAGGAATATGACGTCGAGCCCGAGCAGTGTCGCCAGGACCTGATTGAGTTGCTGCGCGACCTGCATAAAAATGGGCTGGTCGAGTTTCGGCAATAGGGCCGGCGCCGGTCATGAATTCAAATCCAATTGAACCGCAAAGCCGCAGAGGGCGCAGAGGAAGCGCAGAGTTTATTTATGATTTGGGCGTCGGTTGGGGCGGGGGAGTGAAGGTCGCGGTGCCGGGGTTGGAATTCAAACAGATTGAACCGCAAAGCCGCAGAGGGCGCAGAGGAAGCGCAGAGTTTTTTTTTTGGTTGTGGGCGTCGGTTGAGACGGGGGAGAGGGTCTTGTTTTTTCAGCACGTGAGGCCGGTTCTGCCGCCCCTTCGGGGCTTGTTTTTTTTGCGGCGAACCGGGGGTTCCCTGCGGTCACCCCCGGCTACGGCCGGCCGTCCCTTCGGGACTGGGTGGGCGACCAAGGCGGGGGGGTGGTTAAAGGTCGATTGGGCAGCCCAAAAGGGGGCCACTGTGTCGCCCCTTCAGGGCTCTGAGAATATGGCCGGCGGACCCAGGGTTACGCTGCGCTAACCCTGGGCTTTTGAACTGCGTTGCCCCTTCAGGGCAAAGATGCGGGGAGGCGGACTGTTTGAGGGAGGGGAGCCAGATGTCGGCTCGAAGAGCCGACCTACCCTCCACGGCACGAGCGGGGGGGATGTTGGCGGTCGTGAAGAGTGTCGCCCCTGCGGGGCTGGGTGGGCGGCCAATGCGGGGGGTGGTTAAAGGTCGATTGGGCAGCCCAAAAGGGGGCCACTGTGTCGCCCCTTTCAGGGCTCTGAGAACATGGCCGGCAGACCCAGGGTTACGCTACGCTCACCCTGGGCTTTTGAACTGCGTTGCCCCTTCAGGGCAAAGATGCGGTGAGGCGGGGGGGTGTTTTGGAGGGAGATGAGTCAGATGTCGGCTCGAAGAGCCGACCTACCCTTCACGGCTGTTTTTGAGGGAGAGGAGCCAGATGTCGGCTCGAAGAGCCGACCTACCTTCAGGGCAAGATCAGGGGAGGTGGAGTTCGAGCTTCAGGTCGGAGCGGGGGATGAGGACGGCGATGCCGGTGCCGGGGGAGAGGAAGGAAAAGCTGGTCTCGAGCTTGACGAACTTCTGGTTGACCTCGAGCACGCGGCCGCGCATGCCGGCCATCAGCCCGCGGCCGACCTCGACCACGTCGCCGCGCCCGAGCGCGCGCACCAGTTCGGGGCGCTCGTAGGCCTTGAGGACCGCCTGGAGCAGCCCAATCTCGTCATCGGCGACCGGCGAGGGGATCCGCCAGGCGCGGCCAAGGATCTTATAGACCGCCCGCTGCTCGGCGACGGCGGCGTAGATTTCATCGCTCATCCGGCAGCGGATGAAAATGTAGCCGGCGAAGAGCAGCCGGGCGCGGTCGCCCGCCTCGGCCGCCGGCCCGGCGTATTCGGGGAGCAGGTATTCCTCGATCGCCGCGCACGCCGCCGCGGAGGCCAGCTCGGCGCTGACCTGGCGCTCGCGCCCGACGTGGACCATCAGGGCATACCAGCGGCTGTCGTCGTCGTATTGACCCCGCTGATTCTCCCGCAGGTCCTTTTCCTCGCGATCGAGCTTATACATCCGCCCCGTATCCTGACCTTAGGACTTGGTGTCCTCGCCGACGAGCTGGTAGTGGGCCGGCAGCACCGGCTGCTTGAGGACCGGCGGGTGCTGGCCGGCGCCGTTGCCGTTGGCGGAGCGGCCCGCCTCGGCGTAGCCATAACCATAACCGAAGCCGGAGCGATATTGAAACCCCGATCCGTAGCGCTTGGCCACCTTGCGCTGGGTGTAGTTGATCACGACGCCCAGGATGTTGGCCCCCATGAAGGCCAGCTTCTCGCGGGCCTCCTTGACGACCCGGCGCGGGGTGCGGCCCGGGCAGACGACCATCACGACGCCATCGACATAGGGGCCGAGGACGCCGGTGTCGGCGATGTCGGTCACGGGGGCGGAGTCGATGACGACGTTGTCGAACTCCTCGCCGAAGCAGTGCAGCAGCCGGCGCATCTCCTCGGAGTCGAGCAGGTCGAGCGGGTTGCCCACCATGCCGCCGCCGGTGAGCAGGTAGAGATTGCCGATGCCGGTGGCGCGGATCGGATCGCCCAGGCCGCCCTCGGGGTTTTCCTTCACGCTGTTGGTCAAGAGGTCGGTCAGGCCGGGGGAGGGCTCGACGCCAAAGACCTTGTGGAGGGTGGGCTTCTTGAGGTCGCCATCGACCAGCAGCACGCGCCGGCCGCGCTGGGCCATCGAGATCGCGAGGTTGGTCGCGACCGTCGTCTTGCCCTCGACCGGCAGCGAGCTGGTCACCAGCACGAGGTGGGACTTGCGCAGGCCGAGCGTGAAGTTGACCCCCGTGCGCAGCGAGCGGAAGCTGTCGGCGACGCCCGAGTAGGGAAGCAGGTGCGTGGCGAGCTCGGGGCGGAAGCCCTTGCGGCGCTGGCGGCGGCCGCTCTCGCAGAAGGGGATGAAGCCCAGGATCGGCAGGCGCATGATGCGCGAGACCTCCTGGGCGTTGCGGAACGACATATCGAGCTGGTTGAGCCCGAAGGCCGCGCCCACACCCAGCATCAGCCCCAGCAGCGCGCCCATGACGATCGTGCGGTTGCCGCTGTTGGTCGGCCGCAAGGGCGGCACGGCGTGCTGCATGATCGAGACGCTCGCCACGTTCATTCCCTCGGAGAGGCCCAGCTCCTTCCAGCGCTGGAGCAGGTTTTCGTAGAAGCTCTTGTTCAGGTCGACGTCGCGCTGCAGGATGTTGTAATCCGAGACCCGCTGCTGGATGCTCAGGTAATGCTCCTGCTGCGCCGTCAGCTTGGCCGCCAGCTCATCCCGGCGGGCGAGGGCCCGCTCGTGCTCGAGGCGATGACTGGTCTCGATCCGTTGGCGTTCCTGGTCGAGCTGCCGGCGCAGGTTTGCGACGACCTCCGCCTGCTCGACGACCTCAGGGCGAGTGGGCGTCAGGTAGGCCAGCAGCCGCCGGTGCTCGGCCTCGGCCTGCTCGAGCTGGCGCCGCACCTGCTGGTAGGCCGGGTCCTGAATCGCCAGTTCCGGCTGGTCCTGCTTCTGGACCTGGGCGTGACGATACTGGGCATTGCGCAGCTCATCCTCGGCCGCGGCCAACTGGCCCCGCGTCTCCTCGATCTGGCGCTCGCGGGTGGTGCCGTTCTGGGCCAGCGTCAGGAACTCCTCGCTGTCGCTGCCGACAAATGAGAGCAGGCCCTTTTCGGATTCCTCGAGCTTGAGCTTAAGCTCGCCCAGCTTGCTGCTGGCCCATTCACGCGCCATGGCAAACTGGTTCGACCGCGCGTCCAGATCATACTGGACGTACTCTTCCAGGAGGGTGTTGAGCACGCCGGCGCTCATGTTGGGGTCGGTCGAGGTGTAGGTGATTTCTATGATCTGTGTGTTGGGGATCGGGTGGACGCCCAGGCTCATCAGGAAGGCATCTACCTTGCGCTGTTCGGAGGCGACCGCGGGGTCCAGCTGCGGCAGGACCGGAGCCGGCCCCAGAATGGCCGACTTGCCCCGCTCCAGCCAGGCGCTCGCCAAGGCCATATACCCCTGCGCGGTGCCGATGGCGGCGACCGGTTCAGCGATGGGCGCCTCGGATTGATCCGCGGCCTGAGCGCCATACAAGTTGAGCCGATTGATCACCCGCAGCGCCAGCGTGCGGCTGCGCAGCACCTGGGCGTGCGTGTGCACCAGGTCGGGCGAGTTGGTGCGCCGCCCCTCGCCGGCCAGCGGGTCCATCTGGGACTGATCCACGCCCACGCGGATCGTCGCCACGGCCCGGAAGAGGGGCACGACCGGCCGCTGGCGGGCGATGAGAACAGCTGCGCCCAGACAGGCGATAAAGAGCACCAGGATCAGCCAGCGCCGCTGCCACAACTGCGCCACATGGTCCCAGAGGTGGACCTCGGTTTCCTCTGGCGGGTCCTGGTCCATCACGACCTGATACCCCGCCGGCACCTGGACCCACTGCCCCCGCTCGTCCCCCACCTGCACCAGCTCTTTGTTCGAATCACTGCTCTTCATACGCCCCGACACCACCTTGCTTGAACATCCAATCGTTACAAATCCACCCGCGTTTCCAGTCTCACTTATCGAAGTCAACCAGCCGCCGCCGGCGACGCGGATGCAGATAGGTCCAATACTTGATGAACCGGATCGTCCGCGTGACCGAGTAAACCCACTCCCAACGCCCGCCCAGCCGCACCGGAATCCGGTTGCGATCGACATACTGCGGCGTGAGCATCACGGCGAGGTAGGTCTTGAAGCTCGCGTCGGGCTCGCTGGAAAAATGCTCCCGCTCGCCCGCCAGGATGCTCTTCCATTTCGAAAAGCCCGGCAGCCGGAAGCCCTCCCTGAAGATCTGGTAGCGCAGCAGCGCCGACTCCAGCTCAAGGCGCGGGCGTTCCTGGATCAGCTGCCGCGCGCGCGCGTTCAGCGGCGCCGAGAACAGCACCCGCGCAAGATAGAGTGTCTTGAGCATCGCCTCCATGCGGTCCAGCCCCTCGGCCAGATCGAGCGCCCTGTCCAGGTCCAGATTCTTCTGGTGCTCCAGCATCCAGGCCACATCCGCGATGAACTTCAGCAGCCGCCAGTGATGCTTCTCATTGTGGATGCTCATCATCAGCAGCTTGAACTCGGGCGGGAAGTCCAGGATCGGGACGTTGCGGAAGACCGCCGGCCGCGCATGGCTCCAGATGTAATCGGCGTCAAAGCCGCACTCGGAATGCCGGCGCAGCAGTTGCCAATGCATCTCGATATTGAGGGAGCCACGCGTGCGCATATATGTGGCTTCATACTGGTCGCGCGGCAGTTGGGCGGTTTTGTTTTTAAGCTTGAGCGGCTTACCCGAGGTCTGGTAGCCGTTCTCAAGCAGCATCCGCTGGACCTTGAACATGTCCCGCGGCCTGATGATGAAATCCAGGTCATCGAATCGCCGCAGCGGCGTGGCGCCGTAAATGGGCTCCGCCTGAACCGGCCCCTTGTAGGGGATGACCGGGATATCGTGGCTGCGGAACAGTTGCAGCAGCCGCAGCAGCTCCTGGGTCAGCGTGATGTTGCGGATGGCGTTGGCGTGCACGTCCCGGCGCATGGCATCCGCCAGCGCCGCGGGCACTTGGTCGGCCCGGCACTCACTCAGTGCGCGATGCACCAGGTGCTGCAAGGCATGGCAGACGGAAAGCCGATAAAAGCGGTCCCAATGCTCGACGCCCTTCGCCCTCTGCCGGATTTCCTCGCGCGTCGCCTCATCCAAGCGGGGGCGCGAGCAGGCCAGCAAGAGCCGGATCTCGGGATCGGGCAGGTCCTTCGGCAACTGGTTGACCCATGATGGAGAGAGTGCCATTGAAATGCTCATCCCAAAAACCTGATCCGTCCATCCTGCCGCCACGGGACTTGGCCAACAATGAGCGGCGAACAATTTATATGGTTGGTGCGCGCGCCGACATTGAGGAGGAGCCGCATTATGCGATTTTCTTTGCCTTCCCGGCCTCGCGAGGTTGATTCAGCCCGGCCGCCGGCGGCAGGCCGAGCACGTCATGGATAACGGCCAGGTAATCGGCCGCCAGCCGGTCGCGGTTGTAGCGCGACACGATATGATCATGACCCGAGCATCCCATGCCGCGGGCCAGCTCCGGCTCGCCTGCCAGACGCTCGACGGCCGCGGCCAGGGCCTCGCCGTCCTCGGGCTCGATCACGATGCCCGCCTGCGCCTCGCGGACGAGCCCGGCGGCGAAACCCCGCACCCCGACGATCATCGGCCGCGCCATGCCGGCGGCCTCAAAAATCTTTGACGGCATCACGGTCGTGAACAAGTCAACGCGGCGCAGGTGAACCAGGCAGGCATTGCTGGCGGCGATCAGGGGCGGGATGCGGGCCTTGTCCTGGCGGCCGGTGAAGATCACGTTGCCCAGTCCGCGGCTTTTCGCCTCACGCTCCAATTCCTCACGCACCGCGCCGTCGCCGACCAACAGGAAAAGGATATCCCGCCGTCCGCGCGCCGTCAGCCGCTCGGCAGCGTCGAGCACCACCCCCAGCCCCGAGGCCATGCCGATCGTGCCGACGTAGCTGCAGACGAACTCGCCGTTGATGCCCCACTCGCGGCGCAACTCATGATCGATATCGCGTGGATAAAACAGCTCCGTATCGACCCCGTTCATCACGATGTCGATGCGTTCTGGCGGCACGCCCTTGGCCACCAGCTGGTCACGGTAGCCCTCGCCGACCGTCACGATGTGACGCGCGCTCGCGTAGAGCTTGAGCTCGAGCCACTCGAGCAGGCGCAGCAGCTTTTTGTTGCTGATCGCCTCGACGGCGTTGATCGACTCGGGCCAGATGTCGCGAATCTCGAGGATGAACGGCAGCCGCCGCAGCCAGTAAAGAATCGCCCCCGCCCAGCCGCAGAAGAACTGCGGCGAGGTGGCGATGACAATATCCGGGCGCTTCAGGAAGAGGCCGAAGAAGACCGCCGAGAACATGTAGGAGAGGTAGTTGGCGATGCGCCGGACGGTTCCTTTGTTGGGGGCCAGCCACGTCCAGACGCGGACGACCTCGATGCCATCGATATGCTCACGCTGGAAGAGCCGGTTGCGATAGCCGTCATAGACCACCCCGCTCGGCACATTGGGGGCGCAGGTGATGACCGTGACCTCGTGACCGGCCGCCACCCAGCGCCGGCAGTTGGCGTGCGTGCGGGCCGCCGGCGCGTTGCCCTCGGGCGGGAAATAATGTGAAAAGAACAGGATTCTCATGCGCTGCTTCCTGATGACTCCCGGCTCGCCGTCACCGGCGCTTCCCGCGGGAGTCGCTTCCGGTCCGGCCGTTCATCGTGCGATGCCGGATGCTCGAGGCCCGGCTGGGCCAGTTGCCAACCGAACTCGATGCATTCCGCTCTTTTGCTTATCGCCAGAACCACACCAGAAACTTTGGTTGAAAATTTCGGAAAGTAAAAGTATTTGCCAATCTCGATGCCGGCGCCCTGCGCGGTGATCGTGCAGACTGGCTCACCGCCCGTCCGCACCGCCACCGTTTCGGGCGAGATCTGCTCGACCTCGCAGGCTGGATGCAGGTGCAGCCGGCTGACAGCCGTCACCGGCCAACCGCTCTCGACCCGGTCCTGGATCACCAGCCCCTCACCCGCGCTCCAGTCGAATCGGCGCCGGTGAGTCGGCCGCCCCGGCAGGCGATGGTAGCCATCGTGCCAGCCCTCGAGGGTGAACCCGTCGCGGCGCGGCATGAAGTTGACCCCGCGCGGCCGACCGCGTCGCCCCACCCGAAAAGCTCCCCACATTTCACACTGGTCGTGGCCGTTGAGCTCGACCGTGTTGTGGGCCGCCGTCGAGCGGCAGCGCCGGCGCGTCTCGCCGCTTTCGTAGTCATGCGTGCCTGAATCGACGATCACCCGCCGCCCGCCGAGGGATAGCTCAAAGGAGAAGATATCGGCGTGGGCATGGCCGGGGAGATAGTCGGGGCCGATCGGCCCCGCGTCGTAGATCAGGTAGTCGCCCCCCGCGCGCCAGCCGTAATAACCGGCGTCGGGCAGCGCCCAGGCGCCCTCGGGCAGGGGCGCCTCCAGCCGGGCGATCGAAGCGCCGGGAGCGGGATAGATCCCCATGGCGCTGTCGTTGAGCAGGGCAATCTGACCGTCGGGGTGGCAACAGAGCGCCAGCGCCCGCCGCATCGGCTCCAGCCGCGGCCCCAGCAGCGCCGCCAGCTCGGGGTCGCCCGTCGCGCAGAGGTTCTCGATCACCCGCAGCGCGCGCAGGTGATACATCGGCGAGCGCTCAAAGTGCAGCCCGTCGGGGAGGAGCTGCTCGTCCAGCTCGCGCACCAGCAGGCGCCGCCCGAGCTGGCGCCAGCGCATGGCGACGGTTCCTTCGAAGCAGCTGCCCACCAGCGCCAGCGCGAGCGCGTTCTCAAGCAGGTGGTTGCCCAGCAGGTGAAGCTCGAGCCGCCCCGCGAGCCACTGCGCCTGCGCATGGATGCTGCCCCAGAGAGCCTCGCACGCCGCCGCGTCGCGCTCCACTTCCGGCCGCCAGCGCCCCCAGAACAGCCAGCACCAGTTCATGAGCCGCAGCGAGGTCGGGTAGGATTCCCAGCCCGTGGCCCCCGCCGCCGGTCGGTGCCGGGCGATCCAGTCGAGCGCCGCCGCGCGCACGTCGGCAAAATCGAGCGACCACAACCAATCGTGGTAGTGCAGGTTGTATTGCCAAAGGCGCGGCGCCTCGGGCGGCTGCCAGCGCGGCGGCCAGCCCGCCTCGCGCTCCTGGCCGATGAAACACATGCGCCCCGAGAGCATGCCGGCGTCATCCATGTCTACCTCGGCCGCCGGCTCAAACGGCCGCACGGGCTGCCAACGGCAACCGGGAAAGGGCGGGGCCGCCGCCGGCGCGGGCACCCCGAGCCAGCGCTCGCGCGCCCGCCGCAGCCGATGCGCCCCCTGGCCGAGCCACTGCCGCGCGGTCAGGTGGCGCAGGGTGTGGTAGTAAAGCATCAGGTCGGGCATGAGTCGAAGGTCAGGAGGCATTCCCCACGGGCTGCTGATGCGCGGCTCCGCCGGCCGGCACAGCCGAATCGCCTGCGCGCCGCTGCGCCTCGGCGCTGGGGTCATCGGCCAACGCTTGGGCTAGTGAGATCGCCGTTCCCTCGCGCGCCGACGCGACCGCCGCAAAGCTCGCCTCGGTCACGTTGAGAATCTCGCCGAAGCCGATCGGGCTCTCGCCGCCCTGCTCGACGCGCTCCAGAAACAGCGCCACCTCGGCACGGTGGCCCTTGTCCTGGCGCCAGCTCTTGAGCTTCTTAAAGCCCTTGAAACCGTAGCCGGTCGTGCGGCGGAAGTTTTCCAGCCGCAGCACGCGCCCGTCGCTGAAGACCTCGAGCGTCTCCTTGGGATAGCTCTTGGGGCCGTTGGCGAAGTAGTTGATCGTCCCCACCGAGCCGTCGGCGAAGCCCAGCAGGATCGACATCTTGTCCTCGCGCACCGCCGGCCCCTCGCCGACCCTCATCGCCGCCACGCGCGTCACGGGCGCCCCCGTCAGGTGCGCCAGCAGGTCGATGAAGTGGCAGCCCTCGCCGATGATCCGCCCGCCGCCACGCTCGGGGTCCTGGGTCCAGTGCTCGGGCGGGATCGCCCCGGCGTTGACCGTCATCGTCATGGTCAACGGCTCCGCCCGACCGGCGAGCAGGCGCTTCATCTCGACCACGTGCGGACTGAAGCGGCGGTTAAAGCCGACCTTCAGCAGGGGGCGCGCCCCGCTGGGCAGCGAACGATACTGCGCCTCGATCGCGCGCAGCTCTTCCGCGGTCAGGCAGAGCGGCTTCTCGACAAACACATGCTTGCCCGCGGCCAGCGCCTCACCCACGAGCGCGGCGTGCGTGTGGTGGCCGGTCACGATGAAGACCGCATCGACCGTCGGATCGGCCAGCGCCTCGCGGTGATCGGTCAGCGCACGCGCCGCGCCAAACTTGCGCGCGGCTTGGAATGCCGCCGCGCCGCTCGAGCGGCCGACGACGCAGCGCAGATCGGCGCCCGCCGCCTTGAGGGCCGGTAGGATCGTGCTGACGGCGAACCCGCCCGCACCCAGCACCGCCACCCCCGGCCGCCGTCCGGTTCCGGCCGCCCGCGCCGCCGCCATTGCCGGCCGCAGCTCGACCGCGCGCGCCCGGTCGGGCTCGGCCGGATACTCCAGCACCACACCCAGCGCCGCCGGATCGTTCTGGATTTTTTCATAGGCCGCGAGGGCATCGGCCAACGCGAAGCGGTGCGTGATGAGCGGCGCCACGTCGAGCGCCCCCGTCGCCATCGTGCCCAGGACTGCCTCGAAGTTGCGCCCCTCGGTCCAGCGCACGTAGGGCAGCGGGTAATCCTGCCCCCCATGCTCATAGCGCTCATCGTAGCGGCCGGGGCCGTAGCTGCAGCTGACCTGGAAGGAGAGTTCCTTTTTATAGAAGTCGTCGCGGCGCAGGTTGAGCCCGACCACCCCCACCAGCACGATCCGGCCGCGCTTGCGCGAAGCCTCGGCCGCCTGGTGCATGATCTCGTCGCTCTTGGCCGAGGCGGTGATCAGCACGCCATCGACCCCCGCGCCACCGGTCATCGCCTGCGCCGCCGCCACCGGGTCGGCCCCCGCCGAAAGGTCGACCGTGCGCGCGCCAAACTCCGCCGCCAGCTCCAGCCGCGACCGATTGAAATCCACCGCCAGCACCGAACAGCCCTGCGCGCGCAGCAGCTGGACCGTCATCAGCCCCAGCAGGCCCATGCCGAAAACCATGAAGCGCTCGCCGAGGGTCGGCCGGGCGAGCCGGAGCCCCTGCAGCGCGATCGCCCCCAGGACGGTGAACGCCGCCGCCTCGTCGCTGACGCCCTCCGGGACCTTGGCGACCAGGTTACGTGGCACGCAGACCAGCTCGGCGTGGTTCCCGTTGCTGACGACGCGGTCGCCCGGGGCCAGGTCCGTCACCCCCGCCCCGACCTCGAGCACCACGCCGGCATTGCAATAGCCGAGCGGCAGCGGCTCGTCGAGCTTGCGAAAGACCGCCTCGAGCGTCGGCACGAGCCCATCGGTGAGCATCTTGTCGAGCACCTGCTTGACCTTGTCGGGCTGGCTGCGTGCCTTCTGGATCAGGTTACCCTTGCTGAACTCGACCAGCATGCGCTCGGTCCCCGCCGAGATCACCGTGCGGCGGGTCTGGATGAGGACCATCCCCCGCCCCACCCCCGGCGCCGGCACCTCCGCCAGCTCCATCTCGCCCGTGTTCAAGTGCTGCAGAATTTGCTTCATAAAATTGGTTCTACGCCTATCCGTTCATCCATGGAATTACAATGAGCGCTGAGCCCTGATCACCTGATTGCTCCGCCGCTCGTCCCGATCCTCAATCACTTCCGCTTCTTCGGTTTCTGCGCCGGCGCCGCGTCCGACTCATTGTCAGGCTCATCCCCCAGCTCCTCCTCGAGCGGCACGCCGGTGATGCGCGCGACCTCCTGGCGCACGATTTTGTCGATGCTCGACACTTGGGCCGCCTCGCGCCGCAGTGCCTCGAGCTCGCCCTTCAGCTCCTCCAACTGCTTGCGCAGCTGTTCGTTCTCCTCGATCATTTGCCCCATCTCGTCGTCGGACCCGCGCAGGTTCATCATGATGTTGATGCCGCCACGCGCTTTGTCCCCCTCGTCCACCCGCACGCGAGTGTAAATATCGGTCGCCAGCTTGAGCATCGTCAGCTTTCGGACCGGATCGAGCTGATCATAATCCTGTGCGCCTAAGTTCTCGGAGAGGCGCAAGACAAGCATCCCGACCTGATCCTCGACAAACTTGAGCCGCTCGCGCTGACTGCGGGTGAGGATCTCGACCCGCTGCTCGACGCTCCTAACCAGATCGGGAAGGCCTGTGGCACTTTGTTGCTCCAGGCGCTGCTTGACCCAGCCTTGCTTCTTGCTCTCCTCGCCCAGCGTGCGCAGCGAGATATTCTCGCGTTTGACCGCAATTTGGCGCAAAGTCATCCCCGACATAAAATCCTGCCGCGCCGCCTCAAGCAAAACAGGGTCTATCTTCGGCCGTGCCATATTTGCCTCAATTTGCTACGTAACAGCTCAATGCACGTTACGATGCCATACACAGTCGCGCGAGCCTGGACGGACCGCCGGTTGATTTAAAATCTATCTATCTCCGCCGTGCTTTGGCAGCGTTTTTGCAAACTGGACACGTTCCACTGACTCTGGAACGAGTTGTTGTTGAAGTGCGGTCACCAACAGCCGAGGATCATAATCCCCATGACGAGCTTCAGGAAGCTTCGGGACCAAACCTGTGGATTTCATCTCTGCCATCTTCAATCTTACAACTTTTTGCACCCATACTCTCAGCGCCGCCCATCGTAAACCATTCAAACCATCTTTCCACACTCCGAACTTCATCAGATAATAAAGAAACATTAGCCAGTCGGCGAAATATATGTTGGTCAAGAACCGCTTGAAGAACATTTTCCGTTGTAGCCGTGTACCCAGCAACCGCGGAGATTCATCTTTACATGAATCACGAAAACGGCCAATTGCCTCACGGCTCGTATAAATATTCTGTTTCTCATACCATTCATATAGCGTCAATGTATCCTTGTGCTCAAGAATACCATTAAGTTTTCCAATTGGCCCATCAACAAGAAAATGTTCGTTGCACGAAACTTGAGTGACCCTCCCTTTACCCGTCCTCAGCAGACGAAGATTGTCCGAAGTCGCATGCAGGGGTTTTCCCATAAACCACAGTCGCCACTTGACCGTAAAACCAGCTTCCGGTGAATCCCGCAAAACAACTTTGGCGAGTTCATTTTTTAAGGATTCCGAAAAACGCTCATCCTGAGCCATGAAAAATATCCATGGCGTTTTGACGGGAAGATTGATAAGCATCCACCCAAATTGATCGCTGGATGTCACAAATGGTCTTTGGATAATCTTTATCCCTAAACGTTGCGCGATGTCGACGGTGGAGTCAATACTTAAACTGTCAACAATATATACATCTTCAGCAACATCGGAAATAGAATTATAAAGTTCCTGTATGTGACCCTCGGCATTGATTGTTGGAATCAATACAGTTATTGGCAATTTATCCATAGATAGTACATTCCTCTTTCCGGATGCGACTTGGCTAAATTAATTAACCACCACCCAAGCTGGCCGCTCCCCCTTGCCGAGCAACCACAGGTAAAACTCAGCCATCATCTGACCGATCCGCGGCCATGCAAACTCCTGCCCCATCCACTCCCGCCCGCGCAATCCCATCTCCTGCAGGATATCTGGTGGTGTTTGAATCGCCTCCGCCAGCGTATAAACCAACGCTTCAACTCCCTGTTCGATCCACCACCCGCAGCAATGCGTCTGGAGCCCCTCCCATGGCGCCCCGCGCGTAACGATCGCCGGAATGCCGTGAGCCAGTGCCTCGGCGACGGCCATGCCAAAATTTTCCGAATGCGTAGGCAGTACGAACAGGTTGGATGATGAATATAGCTGCTGCTTGGCGTCCCCCGTCACCTCGCCCAGAAAGCTGACTGCGCTCAAACCCAGACGGTTCTTCAGCGCGATCATCGACTCCGCATAAGGTTGATCCAGCGGCCCGGCGATGATCAGTTCCCAATCCCGCGTCGCCTCCCCCAGCCGATGCCAGGCCTCAAGCAGACGATCCACCCCCTTGGTCGGATGAATCCGCCCCAGAAATAAGACCCTTTTCGGCCTTGATTGAATGCGATCTGGTTGGACGGAACAAAGCACCTCAACTCCATTTGGAATCACCGCCACTGGCGCACTAAATCCCATACGTCGAATATCCTCGTATTCTTCCCGGCTCGTCGCGTGGAATCCCGCCGCCTGACATAATGTCTGCTTCTGGCCAAGTCGCCATACCAATGCTTTTTTCCTTCTGGACCTCGCGAGGGCATAAGGCGATAAAGTGCCATGAGGGGACACGATCAGCCGGCAGTCCCTGCCTCTAATAGCTCTTCCCGGATAAATGTTGGGCATCATCCAAAGGCTGTGGTTGTGCATAATGTCCAACGATGAGGCAGATGTCTGCAGGTATTTGGCCATAGCAGGTGATCCACCAAAACGTTTAAAGAACCGAAGTGCATCATGTCCCCGCAAGTTCCTGAACGAGATGTGGGATGGGATGGGATTCAACGCATTGAGTTCCACCGCCCATCCCGCCATCGATAATGCCGTGCACAGGGCAGGGACGCACTGTGTTGGCCCGCTTGACTCCGTGATCATTCGCGGAATAATATGAATAGCACGCGGGGTGGGGGCCTTCCGATGGACTTCGCCCGCTGATGGGCTGGAGCTAATTGACACCGGCATGTTACTGCCCTGCCTCCCCCCTCGCATCTTTGCACCGGCTACTCCGCAACAACCCCACGCAAGCCGAATATACCCGCTCGCTCCAGAATCGCGAACCAAACGGAGCGGCCATCTGGCGGCTTCGCTCACCAATCTGTTCCAGCACAGCTTGCCGTTCGTGCATCCAGCGCAGCATCTCAGCGAGCTGTTCAACGTCATCCGTGGCAAAAACCCGCCCGTTGTAATGATCCCTCACGAGCTCCACACCGGCACCGACCGATGAAGAACAGATCAACGGCAATCCCGCTCCGGCCGCCTCCGCCAGCGCCACCCCCCAAGCCTCAAATCGGCTTGGCAGAACAAACGCACCCGCCTCAATCAGCTGTTCCCGCAGCTCGCGCGGCTGCACAAACCCCCGGTTCATGCAACCAGGCTCCGATTCCACCAGCCGCTCAAGCGGGCCACGGCCGCAGCAGATCAGACTCCATGGCTCCGGCACCGACTGACGGTAACGCCGGTAAGCCTCGATCAGCGTGTCTAGTGCCTTCCGTTCCACATAGCGTCCGACGAACAGGAAATTACGCGGCCACGACGCATGCCGCGCGAGCCTCTCCTCCATACATCCCTCGAAGGCCGCGCTGTCGTAGCCGTAGACCCCATTGAATATCTGACTCTCCCTGAAGCCAAGGAACTTCGCCATTATCGCGGCCCGTTCGCCCGCCACCAGCACCGAGTCCACATGCCTGAGCATCAGCGGGCGGACCAGCTTGCCAGCAATCTGCCTCAGGTTCAGCTGGAGCGAGTTGTCCATCGTCAGGATGATCCTCGCGCCTCTCTTGGCTCGCTGCCGGCTTGCGCTGAGATAGGCCCGATGGCTCCACCCCGAAATGATCATGACGTCTGGCGCGAAGTCCTCTGCCAATCCCTCGACGTGAGCCCAATCTACCCGCTGCGCCCGATCCAGCAGCGCTACATCAAGCCCGGCTAGTATATCCATCCCAAAGTCGATATTGTCCTTTTCGTCAGGCCTGAAAGCCAGCACCTTGAGCCTCACGTCCTCGCGTGCGGCCAGCGCCCGCCAGCAGGCGGCCATGTAGCCAGAGATCAGGCTCCAGCAGACCAGGATCTTGATCCGGCTCCCGCAGGTCATGCTGCCTGGCCTCGTGCCGAGGTGATCGATAAATCGGCCCACCGGCCGATGCATAGCCAGAATACGAGAGCCATTGGCGCCCCAACGGCGAAGATATATCCCTCAAACGAGGCATGAACCATCAGGAACAACATGCAGCCGTGTACCTCGTCCAACCCGGCCCCATGCCCCTCCGGTCGCCTTCGCCTGATGGCAGGAAGGATGACTGATAGCATCAAGATTGAAAACCCCAGGCTTCCCATGGCTCCGGTCATGGAAAACATCGCCAGCCACGAGGAGCCCGGCTCGATCCGCATCTCCCTTGAGCCGATCCAAGTATTGCGCAAATCCGCTTCGGCGGCGGCGGCCGACATGCCGATACCCACCCCCAGCCATGGGTGCGCCCGCGCCTCCGCCAACCGCGTCTCCCAGAGTTCCAACCTGGTGTTTCTCGTGCCCTTCGTCACCAAGTAATAATGGCCAACCTCGGTCTCCGCAAAAGCCCCGCGCCAAAGATAGGCGCCGCCACCGGCGGCCGCCAGCAGCAGCAGCACCGGAATCACCTTCCGGCGCACGGCCTGTGTCGCGATCAGCACAAAGAACACAGATGACGCCAGCGATGCAAGGAGGGCACCACGCGAGCCACATAACACGACCACTGCCAGCGCCCCAAAAAAAGTTTGGAGCCAACGCCTGTTCTGGGTGTGGAGGTAGCGGGCCAGCAGCGCCGCCGCCGCCAAACCGGCCACCGGAGCCATAAGCATGGAGTGCGCCATCAGCCCCGAGAAGAACCCGCGTCCACGCGGCAGCACCGGCAAGAAATACAGCGGCAGCGACAACAGCGTGATCGCCACCGCCAGCAGCATGAAGCTTTTCCACAGTTGCGCGCGGAATTCCAGCGCGAATGGCCCGAGGAACAGCGGTGCCCCCGCCGCATAGATCAGGGCCCACCCCCCCCAGCGTGGCAGTGCCGCCGCCGGTTGCGCCGACATCAGCGTCGAAGTCAAAGCGGCCAAGGGCAGCAGCGCGGCCGCAAGCCGCAAGCCCCGGCTACGCGTCGCCAGCAACGCCACGGCCCCCGCCAGCAGGCCGTATTGCACCAGCGACAGGCGGTTGACCGACAGCCCCGCCATCCCGGCTATTGTCGTCACCTTGCCCCACGTCACCAGCGCCAGCAGAAGCGCCAGCCGCCCAGACAATTGGCGCAGGTCGGGCAGATAGGTGACCTCAGCATTGGCAACATGCCTGAAGTGGATGGTCGCCTGTCGGTGGGAAGGAGATGTCATCGATTGGGGGCTTTGTGATCGCACGAAAATGATTATTTCTTGGGTGCAGGTATTTCCCCACTAGAATTCAATATCAGCCGTGCAAGCACTCTTTTACTCAACATGTTCTGTTGAATTGGTACAGCATCATATTCTTCAACGGTTTCGACCGGGTGAATTGTTAAATAATCCAGCAGATTGATAGTTGACTGCTTTACCCGCCACCTTCTCACAAGCCTGGCATGCATGGCAGCAACAATAAAACTGCTTATCTCAAGAGGTAACCTTAGATAATACCCCTGCTGCACAGAAATGCTAGAATAAGAGTAAATTTTGATGATCAATTCAAATGCAGGCCTGATAATTCCGGGATAATGGGAAAATGTGGCTTTAATGCGCTGAAGGCTACTCAAAAACAGCCTTTGTCGGGGAATACGGTTAGCGCGGCTTAAATAATGATATATGTTTACCTCTGGATAATATAATATTCGGTAGCCTTCATCTAAAAATCTTAAACTGAGATGATGCTCGGCCCCGCCCAACAGGTAATGAGGAAAACCTCCAACTTGTCGCAGGCAGGTCATTCGATATAATGCCGCACCCCCCAAGAAATTTGCCTTGTAATGCGTACGCTCCTTCCAATCAGAGTCGAAACCCACTGCATAGGCTTCACCACTTTCGGGATCAATAACTTTGGGTTGAATCACCGCCAGTAGTGGATTGCATTCCATGATATTTATTAATGAGCTGATCGCATCCGGCTCAGTGACGGCATCATCATCAAAACTGAATAAATACTCACCACTACAGTTACGCAAAGCAATGTCCCGGCCCTCCCAGTCACCATAATTTTTTGGCATTTTCAGGAGCCGAACCTCGGGAAATGCTTCCTCGATTGCTGCAATGGTATCATCCGTTGATCCATTATCCAGAACGACGATTTCAAGTGGCTTGTAGGTTTGGGACCGAATGGACTCTAAGCTTCTGAGGAGGTCGCCTCGTCTGTTGCGAGTGACAATCAACACGCTGACGAGTTTGCTATGCATGGGCTTTTCTACCTATAAATTTGGTTTGCGAGACAACAGAATAAATCTCTGTTAGCTTAGTGACATGATCTTCCTTGTTGAACTTTGACTTCATAAGATTGATCCCGGCATGCGCCATACGGCGATAATCCGGCTCCAAGACGTGTAAACGCTCGGCGGCCAAGGCTAGTCCCTTCCCATCCTTTGGTTCCACGAGTAGGCCAGTCACATCATGCTGAAGCCATTCGGTCACCCCTCCAACCGAGGCGGCAATGACGGGAACACCAAACGACATGGCTTCCAGACCGACTATCCCCAATGTCTCAGGCCATATGGAGGGAAAAATCAAGGCGGAAACTTGCCGGTATAGGTTTTCCATCTGCTCCCGGGGCACCCAGTTTCTCAGTTGAATTCGACCGGTGCAGCCATGGCTACGCGATAACTCCTCTATTTCAGTTCGTACTCGATCATTGGCATCTCCCACAATAAGACCATGGTAGCTATGATCGAGCCGGCCGATAGCTTCGATGAAATAATCGTAACCTTTATAGGGCCGCAGTCGCCCGATGAACAGCAGTGTTTTTCTCCGAGGATCGCCAAGTGGCTGCTGGACTGGCTCAATTGGTGTGAAGTATGACAGAATTGTTGTTTTATGCGCGGGAAAACCCGCCCGAATGTACCTCTGCGCTGCGTTCTCGCTCGGCGCGATCAGCCGTGCAAAACGATTGGATTCTTGGATGAACAGTCTCGCCAATCGATAAAAAGGCAAGGCATATTGCGGACGGGGGGTCAGGCATCTGTGCCATAGAGTTGTCGGAATGCATCCTGGACCGCAACTACGCTCGCAGATCGACTTGGTCCTGCGGTAATATTGATCTGAGCTCGGGCAAATGTAACGATACCCATGCGCCGTAATCATTGTTGGGCATTCTGCAAGGCAGGCCTTGATGACCCCGCCGTTGACGATGTTGTGAATATGCACAATATCTGGCTCGACCCGGCGCAATTCGCTACGTATGGCCTCTGCGCCAGCTATTTCCGCAGATTTACCACACTGGTTGATAATTGGCAGTAATTTGGATCGTGGATGCAGTTCCGGATTGCCTGTGGCATAAAGAACATGCTGCTCGATTCCATTGGCTTCCATGGCCGGGATTAAATTCAGCAGATAAGTCTCAATGCCGCCGACCCAGTCTAAAGTCGTGACTAGATGAAGGATTCTCATTCTTTCGCTATCACCTGTTCATGTTCAAGCCTGAACCGCATCGTTTCCGTGGCATCTGGCCATCCGATTGACAGCAGATATGCCGTCCATGCCGCTTGATCGGCCCGGGCAGTTAGTAAGCGCGGTGCCAACTTTAAAAGGTCCATGTGGGCTGTAAGAAACGGACCGGGGGGCTTGGCAGCGGGACGTCCCGATATACTTCGCGTCAGGTTGCGCGGGAAATGCTTACACAAATAAGATAAGGCTTGCTGTTTCCGTCGTTGACCTGCGCACCTGAGATCGTAAATGAATTGGTTTCGCGTCAATTGCCGCGCCCGTCGCCATTCCGCATCCTTGCTGCTTGTCGCCGAGCCCGAATAATGCCGCACCCGGCCGCCGCCGCAGATCCCGACCTCATATCCCGCCTCCCGCACGCGCCGGCACAGATCATAATCTTCGTAGTAGCTGCCAAATATAGGGTCAAACGGCCCGGTCCGCCGCAACACTTCCCCCCGGATCACCATCGCCGCCGCCGGCACCTCGGCCGCCGGCGCCCACGCCGGGGCCCGCCCCCCCGCCAGGTCTTCTTCCGGCAGGCCGCACTGTCGCGCGCAGGCCAGGAAGGCTGCATCCCAGCCCGTCCCGTCATAGGTCGTCGTCAGCGGCACCGTCGCCCCCCGCCGCGGATCGGCTTCCAGGCACTCCACGCACGCCGTCAGCCAGTCCTCCCCGCTCAGCGTGTCCTGGTTGAGGAAACAGACATAGTCTGCCTCCAGCCCCCCGCGCACCAGCGCGTGATTGTTCGCCTCCGCGAACCCCAGCGGTTGCTCGCACCGGATGATGCAGTGGTCCAGTCCCGCCAGCGGCAGCTCGTCCATGCAGCTGTTGTAGGCGTTGTCGACCAGGAAGAGCTTGAAGGGTATCACCGTCACCCCACGCAGCGTCTCAATGCATCCCGGCAGCCATGCGTCCCCGCGGTAACCGATGATGATGACGTGGACTCTTGTCATGCCGCGTTTGGACTTCCCAAGCGGTGCACGCTCTTGCGTTCCATCACCATATCCGCCACTTCCAGCACCCGTTTCACATACACATCCTGACGATAATGCGCCCGCGCGTCGGCCAGGCCTTCTCGTGCAAGATTTTCCCGCAGCGCCCGGTCGGCCGCCAGACGCTGCAATGCCGCCGCCAGTCCCTCCTCGTCGCCATAATCCGCCAGCAAGCCGTTGCGCTCGTGCTCGATCGTTTCGGCCAGCCCTCCGACCGCCGTCGCCGCCACCGGCGTCCCGATGGCAAACGCCTCAATTGCCGTCCGCCCGAAGGATTCACTTCGCGATGAAATGCAGGCGATGTCGCACGCACGGTAGAACTCCCGCATGTCGGCCACCGTGCCGGTGAAGGTCACCTGCGGCCGCAATCCCAGCCGCGCCGCCTGCTCGATCAGATCCGCCTTGAAGCGCGGCTCGCCGTCGCCGCAGATCGCGAAATGGAGGTCCTCCCGCTTCCTGGCCAGCCGGGCGGCCGCCTTCAGAAAAAATGAATGCCCCTTGACCGGCCGCAGCGTCCCCGGCACCCCGATGATCAGCCCCCCCTCGGGCAGGCCCAGCCGCCGCCGCGCTTCCTCCCGCGCCATCGGAAAGTCAAAAAATCGATCCTCGACCGCATTGGGGATCACGCTCACGCGCTCCCGTTCGCCCTCGCCAAGCACGTTGACCCGCACCGACTCCGAGATGACGACCACATGGTCCGCCAGGTGGCTCAGCGCCCAGCGCACGATCCGCCGCCCCCCCGGCGGATCGTGCATCTCGCCGCCCGCGTCCTTAAACAGCTCCCGCACGTGCCAGACCACCGGGACCCCGAGCACCTTGGCCGCCAGCGCGGCCGCGAATCCGGTCAGGTTGTTCACGTAAACGAGTTCCGGTCGCGCCTTCGCCATTTGCCGCCGCAGGCGCACGGCCGAGGCCATGTCCCGTCCCCAGCGCCGCCAGTGCCGCCAACCCCGCCCGCCGGCCAGCCACTGGCCGTGCGCGATCACCTTGCCCGCCAGCTCGGCGTCCCCCAGCAGGTCGGCCGCGCTCGCCAGTTCGACCTCATGCCCCGCCGCCCGCATCCCCTCCACCAGCATCCGCCCGCTGAACGATGACCCGCTGTGCGACCAGACATATTGCACGAAGAGGATTTTCACGAGGCCCCGTCATCCAGTTGCAGCGCCCGGTCCACCTCGCGCCACATCTCCTCCACCAGCGCCCGCTGCTGCGCGGCGTGCGCCGCCAGCAGTGATCGAAACCCATCCCCCGCCACCCTTGGCCCGAGTTCATCAAGCTTGTCGAGGATGCGCTCGGGGTCCAGCGGCGGTCGCAGGCAGAATTCCCCGCAGCCGAAATCGTTGAACAGCTCCTCGTATTTGTGGCTCCAGCCGATCCCCAGCGTCGGCACCCCCTGCGAAAGTGAGGCCACCAGTGCGTGGAACCGCGACCCGACCACAAGTTGCGGCCGGCCGAGCAGGCCCTTCAGCCGCAGCGGGTCCAGTTCCTGGACAATCCGCGCTTCGCTGCCCTGCGCCAGTTCGCGGGCCAGCACGATGTCTTCCCCGGCATCGTGTACCAGGATGATCGGCTCGAGCCCCATTCCCCCGGCCCGGTTCAGGATCGCCCGCATGGTTGCCGTGTAAGCTTCCGCCGTCTCCTGGTCAGTCTTATCCAGCATCCGGGTGTTGGGCACCAGGCACAGAGCCTGGTCCGGCACCCGCTCGTCCGGCTCCGGCTCCGCCTTGACCCCAAGCGTGATGTCGGGCGCCTTTCGGATCGTCTCCTGCCGGCAGTCGAGCCCCTGCAGGTGCGCCAGCGATTCCTCGTCACGCGCGTAGACCAGTTCGGCCAGTTCCACGACACCCGCCATTGCCGTCCTCAACCGGTCCTGGGTGAACGGGCCGAAGGCCTGCGGCAGCAATACCAGCCGGCCCCCGCGCCGCTTTAACGCCCTCGTCTCATGCAGCAGCCGCTCCGCGGGCGCAGGCCCGTGCTGGTCGCCGAAGGCGAACCCCGAAGCGTCCAGGACGCGCTCCACCTCGCTGCGCTTCACCAGCCCATAGGCATTGCGGAAGCTGGCCGGCATCAGCTCGATGGCAATGGCCGACCGGCCGAATTTCGTTGCCCCCAGCACCGTCCTCAGCCCATATTTCGCCCGCTCCTCGTAGCTCCCGAACCAGTGGTCGACCGCCAACCGTATTCTGTTTCTCATGGCAAAGTGCTGCGCGATGGCCACCAGTAACAACTCGGCGCCCTTGTTCCTGGTAGAGCACCCTCGGGCTTCAATATTCACAGTCTGAATGTCCTTTGCAAGTTGCGCTTGATACGGTGCAGGAGGCCTGGGCGCATGTTAAAATATGCGTTTTTATAAGACAGATTTTGATGAGGTAAATCTTATAACCTCCTGTATTTGCCATCAATTTCCCTCTGGTTTTGTATATAGTGCAGTTAACTGATCCTCTCCTGCATGCGCAACATATTCCACACGTGAATCTAGCATGCGATTTAGTTTGCCAAGAAAACTATGAGGGATATGCTTTAGTAGCACTCTATAGGCTTTATAGCGAGACATGTGATAAAATAGATAATAGCGGCTAGACACGAGTATAGATTTAGCATGAATACACCTTGCAAAACGACGATTTGCCATCTTGGTTAATTGGAATTGTACTCCATAGTCCGGAATGCCAATCCTAAAAAAACGCGCAACCTTGGTAAAATATGGAATACCCAGTTTCTTGCCGGCCACGCCTATTGAGCGTGTAACAGCTACGGGCGATGTTTGGTGGATAACCCAACATCCATTTTGGATCGCATGATCCACAACCACTTTGGCTCGGGGTGTTCGAACGACTACTTCCGAAAGCCCCTTGCATAAATTGTAGCCAGCGTTGCGATAATAGTCATATTCTTCAGGAATACGGCAATCTCCACACGAGACATCGGAAAACTCATTTGCCTTGTCTGGACATAGTTGGCACCTCCAATTAGTAAAGTAAGGACGAGGCCAGAGTCGACTATTTTTCGCGTCTAAATTGTATATTTGATCTTCCATATCTTTTAACTGCATATCACATGGCCACCCACGCCAACTCTTGTCACGATGTCTAAAACTTTTTATATCTTCGCGTGATAAGCGCAGCTTATGTAGCACTTGATCATGGAAGTGATAGGTAAACACGCCTAGACAATGTAATCCAATATAAAGCTTTATTCGCTCCTTCAGTCGTGGATACACAGTCTCAGCTTTTCGCATTGCTTGGATCTGGCAGGATGTGCCGACAAATGCAACTCTGGAGGTTTCTTTGAGTAAGCGTTTAATCACCATTGCTGTCGGAACAGGATTATATATAGAGCCCACTGCACTTAGCACATCTTCCCGATTTCTGGCGATCAACACTTCTGGAGCAAGTGGCGCCGACGGTGTTCTCCAGCGTGTCACCACTGCCCCATCCCAAAATCCTTGCTCTATTCCATGAATGAGTAAGGATGACACAAAACCTCCGCTCTGGGAACGACTGAGAATATCTTCATTATTGGCGTAGCAAGTAAAGATGTTGATCCAAGGGCCCAAGGCCGGATGTTCGGGCAGCCTTCCGTGAATACGGCGATGTTGCTCAGCAAAATCGAATTGGTGTCCTGGACAGACCCTCATACAGATACCACACCCATTGCATTTTTTATCATCTACGATGGGTGTATATGAACCGTACGGGTCTATTTTAAATGTTATGGCCTCACAATGACACACTCCGCCGCAGGCACCACAACTTGTACAAAGCCGTCTTTGGACAACATTCTGGATGCTGTGCGCGATAACTTCACGGGTAATTCTATGGTTCTTTAACATTCTTAATGCACTCGTGTTAAATATTAATGTTATGTTTGATTACGCCTTGTTTAAAATCTGGTTTTCGACTTCACTCATATACTTATAAGCAAGGTTAATGTAATATTCGTACGCTGCCGGAGATTTGGACACGAGCTCTTTAAACTTTTTCAGTTTCTGCTGGGGCAGACATCCTGAATGATAATCTTGCCACTGGGTCCATTTCAACCCATTAAAGTGAACAATCGACGCGTCCTTGTTGATGCCATATGAGGGGTTCCAGTTGTAGCCGTTATCAAGAAAAGTTACTTTTCCTCGATAAAATAAACTGTATGCAACTTGATCTGACAGATAGAGGTTCTTTTTAAGATATGGGACATTTGGACGACGGCAGCCGTTGCCGTTTAAATGAACGAACTTGATAAACTCCGGCAGCGTTCGCAGGAGTGATCGAATGTTCATCAGCATCACCCCCGAATTTATATGGTACACACCGCCAATGTGAAAACGCGTCCATCCCCCCTCTCGCCCACCACTTGCTGCAAAACATTTCGGCCTTAATGCATCAAGGCTGGGATCTCGTTGAAAGAGAACATCACAATCTGTATAAAGCACATATTCGTCCTGTATGTTATGCTCTTGAAGAGCAACGGGAAGCTCACACCGCAAAAAGGCGCCGGTTCTGGCCTTTGTCAAATCACCTCGTCCATTACATTCTAGGTAACTTCTTATTTCATCAGAAAATGTTAGGCGATGCGGTACAATTGTTATGCCAAGAGCTCTCAAGGCTTGCGAATTTTCGTTTTCGTGTCCGTCATACAGGAGGTGTGGGTCTAAATTCGTAACGTTGCGCGCGGACAGCAAAGCTACCAGGAGCTGCCGCAAAAAAGACATATCATTAATACTTTCTTCATTGGTGGCCATAAACCATTTCACTGTTAAATGCTCCGTTAACAAAATCTGATATTCACATGGCGCGATTATGATCAATGTGTAACGATGAATTGCTTGACATGTTGTGATCCTGCGCCATGGTCCTCTCGTTAAAGGACCAGCACCATGGCGCCGCGGTCGAGCACTCAAACGTGACGATGCACAATGAAGTTGGTTGTCCAGGCGCAGCACCCTACGTTGCTATAGTTCAGGCAATACAACAAAGATTGCTTTGTTTATCTGCTGAGTTATCCTGTTTGTCATACACTGTCAACTACTTCAAGTAAAGCAATCTTCCCGTCCATTATTTGGAACCGATGATCACAATTTTTAATGGTGCTCAGCCGGTGTGCGATCATGATGATGGTGTGGCTATCCTTCAGGGTCTCAATCGCCTCGATCAGGGCTGTTTCCGTCTCTTGATCCAAGGCCGAGGTCCCCTCATCCAGCACCAGCACCTGGGGATCGCGGTAGAGCGCGCGGGCGATGCCTAACCGCTGGCGCTGGCCGCCCGACAGGCAGACCCCACGCTCGCCCACCCGCGTCTCCAACCCCGCCGGCAGGCCGCGCACGAAATCCTCCATCTGCGCCGCCCGCAGCGCCGCCCACACCTTCGCCTCCTCGATCTCCCCGACCTCGAACCCGAGCGCCACGTTGCGCCGGATCGTGTCGTCGATCAGGAAGATCGTCTGCGGCACATAGCCGATGTTGGCCTGCCAGCCGCGCAGGTTCGCCTGGATGTCCACCCCATCCACCGTCACCGCTCCCGCCTTGGCCGGCAGCAGCCCCAGCATCACGTCGACCAGCGTGCTCTTCCCCGACCCCGTCGGCCCGACGAACGCCACCGACTGACCCTTCTCGATCCGCAGGTTCACGTCGGTGAAGACCGGCGCGGCCGCCTCGGGATAATGGTAGGCCACCCCGCGCAACTCGATCGCCTGCTCGAACGGCATTGGCCGAACGCACCGACCCTGGCTCGCCGCGGCCTGGCTTTCCAGCATGGCCAGGTCGTCGTGAATTGGCCGCACCGCCGGCAGGCGGAAGGCGATGCTGTTCAGCCCGCCGGTCACCTGCGCCACCGTCGCCTTGAGCCGAACCAGAGCCACCGCGAACAGCGCCAACGTCGGCGCGATCTCCTCCACCGACCGCCCCATCAAGACCAGCGTGATGCATACCGCCAGAAGCGTGATGACAGCAATTGATTCCAGATAGTAAGGGATTGCCTGCGCGATAATCTGCTCGACGGTCTGGGTCTGTGACAGCCGGTAAGCACGACCCGTCAGTTCCCTTACCGCCGAGTCCTCGCGCGAGGCCAGCCGCAAATCCTTCAGCCCGCCCAGGCCCTGATTAATTGTCTTGATGATGTCACGCCGGTCGGCGAGCGCCTGCTGGCCGAGGAGCTTCACCCGCCTCTGTAAAACCGCCAGCACACCCCCACCCGCCACCGCCAAGCTACCCAGCGAGATCAGCGAGGCCATCGGGTCCACGAACAGCAGCAGTGCCAGGATGCTGACCGACATCATCAGCCCCATGCAGACGTTGAGCAGCGGCCCAATGATCTGACCGCAGACTATCTGTGTTTCGCCGTTGACATTACGCATCAGTTCGGCCGAATTGCGCCGCAGGTGGAACTCGATCGGGGCATGCATGTAAGACGCGAACAGCCGCCGCATCAGCGCCACCTGCCGGTTCTTCAGGATCCGCAGCTGGATATAATGGTTGCCGATCAGATAGGCGTTCTTGACGATAAAGACAACGATCAGCAGCAGCGAGCCCAGGATGATGACCCGGGTGTTGTCATCCTCCAGCCCCAGCCGCGCGACCCAAGGTCCCAATTGCGGGTGCGCCAGCGCCCGCTCCGGCGCCGCCAGTACCCCGACAAAGACCGGGATGATCCCGATGCCCAGCACCTCGAGCAGTGAACCGATCAGCATCAGCAGAAGCAGCAGGGGCAGCAGCAACCGGTCCCGCCTGCTGAAAAGTCGATTGAGTAGCCTCAGGTCGGTCAACAAGATTGTTTAGTTGATAAAGAAATCACTTGGAGGAACCCCTTGCTGGTCCGGTCCCGCTCAGACAGGATCGGTTCGCGCACCGGCCACTGCACACCGACATCGGGGTCGTCCCAGCGGAAGCCGTCCTCCAGTTCCGGGTCATAGAGCCGGTCGCACTTGTAGGTCACCTCGGCCGACTCGCTCAGGACTGTATAGCCGTGGGCAAAGCCGGTCGGGATGTAGAGCATCCGGAAATTATCCTCGGTCAATTCGAGCCCGAACCAGCGGCCAAGGGTCGGCGAGCCGGGACGGATATCGACGGCAACATCCCAGACCCGCCCGCGCACGCAGCGCACCAGCTTGGCTTGGCCAGCCCCTCGCTGGAAATGCAGCCCGCGCACCGTCCCCCCCACCGAGCGCGCGTGGTTGTCCTGGCGCCAGACCTCGGTGATCCCAACCGCCGCAAAGCTCCGCTCGTTGTAGCTTTCGAGGAAGAATCCGCGGTCGTCGCGGAACACCCGGGGGTTCAAGATGAGCAATCCCTCCAGAGGCCCCTTCTCCACCTCCATCAGCACATCCTCCGGCCTTGGTCGGCTAAATGAAAAAATGTCTGATGTGCTTGCCCCGCAGAAAATGAGCTATTGTGCCTAGATATTTCGATTGTAGAGGTTTTCACCATCTCCTCTGAAACCTGCGGTCCCATCGGCAGGCTGAGGCATGTCCGAGCGATATTCTCGGCAATGGGCAGAGCCAGTTCCGCAAAATCCCGCCGATAGGCATCCGAGAGATGCGGCGGGATCGGGTAGTGGATCAGAGTGCCAATTCCTGCAGATTCCAGGTTCTGCCTCAAATCGTCCCGACGAGCGTGCCGCACCACGAAAAGGTGCCACACGGGTTCAGCCCAGAAAGGAACATACGGCAGGGTGAGACCTTCGCAGCCGGCCAGCTGATCCAGATAATGGGCCGCGAGCCGGCGCCGGCGGTCGTTCCACTCATCGAGCCGGCCAAGTTTTGCACGGAGAAAAGCCGCCTGCAGAGGATCAAGGCGCGAATTGAATCCAATCGATTCGTGTGCATATTTAATTCGGGATCCGTAATTTCTTAGCATTTTGACCTTGTCGGCGATCACGTCGTCGTTGGTAGTCACCGCGCCCCCGTCACCGAAAGCGCCAAGGTTCTTGCCGGGGTAGAAGCTGAAGCCGGCCGCATCTCCCAACGAACCGACCCGGCGGCCCCTATGCCTGGCCCCATGCGCTTGCGCCGCATCCTCGATGACGCGCAAACCATGTCGTGCCGCGATCTCTGCGATCGAATCCATGTCTGCCGGCTGGCCGTAAAGATGAACGGGCATGATCGCTTTGGTTCTAGAACTGATCGCCTGCTCTATTTTGGATGGGTCAATGTTATAGGTATCGGGATCAGGCTCAACGGGCACCGGGGTCGCCCCCGCATGGCTTACAGACAGCCAGGTCGCGATGAAAGTGTGAGCGGGAACAATGACCTCGTCTCCTTCACCGATGCCAAGGGCGAGAAGGATCAGGTGGAGCGCGTCAAGCCCGTTTCCGACAGCGATACAATGCTTCGCTTCGCAGTATTGGGCAAATTCCTGTTCAAACTGCTCCACCTCCTCGCCCAAGATATAACATCCTGAGTCAAATACCCGACGGCAGGCCTCGTCCATTTCCTCCTTCAGCTCGAGGTAGCCCGCCTTCAGGTCCAGAAATGGAATCGGTTCAGTCATCGCCGCACAAGCTCCAGGAACTCGTTGTAATCGCGTATATAGTCTGAGCAATCATATTCATGCGAAGCGGCGACCGCCAGAATAGCATCCCGTGAATACTTATAGTGAATCCTCCACACGCGTGGAGGGATGTAGAGGCTGATCCAAGGACGGTCGAGTCGGAATTCCTCCCTTTTTCTGCCATCATCCACCACAACAGATATGGAACCCTGAACGCAAACGAGCAGTTCGTGCAGCGTTTTGTGGGCATGCTCTCCGCGTATCCGAGAATCGGGAACATTATAGACGAAAAAAATGCGCCGTGGGTCGAAGGGAATATCCTTCAGCACTTCCGCGACGGAAATGTCTCCCCGCAGGTCCTTGACATGCTGGATTTCCCGGATCACCACCCCATCCACAGACGATGACACACACTTGCTATCGCGACTCTCTGCAATCGTCGGCTTGGAGGGCGCATCAACATAGCCGGTGATCCTGGCTGGGTTTCCCACTACAATCGCGTTGGGCGGCACGTCACGGGTCACCACGGCGCCGGCCCCCACCATCGCCCCGCGCCCGATCTTCAAGCCGGGCAGGATCGTCGCATTCGCGCCGATCGACGCGCCCACACTGACCACTGTCTTGGTGAAGGCATCGGGATATTGCTTGCTGCGCGGGAACCGGTCGTTGGTGAAAGTGGCGTTCGGCCCCACGAACACATCATCTTCCAGTCGCACGCCGTCCCACAGCTGCACGCCGCATTTGATCGTCACCCGGTTGCCAACCACCACATCATTCTCGATGAAGACCTGATCGCAGATGTTGCAATCCCTGCCGATCACGGCGCCGGGCAAGATATGGGCATAGGCCCAGACGCGAGTGTTCTCCCCAATGGATGCACCATCTTCAACAATTGCCTGGGGGTGAAAATAGTTTGTTATCGTCTCCATTAGCTGCGCCCTTTCCCCCATCTGGCAATCATTTGGATTCTGGCCGGCGCCTGCTGGAATTCCTTGAGCAGCGGCAGGAAGGGCCGCGTCACGAGGATCGGTTTGTCAATGGCTTGATCATATCAGGGACTCCGTTTCGGCGGGCAAGGCCGGCATATTGCCTGCGCCCAGTTCAGCCAGCTCACGCACCAGCTCACGCAGGTAGTCGGCATAAGCACAGTTGGGCATTCCCCCGACCAAGGTCTCGAACGCCGGCTGGCTGATGAAACCCATGCGGCGGGCGACTTCTTCGGGGCAGCCGATCTTGAGGCTCTGGCGGGCCTCGACCAGCGCGATGAAGTCGCTGGCCTCCTTGAGGCTGCTGCTGGTGCCGGTATCGAGCCAGGCAAACCCGCGGCCAAGCACCGAGACCGTCAGCTCATCCAGCTCAAGGTAATGCTTGATGACCTCGGTGATCTCGAGCTCGCCCCGCGGCGAGGGCTTGATGCCGCGGCAGACCGAGGCCACACGGCCGTCGAACAGGTAGAGCCCAGGAATCGCATAGCGCGATCTGGGCTTACTCGGCTTCTCCTCAACCGAGATCGCACGCCCGGTGGAATCGAACTCCACCACGCCATAGCGCTCGGGATCATTGACGGGGTAGGCAAAGACATGGCCGCCGCGCGTGAACTGGCCGAAGATGCGCCGGAAATTGAACAGGCCATGGAAGACGTTGTCGCCCAGGATCATCGAGACGGGCTCGCCGGCGATGAAATCCTCGGCGATGAGGTAAGCCTGCGCCAGCCCGCCCGGGTGGGGCTGCTCGCGGTAGGTGATGGTCAGGCCCCAATGGCTGCCGTCGCCGAGCAGGCCCTCAAAGCGCGGCAGATCGTGCGGCGTCGAGATCAGGCAGAACTCACGGACCCCGCCCAGCATCAGCGTGGTCAGCGGGTAGTAGATCATCGGCTTGTCATAGACAGCCTGGAGCTGCTTGCTGGCCACCAGCGTCAGGGGGTAGAGGCGACTCCCCGCGCCACCGGCCAGGATGATGCCCTTACGGATCATGGCGCAACGCCTCTCGGATACTTGATGGCTTGTTCAGGCATTGATTCAACTGGTTTTGGGCAGGATGTCCAAAAATAGCTCAGGCTTCGCCCATGCGGCGAAGGGGGATGCTTCGCGCCGGGGGGTGGTGGGGCGATGGGGGCCGGAGGGTTCAGCGCTGCTCCGGCTGGGGGGGCCGGGGGGGGCGGCGCGGGTCGCGCGGGGGTCCCAGGGTCGGCCGGTTCGTTCAGTCGCACGGGGCACGGCTCGGGGTTTTTCCGTGCCCCCGCCGCGGCCAAACCCTGGCTCCAGCGGCGGCCGGGGGGCCGATCGGGGGTCGGGGGAAACCTGAGCCCAAGGCTACCTAAGCAATCAGGATGCCAATTTAAAACGCATTGGCAGTTTTCTCAAAAAACACTCGGGCAGCCGAAAATTCTCAATTTGAAAGGTATAACTTACCGGCGACGAGCGGCGCGGCGGCGGCCAAACTGCAATCGGATGCAAGGGTCTTCAGCATCTTTGCAGCCGGCTGCATCATTGCGCCCAGCTCATCTGCGGCTTCCTGCCGCCCGTTGATCCTCCTTGCGTAGGCCGCGCGCGGCGGCTGAAGGCGTTATAGAACGCTTCGGCGGCGGGGCGGGCCGGCTTGATCGGAAACTTCATCGGCTGAAAGATAATTTAGAGCTCCGCTGGAAGCAACCAAATTATGAGCGGAGGGCGGGGGGGGGCAGGGTAGGTCGGATTCATACGTTCACGAATGGTCACGAAAGGGGGAGGAATTAACACGAAAATGAGGACGGCAGGACTGGAGGGTGGTCTGGGTGCGGGGGAGGCAGAGTAGATCGGATTCAAGGCGTTCACGAATGGACACGAATGGGGAGGAATTGACACGAAAATGAGGACGGCGGGATGGGAGTTGAACCGCAAAGTCGCAGAGGGCGCAGAGGCAACGCAGAGTTTTTTGGGGCCGGATGTGATTCCGAGGCGGGCACGAATGGACACGAATGGGGGAGGAATGGACACGAAAGTGAGGACGGCAGAGGGGCAGGGCAGACCGGGTCCATACGATCACGAATGCACACCAAATGAGGAGAATTGACACGAAAATGAGAAGATTTTAGGCGGTCACGAATGGACGCCCATCAATAATGCAGGAGGCTGCCTTCGCGTTGGGCGATGCTGACGGCCCAGCGGAAGCAGAGCAGGCTCAGCGGCAGGCCGATGGCGCAGAAGAGCAGCAGAATCAGCAATTGGGGCACCACCTCGGCGGCGGGGCGACCCACCAGCAGGACGTCGCGCAGGCCCTCCAGCCCATGCTTGATCGGCAACAGGTTGGACAGCTTCTGCATCCACACCGGCAGGATCGAGATCGGGTAGAAGACGCCCCCCAGCAGGTAGGAGAGCGAGCCGGTCAGGAAGGCGAGCGGGTCGCCGCGCTTGAAGACCATGATGAAGCTGGCTGAAAGGATGCCCAAACAGCTGAAGGTCAGCGTCGTCAGCGCGACCAACGCCGCGGCCATCAGCAGGTTGCCGCGGAACTCGATGCCGAAGAAGAGCCAGGCCGCCCCCAGCGTCGCCGCCGCCGTCAAAATCGCCCAGATGAAGCTCCAGAGGCTCGAGGCGATCACGATCCAGGGCAGCCGCGCCGGCGTCATCAGCACCGACTCCAGGGTGCCCATCATCTGTTCGGAACGGATGGCCCCGGACAGGCTGCTGAAGCCGGTCGTGAGGAAGCCGGCCATCGCCATCCCCACGACGGCGAAGGGCAGATAGCCGCCATACTGGTCGATCTCGGGGCGCGCGCCGACCAGCCGCGACATGAAATAGAGCGAGACCACCGACAGCCCCAGCGAGGCCACCTGCATGACGAAGGCCAGCCGATAGCTGGTCGCCATCAGCGCGTCGCGATAAAGGAAGGCCTGCATCACCCGGATTACGCGCATCATGACGCCGCCTCCCCCGCCTCGACCAGGTCCATGATCTCGCGCAGGCCGTCGCGGCGGCTCTCGCAGCTCTCGATCTCGCCGCCCAGCGCCACCAGCGCTGTCAGCATCCGGTGCAGGACATCGTCGCCGCCCTGGCGGGTGAAGCCGATTTCGAGCCGGCCCTCCTCGAGCGGTTGCCAGACAAGCCCCTCGGCCTCGGGCACCCGGAGCGCGAGGGAGGCGGGCTCGGCCAGGCCGCGCACCCGGAGGCGGACCCGCTCGCGTGCGCCGTGGCTGCGCTTCAGGTCGGCCATCAGCGCGCAGCGGCGGATGCGGCCCTGGCTGATGATGCCGACCCGGCCGCAGAGGTCCTCGACCTCCTGCAGGTTGTGGGTCGTGATGAGGATCGTCTTGCCCTGCTCGGCGTTGAGCTTGTCGCGGATCAGCCGGCGCAGCTCGTCGGCCGAGATCGGGTCGAGGCTGCGCGTCGGCTCGTCGAGCAGGATCAGCTCGGCGTTGGTCATCAGCGCGCGCAGGATCGCGAGGCGCTGCTTGTTGCCGGTCGAGTATTCGTGGAACTTGCGGTGCAGGTTAGGGGTGAACTCGAGCCAGTCGGCGAGCTCGGCCACCTGGCGGGCGGTTTTGGCGGGGGCCATCGCATTGAGCCGGGCGAAGAACATCAGGTTCTGCCAGCCGGTCAGGCGGCCATAGAAGCTGCGCTCGTCGGCGCTGACCAGCCCCACCCGGCGCTTGACCTCGTAGCTGTCGCGCCGGGTGTCGTGGCCAAAGACGCGGATGGCGCCGGCGGTGGGCTCGATCAGGCTGGCGATGCTTTTAATGAGGGTGGTCTTGCCCTGGCCGTTGCGCCCGACGAGGCCAAAGATCTCACCGCGCGGGATGGCGAGATCGACGCCGTCGAGCGCCTTCACCGGCCGCGCCCGCCGCCGCAGCAGCCGCCGCAGCCGCTGAAACGGCGGCCGGAAGACCTTGGTCACCCCTTCAACCGCGACTGCCGGGCACTGCTCTGCCATTCACTCCAAACCTTTTGGCGCCTGATGAGACACGACATAACAGGGCGCCCCGAAGGGGGCGGCGAACTGCCGGGGGTGAGCCTGACGACCTCCTCCGGTCGGTGCCCAGAACATTCCAGCCCACGGGAGACTTCAAAACCAGCCCCCCTTGTTAATCTCCCCGGCACGCCACTGATGGGTTGCATCGTGCGGCCGGATTCAATGACCACCAAAGCATGAACGAATGGTTGATGCTCGGCGATCATTTTTTGATCGCGAAACCCTGCCACTTCCAGCAGAGGTGTTGCCCATCTTCCTTCTCGTGACCACCCCGCAAAAAATTGAAGTCGTCCTGCAACCGGCAAAAACATTTGGACGAACGGGGGTTTCTCCTGTTTTTGCCTACTTCAGGACTTTGAATCAGCTCGTGTAGTCAACAGGCTGCCCCTGAAAGGTCAGGCCGTCATCTGATCCAAAGTCCTTGTTATTGCTTGTCCGTAACGTCAGATCTTCCATTTTGCCATGCTTCTGCAACGTCGGCTTAGTCCATTTTTTCATGTAATCACCTCCTTTCTGTCTGGAGTAGGACGCCATTCCCCGTTCGTCCAAATTTTTGCTTTTCGAACCATTTGCCCAGCAGGGCCGCCATGTGGAGCGCGATATATGTTTTTTCACTCGTTCCTGCCGCCCTGCGCGTGTCCTCTGCCAGACGGTGGGTGTCAAATATCGATTTCATGAAGTTGTCAACACCGGAAACCGAGGACAAAAAGGCATCTTTATGCAGGTTAAGATGAAATAAAAAGTTCGAGCTCAAATCCGCCTTGCCAGGTCGCAGGCGCACCACGTCGGGAACAATGCCTTGCATCGCCTGACGGAACAGGTGGCGGTCCAAGCCCCTGTTTAATCGCAGCCGCAGCGGTATCCGCAGACTAAGCTCAATCAGGCGCCGGTCAAAGAAAGGGAATAGATACTGCACCCCGAACTGATCGCCGAGCTGGCGCAGGGATTCCACCGCCAAGCCCAGCAGCCCCCCCCGCAGCCCGTAGAAATGTCCCTGCGCGCCCTTAAGCTGCCTCGGTGCGGAGTCATTATCTAGCTCATCTTCCAGCGACTGCAACAATGGGTTGCCATAGTGCGGAGCCTTCGGTTGCCGCCCCATCAACCAGCAGTCCAGCCGGTTCGCAATCACCTCTGGCAGGCTGGGGCGCAAAGCAAATTGATAAAGCCAAACCTTGCGGCCACGACCCTTGTGGCGCGATAACTGCCGCGCCTCCTCGAGCAGCCTCACCCATCGACCGCGCAGCAGCAGGTGATTGAGCAATTCATAACCATGTGATAGCACCGAGTCCCCATCGTAACCGGTCAGCAGGCAATCAACCCCATCCATTCGAGCCTGTTGTGCAATGTGAATATCAATATATGTATTGATGGCGACAATTGGGGTACTCCCGTTCCACAGACACTCGACCATCGGTTCGAGTCCATCCATGTCCAGCGGCCGGTAAATCATCCCGGTATGGTCGGCGATGGCCTGCTGGTATTCCCGCTCGTCAATTCGCCGGTGCGTCAGGCTGCGCTGGGGAAAAACCGCACCATAGGCCCAAAAACTTTCCCGGCCCTCGCCAACCAATTGGCGATGAGCCATGCAGGCGACGGACGAGCTGTCCAGGCCGCCACTCATTTCGCCGCCGACACGGGAATTGCCCCTGAGTCGGTCACGAACCGCCATCGCGAAGCTCTCGCGCATCAGCTCGACATAGTCCCCATCCGACTTCAAACCCAACTCGCTCAAGTCGGGCTGCCAGTAGTCACGCCGCTCAATGCGTTCTCCATCAAATTGAAGCATGTAACCGCCCGGCAACCGTTGAATTGTCTTGTAGATCGTCCGCGTCCGATTAGAGAAATCAAGCCTGGAGTAATCAGCCAGATAGTGCTCGCTCAGCTCGGGCGTCTCCGCCATCCCAGAGAGAATGCAGTCCATGCTCGAGCCGACCAGCAGCCGGTCAGAATCCAGGCTGTAATACAGTGGACGGATAGCCATGTGATCACGCGCGCAGATGATGGCGCGGCGGATGCGATCATAAATCACGATCGAAAAGTCGCCCGTCAGCCGCGTCGGAAAATCTGAGGCCCACTTCTCCCAAGCCATCCCGATCAGCTCGCCATCACTGATCTCGTCACCCCTGCGCCCTTCACCCAGCAGATCAACAAGCTCCTGCCGCTGGTCCAGTCGCACGTCGGCAGCAACCACATATCCCCTGGTCTTGTGGAAACCATGCGCCAATCGATCATGCCGCTCCCATTCAGACGGCTGCCAGTGGATGACGCAGCAGTCGTCCGTCCAGCCAAGGGCGGGCGGGACGGCATGGGCGGGGGCACGATGCCCCGAAGCCCGCGCTCGGTCGCCCCTGACGGAGAAATTTATCGTAAACTGCCCCATGCCTGATCCCTTGCGTGTTCGCCAGCCCCCGTCATAGGTAGTGGCAGCCTTTCATTCAATGGCATTACTGATGCCGTTGCTCCGGCCGAACAATCGAGAGGATGCGCTCCACCTGCAGATCCAGCTTGTCGAGCCCCGGCGGGCGCTGGAACTGATAGATCGACACACGGCCCACCAGCGCCGCCAACTGCCGGAGCTGCTGCCCATCATCGCGCTGGTTGAGCCGGGTCGGGAAGGTGTGCTGGAGCAGCGCGAGCAGCGCCTCGCGGGCGGGCACCGGCGCCAGCTCGTCGGCCTCGCCAATGGCCAGCAGAAAAATCCCCAGCAGGCGGCGCGGGCGGTCGGCCTCGGCTTGGTTGCGGATCACCAGCCCCTTCTTGTGCGGCTCGTGAGTGTGCAGATAGGTCAACTGAGCCGCGTCGAAGCCCAATGCGTCGGCCGCCGCCGGCGCGATCTTGAAGAAGGAGTAGCCGGTGGGCACCTCCAGCCCGCGCTCGAGGTCGACCGCCGCGATGTCATCGGAGATGATCGGGTGACCAGCGGCGTCGAAGGCCGCCGCGATCGTGGACTTGCCCGCCCCGGACTGGCCGACAAACGCGATGGCGCCCTGCTCGCCCACGCCGACGCAGCTGGCGTGCAGCACCAATCGGCCACGCTGGTGGAGCAGCATCGCCATCAGGTTACCGATCAGGAAGTAGCGCACGAAATCCTGTTCCACGCCGGGGGTCAGCCAGAACTCGATCATCCGCCCCGCGCTGAGGCGGAAGACCCCGACCGGCTGGCAGACGTAGGTGATCTCCTCGCGGTCGAAGCGCAGGAAGCCCTGCTGCCCGGCCGGGTCGTGGGGCGGGGTGGTCAGCCGCTGCCGGATCGTCACCTCGACCGGCCCCGGCCGGCTGTCGAGCTCGGCCAGCTCGAAGTTGGACTCGATCCCCAATCCGTAGGCCCGGTATTGAAACCGGAGCTGGTGGGGCGCGGGCGGGGACTGTGTTTCCTGAATGCTCAACGGTGCCGTGACCTCAAGTTTGCTGTTTTCCCACCCGCGGGAGGAACCGCCTGCGGCTTGCGCCCGCCAAAAGTGAACAATGTTTGCATAAATGAAGCGCTGAGTGTGCAGGCCAGTTCAATCCCCCGCGGCCCCGTCCAACCCCCGCTCCACACTACATGATTGCAATCATTCGCTTTGCCGAGGCAAAGCCCTGCCGGGCGAAACCTTGAGCCGCAAGTTCTGGACCGTAATGTCCGGGAACAATCAAAAACTTGTTAAATCAGGTGCCGCTGGGTTTACGTTCCATCCTGGAACCGTCATGCCATCAGCATACATTTTTATACTGAGGGGTCAATTGCAAGTTTGGTCCAGGGCACGAAACCACGAAAGGATCATGGTTCACGCCAAAGCGCCAAGGTGCCAAGATCACCCAAATTGGGCTGACCACCTTGCTCCGAAGGCCCCCCGGTCCAATGCCCAGACATCAAGGGCCGTATGTGTTGAGCGAGGCGGTGGCCATACACGTCACGGCTGCCGGACCCAAATTTGCGCAGCAAGACTGTGTCGCCGCTACCGCGGCTTAGGGGGGGAGGGGGCACGCCAACCCCGCGCTCACGCACGGGGCTACCATATTTCGCCGCTGCCGCGGCTTTGGTTTCCAGCGGTGCTGATGCGGTGGCCTTGAGCACAGCGGCATAAGAAAATCTCGCAAAGCGCCTGGCTGCTCTCGAACAAAGTGTCGCCCCTGCCGGGGCTTCTGGAAATCACAGGCACCTAACCCCGGGCTCACGCCCGGGGCTAGTGATGTTTCGCCCCTGCCGGGGCTTATGTGGCCGGCAAAAACGGCAAGGTATCGATCTGTTCCATGGCTTGGACAAGGACATCCGGAGGATCAACGGGTCGGCAGATGTCGCTCAACACATACTCCAGGCCTCGAAGGGGCCAAGCGAAGGAGCTCTGGCAAAGGAGTGCCGATTGCTCCGGAGCGATTCGCCCTGGCCACCTTTCGGCCCACGCTTGATTCTCGCGGGGGGGCGGGGGGATGTGGTTAGATCATTGGCGAAAGGCTGCACCGGGAATGGATCATTTACTCGCCCTGCTGCCCTGGCTTGCCGGGATCAAGGATTCGAGCGAATTCCTCGAGCGCGAGGTGCACGTGATCGGGCGGCTGGCGGGGCTGGGGTCGTTGCTGCTGGTGCCGGTGCTGCTGGTGGTGCTGGCGGCCTGGCGCGCGCGGCGGCGCTGGGTGCGGGGCGTCCTGCTCGCGCTGGCCCCGCTATTGGCGCTGCCGGCGCTGGCCACCTTTGCGGGGGCGGGCTACTTCATCGTGCTTTATCAGCGCCCCCAGCCGCCGCCGGTGAGCGGGCACATCTTTGAGGGGGTCTGCTACACGCGGCGGGTTCGGCCGCACCCACCCCAGGTGGCGCACGTGATCGAGATTGAGCTGGACGCACCCGGCATCGGCTTCCTCGTCACCCCGCCCGAGCCCCAGCCCGGTTACGAGACGACGGCGCGGACGGCGGCGGAGTTCCTCGAGCGCCACGGTCTGCAGCTGGCGATCAATGCCGCGCCCTTTTCCCCGACCGACAACAGCAGTCCGCTGCGGCCGTATCCGCGCTCGGGCGACCCGGTCGACGTCCAGGGCTATGCCGCCTCACGCGGCGAGACCTATTCCTCCCCCGTCCGGTCCGAGGGCGCCCCGATCACGATCGCGATCGACGCCGACAACCAGGTCCGCATCGGCCGGGAGCTGACCGATTATCAGGCCGTCAGCGGCTGGGAACTGGATCCCCTGCGCGCGCTCGAGCGGGCGGGCGAGCCGCGGCTGCCGCGCACGGCCGCCGCGCTCGACCGTGACCGCAACGTGCTGATCCTGATCGTGGTGGACGGCTATCAGCCCAATTATAGCGTGGGGGCGACGATGGCCGAGGTGGCCGAGATGCTGCTGGAGCTGGGCGGCGACAGCTTCATCAACCTGGACGGGGGCGACAGCTCGACGATGGTCATGGCCGGCCAGGGCGGGCGCGCGCGGGCGGTCAACAGCCCGATCAACGCCGGCCTGCTCGGCCGCCAGTCGCCGGTGGGGAACCACCTGGGGATTTATGCGAGGCCGCTGGCCGCGCAGCCCTGAGGGGGTCGCGCCCGGCCTGCGGCGGTCGGGGGCATCACATCTGCGAGAAAATCCGGTGGAGCGTGTGAAGGTGGCTGGGCTGGGGGGCGCAGGGGAGGAAGCGAACCCCGAGCGAGCGGCCATCGCGCGTGCGCAGGTAAAGCACGTCGGACCAGTCGGGGGCACCGCCGGCCTCGGGCGCGAACGCCACGAGCGGGCGGCCCTGCTGGTCGCAGACTTCGAGCAGCTGGACGCCCAGCTCGGCGCGCGCGACCCACTGGAAGATCTCACGCCGCCGGGGGGAATCGAGCGCCGGCAACTGCTGCTGGAGGTAGGCGATCGCCGAATCGCACGCACGGCGGCGCGCGGGGCTTCCATGCCGGCGGGACCAGCGGAGGAAAAGGAACGCGGCCGTAATCATCAGCATGATCGCCGTCCTTGGATCGGGCTCACTTCCTATCACCCTTTTATACCGTCGGCGGCGAAACGGAAACCGATTTTTTGCGGATCACAAAAAAATGTGGGCGTCCGGGGGGTCATCCCGAACGCCCGCATCCGCCGGGGTGGCGAGGACTGGGAAAGGGGTCAGGCCTCGTTTTCCTGGCGGGTCAACTGCAGGTTGCTGATCAGGCTCGGCAGGGAGAGCCGGGTCTGCTCGAAGATGTTGCCCAGGCAGGCCTGGACGTCGTGGCGGGCATATTCGTCCAGGGGGCGCAGCGGGCGGAAGCAGAGGATCAGCTTCTGCTGGCCGCGAACGTGCACGCTCATGCTGTATTGCTCGTCGGGCTGGGATTCCTGCTCGACCAGCTCATCGTTGTGGGCGCGCGCGATCAGCTGGCCGTCGGTGTAGCGGATTTCGAGCCAGCGCAGGTTCAGCTCGCGACACATGAGCCAGAGGATCTCGCGCGGCGAGACGTCGGAGTCGACCAACTGGCTGGACAGCCGGATGGCGGCATACTTGGCGAAGGCGGTGAACATTTGGTTGCGCCGGCGCGACATCGCCAGCTGGATCGCCTGGGTCGGCCGCATGTAGTCCGAGAGCCAGATGAGCCCCATGGCGCAGGCGACGTAGCCGGCCAGCCCGGCGATCCGCCAGACGCTCCCCTGCGCCAGACTGATCACGATCGCCATGGTGCCCATCAGCGCGGCGACGCCGTAGAGGGTCAGCGCGACCTGCCGGTGAGAGTAGCCCTTGCGCAGCAGGCGGTGGTGGATGTGGTTCTGGTCGCCGCTGAAGATCGGCCGGCCGCGCAGGTAGCGCCGGATCATCGAGGTCGAGGTATCGAGCAGCGGCAGGCTGAGGATGAGCACCACCGGCACCAGGAAGATGATCGAGCCGGAAGCCTTGAGCGAACTGAGCAGCGAGATGTTGGCCAGCATGAAGCCGATAAACATGCTGCCTGTATCACCGAGGAAGATGCGGGCCGGGTTGAAGTTGAAGAACAGGAAGGCGAGCAGGCTGCCCGCCAAGGCCACCGACAGCAGCACCGCCACGGTCCCGCCGGTCAGAATCCCCACGGCCGCCAGCCCCAGCGCGGCGATCAGGCCCAGCCCCGCGGCCAGCCCATCGATGCCATCGATCAGGTTGAAGGCGTTGGTCACGCCGACGATCCAGAGGACCGTCACGGCGATCCCGACCGAGTGGTCGAGCTGAAACAGGCCGATGCCCGGGATTTCGATGGCGCGGATGGCGTGGCCGGAGAAGCAGATCACCATCGCGGCGAGGATCTGGCCGAGAAACTTGCTTGAGGCCTGCAGGCCGTAGAGGTCGTCGAAGACGCCCAGCCCGAGGATGATGCCGCCGGCCAGACCCATCGCGATGAAGCCCTGGCTTTTGTGGCCGACCAGCTCGAACATGCCGGTCAGCTCCAGGGCGCCGAAGAGGCAGATCAAGAGGAAGGGCAGCCCCACGGCGAGCCCGCCCAGCAGCGGCATCGGATTGCCCTGATAGACCTTGCGGTGGCCGCCGACGTCGACGGCGCCGATCCGGCGCGCCAGCCTGATCACCAGCGGCGTCAGGAGGAAGGTGGCGCCGAAGCTGAGAACAAAAAGCAACCAAACCGTCGGGCTTTGCAGATATTGCGGCATGGCTTGAGCGATTCTTCCTTCAGGGCAGATTAAACACCAAATTGGTCCGACACACGCAGAAACCCCTACGCAACATACATGCCTCCCCTGATGTCGCTTTCAGAAAATTACTTAGCCGTTTGGAGTCATTGAAATTAGCGTTTTTGATTTCCTTTCCTAACCGGCGCGGCAGGCAGCGATCGCCCACTCCGGTTGTCAATGTGTGAACCCGACTGCAAAATATCGGCGTCGATGTGCAGCCAACTACAACTTTGGCGGTTGATGAAGACAAAACTTCCCATGGGCAGGCCCCGGCCTGCGGGACCCCCGAGCCCGGGCGGGCGCGGAAAAAATCGACCTGCCCGCGGGCGCATCCTAATTCCGTTACGGACACCAAGAGGTAGGTCGGGTCTTTGACCCGACATGGCTTTAGAGCAGTTCCCTAAAGTCTTCACCGTTTGCAGCCGGCTGTGAGCGGCGGCTGAAGGCTTCTTCAATACTCGGAATAGCGCTGCTATGCCAGCGCTTGCGGAACCCTTGATCCTTGCTCTCGCTCGACCGCGATTCGGCACTTCCTTTCGGCAACAGCTCTAATGTCGGCTCGAAGAGCCGACCTACCCTCCCTGCCGCGATCTTTGGTAGCGAGTGCAAGATGTTATCCCCCCGCCGGCGGCCCGGGCGATTCCGCCTTGATTTCGCGACCCGGCATGGTGAAAATTGGAGCGCCTTTCACACTCAGCAGGGGAATCCCGCGCCGTGCCGCCCCACGCGCCGGCGGCGAATGAGCCTGAAGCCGACAAAGGAAAACTGATCACGATGAAGATTATCAACGTCGTGGGCGCGCGGCCCAATTTCATGAAGATCGCCCCGATCATGGCGGCCTATCGCGAGGCCGGCGAGCTGACCCCGCTGCTGGTCCACACCGGCCAGCACTATGACGAGAAGATGAGCGACCTGTTTTTTCGCGAGCTGGGCATCCCGCGCCCCGACATCAACCTGGGGGTCGGCGGCGGCTCGCACGCGGTCAACACCGCCGAGATCATGAAGGCCTTCGAGCCGGTCTGCCTGAGCGAGCGCCCCGACGCGGTGCTGGTGGTGGGCGACGTCAACTCCACCATCGCCTGCGGGCTGGTGGCGGTCAAGCTGGGCATCCGCCTGATCCACGTCGAGGCGGGGCTGCGCAGCTTCGACCGCACGATGCCCGAGGAGATCAACCGCCTGCTGACCGACTCGATCAGCGACATCCTGTTCTGCACCGAGCAGAGCGGCGTGGACAACCTGATGCGCGAGGGGGTCGACCCCGCGCGGGTGCACCTGGTCGGCAACGTGATGATCGACACCCTGCTGGCCAACCGGGCCAAGGCCGACCGCTCGCTGGTGCTCGAGGAGCTGGGCCTGACGGCGGGCGGCTACGGGGTGCTGACGCTGCACCGGCCGTCCAACGTCGACGATGCCGAGGTCTTTGGCCGGATCGTGGCGGCGCTGGAGGTGATCGGCCGCGACCTGCCGATCATCTTCCCGGTCCACCCGCGCACGCGCAACAACATGGGCGGGACGCCCAACTGGCAGCGGCTGGAGGCGATCCCGGGGATGCGGCTGATCGACCCGGTCGGTTACCTTGATTTCCTCAAGCTGATGGCGGAGGCGAGGATCGTGCTGACGGACTCGGGCGGCATCCAGGAGGAGACGACGATCCTGGGGGTGCCCTGCCTGACGCTGCGCGAGAATACCGAGCGCCCGGTGACGGCCGAGCTGGGGAGCAACCGGCTGGTGGGCACGGCGACCGAGGCGATCCTGGCCGGCTGCCGCGACGCACTGGCCGCCACGGGCCAGGCGCAGGTGCCGCCGCTGTGGGACGGCCAGGCCGCCGGGCGGATCGTCCGCATCCTGAGCGACTGGTTCAAGGGCGCCGTAAGCTAGCCCAAGCGGGACTCGAAGGCCTCGAGCCGCTCGATGACCTCGCCGACGACGCGGTTGGGGGTGGAGGCGCCGGCGCTCAGACCGATGACCAGCGGGCGGCGCGTCGGCAGCCAGTCCTCGCTCAGGAGCGGTTCGCCGGCGGCCGGCTTGTGGCGAATCTGAGTCGGCGAGATCAGGCCATCCACTTCCTCGATGTGGTAGGTCGGGCAGTGGCGTTCGGCGATCTCGCGCAGGTGGGTGGTGTTGGAGCTGTTGAAGCCGCCGACGATCAGCATCAGGTCGGGGGGGTCGGCCATCAGCTCGATGACCGCGTCCTGGCGTTCCTGGGTGGCATTGCAGATCGTGTCGAAGGAGCGGAAGCGCTCCTTGAGCTGGTCCGCGCCCCAACGCTCCTGAAGCGCGGCGCCGATCATGCGCGCGATCTCGAGCGACTCCGAGGAGAGCATCGTCGTCTGATTGGCGACGCCGATGCGCTTCAGGTGGCGCTCGAAGTCGAAGCCCTCGGAGAGCGCCGGGCGAAAATCGGCGGCCAGCCCGGCCGCCCCGCGCCCGCTGCGGATGAATTCACAGACCCGCTCGGCCTCCTCGCGGTCAAAGACCACCAGATAATGGCCGCCCTGGGCGGTGACATGCGAGACGGTGGCGATGGTCTCCTCGTGGCGCCACTTGCCGTGGATCAATGAGGTGAAGCCCTCGCGGGCGTAGCGCTCGACGCGCTTCCAGACGTGCACCACGGAGCCGCAGGTGCCGTCGACGAGCAGGCAGCCGATCGCGCGCAGGCGCTCGAGCTGGGCCACCTCGAAGCCGAAGGCGGGCAGCAGGACGATATCGTCGGCGGTCAGGTCATCGAACGAGGCGCCGTCGGCATAGCGGCCGGCGAGGAAGCGGATGTCCATCTCGAGCATGCGCTGGTTGACGCGCGGGTTGTGGATGATCTCAGTGGTCAGGAAGATGCGACGGTCGGGGAAACGGCGGCGGGTCTCATAGGCGAAGTCGATCGCCTTGTCGACCCCGTAGCAGAAGCCGAATTCCTTGGCCAGGCGCAGCTCGATGGCGCCGATCTGCCAGCGGTGGCCGGCCTCGCGGATGCGGCTGACCAGCTCGCTGTGATAGGCGGCGGTCAGCTCGCCCTGGACCTCGCTCTTGAGGCCGAAGCCGTGGCGGACAATGCCATCGGCGCTGGGGCGGGCGGGGTCGATCATCGGTGCGGCCATCCTGGGGTGTGCATAGCGGATCATGCGGCCGACGCCGCCAGATCATTTTACGGGCCGCCCTTGGGCGGGCGCCAACAAAAACGATCGGCCGCTCCGGGAGCGGAGCGGCCGTTCAATCATCATACGGAGCTGCGGTCAGATGCCGAAGAGGGTGCCGCACGAACAGGCGCGGACCGGTTCGGGCTTGTTGAACTTGAAGCCCCCACCCATCATTTCGTTGCAGTAATCGAGCTCCAAACCATTCAAGTAGATGTAACTCTTGGGGTCACAGATGATGCGAACCCCGTCCACTTCAAAGACCCGGTCGTGGTCGCCCGGGCGGTCGGTCAAAGACATCGAGTAGGAAAACCCCGAACACCCCCCGCCCCTGACCTCGATCCGGAGCCCCCAGCCATTGTTCTTCTGGGAGCCGAGCAGTTGCCGCATCTGCTGAGCAGCGGCGGCTGTGACCTGTATCATTCGGTGACTTACCTCCGGCGGCGGGATGCCTAGTCACGATTCCATCCCCGTGTGCCGCGCCTGATAGCAAAGAATGATGAAAGTGTTGATCGCTCCGGAATGCCCGCCGGAAGGATCAATGGCGGTCCCTTGCCGCCTTTCTCGTACGCTAGCAAAGACAGTGGGCCAAGTCAATAGGGGCAGGCAGGCAGGCCGAATCAGCCATTTTCCTACAAATGTAAGTCAAGTAGTTGCAGATTCATGAAAGCTTGTCCAAGGAATTGCGGCAGGCAAAAGCATGGTTGCCCCGGCGGCTAAAGCAGCTCGCCGGCGCTCGGATGGGCGACATCGGACAACAGCCGACAGGCGGTGGCGGCCGCCATCGCCGCGGTCTCAGTGCGCAGGATCATATTCATCAGCCGCACGGGCAGAAAACCCGCCTGCTCGAAGGCGGCACATTCTCGCGGGGTCCAGCCGCCCTCGGGGCCGATGGCGACCCACATCGGCAGGCGGGCCCCCGAGCGCTCGGCCAGCCACTGGCCGATGGGGCGCGCCGCCGGCGAGGGATCGGCGAAGATCGTATGCGCCGGCGGCCGGTCGCGCTGAAGCCAATCCAGCACCGGCGCGGGAGGCAGGATCGCCAGCGGCTGATTGCGACCACACTGCTTGGCGGCGGCGATGGCGAGGCGACCCCAGCGTTCGGGCGGATCGTTCTCGTCCAGCCGGGTGACGGTGCGGTCGGCCATGAGCGGCTGGACGGTATCCACGCCCAGCTCCGAGAGCTTCTCGATGACCAGGTCCATCGCACGGCGCTTGACCAGTGCGATGGCGATGCCCAGCGGCGGGCCGAGCGTCAGGTCGCGCTCGATCGGGCCCAGCAGCCGCACGCGGGCGCGCGAGCCGGCGCCGGCCTCGACCTGCCCGCTCCAGCCCTGACCCGAGGCGTCGAAGAGATCGACGGTCGTGCCGGCGCGCAGCCGCAGGACGCGCAGCAGGTGGCGTGACTCATCCTCCGAGAGCTCGACCACCGGCCCCTCCCCCTTGAGGTGTCCGGCAAAATAGAAGCGATGGGGGGCGCGACTCATTCGCCGGCTCCTCCCGCCGCGGCGGCGCCGCCGTTGCGATAAATGGCCGGGTCGGCCTTTTCGGCGCTACGGGCGCCCAAGGCGATGCGGCGCGGGTTGACCGCCGGGCTGAAACGACTCAGCGCCGGATCGCCGCTGTCGCGCAGGTGAACGTTGTGTCCCATGAGATAAACTCCCGTGGTCGGGGCGCCAGCCTGGCCGGTGATCCACAGCCAGTGAAGGACCGGGGCTGTGGTCGGGCGGCGCACGCGCAGCAGGACCCGGACGACCGGGCCCGAGGGCTGCTCGCCCAGCTCGGCCTGGCCGACGTGATAGAAGATCGTGCCGTAAGTGTTGTTGACCTCGTTGGCGAAGAAGCGCGTCCAACCCCACTGGCGGCGATACATCCCGTCGTTGACGTTGACACCGCGCGAGATGGCGTTGTTCCGTTCATGGTCAACGACCTCGACCAGCGCCGGATCGAAGCGTAGCGCCAGGCGCAGCTCGTCGAAGACCATTTTGTCGGGGTTGTCCAGGCCGACGTCGACCATCAGCCACTGGCCGGCTTCGAGCCGCTCCCCGGCCGGCTGATCGATCCACAAGGTCGGCGGGCGCAGGCGCGACTGGTCGGGCAGCCCCGCCAGCAGCGGCTGCAGGTCGGCCAGGTGCGGGCTGACCATGCGATAGCCTTCGGGCACGCCCGACGGGCGCTCGTTGATCTGAACTTCGGCACCGACGATGGCATCGGGCATGCCGCTCATGGTTTCGGTCTGGCGGCGATTCCCCAGCCAGGCGGCGCTGGCGGTCTCGGCAACGCGGGGCTCGATACGCGCGGCATGGGCGGCGCGCAGGGCCTCCCATTCCACCGTCAGCAGTTCCAGTTGCGCGACGCTGACCGGCTCGATCAGGCGTGCGCGATAGATGAGCTGGCCGGCGGCCTCATCGTGCAGCACCTCGGGCTGTTCGGCCAGCAGGTCGCTCAGCGCGCCGTGGTGGACGGCCACCGGCCGGAGGGCTTCGGCGGGAAAATCCATCGCCAGGTCCACACGGTCCACGGGAAGGTGGCCTGGGTTGATCATCCGCCACTGGGTGGCGAACCGTTCACCCACGCGCAGCGCCTGGGCCGCCGGCGACATGAACATCGTCACGTTGCGTTGCTGCTCGGGGCTGGGGGTGGCCGTGACGGCCGGCGTGGCGGCAGGCAGCGGCGTGGGTTCGGGCGGCGCCGCCAGCCGGGCCCGTTCCTGTTCGGCGGCGGCCGCCTCATTCCTGCGCCGCTCCTCGGCCATACGGAGCATCAACTGGCGGTTGCGCTCGATCCGCTCGGCGCGCGAAGCCAACGGGTCGTTGGGGTCCTGGTCGATCGGCAGGTTGGAGTCGCGCGGCCGGACCTCGACGGCGGGCGGAGCCGCCGGTGCCTCCTGGGCCGGGGCGGGAGCCGCCGATAGGATCACCAGCGCGGCCAGCGCACAAGCTCCCCCGAGAGAAGCGGACCGATGCAGGCTTGACATGATGGCACCTTCAAAACCGGAAACTGGCCGCGGGGCAGAACTCCGCGATCCATTATTGAGCAAAAAACGGACCCCATGAACAGAATTATCGCGTCAAGCTTGCGAAACATGGACCACAACTCGCGATGCCGGATCGGCCGCCCCCTGTCGGGGCTGGGTTTTACCCGAATGGGCGCCGTAATCCATCCACGCAGCCATCTCCGATCCGCTTCCGCTTGCCTGCGCCCTCCGCGCCTATGCGGCAATGACAATCGAGTTTTCGCACATTCCACCCGAGATCTGGCGACAGGCTTGGGGCGTTTTCACGGCCGCGGGGGCTCGGGGGGAGGCCCGCGCCGCTCGATCTCGGCCAGCCAGGCCCGCACCGCCGGCAGCCGCTCCGCATCCAGCGCCCGCTGATATTCGGGCTGCCCCGGCTTGGGCGGACCAGACAGATTCTCCTGAAGCAGCGCCTCGGCGCGCTCGAGCAGCAGTCGAGCCCCGCCCAGCTTGTCCTGCAGCATCAGCGCCCGCCCCAGCCAGATGTGCATCAGGGAGTTGGTCGGCTCGATCTCGATGCGCTTCTGCAGGATCGGGAAGTTCAGGTGCACGGCCAGGCTGATATCCTCGGGGGCCAGTTGCCGCGCCGCCATGTAATCCAGCGTCGCCCGCTCGACGTCGAGATTGCGCACGGCGGCGTGGCCGCTCAGGATCAGGGGCAGCGCCTGCTCATAGCGGGCCAGGCGCTCCATTTCATTCTCGGGCATCGAGCCGGCCACCAGCCACTCGCGCGGCGAGACCCGCCGTTCCATCAGCGCGGCGAGGTTGTCGATCAACGGCCGCGACCCATAGCCATAGCGCGGCGAGCGGAACTCGATCACAGGATTGTTCTCGGTATTCAGCTCGTCGCCGGCGACGAAGTCCGCCAGCGCCTCGCCCCCGGTGATGAAGCACGACATCAATTTGACCGAGTCATCCAGGTGCAGCTCGGCCAGGTCCATCCGGACGTCGGCCTCGGCCAGGCGGCGCTCGAAGAGCCGGTAGTCCAGCTTGGGCTCGCCCTGCCAGCCGATCATCAGGATGTAGTGGGTCGGCTCGTTGGACATGAAGAAGATCCCCATCTCGGGGAAGACGTGGCGGAAGGTGCGCAGCGCGGTGCGGAAAATCTCGGTATCGAGCCCGGCCAGCGGCATCCAGACCACGACGATGCCATCCTCGGTCAGCCGCGCCCGGCAGGCCTCGAAATACTCCACGTCATAGAGGTTGGCGTTGGATTTGTAGCGCAGGTCGGTGCAATCGGTGGCGATGAAGTCATAGCGCTGATCGGTGTAGCGCAGGTAGGAACGGGCATCGTCCAGGATCAGCTCATACTTCTCGCTCTGGCGCGAGAACTCGAGCGGCGTCCCCACCGCCAGCATCGGCTCGGCGCCGCCGGCGACGATCTGCCCGATCTGATCGGCCGTCAGCACGGTCCCCGGCGCGAACTCGGTCCCGTTGAAACCGGCCGCCGCCCGGGCCAGCGTCATCCCCGGCTGGGCCTGGCTGACCGGCAGCTCACGGGCGAAGAACAGGTGGTTGGCCGCGCGCAGGTGGGGCGCCGCCCGCAGCACCGTCGGGCAGATCTCGACGCAATGGACCTGCTCCAGGGTGTCGTGCAGCATCAGCGAGAAGGAGGCCCCGCCGCTGCCAAAGCCCACCGTCAGCGCCGAACGCGGGTTCTCCAGCAGCATCATCGGGACGTGGGCGAGCGACTTCTGGTCGGTCTGGAGCACCGGGTCGGTACCTGCCACGCCGACGTCATCAACATAAATCGTGCGCTCGCCGATGTTGTTCTCGATCACCGAGACGGTCGCCAGCGGGCCTTCCTCATAGAACACGATCCGGTCCAGAAGGCTGTTGAGGGCCTGCAGGCCATCGCGCCGGACCGGATGAGTCACCGCCAGCGCCAGCACCAGCGCCGTCAGCCCGCCCAGCACCCCCAGGTGCAGCCGAGAGCCGCCGGCGCGAGCCAGCGTCGCCAGCCCCAGCACCGCATCGACCAGCCCGACCAGAATCAGTCCGTTGACCAGTCCCACCTTCGGGATGATGACGAACGCGGCCAGCACCGAACCGATGATGGCGCCGACGGTGTTGACGGCGTAGAGCCGGCCCACATCGCCGCTCACGCGCCCCACCCGCGCCACCACGCGCACGGCCACCGGGAAGGCCATCCCCATCAGCAGGGTCGGGATGCCCAACACCGCCAGGCTTTGCAACATGACGTTACTGACGGCAAGGGTCCAGTTGAGGGTGGCCCCGTCGGCCGCCAGCGGCTCGCCCAGCCGGATGCCCGCCCCGTGCAGCAATGCGACCGACAGGATGATTGAGCCGCCCAGCAGCGTCAGCAGCTTGCCGTAAAGCTGCAGCGGCCGGCGCTGGCTGTCGATGAAAAGCCCGACCAAGGCGCTGCCGATCGCCAGCCCAGCCAGAAAGACCGTCAGCATCGCGGTAAAGGCGTAGGTCGTCGCCTTGAGATAATCGACCGAGTAGATCAGCGTGCGCGTCCAGAGCACCTGGGCCGAGAGCGCCATCGCGCCGGTCATGAAGGCGGTGAACATCACCCAGCGGATGACGCCGGCGTCGGCCGGCTCCTCCGAATCCGGTTGCCTGACGACCGGCGCCCGCGCGGGCTCGGCGGACTCGGGCGCCAACGGCCGGCGCTCGATGATGAGCGAGAGCGCCATCGCCGCCAGCCCGACTCCCAGGTTGAGCCCCACCGCGACAAATTCAGTGGCAAAGAGCCCGAGCGCGCCGATCAGCACGAAGCCCGCCGTGAAGGTCCCCAGCACCGCCCCGGCGGTATTGATCGCATAAAGCGCACCGACGTGCAGCCCCAGGTGGCGGCCCTGGCGCACCATGAAGCGCGCCATCACGGGCAGGGTCGCGCCCATCATCGTCGTCGGGATCAGCAGCAGCGCGAAGGCGACCGAGAAGCGCATCGTCGTCAGGGCGCCGAAATTCTGGCCGAAGGCGGCATAGGCCCAGCGATCCACCAGGTCCACGCGCCCCAGCAGGAAGGGCGCGGCCATACCGAAGATGCCAATGGCGATCTCGAGGCCGCCATAGAGGCGCAGCGGGCGGCCGATCCGGTCGCCGATCCCGCCCAGCAGCCACGCACCCAGTGCCAGTCCCGCCATGAACGCCGCCAGCACCGCCGCGACCGCGTAGACGCCTGTCCCAAAGGTGTTGAGCAGCATCCGGGTCCAGACCACCTCATAAATGAGGCCGGCGGCGCCCGAGCCCAGAAACAGCGGGTATGCCAGCAGCCGGATCAGCCCCGTCCCGGCTGGCGCGGCCGGCGCCAGTGGCGTCGCGGCCTGTCGTGTTGGTGATGCAGCCATCAATCCCATCCCCCTGCCCTGATAAACCGGCGCCTCGCGCGGATGCGCCCCAGCCCGGCGCAATCTGCACCGGCGCAGCCAGCAGCATATCGCAGCCGGGCCGACCGGCGCACGCATAAAAGGTTGAAGCGAATGGATTTTGCTGCCGACAAGGCCTGTTCCGGCCCGCCAAGGTGCCGCGCCGGGCCCTGAAAATTGGCGCTGCAATTCATTTTCCGCCTCTTCGACCAATCACACGGCGAATCTCCGCTGCATCGGGCGCATCGGACGCACCCCGATCAGGCGTTTTTTGGGCATTTTCGGGCGGCGGCACGGGGGCCGCACGATTTTCGCTTCACTATGGATGGCAGACTCATTTATAGTGTCGGTTGATTTTTGAGTAGCCGGCGGGGCCGTCGCGAGCCCGCCTGCAATTTCCATTCCGCTGTAAGAAGGAGCGCTTCATGGACCTGAAGGACCGATGCGGGGTTGTGCTGGGCGTCGCCAACGAACGCTCGATTGCCTGGGCGATCTCGCGTGGACTCAGCCAGGCCGGGGCGCGGCTGGCGCTCAACTATCAGAATGAGCGGCTTGAGAAAAACGTCTGCGAGCTGGCGGGCCAGCTGCCCGGCTCCCTCTGCCTGCCCTGTGACCTGAGCGACGACGAGCAGATCGACCGTTTTTTCGATCGCGTCGGCAAGAGTTTCGGCGGGCGGCTGGATTTCCTCATCCATTCGGTCGCCTTCGCCAACAAGGAAGAGCTGGCCGGGCTCTACATGAACACCTCGCGCGATGGGTTCCAATTGGCCATGGATATCAGCGTCTATTCGCTGGTGGCGGCGACGCGGCGGGCCGTGCCGCTGCTGCGCGCTGCCGGCGGCGGCTCGATCGTCACCCTCAGCTTCTATGGGGCCGAGAAGGTCATTCCCAACTATAATGTCATGGGTGTGGCCAAGGCGGGGCTTGAGGCCTCGGTGCGCTACCTGGCCGCCGACCTGGGTCCCGACCAGATCCGGGTCAACGCCATCTCGGCCGGGGCGGTCAAGACCCTGGCCGCGCGCGGCATCTCCAATTTCGGCCAGATGCTGACGCAGGCCGCCGAGCGCTCGCCGATGAAGCGCAACGTCGAGCCCGAGGAGATCGCCGCCACGGCCTGCTTCCTCTGCTCGCCCGGCGGCGCCGGCATCACCGGCGAGACCCTGCATGTCGATACCGGCTTTCATTGCACGGGCGCCTGAGCGCGAGCGGGATGCCCCCTTTTCACTGAGGCGAGGCCTGCCGATGCTGATCGACGCGATCGAACACCCCGACTGGGGGCCGGGCTGGCGCTGTCGGCGGGACGAGCTGGAGCTGGTCGCCGCCACCTCGCTCGGGCCGCGCATCGTTTCGCTGCGTCTGGGCGACGGGCCCAACGTGCTCTTCGAGGATCGCGCCGGCCACTACGGGCGCGGACCCTGGCGGCTCTGGGGCGGCCATCGGCTCTGGGTGACCCCCGAATCCGAAGCCACCTACGAACTCGACAACGATCCCTGCGAGTCCAGGATCGAGGATGGCCGGCTGGTGCTCGAGCGCCCGGCGGGTCCCTCGGCGCTGCGCCGTCGCATCGAAGTCTCCCCCTCCAGCCGCTGCGCCGGATTCCGCCTGCGCCACATGGTGATCAATGAGGGCGGCTATCCGGTCGTCGCGGCCCCCTGGGCGATCACCTGCGTGCGTCCAGAGGGCCGCATCATCATCCCGTGGGGCGTCGGCCCCGAGAGCTGGCGGATGCGCCAAGTGCGCTACTGGGGCCGCTGGGGTCCGCTTTCGACCAACCCCGCCAGCCCGCAGTGGCAGCCCGCCGACGACCGCTTCGTCATCGAACCGCGCGGGGAGTGGGGCAAGGTCGGGCTGGCCTGCGACGGCGGTGCGCTGGCGCATCTGCTCCCCGGCGACCTCGCCTTCGTCAAGTGGTTCGATTTTGATTCGGCAGGGCCCTACCCCGACGGCGGCTGCAATGTGCAGGTCTTCACCGGTTTCTGGGTCGAGCTGGAGACGCTGGGGGCGGTGCGCGAACTGGCGCCCGGCCTGAGCGCCAGCCATGACGAGCACTGGCTGCTGGCGCCCGCGGCCGACGAGCCAACCGCCTGGGAGCTGATGGCGACCGGCCTTTTTTCCTGAACCAAATCATTTGACTCCCCGAGCGGGGGCGCGTAAACAGGTGCCATGGCCATGGCACCCGACGCCGCCGCGCGCGGCCGAATTTCAACCCGGAGATCACATACCCATGTCCCTGCAACATGACGAGCAGCCGCTCAAGCGGCGCAGCTTCCTCAAGGCCGCCTCGGCGGGCGTGCTGGCGATCAGCGGCATCGGCACGGGGCTGGCGGCCCAACCGGCACGCGCCGCCGCCAAGGCACCGATCCAGTTCAAGGGCGCCAACGAGCGCGTGCGAGTGGCCGTCATCGGCATCAACGGCATGGGGAAGTCGCACATCCGGTCCTACAAGAAGCTCCCCAACGTCGAGGTGGCGGCGATCTGCGACGTCGACGAGAACCTCTTCGCCAAGGTCATCAAGCAGCACTGGGACCCCCAGGAGCCCCAGCCCAAGGTCTACACCGACCTGCGCAAGCTCTATGAGGACCCAACGATTGACGCAATCTCGATCGTGACGCCCAACCACTGGCACGCGCTGGCCTCGATCTGGGCCTGCCAGGCCGGCAAGCACGTCAGCGTCGAGAAGCCCTCCTGCCATAACATCCATGAGGGGCTCAAGCTGATCGAGGCGGCCGAGAAATACGGCGTCATCGTGCAGGACGGGGCCGAGCAGCGCAGCAACCCCTGTGCGCAGGGGATGGCCGAGTTCCTGCACAAGGGCGGGCTGGGCGAGGTCTACCTGGCCAAGGGCCTGTGCTACAAGCGGCGCAACACGATCGGCCGCAAGCCCGACGGGCCGGTGCCGGCGGGGGTGGATTATGACCTCTGGCTCGGGCCGGCGCCCCTGCGCCCCTTCAACCCCAACCGCTTCCACTACAACTGGCACTGGAACTGGGACTATGGCAACGGCGACATCGGCAACCAGGGGGTCCATGAGCTGGATATCGCCCGCTGGGGCCTGGGCGTGACGCTGCCGACGCGGGTCTGTGCGATGGGCGGCCACGTGATGTTCGACGACGACCAGCAGACCCCCAACGCGCTGATGGCGGTCTTCGAGTTCCCCAACCCCGCCGGCGGCGGCGAAAAGAAAAAGATCCTGCAGTTCGAGGTGCGGCACTGGTTCGTCAATCGCGAGCTGGACCTGGCGCCCGAGAAGACCGACAACACCTACATGACGAGCAACGACAACATCGTCGGCAACCTGTTCTACGGCTCGGAGGGCTACATGGCCAAGAACGTCAACCAGTGGAAGACGTTTATGGGCAGCAAGCTGGAGCCCGGCCCCGGCGGCGAGGGGCTGGCCGACCATTACGCCAACTTCATCGAGGCGATCCGCACCGGCGACCAGGCCAAAGCCTGCGGCGACATCCGCGAGGGCTTCTATACCTGCGCGCTGATCCACCTGGCCAACATCTCATACCGGCTGGGGCGTTCGCTGGACTTCGACCCCGAGACGATGAAGTTCAAGGGCGACGCCGAGGCCGACGCCATGCTGACGCGCGAATACCGGGCCCCGTTCATCGTGCCCGATCGGGTGTGACGAGGGTGCGGGCAGGGTAGGTCGGCTCTCCGAGCCGACATTGGGAAACCATGCCGGCTTGAAAACCCGTAAGCCCCGAAGGGGCGACCGCCCCGTTCGGGGCTGGGTTATTGACGGAATGGGCAGGGAATCAACCCACGGCTGTCAATCCCAACCTCCGATCTAGTTCAGGCTTGATTACTTTGCGCTTCCTCTGCGCCTTGGCGGTTCAATTTAATTTGGTTGCGGCCGAAGGCTGCGCTGTTTTACGGCGCCCATGCCCCCCTGTTTCATTTTCATGCCCACAAATTACCTTGCAACCAACGCCCCCGCCGCGCGTCTTGTTTAATGTGGGAAATACTTTTGCGAGGCGTTCAGCATGACCGAATCCAGCAAACCTGAACGGCGGCGGCGCTGGCCGTGGATCCTGGGGGGGATCATCTTCCTCCCGCCGCTGGCGGCCGTGCTCGTGCTGAGCGTCATCTTCCGGATGAACGCCATCGGTGAGGAGCAGCGCCAGCCGCCGGCCGAGCTACTGGAGCGCCTTACAGCCACCGCCCAAACCGCACCACCCGCGGCGGATGCACCGACACGGGCCCGCGCTGATGTTTCCCACCTGCCCACATCCCCCAACCTGGGCGAGGTGCCGGCCGTGCGCTCGGCCCCTGAGGCGCTAACAATTTACGAGAAGTGGCAGGATCGGCTCAAACTGCCGGAGGACTTCAATTCTACCCATTGGAGAGTTGGCCAACCGCTGCTACCTGGCATGGCCGACTGGCTGCTGGCCAACCAGACGTTGATTGCCGACCTTGAGCGGCTGGCCGAGTTGGGCGGGCTACCAGGGATTTCGGCGGCCGGGCTGGCGGCCCACCGGCAGGCGCGTCAGGCGGGCGTGGATGAGATGAGTGGGTGGCCCGAATTAGATTGGCCATTTTTAAATTCGTGCAGCCTTGTGTTGGCGGCCGAGAGCCGGCGGCGGCGGGAGGCAGGCGACTTGGATGGTGCCGCGCGGGGGCTGCTGGCGATCCAGCCGATCGCCCATTCGATCCGCGAGCCGTTTATGGTCAACGTGCTGGTTGCGGCGCAGATGCAAAACAGGTGCTGGCTTGAGTTGGAGCGCTGGCTGACCGAGGCCCCGCCGCCGCCCGAACTGGCGCGCCGCCTGCGCGCGGGGCTGGCGCCCTACGAGATCACGCTGCAGGATGTCCGCGCCGCCGCGGTGGTCGAATACCTGAGGCTCCGCCAGTTCGAGGTCATTCATCTTGAGCAGCCGGCCTGGCGCCTGTTTCAGCAATATGCCGGCGCGGAAGCGGGATTGGACCGGAGCTTCGACTTCTGGGTAGCCTCCGTGTTCGAAGCCCCGCTGGACACAACGCGCTCCTTGGTGTACGGAGCGGTCAGAACCATCGACCTCAAAACAAAAGCCGATCGGATCCTACGCGACTACGATGACTATCATATGGAGATGCTCGCGCTGCTGGACCAAAACCGCCTTCCCCAAAACGAGTTCCGGCTCCACATGGGATATGTTTATCATAGGCCCGATTATGTGACAGTCGTCACGCGCCCGGCAGCCAACCAGGCGCGGCTGCGGGTCTGCCTGGCCGTGCTCGATCGCATCGGCGCCGGCGAGGGCGCCGCGCCGGAACTGCCGGCCGACCCCTTTGGCGACGGCCCGCTGCGTTCGATTGAAGAGGCCGGTGCGACCATTTTCTACAGCCTCGGCCCCGACCAAAGCGACCAGCGCGCCGCCATCGCCTACGACCCCACCAACGGCACCACCAGCCCCGGCGATATCTTCGTGCGGCTGCGGTGACGCGCTTTCGGGCATCTGTGGTAGGTCGGGTATTCGACCCGACATGGGTTTAGCGGGTGGTATGAAATCATGCGGTCCGCCGAGCTTCCCGCCTGAAGGCGGGACTACGAACTGGGTGGCTAATATGGCAAGAACGAAGAGCCGATCTGCCGACCCCAGCGTCGCGGGGAGCAGGTGGGCTCACAGGCCACTCCTCTGGAGCTATATCCCCCGCCGGGGTTGATTCGCCCCGGCCAGCCACGCTCGATGCGTCACGCTAAACACATGTCGGGTCGAAGACCCGAACCACCCACAAGGCCCGCCTTTTTGTCTCCCGGCGCCCAAACCCCAGCCTTAACCGTTGCATTTGAGCCGCCCGATCACTGATCATTCCGGCATGATGCGCGCGAGCCAGAATCTTCATCCGATCCTTGTTGCCGGGGTGGGGCCGATTCCGCCGGAGCGGCCGGAGCGGCTTTATGCGCCGGGGTTGCGGGTCTGGGGGATGGCGCGCGAGCTGGCGCGGGCGGGCCATCCGGTGGCGCTGGCGCTGGCGGGTTTCGGGCAGGCCGGCGGTGGGCGCCTGGAGCTGACCCACTATGCCATCGAGCCCGACCGCCATCAGCCGCGCCTGTCCGAGCCGCGGCGGGTCGAAATTTCCGAGGACGAGCTGCCCGCCGAGCTGGCGCGCGCAGCCGAGCAGGCGGGCGCGCGGGCGATGGTCTCCTCCACCGACCTGATGAACCACGCACTGGCGCTGGCCCCGAGCGAGCTGCCGCTGTGGTGCGACTTTTTTGGCGACCCGATGGCCGAGGCGCAGATGCTGGCGCTGCGCGGCGGCTCGGATGAAGGGCTGGCGCGCCAGTGGTCGCTGGTGGCGCCGGCGCTGGCGCGGGCCGACCGGCTCTCGGGCTGCTCGCGCGACCAGTCGGCGGCGTTGTTGGGCCAGCTGGGGGCGGTCGGCCGGCTGGGCCGCCACACCGCCTTTGCGCCGCTGGTGGCGGTCCTGCCGCCGTGGCTCGAGCCGATCCCGATCGACCTGGAGCGCCCCCCGCTGGTGCGCGGCACGCGCGCCCCCGAGGATGCCTTCATCATCGTCCAGACCGGCGGCTTCAACACCTGGCTCGACGTCGACACCCTCTTCGAGGCGCTCGAGCGCGCGATGGAGGCCTGTGGGCGGATTCATTTCGCGGCCACCGGCGGGGCGATCGCGGGCCACTACGGCGGCGGCTTCGAGCGCTTTGCCGGGCGCGTGGCCGCCAGCCCCCACCGCGAGCGCTTCCACCTGCTCGGCTGGCTGCCGGTGGGCCAGGTGCCGCGGGTCATCCATGAGGCCGATTTGGGCCTCAACCTCGACCTGGCCTGCCCCGAGGGGCGGCTGGGGACGCGCAACCGGCTGCTGGACTGGCTGGGGGCGGGACTGGCGGTCATCTCGACCCCCGGCTGCGAGCTGGCCGAACAATTGGGGACCCTGAACTATATCGAGCTGGTTGGGCACGCCGACGCGGCGGGCGCGGCCCGCGCCATTTTGTCGCGCGAGGCCGATCCCGCCCCCGCCCGTGCGCGCGCCGCCGCCGGCGCCGAATACCTGCGCCGCGAACACGAGGCCGCTTTTTGCCTCGCTCCGCTGCTCAATTGGGCGGCCGCGCCCGAATCGGCACCAGACTTGCTGTCATACCGGGCGGGGGACGGAACCCCTTCCCCGCTGCTCGAGCAGGCCCGAAGCGCCTCTCGTGCGTTCGGTCAGGGTCGACGAGAGGCGCTTCGGGTGGCCAGGCTTGAACAAAAGCTGGCCGCGCTGGAGGGATCGCGCTGGATCCGACTGGCGCTGTGGCTGCGCGGGCGGCAAGGGTTGGGGTCTCCGGAGGAGCCGTGAATTCCCAAGGCGGGCGTCGGCTTTTCACCCCCCCAAAACATCTGACGCGGGCCGGCCATGCCGGTAGCGCCGCTGGAGAGCACCGGAGTGGGCAACCTGATCTGTGGATTCCAGATGACCAGCGAGACGCTGAGCCTGCTGGCGCTTAAGCCGGCGCGCAAGGGCTGGGCGGTGGCCGGCGGTGCGCTGGCTACCCATGATGGCGAGAAGGACGATCTGGCCGCCTCGCTCAAGGCGCTCGCCCGCGCCGCCCATGCCCCCCGCGCCGCCGTCACCGCCGTCCTGCCCAAGCAGCAGGGGATCATGCGCAACGTGACCCTGCCCTCGGTGGACCCGGCCGAGCTGGCGCAGATGGCGCGCTTCGAGGTCGAGCGCCACATCCCGTTCCACGCCGAGCGCCACTGCTCGGGCTACCACGTGATGCGCAAGATGGGGGTCGAGGGCAGCGAGGTCCTGCTGGCCGCCGTAGATGGGCCAATCATCCAGCGCGCGCTGGACGGGTTGGCGGGGGCGGACCTGTCCTCGGCCGGCGTCACGCTCTCCTCGGTCGCGCTCTGCAACAGCCTGCTGCACGAGCGGCGCGACTGGCTGCCCGGCAAGACCGTCGCCGTCATCGCCATGGGGCTCGACACGCTGGACCTGGTGCTGCTGACCGATGGCCGCGTGTTGTTCGCGCGCTCGGCCCCGCTGGACCTGCGCTCGATGCTGGAGGCGCTGCTCTACCGCCGCGAGGATGCGGCGCGGATCGACCTGACGCGGCTGGCCCACGCCGCCCGCATGGCCGACTGCATGAAGGCGATGGTGCAGCCGGCGGGCAACTCTGCCGACGAACCGGCCGCCGAGCCCCCCTCGCCGTTGGCCGGCTGGCTGGCCCGGGTGATCCAGGAGCTGCGCCGCACGTGGGACTTCGCCCGCCGAGAAATGAAATGCCCGCCGGTGGATGCGGTGGTGCTGACCGGCGAGGGCGCGGCGCTGCAGAACGTCGCCGAGTATTTCCGCGCCAGCATCGATGCCGAAGTTCACACGCTCAACCCGGTGGCGGCCCTGCCCGGCGCGGCCGCCCAGAAGTTCCCCTTCGAGGGGCTGGAGCACGTTGCGGCCTTCGGCGCCGCGATCGCCGACCAGCTCGAGGGCGCCTGGCGGATCGACCTGACCCCGCCCGACCATTACCGCGCGCTGGCGCGGCGGCGCACCCGCGGCAAGCTGATCATGACCGGCTCGCTGATGGTGCTGACGCTGGCGCTTGGGGCGGCCAGTTGGCTGCGCCTGACCGACATCCGCTCCGACCAGATGCAGGCGCTCAGCGATGAGATCGAGCGGCTGCGGCCGGTCGTCGGCGAGCTGCACGAGATGAGCGCCAAGCTCGACATCATCCACGGCTACATGGACGACCCCAACAACGCCCTGCGCGTGCTGGCCAGCTCGACCCGCTCATCGACGATCCCCGACCGCGTCTCGCTCGCCCAGATCAGCTACAAGATGAACGAGGGCCTGACGATCAACGGCCACGCCAAGTCGATCCCCGACCTGGATGCCTACCACGGCGACCTGCGCCGGACCGGCCACCTGCGCGACCCGATCACGCGCAACCAACAGAACCCGGCCAGCTATAACGGACAGACGGCCTATGGTTTTACCTTGAGCGGCAACTTCACCCGCCGCACGGAGGAAGAGCGTTGAACCCGCGCGAACGCATGTTGCTGATCATCACCGTCGTGGTGGTCGGCGGATTGATGGCCTTTCATTTCCTCTCGGGCACCATCGAGGAGCAACTGGCCTCGACCGGCGGCAGCGGCGAGCTGACCGAGGCCCGGGACGAGCTGCAATCCTACATCGATACCCTGCGCGACAGCGCGCGCATCAAGCACCAGTATGAACAGCTGCCGATGGCCGCCGAGGGCACGGGCGACGCCACGGCCGAGGAAATCTTCAACCTGGACCTGGTCAACCTGCTCAACAACAAGTTCAATATCCCCAGCCCACGCCTGACCGCGCCCAAGGCCGATCTGGTCCCCAACGTCGAGGATTACTACTTCATCAGCATCACCGTCAGCGCGCTCTCGGGCACGCCCGAGCAGATGATCGACCTGCTGCGCGAGATCGAGCGGATGGGACTGATCATCACCAGCTTCAAGCTCGACCGCGGCGCCCAGCTGCGCCACGCCGACGAGGTGAGCCTGGAGTTTGACGTCGCCCGGCTGGTGCGCCACGACGAGCAATCGCGCCGGCGCTACGCCTACCTGCGCAACCGATAAACGGCCCTTGAGACTCTGGTCATGGCGCCAGTCCTTGCAATCGGCGGGCGATGCCCGTTAGCCTGAGCATGTCCGCGGAGCGGGCTCAGCAAGACAAGGATACACGCTCGCCATGGCACCCTCACCATCGACCGCCGCCGGTTTTGTGCTGGCCACCCAAGGGCCGCCGCGCTGGCTGGCGGCGCTGCGCCGGCTCGGGCTGGCGGCGCTGCTGGCGCTGGCGCTGACGCCGCTGGTGATCGATCCGCTGGCCCGCGACGACACTTTCATGGCGCCCAAGTGGGCCTGGATCGCGATCTTTACGGCGCTGGGGTTGGCGGCGGTCGCGGCGCGCGCGCTGGCGGGGGGGGCGGCGATGTTTTCGCTGCGCGCCCCGTGGCTGGCGGCGCTGCTGCTGTGCCTGTGGCACTGGGCGTCGATCGGCTGGGCGGTCAGCGCCTCCCTCGCCTTTGAGCGCGCCGCCCGCGTGAGCTGGCTGACGCTGGCGCTCTGGCTGGGGCTGCAACTACTGGCCGGGCGCCGCGCGCTGCCGCGGCTGGGCTGGCTGGTCGTGGCGCTGGGCTCGGCGACCGCCCTCTGGGTGCTGACCGAGGATTTCATGCAGGCATTCTTCCGCGAGCTGGTGTGGGTGCGCCCCAACCTGCCCGACTGGCGCGGGTTTCTCTCGGCGGGGCTGGGCAACACCAATCATCTGGGCGACCTGATGGCGCTGGCGCTATTGCCGGCGCTGGTCTTTTTTGGGGAGGCCCGTCGCCGGCTGGCGCTTGGGCTGGCGGGGGCGGCGGCCATCGTGCTGGCGGCGGCGCTGATCGTCGTCTTCTCGGCCGGCTCGAACCTGGGGCTGGTGGTGGGCGCGGCGCTGCTGGCCGGGCTCGTACTGGCGCGCATCGGCGGGCGCTGGTTCCTGCTGCGCTGGCGGCGCTGGGCCGTGCTGGCGCTGGCATGGGGCGGCCTGATCCTGTTCTTCAACACCGATCACCCGCTCAACCCGCACCGGCCGGCGATCCTGAGCGAGGGCTTCAGCTCGGGGCGCTGGCAGGAGGGCGGGCCGACGCGCCTCGCCATCTATGCCCAGACCCTCGAGATGATCCGCCAACACCCGCTGGCCGGCGTGGGGGCGGGCAACTTCACCTATGTCTTCCCCGAGATGGATTCCGCGCTCCTCTGGAACCGGCCCGACCTGATGCGATACCAGGGGCTCTGGACCAACGCCGCCCACAACGAGCCGCTGCAAGCCTGGGCCGAGCTGGGCATCCTCGGCCTGTTCCTGCTGGCGACGCTGCTGGTGGCGGGCTTTCACACGCTGCTCAAGGACCTGGAACGAGCCGGTCGCTTTTCCTTCATGACCCGGGCGACGCTGGCGGCGATGCTGGCAGCCTGGGTCGTCCACAGCCAGATCAACTTTGCCTTTCAGACCCCGGTCGGGATGCTGACGCTTTATGGCATCCTGCTGGGCGCACTGATCGAGCGCGAGGCCCGCCGGCGCGAGCGGCGCCTGCCGCCGCTGCGGTTCGAGACCGAGCACCTGGCCCTGCGCGTGGAGTGGCGCACGATGCGCCGGCCGACCGCGGGCGGGTTGGCCTTCCTGCTCTCGCCGCGGCTGGCGATTGTCCTGGGGGCGATGCTGCTGGCGGTGGCCGTGGCGTGGGCTCCCCTGCGACTGGCGCCCGTGCGCGCCCAGCGTGAGTATCGCCGGGCCGTGATGGCCCCCGATCCCGCCGCCGCCGAGCACCACTACCGGCGCGGGTTGGCGATCCACCCCGCCGCCCACGACCTGCGCAGCAACTACTCGCAATGGCTGCTCGAGCAGGGCCGGCCGGCGGATTCGCTGGAGCAGGTCGCCATCGTGCGCGAGCGGCTCAACGATTATCAGTCGCTCTTGCGCATGGCGCAGGCGCTGGAGATGCTCGGCCGCACCGAAGAAGCCGCCGCCGTCGAGCGCCAGTTGCACGACCGCCTCTGGCTCTACCGCCAGTAACCGCCCATCGACTCGGCGAGCAGGACGCAAAGTTTCAGGGGACGCAGCGGAAGCGCGCGGTTCACCGCATCACTTTGCAGCCGCGCATTATCCATTGGAAAATGGCCCGTTTGATCGGCGATGATGGGAGTCGCATTGGACATTAATTTTAACGAGGTGAATCGCAATGAAGCTGCTGTGCTCGCTATCGATGGTTCTGCTCCTGTTGGGCGGCTGCGCCCAGTTCTGCAAGCCGGCGGGGGGACCCTCCGTCCAGCCCGGCGAGAAGGTCGTCTTCTTTGGCGACTCCATCACCCGCGGCGGCGTCCAGCCCAATGGCTACGTGACGCTGGCGGCGGCGGCGGTCGAGCAGGCACGCCCGGGCGAGGGCATCATCATCGTCGGCTCGGGGATCGGCGGCAACCGCGTCCCCAACCTGCAGGAGCGGCTCGATCGTGATGTGCTGGCGCTCGACCCCGACGTCGTCGTCATCTACATCGGCATCAATGACGTCTGGCACTGGAAGAACGGCAAGGGCACCACGCGCCATGATTTCGAGGCCGGCCTCCACAACCTGGTCGACCGCATCGAGGCCGCCGGCGCGCGCGCCGTCCTTTGCACTCCCACCGTCATCGGCGAACGCACCGACGGCAGCAATGCCTTCGACGCCATGCTGGACGACTATGCCTCGGTCACCCGGCAGGTGGCCCGCGAGCGCAACCTCACACTGATCGACCTGCGCCAGGCGTTCATGAGCTACCTGGCCGCCAACAATCCCAATAACGAGCCCAAGGGCATCCTGACCACCGACGAGGTCCACCTCAACGTCCTCGGCAACCGCTTTCTGGCCAACCTGATGCTGGCGGGGCTCGGCCTGCCGTCGCTGGACGAAGCCCGCTGACGCGACTCTAAAACTTGACCCGCACCCGACCACGGCGGGAGCATTCTCTTGTTGCCCATCACAACCGGAGAATGCCCCGCCATGGCGACTGGATACCAAATCGACCGCCTGCTGATCGCCACGCTAACCTGGCTGGCCCTCACGGGCGCCGCCCGGGCACAATTTGACCTGGCCCTCGAGACGATCGCCGGCGGCTTTACCCAGCCGCTGTTCGTGACCCACGCCGGCGACGGCAGCGGTCGGCGCTTCGTAGTCGAAAAGGGCGGCACGATCCGCATCGTCGAGGCGTCGGGGCTCGTGCGGCCCGATCCTTTCCTGACCCGCTCCGTGGCCGCGGGCGGCGAGGGCGGCCTGCTGGGGCTCGCCTTCCACCCCGCCTACCCCGCCAACGGCCTGTTCTTCATCAACTACACGATCATGCTAAACGGCCAGCTCACGACGCGCCTCTCGCGCCTGCGGGTCGGAGATCAACCCGATCGCGCCGATGCGGCCTCCGAGGTGGTCCTGATCGAGCTGGCGCAGCCTTACGACAATCACAACGCCGGCATGCTCGCCTTCGGACCCGACGGCTATCTCTACATGGCCACCGGCGATGGCGGCGGCACCGGCGACCCGCTCGGCAATGCCCAAAACCGCGCCACCCTGCACGGCAACATCCTGCGCATGGATGTCGATCAGGCTGCAGGGGGGCTTCAATATTCGATCCCGCCGGGCAACCCTTTCGCTGGCAACGCGCAGGGGTGGCGCGAGGAAATCTTCGCCTGGGGCTTCCGCAATCCATGGCGATTCAGTTTCGACCGCCAGTGGGGCGTGCTGCTGGCAGCCGACGTCGGCCAAAGCTCCTGGGAAGAAGTCAACATCGTCCAGCCCGGCGGCAACTACGGCTGGAACCGGATGGAGGGGGCGCACTGCTACCCTCCCGGCTCCAGCTGCGACCCCACCGGGCTCATCCTGCCGCTCCACGAATACCCGCGCGCCAATGGCAACATCAGCGTCACCGGCGGCTACGTCTACCGCGGCCGCAAGTATCCCCGTATGAACGGCCACTACTTCTTCGGCGATTTCGGCAGCGGGCGCATCTGGTCGCTTGCGCCGACCGGCCCGGCCCAATGGTCGGGCCAGAGCACCCAGCGGCTGGACACCCCGGGGAGGTTCAGCTCCTTTGGCGAGGACGAAGCCGGCGAGATTTACGTCTGTGATTACAGCGGCGGCGCGATCTACCGGTTGACCGACCCTGCCGGGGCAACAGGCGCCAACCACTGGCGCCAATATCGGTAGACCGACCCGGCCGTCAGGACTTGAGCATCCAGTCGACCAGGTAGAGGCCGGTGATGACGATGAAGAGGCCGCCCAGCCAGGGTTGCCAGACCATCAGCGCCAGGCCCAGCACAATCACCACCAGCGCCACCATGATCCCGCCCGCCCATGTGAGGATCAGCTCGCGGAACTCACGGCCGGCGCCCATGCCGCCCATCACGCCGCCGAGGGCCAGCACCAAGACGAGGCAGATCCAGAACAGCAGGCCACCCATCGCCTCCCCCCCTTGATTGGCGCCAAAAAGAAACCCCCGGTCGCGTGGGCTTCAGTGATGAAGTCGCGCGGCCGGGGGAATCTGTTTCAGGTCAGCTGGCCGATCAGCGGCCGGCGGTGGCGGCGCGGGCCGCCAACTCGGAGCCGATGCGACCGGCGATCTTCTCGGGGGTCAGGCCGTAGTAATCGGCGAGGTCCTTCATGTTGCCCGAGGCGCCGAAGGTGTCGATGCCGATGGTGAGACCGTCGGCGCCGACATACTTGTGCCAGCCCAGGGTCGCGCCGGCCTCGACGCTGACCCGCAGGGCAGCCTGCCCGCCCAGCACCGACTCGCGGTAAGCGGCGTCCTGGGCGTCGAAGCGCTGCCAGCTCGGCAGGGATACCACGCGCACGCGCTTGCCCTCGGCCTCAAGCAACCGGGCCGCGCCCATCGCCGGCTCGACCTCGGAGCCGGTGGCGGCAATCAGCACGTCCACGTCGCCGCTCTCGCCGTGCAGGATGTAGCCGCCGCGGGCGACGCCCTCGCGGGCATTGGCGCGCGAGGCCTCGCCCTGGCTCTTCAGGTTCTGGCGGGTCAGGATCAGCGCCACCGGGCCCTGGGTCTTGAAGGCCTCGATCCAGGACGCCCGCAGCTCGTTCTCGTCGCAGGGGCGGAAGAGCGTGAAGCCGGGCATCGCGCGCAGCGAGGCCAAGTGTTCGATTGGCTGGTGGGTCGGGCCATCCTCGCCGACGAAGATCGAGTCGTGGGTGAACTGGTAGATGACGCGCTGGCGCATGATCGCCGCCAGCCGCAGCGCGTTGCGCATGTAGTCGGAGAAGGTGAAGAAGGTGCCGCACAGCGGCTGGACCATGCCGAAGGCCGCCATGCCGTTGCAGATCGCCGCCATGCCGAACTCGCGCACGCCGAACTTGAAGGTGCGGCCGCTGAAGTCCTCGGGCGAGATCGTCCCCATCCCCTTGATGGCCGTGTTGTCGGAGACCGACAGGTCCGCGGAGCCGGAGTAGAAGAAGGGAATCAGCCGGGCGACGTGGTTGATCATCTCACCCGACATGACGCGGGTCGCCTTGCCCGCCGAGACCTGCGCGTTCCAGAGCTGCTCGTCGAAGTCTGCCGGCAGGCTGCGCCCGGCGAAGGTGTCGTAGAGCTTGCCCTTCTCAGGGTCCGCGGCCCGCAGCGCGGCCAGCTTCTCATTCCACTCGCGCTCATAGCCGGCGAAGACCGCCTTGCGCTCCTCAAAATAGGCGGCCACCTCGGCCGGGACGTGAAACGGCTCGGCCGGCCAGCCCAGGCCTTCCTTGAGCCGCGCCAGTTCCTCGGCGCCGAGCGGGGCGCCGTGCACACCGCTGCTGCCCTGCTTTTGCGGGGCGCCCTTGCCGATCACCGTGCGCATCGAGATCAGCGTCGGCTGGCTGCGCTCGGCCCGCGCTTCGACCAGCGCCGTCTCCAGCGCCTCCAGGTCGTGGCCGTCGACGTGGTTGACCTTCCAGCCGTAGGCGCGGAAGCGCGCCAGCACATCATCGGTGAGGCAGTCGCTGGTGGGGCCGTCCAGGCAGATCTGGTTGTTATCGTAGAGCACGACCAGCGGGTGGAGCTTGAGGTGGCCGGCAATCGCGCCGACCTCGTGGCTGATGCCCTCCATCATGTCGCCGTCGCTGGCGAGCACGAAAACCTTGCCGTCAAACAGGCCGCCGCCGATCTGGGCGTCCATCAACCGCTGGGCGACCGCCATGCCGGCGCCCATGCCGAGGCCCTGGCCCAGCGGACCGGTGGTGACCTCGACGCCCGCCGTCTCGCCCAGTTCGGGATGGCCGGGGGTCTCGCTCTTGAGGTGGCGGAAGCTGGCGAGCTGCTCGGTGCTCAGGCCGAAGCCGGTCAGGTGCAGCAGCGAGTAAAGCAGCATCGAGCCATGGCCCGCCGACAGCACGAAGCGGTCGCGGCCGGGCCAGTTGGGGTTGGCCGGGTTGTGGCGCATGATGCGGCTGAACAGCACCGCGCCAGCCTCGGCGCAGCCCAGCGGCAGGCCGGGGTGACCCGAATTGACCTGCTCGATCGCCTCGGCCGAAAGCACGCGAATCGTATCGGCGACGCGCTGCAAAATCTGCTTTTCCTGAGTGTTCATCCCCTGAGCTCCTGATTGGTGGTTGGCCCGCCATGGCAAGGCCAAAGTCCCCCTTTTTTATCCCGAGCCGGCCAAAAGAGTCAACACAATTGCCCCCCGGACGCGCAGCCGATGGTTTTCCCACGTCGGCCCGAAGCGCCGATCTGGCTGAAAGCAGACGCCCCGGAGGGGGTCTCCCTCCGGGGCCCTTGTGGGTTTCATCGGGGTTGGTTGGCCTCAGGCCGGCAGTTCGGGCGCGAGCGAGCCCTCGACCTCGTGCACGACGGCGACGGCATTGACCACCGCCGCGATCCGCAGCGCGTGCTGGATGATCTCTCGGCCGACGCCATGGCCGGCCAGCATCTTCTCGTGCGAGTCCAGACACATGCCGCAGCCGCCGATCGCCGAGACCGCCAGCGACCACAACTCGAAGTCGACCTTGTCGACGCCCGGATTGGCGATCACGTTCATGCGCAGGCGCGCCGGCATCGTGCGGTAGGCCGGCTCGCTCATCAGGTGCAGCGAGCGGTAATAGACATTGTTCATCGCCATGATCGCGGCGGCGGCCTTGGCGGCGCCCTCGGCGGCCTCATCCAGGTGCGGGCGCGCCTCCTCGAGCAGCTCGGTCAGCACCCGGCTGTTGCGGGTGGCATAGGCGCAGGCCACCAGCGCCCCCCAGAGCTGGCGCGGGGTCATTTCGCCCGGCGCCGAGCTAACCAGCGAGGACAGGTTGAGCCGCAGGTCCTTGGCATATTCGGGCAACTGGGCCTTGATGTTCTCGATCGACATACGGGAAATAGCCTTTCTCTGAAAATACTTTTGGTTCGGCCGGATGGGAGGCATCCCCCCATCCGGCCTGCGACTGTGATCTTCAGCCGGTCGGGGCTTACGCCGTCACCAGCGTCGGCTCGCCCTTCTGCCAGTTGCAGGGGCACAGCTCGTCGGTCTGGAGCGCGTCGAGCACGCGCAGCACCTCGCCCACGTTGCGCCCGACGCTCAGGTCGGTCACCATTGAGAAGCGGATGATCCCATCGGGGTCGACGATGTAGGTCGCGCGCTGGGCCACGCCCTCGACCGGGTCCAGGATGCCCAGCTCCTGGCTCAGCTCGCGCTTGATGTCGGAGAGCATCGGGATCGGCAGCTTATTGAGGTCCTCGTGGTTCTGGCGCCAGGCCAGGTGGACGAACTCGCTGTCGGTGCTGACGCCCAGCACCTGCGTCTCGCGCTCGGCGAACTCGGGGCTGAGCTTGCCAAAGGCCGCGATTTCGGTCGGGCAGACGAACGTGAAGTCCTTCGGCCAGAAGAAGACGACGAGCCACTTGCCCGCCCACGTTTCATTGCTGACCTGCTTGAAAGCCTTGGCCGGATCGATATCAACGACGGCCTTCAGGTTGAAGGAGGGAAATTTTTGACCAACTGAGAGCATCGGTGTCGGGTTCCTTTCATGTTTTCATCGGGTCCGCGCGGGCCGGACCCGCCACGGGCTCTTATTCTACCGGCCCCCAAAGCCTGGGCCGAATTTTTTCGCGCCGCCCCCATGGAGGCAACGCCCGTTGGACGCCACACCCCCGCAGACCTTACAGTCCGGAATCTCTTTCCGAAGGGTAGGTCGGCTCTCCGAGCCGACACTGTAGGCCATGTCGGGTCAAAGACCCGACCTACCACTTCAACAACCTGCCAAATGGCTTTCCGGTTCAAATCCTCCCCCGTTTGGCGCTATCATGGCACCGATTGTGGTCCGCCGGTGGGCGGGGAGAGGGATGGAGTATGCTGGGTGCGAACAATATCGAGAAATTCCTGAGCGGGCGGGCGCTGCTGGACCGGGTCAGCTTCCAGATCCAGCCGGGCGAGGTCGTCGCGCTGGTTGGCGCCAACGGCACCGGCAAGTCCACGCTGCTCAAGATCTGCGCCGGCCAGGTCAGCCACGACGGCGGCGAGGTCGCCATCCCCAAGGACGCCACGATCGGCTACCTGCCCCAGCACGCCGACTTCGAATCCGACAGCTCGCTGCGCGACGAGTTGCGCGCGGTCTTCCGCGAAATCCTCAGCCATCAGGACGAGCTGGAGGAGCTGGCCCACAAGCTCGCCGAGTTCGAACATGGCTCGGCGGAGTATGACAAAATCGCCGACCGCTTCGGCCACCTCCAGCATGAGATCGAGCGCCTGGGCGCCTACGACATGGACGCCCAGATCGGCCGCATCGCCGCCGGCCTCGGCTTCGCCGTCAGCGACCTGGAGCGCCCCTGCCGCGAGTTCAGCGGCGGCTGGCGCATGCGCATCCTGCTGGCCCGCCTGCTGCTGCGCAACCCCGACGTCATGCTGCTCGACGAACCGACCAACCACCTCGACCTGGAGACCATGATCTGGCTGGAGGAGTGGATCCGCGCCTCCGACGCCGCCGTGCTGATGGTCAGCCACGAGCGCGCCTTCATGGACAACCTCTCCAAGCGCATCTTCGAGCTTCACGACGGCCAGCTGACCGTCTACCGCGGCAACTACACGCAATACCTCGAGTCGCGCCGCGAACGCTGGGAACAGTGGGCGCGCGAATACATGAACCAGCAGGAAGAGATCGCCCACCTGCAGAAGTTTATCGACCGCTTCCGCTACCAGGCCAGCAAGGCCTCGCTGGTGCAGTCGCGCGTGCGCCAGCTCGAGCGCATCGAGCGCATCTCGCCACCCCCCACCGAGGCGCCGACGATCCACTTCCGCTTCCCCGAGCCCGACCGCGGCAGCAAGGAGGTCTTCATCGGCGAGGGCGTCGGCGTGCGCTTCGGCGAGCGCGAGGTGCTCCGCGAGATCGACTTTGCCGTCTATCGCAACGAGCGCGTGGCGCTGGTCGGCCTCAACGGCGCCGGCAAGTCGACCCTGCTCAAGCTGATGGTCGGGCGGCTGACCGCCACCTCGGGCGAGCTGCGCCGCGGCGGCGCCACCAGCGTGGAATACTTCGCCCAATACGAGCACGAGGACCTCTCACCGGTCAACACCGTCTGGCAGGAGGTCACCTCGGTGGCCCCCCCCGGCATGGACCAGCAGGTGCGCTCGATCCTGGGCGGCTTCTTCTTCGTCGGCGACGACCTGGACAAGAAGATCGAGGTGCTCTCGGGCGGCGAACGCACGCGGGTGCGCCTGGCGCGCATGCTCTTCTCGCGCGCCAACACCCTGCTGCTCGACGAGCCGACCAACCACCTGGACCTGGCCAGCCGGCGCACGCTCGAGGACGCCATGACGCGCTTCCCCGGCACGCTGGTCTTCGTCAGCCACGACCGCGTCTTCCTCGAGAAGGTCCCCACGCGCATCATCGAGATCCGCGAGGGCCGGCTGCGCAGCTTCTCGGGCAATTACATCGACTACTGCCAGGCGCTGGCGGCGCTGGGCGAGGTCAGCCCGCTGGTCGATCCCTCGGCCGGGCGCTCCTCGGGCCCGCGCGCCAATGGCGACCGGCGCCGCGCCGCCGGCGACGAGGACGAGGCGCCCGAGTTGAGCCGCGAGGAACGCAAGGAGCGCCAGCGCGAGCAGCGCCGCATCGAAAAGACCGCCTCCGATCTGGAGGCCAAAATCGCCGAGCTCGAGAAGGAGCTGCGCGGCATCGACGAGCAGATGCTCAGCCCCAACGTCTACTCCAACCCCTCCAAGCTGGCCGAGCTGGGCGGTCGCCAGAAGCGCCTGCGCGCCGACGTGGAGCGCATGACCGCCAAATGGGAAGCCACCCAGCAGTCGCTGCTGGAGAGCTGATTATTTTATTGAATCGAGTGGACGGTTTGCGGCGGACCGATGGGATGAGGCTCCATCGGTCCGCCGCGCGTTAAGGCGGGTGGGTCAGTTCCCGGGCGGGGCGGGGGCGGGAACGACTTGGGGAGCGACTGACTGCGGGCGGACGGCCAGGGGCGGCTGGGCCCCGGGCACCACCGAGACTGCCGGCGGCTCCTCGAGCTGACCGCGGACGGGGCCGCGCTGATAATGGCTGCCTCCGGCCGGCACCTGTTCATAGAGCACCGGTCCCCGGTCGTCGCCCATCAGGTCGATGCCGACGATGCCGGTCACGGCGTCGAGCAACTCGGCGCCGCTCAGGGCGAAGTTGGCGCCGATCGCCCACAGCGACAGCGACAGGCCCAGCTCGCTCGGATCGCGTTGGATGCGCCCCTCCTGCGCCGCCAGAAAGCCGACATAGCTTTCGTCAATCTGCTCGCCAAAGAAGATCGATCCGCCACCGGTGCCATAGCGCCCGCGCCGGCCGTTCCAGCCGATCGCCTTGGCGTCCGAATCATAGTGTGAGAAATAAAACAGTTTGGTGGCGCGCACGGTGGCGCCCAGCCCCGAGCCCAGCGTCATGTAAAACCGCGGCACGTCGGACAGGTCACCCAGTCGGTTCGGGATATACCAGCTTATTGCCTGAAGGACATTGTTCACCCCCAGCGTCTCCGGCTGGTCAACCGGCACAAGCACGTCCTGGGGCTGGTAGATCATCGGCGGGTCGTGGGTAACCTGGGCATTGGCGGCCATGGCCAGCCAGCCCAGCGCCAATGCGCCCAGTAGGGCTCGCAGGTGGCAATGGGTCGAGATCGTCATCGGACTGTCGCTCCTTGTCGGACTCACGAGCCCCGTATTGGCGGAACCCGCACGGAACTTTCGCTGCAACCAACCTACACTAGCATATCGGCTTGCATCGGTTCAGATCGAATCTTTTTTCTTTTCACTAAAAAGGAAGCTGCCGGCGGGGGGATATCGCCGGCAGCCTGGAGGTGGGTTGCTTCATCAATAGAGAACCGGAAATGATTCAGCACCGGTTCAACCATGATTGATGATCACTCATGCCTCCGCGCCAGGTCCATCGGGGAAACACCGAAATAATATTAAAAAAAACCCCAATATATGAATGGAATTTATGGCGGATCAAAAGGAAAGCCGGCGGTGCGGGACCGCCGGCTTTGGACGTTCTGACTGGGAAACTCTGGCGACCGGGAGTTACCGGTTCTTCTTCTTTTCGGAGTCCTTGTCGCCATTGTAACCATTCTTATGGTTGTCTCCATTGTTCCCGTTGAGCTGGGCCGCCGAGCCCATCTGCTGCTCGAAACGGTCGATCGCCTGAGTGAGCTGCTGGGGCTGCTCGAGGCGGCCGAAGCTCAGCTCGTTGCTGTGCACGTTGATCGTATTGAGGGCCACCAGCGCATCGCTGAGGCCTTCCTGGCCGACCTGGCCGCTGATGCTGGTCAGCAGGCTGAAGTACTCAGCCAGCTCACGAACATTCTGCTGCAGGTCGCGCCCAATCATCTGGACCTGGGGGTCCATCGTGCCGGCAGTCGCGCTCGGCCGCTGCTGGTGCATCTGCTGGGCCTGCTCGCTCAGTTGCTTGGCCTGGCGCAGGTGATACTGCGAGATCGACTCCACCACCGAGGTCAGGCGCTCGCGGAACTGCTCGCGCTCGATCTGCTGGCTCTGGACCTGCTGGGCCAACTGGTTGAGGTCCTGGATCGCAGTCTGGATGTGCTGGACGCTTTCGCGATCCGCCCCGTTCCTCATCCCCTGCTGCTGGCTCAGGCCATTGCGCTGCTGGCTCTGATACTGCTGGCTGCTGTGCTGCTGATGGGTGCTGCCACGCTGGTCCATCGAGCCGTTACGCTGCTCGATCTGATACTGCTCGCTGCTGCGCTGCTGCAGGCTGCTGTCACGCTGGGTCGCCGAACCGTTGCGCTGCTCGATCTGATACTGCTCGCTGCTACGCTGCTGCAGGCTGCTGTCGCGCTGGGTCGTCGAGGCGCCATTGCGCTGATCGAGTTCACGCGACTGGCCGGGGGTCGTGGCCGACTGGCCAGGAGTGGTCCGTGACTGGCCGGGGGTTGTGGCTGACTGGCCCGGAGTGGTCCGTGACTGGCCGGGGGTCGTGGCCGACTGACCAGGAGTGGTCCGCGACTGGCCGGGGGTCGTGGCCGACTGGCCAGGAGTGGCCCCGCTCTGGCCGGGGGTCATGCCGGGCTGCGTCCCGGGCACTCCCTGATGATGCGCCTGATCAACCTGGGTCCTCAGCTGCTGGGCTGCCTGCCGCAGGTGGTTGGCCGACTGCTGGTGATTGCCCTGCTCGAATGCCGACTCAGCCATGTAGATGTGCTGCCTGACCTGCTGGCCGGGCACCGCTTGCGACTCAATCACAGTGGCGGTAACGACACCCACGACCGGGGTTTCGGCCCGCCCGGGCATGGTCTGCTGCTGTTGTTGCTGGCTGGGGCTGGCACCCGGTTGACGCTGACCGGGTTGCTGCTGGGTCTGCTGGGCCATCAACGGGGCCGGGGCCGCGAGCATGATGGCCAGCGCAAATGCGGTGATCGATGTTCTCATTTTATGACCGCTCCTATGGGGTTCAAATTGCTATGAAGCCGCTCATGGCGACTTGCACTGGAATGGAGAAGGAATCTTCAAGGGAGTGGCCGCCGGCGACGCACCCGCAATTCCGTTCGCCGACGGCCTTTCCCTCTGTGACGGCCGGATAACTTTGCCCGCCGCCGATTAGGTTACACTTTATCCCCCCCGCCGCACCCTTAGCCATCAGGGGGCTTCTTAAGGCGCTATGCCAAAAGGCATCTTCCGCTGATGGGGAACAACCGGGAGCCTCTCCCGAGGGGTGATTAGTCACCCCTTCTGGGGGTCCGCATATCTACGATGAAGATCCAGATATATATAGATATGGATTCATCATCGTCATAGGGGCTGTGAAAGGTGGGGATAAGCAGGGCAAGTCCAAACCATTCAACGGTCCAGGGGTGTGGGTAAAACAGGCACAAGTTCATGCTTCATCCACAGCTTGCCGACCAGGGGCGGCAAAAACAGAAAAACCCTGATGCTGCCCCTGGGGAATGTCCCCAGATTGTGGATAAAAGTTCCTGATGAAGGGCGGCAAAATTCCATTAATCTTCGGCAAACAACTGGAAAAACCCTTTGATGCCTTCACTAAAGTTATCCACAGGAGTGCCAAGATATGACGGCCGGGGGCAGGCCACACGCTGAAATCTTGTATACTGTTATTTTTAATGGGTTTATCCTTAAAAAAAGGGCCTTAAAATAAAACCAAGACTTCGAGAGATGGGAAGTTATCCACAGTCTAAACGGGGGCTGTGGATAACTTTTTTCAGCCCTGGATGCTTACAATAACTTAATTTTGCCGATCCTCAGCTATATCCGTGCCAGACAAAACATCCACAAGCTTCAGTGAATCGAATGGGGGGACAGGGCTGCGGGGGTTGGGGCGGTCAAGATTTCTTCATGAAAGACCTCGCCGGTCGCGCCGTGGTGGCGGAAGCGAATGACCGGTTCGGCATCCGGGCGGGGCCGCGCGACGCTGACGCTCAGGAAGCCCCCCTTGTCGCGCAGGAAACGGTAGATCGGTCGGGCGGCGGGCATAGAGCTGGAATGGGCATCCGAGCTGGCGCCGGTGCCGAACTCCCAGAGCCCAGTGCCCTCGACATGCGAAACATATTGCAGGTGACGATCACCATTGATGATGAAGAGCCCCTCACGCTCGATCCAATCGCGGACCTGTTCGCCCTCGTGGGCAAATGCGTTGCCGGAGTAATTATCGGTCCCGCTGCCGGTCCCCGACCCCACGATCGGCGTCGAGCTGATCAGCAGCTTGAAGGGGGCGTCGGACTCGGCGACGCTGCGTTTGAGCCAATCCATCTGCTCGGGGCCCCAGATCGTCTTGCCGGGTCCGTCGGGAGCGGAATTGGGGGTGCGGTAGTTGCGGCCCTCGACCAGCCAGATTTGCAGGTCGCGTCCCCAGCGCACCGTCCCGTAAGGCCGCTCGGCGGAGGGAAACTGCTCGTGATCGAACAGCTCGACGGCCCGCTCAAAGCTGACCGAACCAAAACTCATGCCCGGCGAGGCGTCATTGGTCAACGCGTCATGGTCGTCCTTGATGAAGTAGAAGGTCACCTGGTTGAAGAAGGCGCGCTGGAAGGGCAGGGCGAAGATGCGGTTCATCTTGAAGCGCATCAGCGGCACGGTCCAAGCGTAGGGGGCCGGGCGGTCGTAATACTCGATGTCGCCGGTGTGAATGAAGAAATCGGGCGCCAGCTTGAGCATCGCGTCATAGATCATGTGGCCATTGGCGGGGTCGTCGCGGCGGTGGTATTCCTGGCAGGTGACGGCGACGAAGGTCACTGCCGCCGGTTCGGTGGCGGCCGGCGCCGTGCGGAACGCCCCCTCGACGCGCGCCGAGACCGGCGATTGGCTGCCCGGCCGGGCCTCGACGAGGACCCGGTAGTCCATGCCGGGCGCCAGCCCGGTCAGCTTCCACTGGACCGTGAAATCCTTGTCGGGGTCGACCGCGGTCCAGTCGGTTTTCATCGGTTCGGCAGGCTGGTCGGCCGGGTGCCAGCTCAGGCGCGCCTCGCCGGCCATGCCGGGAACCGCCCCCTCCATCTCATCCAGCGTGGCGCCGGCGGGCAACTGCACGGCGAGATGGCGCTCAGGGTCGGCCACCGCGCTCAGCTCGCGCATGAGCGGACGGTCGAGCTCCAGAAAGCGTACTCCATTGAGCTTGAGCTCGGGCTCACGGGTCAGCCGCGTCCAAATGACGATGCTGTCCTGGTCGGCCCAGCCATTGCGCAGTCCATTGGCGAGGAAGGGTCCCTCGGCCGCCTGAGCCGCCGACGAAACCAGCAGGAGTCCCGAAAGCAGAAGCTTCCAGATGGACGTCGTGGATTGCATCTTATGTTGACCTCGATTGGAATGGTGGACACTGCCGAAGAAGCGTAAAGCGGTGGCCCGAAATGATTCTATTGATTCAAAGTGATTCAGCCGATAAATGCCATGGGTTTATGACTTGCCGCGCCGCCGGCAGGGCTCGCCCCGCCGCCAATTCTTGACTTTCAGGCCCATGTGGCAAAGATTGGTAGCTTGTGCGTGCGGCTATCACGGCGGCATGATAAAGTTTTTCCGCTCACTGAACCTATACCGACACCTACAAAAGGGAAGAAACATGAACACGCAGACGCTCGTTGCAGACGATGTGCTCAGGCAGGCCGAGGCCGGCATTCAACAATACCTCAAGACGGCGCTGGAGGGCGGCAAGATCAGCCGCGGCCAGTTCGAGATGGCTGAACGCGAGACCGTGCCCAACCTGCGCCAGTGGCTCGGCAGCGCCCGCATCGATGAAATCTCGCCCAACCTGAAGCTCGGCGTGGCCGACGCCGTCGCCGCCGGCCGCTGGGAGGAACTGGTCAATGCCTATCGCCAGTCGATGCGCTTCGGCACCGGCGGCATCCGCGGCATGATGGGCTTCGACCGGGCTTCGATCGTGCGCCTCAAGGAGGAGGGGCTCGATGCCCGCATCCTCAAGGGGCCCAACACGCTCAACAACATCGTCGTGACGCGCGTTTCCGCCGGCGTCGCCCAGTATGGCAAGGACGGCGGCCGCACCTTCGACCGCATCGTCATCGGCTACGACAGCCGCGTGCGCGGCGGCGACTTCGCCCGCCTGATCGCCGAGCTGTTCCTCGCCTACGGCTACACGGTCTACCTGTTCGACGAGCCCTGCCCCTATCCCGAGGTGACCTTCGCCATCCCGTTCAAGGAGATCAAGGCCCAGATCGGCCTGCTGATCTCGGCCAGCCATAACGACTATCGCTATAACGGCTACAAGCTCTCCTCGGGCAACGGCTCGCAGTTCGACCCGCGCCAGCGCGACGAGATGTATGAGAGCTACATCACCAAGGCGACCTTCGACGACATCAAGCTGCTGCCGCTGGACCAGGCGCCCGAGGGCAAGCTGTGGTGGCTGGGCGGCTCCGAGCCGGTCCCCGGCGTCAACTACCACGGCCGCGAGGGCAACCTGATCAACATCCACGGCGCCCATGTCGAGCACTGCAAGAGCTTCCTGATCCGCAAGGACTTCTCGGGGATGAAGGACCCGCTGCGGATGGGCTTCTGCCCCTACCACGGCGCCGGGCGCAAGGCGGTGCCGCGGCTGCTCGGCGAGGTCGGCCTGACCGACATCCGCATCACCAACCGCAACAGCCTGAGCGAGCTGGACGGGCTCTTCCCGAGCTTCAACAGCGAGCCGGGGCGCGAGCAGCAGCCCGACCCGGGCGACCCGCGTGCCGCCCGCATCGCCGTGGAAGCCTTCAAGGCAGAATACCCCGGCCAGTTCGAGAAGACCGACATGCTGATCGGCACCGACCCCGACGCCGATCGCCTCGGCATCGTCGTGCGCGTGCCCGAGGAGCAGCGCGCCATCCATGGCGGCGAGGACTGGACGCTGCTGCCGGCCGACGAGATGTGGGCCGTGCTGCTCTGGTACCGGCTCAGCCAGGAGGCGGCGGCCAACGGCGGGCGCCTGCCCGACGCCCACAAGCGCTTCATCGTCCTCAGCCACACGACCTCGGACTCGAGCGCCCGCGTGGCGCGCAAGTTCGGGCTGGGCGTCGTCAAGACCTGGGTCGGCTTCGCGGCGCTCTCCGCGGCCGTGCGTGACGCCTGGGATAACGTCCCGCGCGCCAACCTGGTCGAGGGCCGCGAGCCCGGCGCCGAGCTGAGCCACCCCTTCATCCTTGAATACCAGGACATGACCGACGAGCGCAGCTTCAACGAGGCGGCGATGGAGCAGTCCAACGGCTTCTCGATGCTGGGCGGCCGCCCGCTCGACGCCTTCAGCATGGGCGAGGGCGGCCATGTGCGCGACAAGGACGGCACCTTCGCCGCGCTGCTGTGCGCCGAGGTCGCGGCCTGGGCCAAGCAGCAAGGCCACACCCTGCAGGAGTTGATCGACCGCCACGTCTACCTGGACCCTGAGGTCGGCTTGTTTGCCAACCTCTATGAGCCCGACCCGCTCGATGGTGAATACCCCGGCATCGAGGGCGACCGCAAGAAGATGGGCATCCTGCAGAAGGCGCTGGACCTGATGCGCCAGGTCGAGGCCGGCCAGCGCGTCGAGATCGGTGGAGAGGCGGTCCGGCAGGTGGTCATGTATCGCACCGGCAAGTATGACCGCATCTACCCCCCCGGCGACGGCTTCGTCTTCGCCGACGAGGGCATCCGCTTCTACTTCGACGAGGAGAAGCTCAGCCACCTGACCGTGCGCCCCTCGGGGACCGGCAACTCGCTGCGCTTCCACGTCCAGATGTTCGGCGGCGTGGTGCCCGAGGCCGAGCTGGTGGCGCGCAAGGGCGAGCTGAAGGCGCGCGGCCAGCGGGTCATCGACGACATCCGCGAGCGCCTGGGCGCCCTGCGCTGAGCTGACCTTTAACCAATAATCAGGGGCGGATGATGCGGCGGGCGGCGTCCAAGGCATCATCCGCCCTTTCCGTTTAAGCGTCAAAAACGTGCGAGTCAATCCCTGCCCGGCCCCCCTGCTTTGCAATGGCACGATATCGTGCAGCGGGTGTACACTGACGTCCGGAGTGGGGGCATGGAGCGCTTGCGCCGCATCTTCAATTCGACGGGGCTTTGGGCCGGACTGCTGCTGGCCATCATCCTGCTGTTGCAGTTGACCGGCGGCTGGTATGCCGTCGAGCTCTCGCGCATTTCGCGCGAGGAGGAGCTGACCCAGCACCTGGGCGACCTGGCGCGGGTGGCGCAGGAGACGCTGCTGCGGCCGGCACGCGCCATGGTCCAGCTCGAGCAGGATTCGATCGTGGCGGCGCTGGCGGGCACCGGCATCCGCCTGCCGACCCCCGACGCCGAACTTTATGCCCTCGGCTTGGACCGCTACCTGACCGAACCGCTCGATCGGCTGGCCTCGCAGGCGCGCCTTGATCGGATCATCGTCATCAGCCGCTCGGGCCGGGTGCTTTACGACACCGCCAACCCGCAGGGGCTGCTCGAGCGCTACTATTATTGGGATATCGACATGGCCGAGATCGAGCAGGCGCTCTTCGGCATCCCGCGTGCCTCGCCGGCCTACTCCACCCCCGAAATGCCGATCAAGCGCTATTACATCCCGGTGACCGGCGCCGCGCGTGCCGTCCCGCCACTGCCGGCCGGCGATGCGGGGGTGCTGGCTCCCGAGCGACCGGTGCGGGCGATGGTCTGCCTGGTGGCGGGGCGGAGCTACCTGGCCCAGCTCGACCAGTTGACCTTGGCGCTGACCAACGCCGGCATGATCCTGATGCTGCTGATCGGCCTGATCGGCGCGCTGATCTTCCGCCTGCTCCAGCGCCAGCGCCTGATCGAGCGCCAGGCCGCCGAGGCCGAACGTCTGGCGGGGTTGGGCTCACTGGCGGCCGGATTCGCCCATGAATTGCGCAACCCGCTGGGGATCATGCGGGCCTTCACCGAGGACTTGGAACACACCCTGGAACGGGACGGCAGCGGCGCCGAGGCCCGCGAGGCCTGCCGCGACATCGTCGAGGAAGTCGAGCGCATGGACGACCTGGTCGGCCAGTTCCTCGAATTCTCGCGTGGCGGCGCGCCCGCCGATGGCGCGCCGGCAGCGGCCCTGCTGCTCGAGGTCTGCCACGCCGTGCTGACGATGCTGCGGCCGGCGGCAGAAAAACAGCGCGTCACGCTGGGCCTGGAGGTGCCGGCGCGCGAGTTTGAAGATCCCGATCGCTGGCAGGCGCAAATCGAGCCGGGCCGCCTGCGCCAGGTGCTGATGAACCTGCTGCTCAACGCCATCCAAGCTTCGCCGCTCGACGGGAGCGTCACGTTGCGGATCGAGGCCGACAGCCGCCGCATCGAGCTGCGCGTGCACGACCAGGGCGCCGGCATCGAGCCTCAGCATGCCCGGCGCCTGTTCGAGCCCTTTTTCACCACCCGGCCGCAGGGCGCGGGGCTGGGGCTGGCCATCAGCCGGCGCATCGCCGACGCCGCCGGCGGCACGCTGGACTTGGAAAGCACCGGCCGGGGCCGCGGCACGACGCTGCGACTGCGGCTGCGGCGGCTGCCCGATGCCGACCCCGCCGCGCGCGCCGACCATCACTCGCAGGGAGCGACCCCCCACCGATGACCCAGCCGCTGCGCATCATCATTCTGGACGACGAGCCGAAGATGGGGCGGATCCTGGCCCGCGTGCTGACCCGCGCCGGCCACGAGGCCGAATTCCACGACCAGCCCGCCGCCGCGCTGGCGGCCCTCGAGGAGCCCGCCGACCTGCTGCTGACCGACCTGAAGATGCCGGCGATGGACGGCATGGAGATGATGACGCGCGCCCGCACGCTCCAGCCCCAGCTCGACGTCATCATGATGACCGCCTATGCCTCGGTGGAGACGGCGGTCCAGGCGATGAAGCTGGGTGCCTTCGACTACCTGATCAAGCCCTTTCCCAACGACGAGCTGGTCATGCTGGTGGCGCGGGTCGCCGAGCGTCGCGGCCTGCGCACCGAGAACGCCATGCTGCGCCGCTCGCTCCAGGAGCGCTTCAACACCGAGAACCTGATCGCGGTCAGCCCTGCCATGCGCGAGGTGCTCAAGCGCGCCGAGAAGGTCGCCATCAGCGACGTCTCGGTGCTGCTGCGCGGCGCCAGCGGCACCGGCAAGGAGGTGCTGGCCCAGGCGATCCACGCCTCCGGCAAGCGCAAGACCCGCCCGCTGGTCAAGGTCAACTGCGGCGCCCTTCCCGAGACGCTGCTCGAGAGCGAGCTGTTCGGCCACACCCGTGGGGCCTTCACCGGCGCCATCGAAACGCGCAAGGGCCTCTTCCAGCAGGCCGACGGCGGCACGATCTTCCTCGACGAGATCGGCGAGATCACGCCGGCGCTGCAGGTCAAGTTGCTGCGCGTGCTGCAGGAGGGGGAATTCCAGCGCGTTGGCGATGCCCAGACCTTCCGCGTCGACGTGCGCGTCATCGCCGCCACCAACCGCGATCTGGAGACGATGATCGCCCAGGGCAGCTTCCGTCAGGATCTCTACTACCGGCTCAACGTGGTGCCGATCGTGATCCCCACCCTGCGCGAGCGCCCCGAGGATATCCCGGCGCTGATCGATCATTTCATCAAGCGCGCGCGCATCCGACTGGGCCGTCAGGTGCACCTGACGCCGATGGTCTTCACCCGCCTGCGCGAGTATCACTGGCCCGGCAACATCCGCGAGCTGGAGAATGCCATCGAGCATGCCTGCGTGATGTGCGACGGCGACACGATCGAATGGGACGACCTGCCGCTGGCCGTGCAGACGATGAGCGGCCCGGCCGACCACGGCTCGCCCCAGACGCTCGAGGAGATCGAGAAGCAGGCGCTGCAGGCGGCCCTCGAGACCACAGGCTATAATCACACCCGCGCGGCGCGCCTGCTCGGCATCACCCGCCGCACGCTCGGCTACCGCATCGAGAAGTTCAATCTGCCCCGCCGCTCGGCCGCCGCCGCCGGCGCGACCGGCAACGGGGAGGAGGAGGGCCATCGATGAACACCCAGTGGCACGCCTGCCGACTGAGCTTGGCCCTGCTGCTGCTGGCACCGGCGGGAGCGACGGCGGCGGCCGCCGAAGCCGATGCGCCCGGCTGGAGCTATCCGCCCGCCCGGCTCGGCCCGCCGGGGACCGACCTCACCCCGATCCCCGCCACCCCGCGCCGACCCGCCACCCCGCTGCCGCCGGCGTCCGGGGAGGTGCTGGGCACGCTGTCGTTGCCCCACTCGCTCACCCTGTGGCGTCAGCTCGATGAGCGCCTCTTGCAGGCCACGGCCCGCTTTCGACAGCTCCATGAGCTGCGCGAGCGGCTGATGGCGAACCTGGACGAGACGCGGCGCTCCTGGCAGCCCGGGGTGATCGACCTGCAGGCGATGCGCTCGCGCCACGAGATCGACATGCTGCTGGCCCAGTTGCACGAGCTGGTGGGTCAGGAACGCGAGCACAACGACCACGTGGCCCGCCTGCTGCGCCTCTTGCTTTCCTCGAGCCACCGCTGGCAGGAAGGGCTGGAGCCCGCGCTGCGTCGGGCGCAGCGGCGTGCCCCGCCGGCCGAGCGTGAGCGGATCGGGCGCTGGCTGGAGGGGCTGAAGGGGCTCGCGGCCGACAACCCGCGCCTGTTCCTTGAGGCCGTCATTGGCGAGGATTACGCCCTTTACCTGGTCGAGACGGTCCCGGCGCTGCTGCGGCCAATCCAGGCGACGCCGGAAAACCAGCGCCGCTGGCTGACCCGCCTGACTCAGTTGCAGGCCCAGCAGGAGGAGCTGCGCGAGGAACTCACCCGCCGCGACCTCGAAATCGACCGCCTGCGCCGCCTGATCGAGGGCGAGGAGGAACCTTTTCCGCAGTCCATCCCCGAGCCGTTGCTCGATGACGATGAAGCACCCATATGATTTCAGGTGGCGCCAATCCCCTTGCCCGCTTCGATGCCCGCTGGCGTCGCCAGTGCGGCGTGCGCCTGCTGGGCGGCGTCGACGAGGCCGGCCGCGGCGCGCTGGCGGGACCGGTGGTGGCCGGCTGCGTCCTGCTCGCCCCCGGCGCGCGCCTGGCCGGGGTGGATGACTCCAAGCTGCTGACCGCCGAGGCGCGCGAGACGCTGGTGCCGCGGATCCTGGCCGCCGCCGCCGATTGGAGCCTGGGCTGGGCCTCGGCCGCGGAGATCGATCGCATCAATATCCTTGAGGCCACGCTGCTGGCCGCCCGCCGCGCGCTCGGCCGGCTGCGGTTGGTTCCCGAGCTGCTGCTGACCGACTACCTCAAGCTGGCGCCCGCCCCCTGCCATGTCGAGCCGCTGGTCGATGGCGACGCGCGCAGCCTGGCGATCGCCGCGGCCTCGGTGCTGGCCAAGGTCGCGCGCGACCGCATCATGCGCGCTCTGGCGGTCGAATACCCGCTCTATGGCCTCGACTCCAACAAGGGTTACGGCACGACGCGCCACTGGCAGGCGCTGGATGCCCACGGCCCCGCCACGCTGCACCGGCTGACCTACAAGGGCGTCTGCTTCTTCAACGCCGCCCCGAGCGTGCGCGCACTCAGCCATGGTCCCGCCCTCGCCGGCCGCCGGCCGCCCGCCGAGCCCGATTGGGCCCACATCCTGACCTGCGACCCGGGCCGGCTCGATCCCTGCCTGTTTCTGCCAGATTGCGAATACGACGCATGCCTCCCCGAGCTGGAGCACGTCCCTGAAATTTCCAATACCTTGGAGTAAAAACATGATCGCCCTGCAGATGATCGGCGGACTGCTGCTGTTGGTGGCGGGGGCTGAGGCGCTCGTGCGCGGGGCCTCACGCCTGGCGTTGGGGCTCGGAATTTCGCCGCTGGTGGTCGGCCTGACGGTGGTGGCCTTCGGCACGAGCGCCCCGGAGCTGGCGGTCAGCGTGCAGTCGGCCTGGGCCGGCGAGGCCGAGCTGGCGCTGGGAAACGTCGTCGGCAGCAACATCTTCAATGTCCTGGTGATTTTGGGGCTGTCGGCGCTGCTGATCCCGCTGGCGGTGACCCAGCAGCTCGTCCGCTTCGACGTGCCGCTGATGATCGGCATCTCGCTCCTGCTGTGGTGGCTGGCGGCCGACGGCTCGCTCAGCCGGGCCGAGGGCGCCCTGCTCTTTGCCGGCATCCTCGCCTACACCGGCTGGGGCGTGATTACGAGCCGCCGCGAGAGCGCGACCGTGCGCGAGGAGTATCAACGAGAATTCGGCAACGCCCCCGGCCGCCATGCCCGGATGCTGGTGGATCTGGCGCTGGTGGGGCTGGGCCTGGGCCTGCTGGTGGGCGGCTCGAGCGCGCTGGTGGCCGGGGCGACCGCCCTCGCCCGCTTGCTGGAGTGGTCCGAACTGGTCATCGGCCTGACCATCGTTGCCGCCGGCACCTCGCTGCCCGAGCTGACCACCTCGATCGTCGCCAGCGTGCGCGGCGAGCGCGATATCGCCGTCGGCAATGTCGTCGGCAGCAACATCTTCAATATTCTTGCGGTGCTGGGGGCGGCGGCGCTGGTGGCGCCGGCCGGGATGGCCGTCGCGCCCGCCGCGCTGCGCTTTGATCTGCCGGTGATGATCGCCGTCGCGCTGGTCTGCCTGCCGGTCTTCTGGACCGGCGGCCGGATCGCGCGCGCCGAGGGCGCCGTGTTCCTGCTCTTCTACCTCAGCTACCTGCTCTACATGATCCTGCACCTGACCGGCCATCCCGCCCGCCACGTCTTCGACGCCGGCATGCTCTGGCTGGTGCTGCCGCTGACGGCGCTCGGCATCGGCGCCTCGATCTGGCAGGCCATGATGGCAAGGAGCCGGAAAGGGTAGCTCGGCTCTTCGAGCCGACGCTGAGTCTCCCCTCCCGTGGTTCAATTTGATTTGGTTGTGGCCGTCAGGCTGCGCGCCGCCCCCCTTGATTCTTCAGCTTGATCGAGATGTTCACGAAAGGCACGAAAGAGATCACGAAAATGACCCCAGCCCCCGGCTGCACTTGATGCTTCGATGGTGACATCGTACCCAGTCAACTTGCATGTTCCACTTCAAGCCGGCCGTTTCTTTTTCGTGTCGATTCGTGCTCCTCATTTCGTGTGTTTCGTGAACGCACAAATTTTTGAAGGATCGAGGCGCCGGCCCCTTGCGGGTGGTTCAAGCTTGCATTGCGCCGGGCGGCGGACGCATGATTCTAGAGAATTTGATTCCAAGGCACGGGCCGCCGCTCGTGCGGGAGGCATTGCGCGCACATGTATCTTCAGTTCTACGGCTTCAAGGAAGCCCCCTTCAATCTGACCCCCGATTCCAAGTTCCTCTTTTTGAGCCACCGTCACCAGGAGGCGCTCGCGGCGCTGCTTTTCGGGGTCCAGGAACGCAAGGGCTTCATCTGCCTGACCGGCGAGATCGGCTGCGGCAAGACCACCCTCTGCCGGGCGCTGCTCAACCAACTCGACCCCGAGCAGGTGCGCGTCTGCGTGGTGCTCAACTCCTACCTCAACGACCTGGAACTGCTCAAGACGATCAACGAGGGCTATGGCCTCGCCGCCGAGAGCGACAGCAAGAAGACGCTCCTCGACACGCTCAACAATTTTCTCATCGCCGAGTTCTCGCAGGGCCACAACGTCGTCCTGATCGTGGACGAGGCGCAGAACCTGCGCCCCGAGACCCTCGAGCAGATCCGCATGATCAGCAACCTGGAGACCGAGACGGCCAAGCTGATCCAGATCGTGATGGTCGGCCAGCCCGAGCTGCGCCGCACGCTGGCCCTCCCCGAGCTGGAGCAGCTCAACCAGCGCGTCTCGGTGCGCTATCACATCACCACCCTCGAGACCGCCGAGATTGTCGAATACATCCGTCACCGGCTGGCGGTGGCCGAGCCGCAGGTCCAGGTGCAGTTCACCGACCAGGCGGCCAAGCTGATCTCGCACTACTCGCGCGGCGTCCCGCGCCGCATCAATGTCATCTGCGACCGCTGCCTGCTCATCGGCTACGTGCAGGGGACCTTTACCATCGGCGACAAGCTGGTCGAGCAGGCCATCGCCGAGATCCGCGGCCAGACCCCCGGCTTCGAGGCCAGTTCGGCGGCGGCTGCCGAGATTGCGCGTGAGGGCGTGCCCCGCTGGCTGGTGCGGCTGGGCAAGTCCGCCGTCGGCGTGGCGACCGTCGCCGCCGGTGTCGCGCTGGGGCTGTGGGCGCTTGATTATTACGAGCGTGGCCGCCAGCCCGATGCCCCGCCGCAGGTCAGCGCGGCCCAGGTGGCGGCCTTGTCGACCCCTGCCCCCACGCCCACGCCCGCCGCCACACCAGCCGCCACGCCCGAGCCGACCGCCGCGCCCACGCCTGCCCCGACTCCGGCGACCCCGACGCCCGCGCCGACCCCCACCCCGGCGACCTATGCCAACTGGCAGCACGACCCCAATGGCGTGCTGCGCGTTAACCAGGCCGAGCTTGCCGAGGCCGCCGCCTACCTGACGCTGCTCGAGCTGTGGGGCGTGCCGGTGGACCTGGCGCCCTGGCGCGAGGCCGCCCCCGCCGAGGTCGCCCAGATCGACATGCCCGCCACGATTGCACAGGTCAACTTCCGCACCCATCGGACCGATAAGCTGAGTGAAGCCCTGCGACTGAACCTGCCGGTGCTGGTGCGCCTGGCCGGTGGCAGCGCAGTGAGTCCCTTCGGCGTCATCGAGTCGATGCGCGGGGAGTATCTGGAGCTGATCGATCCGATCGCCGGCAAGCGCAACGTGCGGCGCACGCAACTGGAGCCGCTGGTCGGCGAGGCCATCGTGGTCTATCAGGATCAACACGGCTTGACGGGGCTGGCCATCGGGGCCAACGGCGAGCCGGTCCAGACACTCCAGCAGGTGCTGGCGAGCGACGGCCAATATACCGGCCAGCTCGACGGCATCTTCGGCGCCATGACGCGCGAGGCACTGGTGCGCCTGCAGCGCAGCGTAGGGCTCGAGCCGAGCGGCCAGGTCGATCCGCCCACGGCGGCCTGGATATCCACCCGGCTCAACCTGCGAGGGCCGACACTGGACTAAATGAACCACAGCATCATCGAAGCGATGCGCAAGCACCACCCCGAGGGGGCGGTGGGGGGCATCCGGCTTGTCCCCGCGCGCCATGACCGCCATCCCGATTATATTCGGGCCGGCAAGAAACTTCAGAGCTCGGTCGCCAGCGACCCACTGGGCGATACCCTGCCCGTGCCGCCGGGACTGCTGCGCCGCAATCGCCAGGCGCTGGTCAGCCTGGGCCTGCTCTTCGGGCTGGCTCTGGCCGTCGGCACCGGGATCGGACTGCGCCCGGCCCGGATGGGTGAGGTCGCCGCGCTTTCGGCCCCCGCGCCCGCGCCGGTCCATCTCGAGGCGCCGGTTTCCGTCCAGCCGCCGGCCGCGCTTCCCGATCCCGTCCAACCGGCCTCCGCCGTGCCGCTGCCCGAGCCGGCCACCGTGCTCGCCGCGGAGCCCGCGCAATTACCCGCTGGCCCGGCCGAGGATCCTCTATTGATTACCCCTGACCAGCCCGAGCAGGCGATCATGCCGATCATGATGGTCGGCGACCTCTCCCTTGTGCCTCCCGCGCCGATGCCGCAGGCCCCGCCGCCGCCGGTCTACCATCCCGAGTTGGAGCTGGCAGCCCCGCTGCCGCCGGTCCAGACGCTGGCAGCCACCGGCCGCGGCGATTTGCCCGAGGTGCTCTACGAGGCCGAGTGGAGCGAGTCGCTCGAGCCGCGCGAGGATTCGGCCTCCAGCGCCCGCCGCGCCTCCGTCCGTGGCGATGCCCCTACCCCGCCGCCGCCGGCCCCGGCCGAGAAGCGGCTCGAGGGGATTTTCTGGTCCAAGGATCGTCCGCTGGCCCTGATTGGCGAGCAGATCGTCGAGCCCGGCGACGACACCCCCCTGGGCCGCGTCATTGAAATCCACCCCAAGCACCTGATCGTGGAGCGCAACGGCCGCCGCCAGACGCTGAGCATGTGACGCGCCGGCGGCTAAAAATGCGAGACAGCCGGCGACCTGATGACATATGATGCTGGTTCAAGCAGGCGCGGTTTGTCATGCGCCGCCAATCCAGCAAGATGGCATCCATGAACCAGTCTCCGAACCTGAATCCGGCCGAAGAGAACAGCGCGGCCGGCGCCGCCGCCCAACGCACCTTTCCTGACCCTTCGTTGACGCTGGTCGAGTTCGGCGACGGCGTGGGCGTGCTGATTGCCGCGCGCACCGAGCGCGACGCCGCCAACAAACGCGTGGTGCTGAAGAAAGTCGGCTATGTGCGGCTGACACCCGATGGTTGGGGGGCCTCGGCCGTCCAGGAGATCTGGGTCGGCCGCAACGAACAGGGCCTGTTCACCGCTACCGATGCCGCCAGCGGCCGCCTGTTCCGCTACCCCAGTCGCCGCCGCTACGAGGTCGCCTTTATCAGTCAGGAGCTGTTTGAGACGGCGATCCAGTCCATCAAGCAACGGACCCCCGGCGCGCTCTATGAATTGATTGCCGTTACCTTCGCCGGCCGCGGCGAGTTCGAGCTCGAGGAGGGCGCGCTGGTCGGCCCCGACGATTATTCCAACGAGCCCAACCTGATCCCGCCCGACCAGTTGATCCCCTTCCCCCCGCCGATGTCGCGCTGAACCCGCAGCCGCATCCAACCGGCAGGAAATACGAACCGCCGCCATTGATCAGGGCGGCGGTGTTGCAATGCGGCTGTTTTTGTTCAGGCCACCACGTCAAGCAGTGTGCCGACGCGCGCGGACGACGACCGCACGATGACCGGCGGCTCGGGCGGGGGCTCGCGCATCGTGCTGTATTCCCTTGATCGATCGCGCGGCTCGGTCGCCGACGCAACGCGCTGGACCGGTTCCAGCTTGGGTTCGGTGGGGTCATGGCTGGCGGAGCGCTGAGACACATCGCGCGCCGGCGGGCGCGCGGCAGTCGGCGCGGAGGGTATGGTCGGGATCATCAGGTCCCTTCCTTTGCCCTGGCGGCCTTGCATCCTGCGCCGTCGGAGTGTGCGGTGGTCGAGGGGTTAGACTCCCCCGTATGGAACCTATCGGCGGCGCCCCGGCCGGACTTTAGAAATATTTATTGAAAAAAAAGTTGGAACCGCCCGCGAGGCGAGGCCCCCGGGTTGCCCGGGCCGGTTGATGGACCCACGGCGGCACATGCCGCTCCTGACGGAGCTTGGGGACAGGGAGCGGCCTTGCTACAAACAGGTCGCTCCTAACGGAGCTAAATGGCTCCTAACGGAGCTAAATGGCTCCTACGGAGCTAAATGGCTCCTACGGAGCTAAATGGCTCCTACGGAGCCGCAGGAGTCAGATCAGAAGCAACCGCCAGGAGCCACGCACCGTGAGGAGTCACGTCCCGTTAGGGACCAAATAGCTCCGTTAGGAGCGACATGTTTGTAGAAATGGCGTATTTTTTTCACCCCGCAAGCTCCGTTAGGAGCGGCATGTGCAGCATTTTCCCGGCGTAAACACATATCCCCAGCCCGGGCCCGGTTGAGGGACCCACGACGGCACATGCCGATCCTGACGGAGCTTGCGGGTGGTGCGCCCGATCCCCCTCACTTGACCAACCGCGAGGGGCGCTGGTTGAACCACAGCGCGCCGCCCAGCAGCATCACAGCGGTCTGCGAGGCCCAGAACAGCACCAACCAGCCCATCACGCCGCTCGTGAAGCCGTAGCTGTGCAGTCCGACCCCCAGCAGGTTGACCCCCCACCACGAGAAGGCCACCACCATGCCCATCGCCACCGAACCCACCGCCAGCCCCAGCTCGCGCAGATAGCCGCCCATCCGGCCGTGCAGAAGCACCAGGCACCACAGGACCAGCATCAGCGCCCCGTTTTCCTTGGGATCCCAGCCCCAGAAGCGCCCCCAGCTATAGTTGGCCCAGATCCCGCCCAGCACCGTGCCCACCAGGCTGAAAATCAGCGTGAAGCAAATGATGCCGTAGATCATCCGCCCCAGCGAGCGCTGGAACTCCGGCCCGCCGCGATGCAGCAGCCCGGCGGTGATGTAGATATGTGCCAAGGCCGCCGCCAACAGGCCCGAGGAATAACCGATCGTGATCGTCGTCACGTGCGTGGCCAGCCAGAAGTTTGAATTGAGCACCGCCACCAGGCTCCCCATCGTGTCGGCGCCATCCTTCAGCTCATACTGGTTGGCCATGAACAGGCCGATCACCCCAAGCAGCGCGGCCAGGCTGGCGGCGACGCGGCGGCGGTTGATCCATTCCAGCGCCAGCCCCAGCACGATCGCCGTCGCGGGCACGAAGAGCGTCGTCTCATAGAGGTTGGTGATCGGCGGGCGGCCGCGCAGCCAACTGCGCACGGCGATTCCCGTCACCAGCAGCACCGTCGCCAGCACCGTCAGCCCGACCCCGCCGCGCCAGGCCAGCCGGCGGCGCGGCGCCAGCCAGCTCACGGCGATCAGCAGAAAACCAAAGATGAACAGCAGTTGGGCGCGACCAAAGAAATCGGCCCGGTAAAAGAACCGTTCGGCGGCCAGCTTCCGTCCCTCGCCGCGGGCGCGGGCCGCCGCGTGCTGCTCGTCGCGCAGCGCGGCCAGTTCGGCCGTGAACGCCTCAGGCTGCTCGAGCCGCTGGACGAGCCGGTCCAGCCGCCCCGTCAGCGCCAGCTCGGCGGCCGGGATGGCGCGCTTGCCGATGGCGTGGTCCACCAGCAGGCCCGGCGCCAGCCAGTCCTCGCGGGCCGGGTCGGAGGGGGGCAGGATCGTCAGCCGGTCGCTGCGCGTGCCGACCTGCTGCAGCTCCGAGATAATCTGGAGCACCTGGCGCGTGCCCGTCGTCGCGTCATCAGCCGCGCTGATGGTCGTCGCCCGATCGTGCGCCAGCGCGAGCGCCAGCACCTCGGGCATCCGGCTGAGGAAATCGGCAAACGGCACGCCTTCCGGCGCGGTGTCCTCGCCGACCTTGAACATCTCGCCCAAGGGAGTGCCCGGCTGCGGATAGACGCGCACGCGGGCAGAACCCAGCGCCGTCGCCAGCCGCTCGAATTCGACGAAGTTCTCATAAAGGTTGAGAATCTGGCGCTGGGTCAGGTCGCGCTGGGCCGACTCCACCTGAAAGGCCGCCCGCGCCAGCTCGCCCAGTTTGCGCTCGACCATCACCAGCTCCAGGTAACTGAACCGCGCGCGCGGCTCGGCGTCGGACAGCCCCAGCGCCTGCATCAGGCGCGGATTCTCGATCAGGAACAGCTTGTCGTCGAGCATGCTTTCGGGAAACAGCACCAGCTGCGCCAGCCAGTGCAGCGCCGGCACCCGTTCGCCCTCGGCGTTGCGCAGGCTCGCGCGCCCGCTGAGCTGGACCAGCTTGAAGCGCGCGAAGGTCGAGAGCGGCTTGATGCGCCCCTGGTCCTGGATCGCCAGCGAGCCGAGCAGCTCGATGTTCTCCGGGGTCAGGATCGCCCGGCGCACAGCCGGCGAGCTGGCGGGTGGCTGCATCGCCGCGGGGGCCGTTGCCGGGTCGCCCATCCCGGGGAATGCGTTGGCCGGCGTGGCCTCGATCGCGCCCAAAAGCAGGCCCAAAAGCAAAGCATGCACCCGGGATAGCTTGGCCGAGGACGATTTGGCGGCTTCTCCCTGTCCGCGCTCGCGCTTCAGATGGCGCGCCAGCTTGAGCCCGAAATGCAGCAGCAGCCCCAGCGTCACCACGATCGTCGCCCACAAGGGCATCGCATCGGCGGGATTGCGCACCACGGCCAGCACCGAACCGAATTGGTCGCTGTCTGGGATCGGATAGTAGGACGATTGAAAGAAGGTGTAGCCGCGGTGGCGCAGCGGCTCGTTCATGCGGATGTTGATCGCTTCCTGCCGGCCGGCCTCGGTCTTGATGACGTCGCTCTCATAGGTGCGCGCCATCTGCGTGCCCGGGTGGAATTCGTGGATGAAGCGCTCCAGCGTGATGGAGAAGGGAAGGTCATATTGGCGGCGGCGCAGCTCGATCGCCCAGCTTCCGCCGTCGGCCTCGAAGGCCCACGGCTTGAGCGCGCCCGCCCAAAGCGGCGCGGTCAGCTCCCGGCCGTCGGACGTGCGCACGCGCGCCTGCGCGCCGGCCAGGTTGCGCGACCGCTCCCGGTCGGTCGCCAAGGGCTGCAGCATGATTTCCCCGCCGGCCGAGCGCGGCAGCGCGTTGGGCATGAACGAGGCCAGCTCCAGCTCGAACGGGATCGCGGCCTGCCGGAAACGCCGGCCGACCGCCCCCACATCGGCAAACGCCCGCTCCGGGATGATGTATTCAATGTTGGCGTCGGGCCGGCTGGTATCGATAATCGCCAGTTCCCATTCCGCCGCGCTCTGGAAGCGGCTGGAGGTCTGCCCCGGCTCCAGCGCCATCATCCCCTCGTCAGCAAAATGGTAGGTGATCATCCCGCCGACCAGGAACAGCAGCATGCCGATGTGGACGATGAACAGGCCGATCTTGGAGGGGGTCCGTCGCAGCCGCAGGATCCCGCCCAGCAGGATGTTCACGCTCAGCAGCGTCATCAGGGTGTAGCCGCCGGGGAAGACCGGCAGCGCCAGCCCCCCGGGCAGCTTGACCCAGACCACTAGTGAGCTGAAGTATTTTTCCTGCGCGGCGTGCAGGCCAATCGTCCCCTGCTCGAGCGTGCCCAACAGCGTCAGGACAAACAGCCCGGAGAGCAGCAGGCAAGCCAGGCCGTAGGATGAGAGCAGCGCGATCGCGCGACGGATGAAGCTCACGAATCATTCCCCCTCGGCATCAACATATATGGTTGGTTGCAGGAAACCCTACCGCCCGCGCTCAGTGGCTGTGGCCGGCGGCCGGGTGAAGCGAGGCGCTGAACTGGCGAAGGGCCTCGTGCTGGTTGCCGATCACTTCGTCGGGGCCGGTCATCTTGATGAAGATCGCTTGGTCCCCGATCAGCGCCGCCGTGCCCAGCAGGCGCCAATTGGGGCGCGGCTCGCCGCCCCCGCCCATCATCATGCCGCCGTTGAAGGTGCCGCTGAGGTCGAGCAGCGGCGACGGTCGGCCCATAAACGAGATCGTGTCCAGCGCGGCGAATTCCTCGGCCGAAAGCGGCGGCTGACCCATCTGCTCGCGCCAGCGGTTCAGGTTGGCCTCGATCCCGCCTCCGGTGCCGGCAAGCACCGTCACGTAGACCTGTGCGTCGGGATTGTCCGCAATGATGAAGTTGGGGTTGCGGAATTGCCTGGGGGCCACCTGCGTCCAACCCTCGGGCGTGGCAAAATGAAAGAGTTCCTCGGCCGCGGCGGACTGGCCCTGCATCGCCGGCGGCATCGCGCCGTGGGGCGACGGCATCTCGCCGGCCGGTCGCATCCCGAAGCGCTCGGCCGTGCTCAGCGCCGGGTCCGCCTCGACCTCCGGCTTCGCGACCTCGCGCGGGGCGCTGATCTCGACCTCGGGCTCGCCGCCGCCGCAGCCGGCGAGCAGGGCAAGCGCCGAAAATAACGTGACATGCATGTAAACCTTCATGATCGCGGGATTCCTTTCATTTTGGGCCGCAGCAGAGGCGGCCTCATGGTTCCGTATGGCATTTATTTTTCGTTGGGCTGGAGCGCCTTGAATTTTTCGTCCGCCAGCAGCGCCGAGCCGATGATGCCGGCGTCGTCACCCAGCTCGGCCTCAACGACGCGCGCGGTTTTGGCGGCCGAGGCAAACGCCATCCGCTCATACGTTTCGACGACCAACCGGATGTAATCCTTACCAAACGCCTCGACAACGCCGCCGCCCAGCACGATCCGGTCGGGATTAAGAATGTTCACGATCGAGCCCAGCCCGATTCCGAGGAAGTGCGCCGAGCGCACCATCGCCTCGCGCACCACCTCATCCCCTTCCTCGAACGCCTGGCGCAGCATGCGCGAGCGCATCTGCTCGTTGCGATCCTTGAGCTGGGCCACGATCGAGGAGGGCTGGCCGCGGTCGACCGCCGCCCATATGTCGCGTGTGATCGCCGTGCGTGAGGCAAAGGCCTCCAGGCAGCCGTTGCGCCCGCAGCCGCAGATCGGCCCGTGCGGGTTGAGGCAGATGTGCCCGATCTCACCCGCCTCCTTGCTCGATCCCAGGTAGAGGCGTTCGTTGATGATGATGCCACCGCCGATGCCGGTGCCGACAAAAACCCCGACCAGGTTGCGCGCCCCGCGGCCCGCCCCGAGGCAGAACTCCCCCCAGGTGCCCGCCGAGACGTCATTGCTCAGAAACGTCGGTCGGCCGAGCGCATCCACCATATACTGGACCACATTGACATTGCGCCAGCCCAGGTTGGGGGCCTCGATGACCATTCCCGCATCCGGATCGATCGGCCCCGGCACGCTGATGCCGATGGCGCGGATATCCTCCATCGTCAGCTTGGCCTCGGCCACCGCCTCCAGCGCCGTGCGCACGATCCGCTCGAGTACTGAGTCTGCATCGCCGGCGCCACCGCGCGTCTTGCGCTTGGCGCGGCCGACGATTCCCTGGCGCGAACCAAAGACGCCGGCCAGAATTTTGGTGCCGCCCAAGTCGATGCCCAGATGCCATTCCGATTTTGCCATCACACTTCCGCCCGCTTGATAATTCTGCCCTTACCCCGCCGACGGCCGCGAATTGGCTTTGCAGTCCGTCGGGCGCATGATACCATAGCCCGTGTCGCCATGCAGCGCAAACCGCGCCGCGGGGGCCATTTTTTCACCACGAACCCCCTTGCATAAAGGAAATTGGCCATGTTCGGTCGCATCGGAATGCCGGAAATCATCATCTTCCTAATCATCGTCCTGGTGATCTTCGGACCCAAGAACCTGCCGCGGCTGGCCCGCGCCATGGGTCAGTCCGCCCGCGAACTCAAGGATGGGTTGATGGGCGTCAGCGAGGACATGCAGGAAGCGATCAACAAGCCCTCGCGGAGCGAGTCGCCCAAGCCGGTCGCCCCGGCCGGGACCGTCGAGCAGGGCAACTACCGCAGCGTCGACCCGATCGACGATGAGCGCAACGCTTGAAACAGGGGCCGGCCTTGCGCCGGCCCACTTCTCCTTGATCCACTCGGTTCATTTTAAAACCTCGGGCTTTGTTGCATGGAACCCAAAGACGAACGCGAGATGTCCCTGATCGGGCATCTGACCGAACTGCGCACGCGCATCATCATCTCGGTTATTGCCGTTTTCGTCTGCGTCTGCCTCGCCTTTACCGTCGCCAACCCCGTCCTCGAATACCTCACCCGGCCGATCCGCCGCCTCGACCGCGAACCCAATCGCGATCAGGAACTGGTCTTCCACGTCCGCCCCGACGGCTCGATGCGGGTCGGCGGTCAGGTCGATGTCAACGGCGTCGAGGCGCCGTTGAACTTGGATCGCCTCTCAACCCAACGTTTTCTGCTGGTTTTTGATGAAGATGAGCCAAGTTCGGCGGCGCAGCGGTCCATCGCCATCGGCGCCCGCCCCAACCAGGGCGTCTATTATCGCAGCCCGTTCGATGCCTTCATGGTGCCCTTCAAGGTTTCACTGATCGTCGGACTGCTGCTGGCCTTGCCGATCCTGCTCCACCAGCTCTGGCTGTTCATCAAGCCGGGCCTGCGCCCCGCCGAGCGCAAGGTCGTGCGCTCGCTGCTGGCGGGTGCGATCTTCCTCTTTCCGCTCGGCGCCCTGTTCGCCTTCTTCATGGTGGCGATGATCCTGCAGGTGCTGCAATCCTACACCCCGCCCTCGATTGAGCCCCTCTTCGGCATCAATGAATACCTCTCGGTCCTGACGATGATGATGATCGTCTTCGGCGTGCTGTTCGAGTTGCCGCTGTTCGTGGCGCTGGCGGCGCGGATGGGCCTGGTCACCCCGGCGATGCTGATCCACTACCGGCGCGTCGCCTACGTGGTGCTGGCGCTGGCGGCGATGATCCTGACCCCGGCCGACCCCTTCAGCATGGTGGCGGCCCTCATACCGCTCGTCGGGCTCTACGAGGTTTCCATTCTGGTGGCGCGGCCGATGGCGCGCATGCACCATGGCGATCTGAAAGAGATCGAGGCGGACGAGCCGGCGCCGGTCTGATCGGGCGCAGGATTTGCACCCGCCCCGCCAGTCCCTTTATACTGTTTCAAGCTAAACGATGCCATCTCGCGGGAGATCATGCCGATGCGCCACCTGAGCCTTGCGTGCACGCTGGGAGCCCTGCTGCTTTTGAGCAGCTGCCGGATTTTCGATTTTGGCCCCACCCCCGACCCCTTCTATGACGCCGTGCTGGAGGCGCGACCGGATCACACGGGCGCGCTCTTTCTGCAGGGTCAGCGCATGATCGATCAGGGTAATTTTCAGGATGCCGAGGCCTATTTCAAGCGATTGACCCGCGCCGCTCCCGGCCAGGCGATGGGCTGGATCGGATTGGGGCAAGCGCGATTGGAGGACCGCCGCGCCTCGGCGGCCGAGCGCGCCTTCCGCCAAGCGATGGCTTTGGAGGGCGAAACTCTCGCTCAGGCCCACATTGGCCTCATCTCCTCGCTGCTGCTGCAGGGTCAGACCGAGGCGGCGGATGCGGAACTGGGCCGCTACGAGCAGCGCGAGGGGGTTTCGGCGGCCACAATGCGCCTCCGCGGCGACCTTGCTTTTCTGCTCAACCAATTTGCCGAGGCGGTTGAGCACTATCAGGCGAGTCTCGGCGAAGACCCCCAGCAGCCGGCAATCCGCGAACGGCTGGCGGATTTGCAGCGCTTTCTGGCTCGCCGCGGGTAATGTTTCACGTGGAACGAGGGGGCGGACGCCCCCGGGCGGCGATAAAAACAGCTATTGCCTGATTTTAGAGATGAGATTCCCCTGCCATCGGCGGGGGAATTCTTTTATAGTAGGCCAATTCACGCGGGGGCTCGCCGATGCCGCAGGTTATTGCCGTTTCGAATCAGAAGGGTGGAGTGGGTAAAACCACCACCGCCGTCAATCTGGCCGCCTCGCTCGGCCTGTTGGGCCACTTTACACTGCTGGTGGACCTGGATGCCCAAGCCAACGCCACCAGCGCCGTCGGCGTGGACCCCGATCAGGCCGAAGCCAGCGCCTATGACGCCCTGACCGGCGACGATCCGCCGCAGGCGCAGGTCCTGCCTGCGCCCTACCGCAACCTGGCGCTTTTGCCCTCATCCATTGACCTGGCCGGCGCCGAAGTCGAACTTTTTGACTTTGAGGAGCGGGAATATCGGCTGCGCCAGAGTTTGGCGCGACTTGAGGATATTTATGACTATATCGTCATCGACTGCCCGCCCTCGCTCGGGATGCTTACGATCAATGCCTTGGCGGCCGCCCAGTGGGTGCTGATCCCCGTGCAAGCCGAATATCTCGCCTTGGAAGGGCTTTCGCGGATGATCCAGACGATTCAGCGCATCCAGAAGCGCTACCAGCCCGATTTGGAACTGCTTGGCATCCTCGCAACGATGTTTGACGGCCGCACCAACCTGGCCCAGCAGGTCATCGAGGAGTTGCGGCGGGCGTTCCCCGCCAAGCTGTTCCAGACCATGATCTCTCGCTCGGTGCGCTTGAGCGAAGCCCCCAGCTTCGGCAAGGCCATCGCTTATTACGACCCGCGTTCCACCGGTTCCGAACAATACCTGCAGTTGACTCAGGAGATCATCCATGTCTGTGAAGAAAAAGCGCGCGCTCGGGCGGGGGCTTGACGCCCTGCTCGGGGTCGAGGAGCCTGTTGAGGCCCCGGTGGCAACCCAGCCTGAGCCGCCGGCGGCCAATGGCGTCCATCGCGTCGCGGTACTCGACCTGCGGCCCAACCCCTTCCAGCCGCGAAGCCACTTTCGCGATGAAGCCCTCGACGAACTGACCCAGTCAATCCAAGAGAATGGCATCCTGCAGCCGCTGGTGGTCCGGCCGACCAGCAACGGCTATGAAATCGTCGCCGGCGAGCGCCGCTGGCGGGCGGCGCAGCGCGCCGGGCTCGCCGAGGTGCCGATCATCATCCGCGACTTTGACAATCAGCAGATGCTCGAGTTGGCGCTGATCGAGAACCTCCAGCGTGAGGATCTCAGCGCCGTTGAGGAGGCGGTGGCCTACCGGCGGCTGATCGATGAGTTCCAACTGACCCAGGAGCAGGTCGCCGAGCGCGTCGGCAAGTCTCGCGTGGCGGTCACCAATGCGCTGCGCCTGCTGCGGCTGCCCGAGCCGATCCTGCGCTGGGTCGAAACCGGAGGGCTCTCGGCCGGCCATGCGCGGGCACTTCTGACACTGACGGAAGAGCCTTTACAGATGGCGCTGGCTCGTGAAATCATGGGGCGCGGCATGAGCGTCCGCGAAGCCGAAAAGCGGGTCCGGCGATTGGTCCGCGACCGCGATAAGCCGGCCAAGCCCGCCGTCGGCCCCGACTTGGATGCCCAGACCCGCTCGCTGGAAGAAAAACTGAGCCTGCACCTGGGGCTCAAGGTCCGCATCCAGCCGCAGACAAACTCCTCGGGCCGCGTCGAAGTCCATTATGCGAACCTTGAGGAATTCCAGGCCCTGCTCGATCACTTTGCTGTAAACCTTGAACAGGATTGAACCCAGAATGATTCATTCGTCTTTCGCATGCCGCCGGCCGCGGCTCCGGGCGCCTTGGCTGCGCTGGGCCGGGATGACCCTGCTGTTGGCGATGACCTGCGGCGCCATCGCCCACGCCCAGACTGAAGGCGGGACCAGCCATATGCAGGGCTGGCTCGGTGTCGATTTGGTGCGCTTAATCGTTTCTGCCGATATGATCGGTAAAACCAGTCTTGTGGTATTGGTCGGATTTTCGATCATGAGCTGGATGGTCATTGTTTATAAATTCCTGCATTTGCGTCAGGCAACCGTCCAAACCGACCAATTCGTCGAGGTCTGCAACCAAGGCAGCGGCGATTTAAACGAGGCCTTCCGGATGACCGGCAGCTTCCCCGACTCGCCGCTGGCCCAGATTTTGCGCGAGGGCTACCTTGAGCTTGAGGTAGAAGACTGGTACCGCACAGGTTACGATCTTTCGCCGGATACGCGGATGGAGCTGGCCAAGGTTGGCATCGAGCGCGTTTTCGAGCGCACCATCTCCAGCGAGATCTCCCACCTCGAAAGCAAGCTGATCCTGCTGGCCACCACCTCCAACGTCTGCCCCTTCATCGGGCTCTTCGGCACGGTCTGGGGGATCATGGGATCGTTTCAGGCGCTCTCCTCCACCGGGACGGCCGCGCTCAGCTCGCTGGCTCCCGGCATTTCGACCGCCCTCTTGACCACCGTCGGCGGGCTGTTCTGCGCCATCCCGGCCTCGATCATGTATAACTACCTGACCCACCGCGTGCGCCGGCTGGTCTCGCGGATGGATGCCTTCGCGCTCGAGCTGAGCAACGTCATCCAGAAGCAGATCATCAAGCAGAATGCCACGACCGGCTCCGGCGTGAACTGAGGATGTCCATGCGTCGTCACCATCGCAGCCTCGAGATCATGTCGGAGATGAATCTGACCAATCTTCTCGATACGGCCTTCACGCTGCTGATCGCCTTCATGCTGGTGGCCCCGATGCTCAAGCATGGCATCGAGCTGCGCCTGCCCAAGGTCGATGCCGGCACCCTGGCCACCGAGACCAGCACCGTCACGATCGTCGTCTCCAAGGCCCCCGAGGAGGGGTTTGAGGAGCCGATCTACATCGAGGACCAGCGCCTGACCCTTGACGAGATGGAGGAGGTGCTGCGTCAGAAGATGCGGACATTTGAATCGGTCTCCGTGGTGATCGAGGGCGACCGCGCCGCCGCCTGGGAGGCGGTGGCGCGCGTCATGTCACGCGTCCACCATATGGGCATCACCAGCGTCGGCATCATTTTTGAACCCGACCTTTGATTGAAGGCGCGGATGTAGTTTGATGATTCGCAGTTTTGCCACCTCGCTCACGGTCCACCTGATGCTGGTCATCGGGCTGGTCCTGCTGGCGTATATCCCGCCGCCGGTCCGGCCGATGCGTGTGCCGATCGAAATTCGGATGATCCCGCCGACCCCGGCGCCGCTGCCCGAGGACCAGCCCGAGCCGACCCCCGAGCCGACGGCCATTCCGACCCCGATCCCCACCGCCGTGCCGACCCCTGCCCCCACGCCCGAGCCCACCCCGGTACCGACCGCCGTGCCGACCCCCGAGATCATCCGGCCGGTTGAAACGCCGACGCCAACCC
>JAWLCE010000005.1:0-149832 GCA_041687335.1 Sumerlaeia bacterium | reverse complement strand
GTAATGGCCGCCGTCAAGGTCGTCTTGCCGTGGTCGATGTGACCGATCGTGCCGACGTTGACGTGGGGCTTGGTGCGCTTGAATTGTTCCTTCGCCATGGTGGCTCTCGCTCCTCGTGACGTTTTACCAGCGGCCTGGCCTGATATTTTCGCCACGGCCGACATTAATAGCTTGTTTGTTTGCGGGATGATTGGGCGCGAGGGGGACCGATCCGTCGCCTGGCGCAAAAGCCGGCGCGGTTCGGAAGTAGCCCTCGCTTCCAACGCTCCCACGACGGGCGGGCCAGCTTTCAGCCCTTGAAGCTCCGGGGAGGGTCCCGAGGCTACCCGCCTGCGACCTGTCGCCCCCTTCGGGGCCTCCCCGCCGTCTTGCGGTGCGGGGAGCAGGTCGCAAAGAACAGCATTGTAGTCCGATGGGCTCCCAAGTCAAGAGGGAAAAGAGACTTTTTTTTCGCAGGGATTGTTGTGTTGTCTTCAGGGACGCGCGATATCGGCCCCGTGGCGACCCACATGGTTGAAACAATTAGGAGTTAACATCATCTGATCGATAGCGCAACAGCTGGCTGCCCGGCGCCCAACGCGCCCAATCAGCCTCAAATCACACCCGGTCGACCCGAATATCGACCTTGGCGCCCTGCGTGATCGTGTTGTAGACCGGGGAGTACTCCGCCAACTGGCGCAGGCGCTCCGCGGTTTCGTCGCTCTTGACCTTGAAGTTGACGCGGATGTTGGTAAACCCCTTGGGCACGTGCGGATCCAGCCCCAAAAAGCCGCGCAGGTCGATATCACCCTCCAGTTCGGACTCCAGCTCCTCGATCTGGATGCCGCGCACGGCAGCGTGGGCCACCATGCTAGTGGTCACACATCCGGCCAGAGCGTTGAGCAGGTGCTCCACCGGATTGGGAGCCTTGTCGTACCCGGCCAGCACCGGCGGCTCATCCGCCTCCAACTGGAATGGCTGCTGGTGGCTCATTTCCTGTTTGGCCCCATAGAAATTGGAAATGGTGCTGCGGTTCTGATTGCCGCCGATCCACTTGTTGCGGGCGCGGAAGTGGCAGGCTCCCAACTCCGGCTCCTCCCGGATCGCCTGCACCGTCTCATGCAGCACGCCCAGATCGATGCCGTTGACTTTATTGGCCTTCTTGTCGTTCATCAGTCGCCTCCATGGCAAGGGTTGTTGGATGGGAACGCTTTATTTTCTCAAGCGGGCGGAACAACGGCCAAAATATTTCGGATGTGCTCTGGGCGGGGGGCCATAGGCTGACGTGAGCGGGGGGGCGGTTTTTGTCGCAAAGAAGCCAAGGTTGGATCAAGGACGCAAAGGAAGGAGCAGGGCGAAATTCAAGCTCCCCAGCGCGGCCGAGCCGCAACCAAAAAATGCAGCCACGAATGGACACCAATTTGCACGAATGATTTGAACGCCAAGACGCCAAGATGGCCAGGGTGCGCATCCGCTCAAGTTGAACCGCAAAGGCCCAGAGGACGCCGAGGAAGCGCAAGGTGATCAAGCCTGGCCTGGATCGGAGGTTGGGATTGACAGCCGTGGGTTGATTCCCTGCTCATTCGGTCAATAACCCAGCCCCGCAGGGGCGACCGCGAGTAGCCGGGGGTGACCGCAGGGAACCCCCGGTCATGGTGCCCAAACATCCGAGCCCTGAAGGGGCGGCCGAATCTTCGCAGGCTAACAAGAATACGAGGATAGTAGTAAAGAGAATGCGTCGGATGGGCTCGGAGGGACGGGGCAGTCGTCCCTGCGGGACTTTGGGGGGGAATTGGACCCTCCCCCGCCACTGAAGTGGCGGGCTGAAGGCGATGGTCCCTGCGGGACCGGGTGCATAGCGAGGGGGCCCGCGGCCATTTTATGGCCCACGCTCGATGCCTCACGCTAAACACATACTTCAACCCGCCATGGACTCAAGTGTCGGCTCGAAGAGCCGACCTACCAAGGTCATGGCTTCGCCGGAAGCACGTCGCAGTGGAGAATTTCGCCGTTGACCCCATGATGATTGAGCGTGAGGGTCGGCTTGCCATCCACGCGCCTGACCTCGACGGACAGGAATCCCCCCACCACGTTCAGATAGCGATGCTCCGGCAGGACATCATCCTGGTTCCAGCCGCCGGCATGCTCATCGCTGCCGGGCCCGCAGCCATATTCGCGCAGGCCGGTCTCGGCATCTTCCGAAACATACTGCCAGTGGCGGTCGCCATTGATGACAATGGCGTTGCCGAGCCCGGCCAGGAACTGGCGTAGCTCCCGCCCCTCATGCTCGTAGGCAGGATTGGCGTGGTTGTCGCCCTTGTTGCCGCGGTCGGGGCCCACCAACGGGGTCGGGCTGAGCAAGATGCGAAAGGCCGCATCGGACTCGGCCATCGTCCGCTTGAGCCAAGCCTTCTGCTCCCCGCCCCAGATGGTCTTGTCGGGGCCGTCGGGGGCGTCATTGGGGCTGCGGTAGTCACGGCCCTCCACCATCCAGACCTGCAGGTCCTTGCCCCAGCGCACCGTCCGGTAGGTGAGGTCGCCCATCGGCACCTCATCGCGAAAAATCTGCAGGCCCTGCTCGAAGGTGAACTCGCCCATGTAGGGGCTCTTCATGGTGGGCCAGCAGTCATTGACCCAGGTGTCGTGGTCATCCTTGATGAAATAGCTGGAGACCTGACGGTGGAAATCGACGTTGGTGGGCAAGCTATACATCGCCTGCCAGTGCCAGCGCGCGAGATCATAAGTCTTGGCGCGGGTGTCGTAGTAGAGGATGTCGCCGGTGTGGACAAAGAAATCGGGGTCCAGCTTGAGCATCTGCGGGTAGATCTTGTAGCCCTCCTCGGGCAGGTCGCGGTTGGTGTATTGGGTGCAGGTAATGACAGTGAACAGGACGCGCGCGGGGTCCGCGGGCGTCGGGGCTGTGCGGAAGCCCCCTTCCATCGACTGACCCAGCGGAGCATCCTCACCGGCCCGCGTCTCCACGCGCAGGCGATAATCGCTGCCCGGCTCCAGCCCCTCCAGCTTGAACTGGCGGATGAAGTCGCGCGCCGACTCGACCGCGAGCCACGGCGTCTCCTGCCAGGCCGACTCGCCCTTGCGCTGATAAAGCACGCGCGCCTGACCCTCCCGGCCCGGCGCGGCGCCTTGAAGCTGCTCCACATCCTCGCGGCTGGGCAGTTCGCGCGGACGAACCACGGCCCGCTGGCGACCAGTGGGATTCCTGATGACGCGCCCGTCATCCACGTGAACATAGCTAAAACCGGGGATGGGGGCGGTATTGGGCACCCGGTCGGGATTGCGCGTCAGGCGCACCCAGACGATGACGCTGTCCTGGGTGGCCTCGCCCACTTTGATGCCGGTGGCAAGATAAGGGCCCGGGGTATCGGTCGGCGCGGCACTGGAGATTGAAATCAGCGACAGCAGGACAAGCCCCAGCCAGAATCTCGTGCAGCCATTCATGTTGGTCCCCTTGTTTCTTTTGATACAAAAGCTCTTACGAGCTTCGATCACCCCGTCAGGCGGATACAAGTCATTTCGCATAAATTTATGCCGCGGCTGTTCGTTTTTATGCTGATGCTGTTCGTTTTTCCTGCTACAGCTGAGAAAGGCCTTGAGCAGGCGCTTGTGAAATCTTACCTATGGGAGTCGGATGATGACTGAGCGGGAAAATTCTCGATTGGGAGAGCCGGATGGCGCTCTGGGTCGGCGCGAATTTATCAAGGGTGTCGCGGGCATGGCCGCCGGCGGTGCGATGCTGTCCGCCCTGGCGCCGGCCGCTCGCGCGTTGGAGGCGCCGGCCATCAAGCCCTGGACCCAAACCTCGGACAAGGTGATCCGGATCGGCATCGTCGGCGGGCGGTTCGGTGCCACCTTCCAGTGGCACCTGCATCCCAACTGCAAGGTCACCGCCGTCTGTGACATCCGCCCGGACAGGCTCGCCACGCTGCAGAAGGTCTACCAGTGCGAGAACGGCTACGATAATTTCGACAGCTTCCTCAAGGATGGCCAGATGGACGCGGTCGGTGTCTTCACGCCCGCCCCATTGCACAAGGATCAGGCCGTCGCGGCGATGAAGGCCGGCAAGCACGTCATCAGCGCCGTGCCGATGGGCATGTCGCTCGAGGAGCTCGAGGCCGTGATCGAGGCAACGCGCGAGACCGGCATGACCTACATGATGGCCGAGACCAGCCGCTTCCGCGCTTCGACGATGCACGCCGTCCAGCTGCGCGAGCAGGGAACCTTCGGGACGATCTTCTATTCGGAAGCCGAATATCACCATGAGGGGCTGATCAAGCTGTTCAGCGACGAGAAGGGCCAGCCCACCTGGCGGCGGGGGCTGCCGCCGATGCTCTATCCGACCCACAGCACGGGTCTGATCGTGCCGGTGACCGGCGAGCGCCTGACCGAAGTCTACGCCATCGGCTGGGGCGACGGTCACGATGTGCTCAGGGTCAACGATTATAACAATCCCTTCTGGAACACGAACGGCTTCTTCAAGACCTCGGGCGGGCACTCCTGCCGCATCTCGATCTGCTGGCATATCGCCGCCGGCGGCGCCGATCGCGGCCAGTTCTACGGCGACCGCATGTCCTACATCATGCAGCGGCCCGACCAGTCCGATACGGTGGTCTACCGCATCCGCCAAGGGCACGACGTGGTGATCGACAGCGACGGCTACCCCGAGGGCGATGCCAAGCGCGACATCTATGAACTGCCGGATTACAGCTTGCAGATGCCCGAGCCGCTGCGCATCCGCAGTGGCCACGGCGGGTCGCACACCCAGATCACGCACGAGTTCATCAGCTCACTGGTGGACGGACGCAAGCCGATCGTCGATGTCTATGAAGCGGCGGCCTATACCGCCCCGGGCATCGTTGCGCACCAGTCGGCGCTGCGCGGCGGGGAAACGATGAAGATTCCCGACTTCGGCTGATCGGCTCAACAGGCCCGACCAATCCAGGCCCCGCAAGGAGATTGCACATATTCCTTGCGGGGCTTTATTTTTGCGGCTCAGGCGCCGGCGGATTCAGCCGGCCGCTCGATCCAGCCGCCCATCAGCACGCGCCGGCCTTCCTCGGCATCATAGGCAACGGCGGCCTGGCCGGGAGTGACCGCCCGCACCGGCTCGTCAAGCTCCACGCGCGCGCCGCCCGCCTCGGGGTGGATCGTGGCCGGATGCGCCGCGCCGCGATAGCGGATCTGCACGCGCGCGCGGAAAGGCCCGGCCTGCGGGGCAAGGGCGCCCCAGTTCAGCTCGCGCAGCTCAAACACGCGCGCGGTGAGGTGCTCCTCGAAACCCACCACCACCCGGCGCGCGGCGGGGATGATCTTGATCACATAGAGCGGTCGGCTGGCGGCGATGCCGAGGCCGCGACGCTGGCCGACGGTGAAGCCATGCACGCCGGCATGGCGACCCAGCACCCGCCCCTCAACGTCGACGATCTCGCCGGCGGTCTCCAGCTCATCGATCCGCCCCTGCTCGCGCACGAAACGGCGATAGTCGTTGTCAGGCACAAAGCAGAGCTCGACCGAGTCGGGCTTGTCGTGCACCGCCAGCCCCAGCTCGCGGGCCAGCCCGCGCACCTCGGCCTTGACCACCCCGCCCAGAGGCAGGATCAGGCGGGCCAGCTGGGCCTGCTCGAGCGCAAAAAGATAATAGCTCTGATCCTTGCCGGGGTCGGCGGCACGCACAAGCTCATGGCGGCCGCCGGCGGGGTTGATCTGCAGTCGCGCGTAATGACCGGTCGCAATCGCCTCGCAACCCAGCGCGCGCGCCTGCTCGAGCAGCTCGCCCAGCTTGATGCGCCGGTTGCAGAGCGCGCAGGGATTGGGCGTGCGGCCGGCAAGATAGTCGGCGAGGAACGGCTTGATGACGGCGCGGCGGAACTCGCCGCTGATGTCGATGGCATGAAAGTCGAAGCCGAACTGCTCGGCAATGGCGCGAACGGGCGGTGCGTCGAACGGCGCGCGCGCGGCTTCAGGCCCGTCGCCGATGGACTCCTCATGCCACGTCTTCATGTGCACGCCGGTGACAATGGCGCCGGCCCGTGCCATCAGCACGGCCACCACTGATGAATCGACGCCGCCGCTCATCGCGACCGCCACGCGCCGGCCACGCCAGGGCGCAAGGTTCTCAATCAGTCGTTGAAGCATGTCACCGATCCGCTCGCCGGAGCGGCCTCCTCGCTTCATTCAATCACATCGCGAGCCTGCGATCAGTTGAAACTGTTTCGTGCGCCAGATCCAGCATCGCAAGATTGAGTGAGATGAGGGTGCGCGCCACGCGCCTCGGCCACGCATGCGCGGCAATTTTTTTTATCACGCGCACCACGGTGCGCAGTCAGCGGCAAGAGGCGCGACCGACTCCTTGCGCGCGATTGCATGATTTCATTTTGACCTTTATTTACGGGGCTATTTTGCAATAGTCACTCAACCGCGACTGACGTCTGCAAGCAGACTGATCGATGCCACAGCGAGGTTGTGATGATGCTTCAATGAAAAAAGATTCTGCATTCGCTGCATGATCTGATTTTTCAACTTGACATCAATCTCATCTCTTGGAAAAACCATGATACATGGTTTTAACTTAAACCATGCGGCGTTCGATGCCGAATGAGGAAGTGAGTACCCGCCCGCAGGGTTCATCGCGCAAGCGAGCCTGCTCTCACTTCAGAAAATCGGTGCAACGCATCGGGGTGTGGTCAACACAAACAGCTACAGGAAAGGGACTACGAACAATGGCAAAGAAGGTAGCAACGAAGTCAGCGAAGGCGGCCCCCAAGAAGGCCGTCAAGAAGACCGCCGCCAAGAAGGCCGTCAAGAAGGCCGCCGCCAAGAAGGCTGCCGCTCCCAAGAAGGCCGCCGCGCCGAAGAAGGCTGCCGCTCCCAAGAAGGCCGCCGCGCCGAAGAAGGCTGCCGCCAAGAAGACGGCCGCCAAGAAGACGGCCAAGAAGGCCGCTGCCAAGAAGGCTGCCCCCAAGAAGGCCGCTCCCAAGAAGGCCGCCGCCAAGAAGTAAGCCACCATCAAGCGGGCGGCGGACGAGTCGCATCGTCCGCCGCCCATGCCGCTCTCGGGCGGATGCGTGGGAGTGAATTCGGAGATGGTCGGAAGCAGAGCGGTCCGACCGGCGCTGATCTCGATCAGGTACACTCTGGGCGGAGTCCCCGATCGACGGAGCAGGTCAGCGCAACCACCCACAGCCGGTCCTGGCAACGCCACACCCTCATGACCGGCAGATTTCACCTCCACACCGATTCCGTGAGTCAAACTTTCCCGGCAGCAGCTTGACGCTGTGCCGGGGGTTTTTTTTCTGCACTGCTGTTCTGCAGGATTGTGTCGCCCTTTCATCAGGGCTCTGAGAATTTGGCCGGCAGACCCAGGGTTACGCTTCGCTCACCCTGGGCTTTTTGAGCTGTGCCCACCCTCTCAGGGTGGAATAGGCAGGGAATCAGGCCACGGCAGTCATCCATTGCTCATCCAGGGTTGATCACTTTGCGCCTCCTCGGCATCCTCTGCGCCATTGCGGTTCCATTTGATTTGGTCGCAAGGCCCGGCCGCCCGGGATTTCAATTTGCTTGCAGACGGCGGGGGTGCTAGGTTTTAGGCCAAACTCGCGCCCGTTGGGGCGCGTCTGATGCCTGTCGGTTCCACGTGGCCGACCTTAGTTGTTGCCGTTGCCCCAGGAGTCGTCGACCCACGCCATGCCCGCACCTTACGTATCCTCTTATTCACCCATTTCCGCACGGGATCCCGAGACCCTGCACCGGGTCCTGACCGGCATGCTCGAAATCAGCAATTTAGTCGGCTCGGTCATGCTGCTCGACGATATCCTGGGCCAGATTGTCAGTCTGACCAGCCGGCTGATGGCGACGCCGGTCAACACGATCTACCTCTTCGACGAACAGCACCGCCTGGTGCTGCGCAACACGCACGGGCTGGAGCCGGAGCTGCGCGGCCAGGTCATCTTCAACGTCGGCGAGGGCATCGTCGGGCTGACGGCCCAGATCGGCCAGACCATCGCCCTGGCCGACTGCTCGCGCGACCCGCGCTACAAGCCGCTGCCCTCCTCGCGCGCCGCCGGCCATCGCGCCTACCTCTGCTCCCCCCTGCGGATTCAGGAGCAGATCGTCGGCGTCATGACCGCCCGCCGCGCCGAAGTCTACCACTGGCAGCCCGACGACATCCTTTTTTTCGAGACCGTCTGCAAGCAGGTGGCGATCGTCATCGAGAAGGCCCGCATGTATGACGAGAAGCTGCATGCGGAACGGCTGGCGGCGGTGGCGGTTTCGCTGTCGGGCGTGGCGCACTATATCAAGAACGTGCTCTTGACGATGCAGGGCGGCGAGTACCTCGTCGAGCGCGGCATCGAGCAGGACGCGCTCGAGCGCGTGCGCGACGGCTGGAGCGTGCTGCGCCGTGCCAACAAGAAAATCCGCGGGCTGGTCGAAAACATCCTCAACTACTGCCGCCAGAGCAAGCCCAACTTCCGCCAGGTCGACCTGAACGCGATGCTCGCGGAGATGATCAAAACCAGTGCCACGACCCTGCGGGAGCGCGGCATCGAGCTGACGGCCCAGCTTGACCCGCGCGTGGGCGAAATCTGGATCGATTCCGAGCAGATTTACGACGCGCTGCTCAACCTGGTGACCAACGCCGCCGACGCCGTGGCCGAGCGCCGCGGCGGGCAGGTGCGAATCTCCACCGAGCGCCTCAATGGGCGCCACCAGATTCTCGTTTCGGTGAGCGACAACGGCGACGGCATTCCGCCCGAGGTCCAGGACCGCATCTATAATCTGTTCTTCTCGACCAAGGGGCGCAAGGGCACCGGCATCGGCCTGGCGGCCACCCGCAAGATCATTGAGGACCACAACGGCGCCATCGAGTTCCAGACCGCACCCGGCGAGGGCACGACCTTCATGGTCTACCTGCCCACCGAGGCGCACGAGCTGACACACCCCATCCCGGGCGACAGCCCGGCCTTCTGATTCGGCCCCAAAAGCAAGGGGCGGGCGCCGGTTGACCGGTCCGCCCGCCCTGATGATGAAGCGCCCGCCGTTCGGGTCGCGTGTGCTGCCCTACGTCGCCGAAGCCATCCGCTCCTCGCGGTCGATGGTCAGCGAGCGCACGTATTCGCGCCGCATGATGGCAATCGACTGGATCGAGATCATCTTCGGGCAGACGGCCTCGCACTCGCCGTGGTTGGAGCAGTTGCCGAAGCCTTCGATGTCCATCGCCTCCACCATGCGCCGGACGCGCCGGCCGCGTTCGGGGTGGCCCTGGGGCAGGTAGTAGAGCTGGGTGATCTTGGCGGCGGTGAAGAGCGCGGCCGAGGCATTGGGACAGGCCGCCACGCAGGCGCCGCAGCCGATGCAGGCCGCCGCATCCATCGCCTTGTCCTGATGCTTCTTGGCGATCGGGACGGCGTGCGCATCGGGAGCCTGGCCGCTATCCACCGAGACAAATCCGCTGGCGATGATGATGCGGTCCAGCGCTGCGCGGTCGACCACCAGGTCCCGGATCATCGGGAAGGCATCGGCGCGCCAGGGCTCCAGCACGATCGTGTCGCCATCGTTGTAGGAGCGCATGTGGACCTGGCAGGTGGCGACGCCCTTCATCGGGCCGTGGGCGATGCCGTCGATGACGATCCCGCACGAGCCGCAGATCCCCTCGCGGCAGTCGCTGTCGAACTCAACCGGCAGCTCGCCCTTGGCGATCAGCCGCTCGTTGAGCACGTCGAGCATCTCCAGGAACGACATGTCGGGCGAGACGTCGTCAATTGTGTAATCGACCAGCCGGCCGCGCACGAGCGGGTCAGGCTGGCGCCAGATGCGCAGGTGGATCGTCATTGTCTGTTCGGCCATCATCGCGACCTCATTCCTGATTCAATGTCTATTTGTAACTGCGCTGGGAGGGCTTGACGTCCTCAAATGTCAGATCTTCCTGATGGCGACGCGGTTCGGCCCCCTCGCCGGTCCACTCCCAAGCCGCCACATGGGCGAACTGGTCGTCACGGCGCATGGCCTCGCCCTCCTCGGTGGCGAATTCCTCGCGGAAGTGGCCGCCGCACGATTCCTCGCGGGCCAGCGCATCGCGTGCCATCAGCTCGCCCAGCTCGATGTAGTCGGCCACGCGGCCGGCGAACTCGAGATACTTGTTGAGCCCATCCGCCTTGCCCGGTACGCGCAGGTCGTTCCAGAAGACCTCGCGCAGGCGGGCCAGCTCGCTGATCGCCCGCCGCAGCCCCTTCTCGTTGCGCGCCATGCCGACGTTGTCCCACATCACATGGCCGACTTCGCGGTGGATCTGGCGGGCATCGCGCGAGCCCTTGATCGAGAGCAGCCGATCGATGCGGCCGCGCACTTCGCCCTCGACCGCCTTGAACTCGTCGCGGCTGGTCGTGACCGCCTCCAACCCGCCCGAGGCCAGGTAGTCGCCGATCGTGAAGGGGATGATGAAGTAGCCATCGGCCAGGCCCTGCATCAGGGCGCTGGCGCCCAGCCGGTTGGCGCCGTGGTCGCTGAAGTTGGCCTCGCCCAGCGCATAGAGCCCCGGGATGGTCGTCATCAGGTTGTAGTCCACCCACAGCCCGCCCATCGTGTAGTGGACGGCCGGGTAGATGCGCATCGGCGTCTGGTAGGGGTTCTCGCCGGTGATGCGCTCATACATGTCGAAGAGGTTGCCGTAGCGTTCGTTGATGACCTCGACCCCCAGCCGCCCGATGGATTCGCTGAAGTCCAGATAGACCGACTGGCGGCTGGCGCCAACCCCGCGCCCTTCGTCACAGACCATTTTGGCGGCCCGGCTGGCGACGTCGCGCGGCACCAGGTTGCCAAAGCTCGGGTAGCGCCGCTCGAGGAAGTAATCGCGCTCCTCCTCGGGGATCTGATTGGCGGTGCGCGTGTCGCCGCCCTTCTTGGGCACCCAGACGCGGCCGTCGTTGCGCAGGCTCTCGCTCATCAGCGTCAGCTTGCTCTGGTGCTCACCCGAGACCGGGATGCAGGTGGGGTGAATCTGCGTGAAGCAGGGGTTGGCAAACAGTGCCCCGCGCCGGTGGCAGCGCCAGGCCGCCGTCGCGTTCGAGTTCATCGCGTTGGTGGAGAGGTAAAAGACGTTGCCATAGCCGCCCGTGCACAGCAGCACCGCATGGCCGTCATAGGACTCGAGCTGACCGTTGAACAGGTTGCGGCAGACGATGCCGCGCGCGCGCCCGTTGACCGTCACCAGGTCGAGCATCTCGCGGCGCGGGAAGAGCTTGACGCGGCCGGCGTCGACCATCCGCAGCAGCGCCTGGTACGCGCCCAGCAGCAACTGCTGGCCCGTCTGGCCGCGCGCATAGAAGGTCCGGCTGACCTGCGCCCCGCCGAAGGAGCGGTTGGAGAGGTAGCCGCCGTAGTCGCGCGCGAAGGGCACGCCCTGGGCCACGCACAGGTCGATGATGGCGTTGCTGACCTGCGCCAGCCGATAGACGTTGGCCTCGCGCGCCCGGTAGTCGCCGCCCTTGACCGTGTCGTGGAACAGCCGCCAGATCGAATCCCCGTCATTGGCGTAGTTCTTGGCGGCGTTGATGCCGCCCTGGGCGGCGATCGAGTGCGCCCGCCGCGGCGAGTCGTGGATGAAGAACGCCTCCACCTGATAGCCCAGCTCGGCCAGCGAGGCCGCCGCCGAGGCGCCGGCCAGCCCGGTGCCGACGACCAGGATCTTGAAGCGGCGCTTGTTGGCCGGGTTGACCAGCTTGACCCCGAAGCGGTGGCGGTCCCACTTCTCCTGGATCGGCCCGGCGGGAATCTTGGCGTCGAGTGTCATCATGGCGGCGTTTGCCTTTTCAGTCATGGCCGGCAGGTCCTCCCTGGGTGGCTCCAACGGCATCAGATGCTGACGAAGATGAAAATGTAAATCGGAATGGCAAGGTAGCCCGCCACCAGCGCGATGGCCAGCACCAGCCCCGCCCGGTAGAGCCACTTGCTGTAGAGCGGGCTGTTGACCCCCAGCGACTGGAACGCGCTCCAGAAGCCGTGGCGCATGTGCCAGAAAATGAAGCTCATCGCCGCCACGTAGCCGACCACGTTGAGCGGATTCTTGAAGAAGCGCATCACCATCCCGTGGAAGTCATGCATGCCGTCCTCGGTCTGGGGGATGCTGCCATACTTGAAGTTGACCAGGTGGACGATCACGAAGACCAGCAGCACCAGGCCCGACCAGATCATCGTCCGCGAGGAGATCGTCTTGCGGCTGGGCGAGCCGGCGTAATTCTCGACCTCATACTTGACCGAACGGGCCGCGCGGTTATTCAGCGTCACCCAGACCCCCGTCAGGATGTGGAGCCCGAAAAAGGACAACAGCACCAGTTCGACGGCGATCAGAATCCAGCCCAGGCTGATCAGCGTGTGGGAATATTCGTTGTATTTCTGGGGATCGGGGTGGAAAAGCAGCAGGTTGCCCAGCAGGTGGCTGATGAGGAAGCTCACCAGCACCAGCCCCGAAAGCGCGGCAAAGATCTTCTTGCCGAGCGTGGACCAGGCATAAATGTAAGGTTTGGCCATCTCGCGTCCCTCGATCAACGGGATTAGGTTTGCAAAGCGGTCAGCCAGGCGGTCGTCCCTGATCGACGGGTGCCGCGCCGGCCACGCGGTCAAAAGGCAGCCATATCATAGCGCCCCCGGCGGCGAAATTCAAGACCGGTCCGTCCTGAATTCGTGCAAAATTTCACGAGCTCCCCCGCCCTGGGCAGCCAGCCGACGTGGCCGGCGAGGGGCGCGCACCGGTGCTCCCGGCTCCGCCCCCCGCCCGCGCCACCGGCGTCACTTTTCCAGCAGTTCCTCGACCTTGCGCATCACGGCGAAGGCATCGGCGACGTAGAGCACATCGGCCTTGCCGTGGGCCCAGCCGCAGTTGGCGTTCAGGTTGACCGCGCGCCGCTCGCCGACGAAACGCCAGCCGACCACATGCGGCTCTTCGCCATGGCAGCAGGTCGCCAGCCCCTTCTTGTGGCGCGGCGAGCTGCCCGTCTGGCCGATCTGGTTCATGTGCGTCATGCAGGTCAGGACCTTCTGGCCCTCGCCGCTCATGTCGACCAGCGACTTGGTGCCACCCAGCGAGGCCTTCGCCTGGTCCAGGAACTTGAGGATGATCTGCTCGGCTTCCTCGACGTGGGGCTGCCCGTCCGACTGGTTCTTGCTCCAGCCGGCGCCGGCGACAAACAGCAAATCCGCGTCGGGGCGGATCGTCTGGGCGCTGGCCGGCGGGGACTGGATCCCCTCGAAGCGCGTGCGCGCGGCGGGGAGCGCCACGGCGACCGGCTCGACCGTCGCCGCGGCCGGCGCGCCGGCCCACGGCTCGATGCTGCCCGGGGCGAGCGTCACCACCCACGGCCGCTCCGCCCGCGTCAGCGTCGTCTCGATCCGCTGGCGATAATACCAGCGCGTGATGGTCGGCTTGCCGTCGGCGACCGAGAGACCCGTGGCGCCGGTATCGACGCGGCCGCCCAGGCGCTGGGCCACGCCCGCCATCACCCGCGCGGCGCGGCTGGTGGCAGGGGCCAGGATCAGCGTGGCGCCGGCGGCGCGGGCAATCGCCTCGGCCGCCGCCGCATCGCTGGCGTAGCGCGGCTGGGCGAAGTCGGCCCCGGCCACGCCATACACTTTTTCGGCGCCCGCGCCGGCCACGGCACCGGCGGCCGACTCGATCGACCCGCCGACGATGCCGATGGCAAAGCTGGAGCCAAGCCCCGCCGCCAGCGCCTTCGCGCCGCCGATCGCCTCGAACGCCGACTTGTGCAGCGAACCATCGGCCTCGGTGAAGAACAGGCAGAGTATCTTTTCCATCTTGAATTTCCTTCCAGATTTTTCAACGCCACGAGGCCGGGGTCGCCAAGCAGGTCTCGCCCATCCAGCGCCTTTTGGTGCTCTTGGCGAGCTTGGCGATTCAATCTCTCAGTTCTTGATCCAGTCGACGATTTCCTGGGCGATCTGCTCGACCGGCGCGTCCTTGACCACGCGGGTCTCGCGACGCTGCTGGGGCAGTTGCACGCTCAGCCAGGCAACGCCCTCGGCCGCCACGGCCGCCGGCTTGGCCTTCTGCAGCGCCGGCATGATCGCCCGCATGTTCATCATCCCCACCTGCGGGTTGTTGGGCGGCTCGGGCAGGTTGCCCGTCGCCCAGCCCAGCACCGCCGGCGGGCCGTCGCAGACCGAGACCTGATGGCGGCCGCCCTCGATCCGCTCGAGCACGCGCAGCGAGCCATCCTCGCCGACCGTGAGCTCATCGACGCCCTGGAACTGCTCGACGATGCCAAGCCGCTCCCCAAGCATCTGCATCGTGGCGCCGGCGGCGCGACTGGCCGACTGCCAGCCGCCGAACAGCAGCAGCCGCGCGCGGTCCAGTCCGGCGATCCCCTCGATCGCGCCGGCCAATGCCTCGGCCACCGCCGCGGCCTCGGTGAAGCCCCCCGCCGGGGCGTCGACCGCCACCAGCTCGAAGGGCACCTTCTGCGCCACGGTCATCATGACCTGCTGGAGCTTGGCCTTGGGCCCCAGGCTGACCAGCCAGACCTTGCTGCCGGCGAGCTGCTTGGCCAGGTTGGCCGCCTCATAAAGCGCGTGGGCGACCCACGGGTCGAGCACGGCCGGCAGCATCATCTCGTTCTTGAGCCCCGGCCCGGCGGGGGTCGAAACAGGCTCGAGCGTCTGCAGCGGATCAGGCACAATCGACCCGCAGACAACGATGTGAAACGGTTGGGTCATCAGAAAAGGCTCCTTGTCAGCCACGAATTGACACGAATTTTGCACGAATATATGTTCATCTTACGTAACGCCGATGCTCAAGCCCAGTGGGCCCAAAGTTGAGCAGGATGCCCAGGGGCAGCTTTGTCAGATTCAGGTAATTCAGAATCTGGGCCACATGTTCATCATGGATCGCTCGGGCGGTCTTAAGCTCAAGCAGTATCTGGCCATTGATGATGATGTCGGTCTGAAAATCCCCCACGTTTTCACCTTCATACCAAGCAGTGAATGTGTCATGCCGGGTCACCTTGAATCCCTGTTTTCTCAATTCGATCATCAGGCTGTTGGCGTAGATCTTTTCGAGCAAGCCAAACCTGAAGTGGTTCCAGACCTTGATCCCGGCACCGATGATCCGATAATACTCATCCCCGTATTTCAGGTCTGTCATCGGACCCGGTCCTTCATTTCGTGAAAATTCGTGTCAATTCGTGGCTGATCCCGCTCCCTTAATTCTCGGCCGAGTGGAGGCCGCCGGCGCCGGCGAGGAACATGATGTTGCCCTGCTCGGGTTGGTCGGGGTTGGCCTGCGAGCAGTTCCAGATGCAGGCCCCGCAATGGACGCACTTTTCGCGGTCGAACAGCGGCCGGCCGCCGCCCGGCGCGGCGCTGATCGCCTGGCCCGAACAGACCTCGACGCACAGCTGCGGCCCGCACGTCTCGCACAGCTTGGGATACACGAACCGCACATGGTCGGCATAGCCCGGGGGCGCCTGCACCTTGCCGCCCAGCAGCAGCGCGTCCTGGTGCGAGACCAGCAACTGGCCGTCATACTGGATCGCCGGCCAGCCCATGCGCTCCATCAGCGCCTCGTGCATCGAGACCCCGCGCGCACGACAATCGGCCCGGATCGATTCAATTTCGCCGGCCGACAATCGGCCCGCGTAATACTCCTCGGCGCTTGGGATGCGCTCGTGGGGCCGACGCGGCGTGCCCGGCCAGTTGAGCCGCCCCCCCGTCAGGCCCGACAGTGCCATGCCGATCATCCCCTGCACGAACCCCTGGCCGAAACCGTCGCGCGCGCGCTCGGCGACCTTGGATTCCGCATCGACCCAACTGGCGCGCCGGCGCGCGACGTAGGCCGCCTCCAGGTTCGCCTTCGTGAACTCCTTGCCCGCCCGCAGCAGCTCGAGCGTGGCCTCACCCAGTTGCGCGCCGCTGGCCCAGGCCTCGTCGACGCCCGAGCCGGTCAAGACGTTGGTGGTCCCGGACCCCTCGCCGATGCGGGCGAAGCCGTCGCCGACCAGATGCGGCTCGCCGCGCCGGCCGGCCTCCTGCAGGGTCTTGGCGCCCCACGAGCGCAACCGCCCCCCCTCCAGGTGCTTCCAGAGCCAGGGGTGGCGCATCCAGTGCTGCAAATACTTGTAGGAGGTCCGAATCGGCGTGTCGAACCAGCTCGGCACGAAGATCCCCAGCGAGGCGACGCGATCGGGATAGACATACATGAAGCCAAAAATCTCGGGCTCGGGGTAGCCCAGCGTGTGGATCACCGTGCCCGGCTCCAGCGTGCAGCTCTCGGGCAGGTCGACGACCATCTTCATGCCGACGGCCCACTCGCGCTGGTGGTTGCCCGCGGGCAGGCCCAGCTCGGCGTCAAGCTGGCGCCCGACCGGCCCGACCGGCCCGTCGCCGATCACCGTCAGCGCCGCCTTGATGTCCATGCCGGGCATGAAGCCCATGTCGGGGTTGCCATCGCGGTCGACCCCCTGGTCGCACAGACGCACGCCGACGACGCGGCCGTCCTCGGTCAGCGCGCGCGCCACCGGCGTCGACGGCCAGACCTGCACCGCCCCCGAACCCATCAGCTGCCCGCCGACCCACTGGTTGAACTGGCCGAGCGAGGTTACGAAGCCGCCGTGCTTCTGCAGGAAGGGCGGAATGTAGGGCAGCTCGAAGGCCTGGTCGCGCACGCGCAGCAACGGCCCCGCCAGCTTGAGCATTCGGTCGGCCAGCCGCACCAGCGCCGGGCGGCGGCTTGCCCCGTGGGGGTCGAGCAGGTAAAGCACCTTCTCGGAACGCACCGGGGCGCTCAGCGGCACCTGGGCCGGGTCAAAATCAGGGAAAGTGGCGCGGATCGCGCGCCCGCGCGTCACCACGCCCGAGACGCCAAAGCCGGTGTCATCGGCGCGCTCATAGCAGATCACCTGCGCCGGCATGCCCGGGATGGCGCGGCTCTCGGGAGGGGCGGCGCCATCCTCACCAGTCAGGCCGCGCGACAGCGTCGACAGGAACCCGCCCATGGCGGGGCCAAAACCGACGCAGGCAATATCGACCTCCATCGACTGGCGATCAATCTCGGGTTCTTGGGTCTGGTTCTCGCTGCTCATGGGTCAGTCCTGTCACACTGGCTTCGGCGCCGGGCACATACGTCTCCGCATTATCCAAATCTCCGGCCCACCTGCGAGCGGAAAATGGCCGGCCGGCCTCGCCGGCAAGAGTTTGCCCCTGCCACAGTTGACCATTTCCCGCGCTCGGGGTAGACTTTTTATACGTTTCCCATACCGGCAGTCATGAAAAAAATCAATTTGCGAAGGCGAGACGAAGATGCCCAATCAGGTCACGCTGCTCCATTTGGATATACCCATGAACGAACCGCTCCAGCTCAGCTCGGGCAGCATCGCCAGCCGGGAGGCGATCCTGGTGCTTCTCGAGCGCGAGGAGCTGGTCGGCCTGGGCGAGGCCTCGCCGCTGATCGGCGCCCAGCCGGCCATCACCCCTGACTCGATCTGGGATTTCCTCGAGCAATATGCCATCCCCGAACTGATCCGCGAGCGCACGATGCGGCCGACCTTCGTCGGCGATCGCTTTGCGCGCCACCCCGAACAAACCAGCGGCTGGGCTGGCCTTGAGGCGGCCATATTGGACCTGACGCTCCAGGAGCAGGCCAGCGGCTTCCTTGAATGGTTCGAGCTGGAGCCGCGCCCGCTCGAGGCCACGCTCGCCGTCGGCATCCAGCCCAACATCGAGGAACTGGTCCGCGCCGGCCGCAAATACATGAAGCATGGTTACCGGCGGCTGAAGGTCATGATCGAGCCCGGCTGGGACCTGGAGCCGCTGCGGGCGGCGCGGGAGACATTCCCCGACCACGTGCTGGCCGCCGACGCCAACGGCGCCTATGGCGACGAGCAGGGAGAGATTTTTGAGCAGATCGACCAGCTCGGACTGGCGATGATCGAGCAGCCGCTGGCGCCCGACAATTTCGACGGCCACCGGGCCTTGCAGCGGCGCCTGCGCACGCCGATCAGCTTTGACGAGGGAGCGCGCGAGTGGCAGCGGCTGGAAGCGGCGTTCGCGGCCGACGCCTGCCGCATCGTCAACATCAAGCCCCAGCGCCTGGGCGGGCTGCTCGCGGCCCGGCGCATCGTCGACCGCTGCGCCAAGCATCGGATTCCAACCTTCATCGGCACCACCCCCGAGCTGGGGCTGGGCGCGCTGCACGGGCTCTACCTGGCGATGCACCCCAATTGCGGCCCCGCCACCGACATCTGCGCCAGCCGGCGCTGGTTCGTCGATGACATCATCGATCCGCCGCTGGAGGTCCATGAGGGAATCATCGAAATCCCCGAGGCCCACCGGCGCCGCCCGCAAGTCAGCATGGATGCGGTCGACCGCTTCACGCGGCGGGCCAAGAGCATCCGCTTCTGACCGGCCGGGAATGGTTCCTGCGCCCGCCACCACAATTCGTGCCGGGCAAGGTAGGTCAGCGCTCCGGGCCATATGTGTTTAATGGAGCGGCATGTGCCGTCGTGGGACCTTCAAAGATGTTAATATAAAACTTGGTTTACACTGTGGGAAAGCTGCACATGTCGCTCCCAAAGGAGCTTTGGGGATAAAAATGCGCGTTTCTACAACATGTCGCTCCTAACGGAGCTAACTGGCCCCCTACGGGGCTATTTCGCCCCAGCCAGCTTCAGGCCCATGCTCAATGCGTCATGCCAAACACCTACCGGTTTAAGATCCGACCCACCTGTCCGGAGTCCCTGATGATGCCGAAGACCCCGCTTTTCTTGCTGCCCGACAGATATGATTGTGGAAAATTCCTGGACTTGACCTGTAGAGTGAATCCGCTACGGGAACATTTTCACACAGGAGCGGCGGCATGAATCATGACCATGAGATCGACCCTCGCCTGAGCCGGCGCGCGTTCATGCGCGGAGCGGCGGGGCTGACGGCGGCGGCCATCGGCGCGCCGGCGGTTTTCGGCGCCCCATCCCAGCCCGGGGCTGCCCTGCGCATCGGGGTGGTCGGCTGCGGCGGCCGCGGCAAGCACGATGTCGGCAAGCTGCTCGAGGCGCTGCCCGGCGCGCGGCTGACGGCGATGGGTGACCTGTTTCAGGATCGGCTCGATGACGCGTTTGCGGACCTCAGCGGCCGCTTCGCCAGCCAGGTCGACGTCCCGTCCGCGCGGCGCTTCATCGGCATGCAGTCGTATGGCGAGGTGCTCGCCAGCGACATCGACGCCGTCGTCTTCACCACGCCGCCCTATTTCCGCCCCACCGAGTTCCGCGCCGCCGTCGAGGCCGGCCGCCACGTCTTCCTCGAAAAACCGCTCGCCGTCGACCCCGTCGGGCTGCGCTCGGTCCTCGAGACCGCCCAGCTCGCCGACAGCCGCAACATCAAGGTCCTCGTCGGCACCCAGATGCGGCGGATCACCCACCTGGTCGAGGGCATGGCCCGCCTGCACGAGGGCGCCATCGGCGAGATCAAAAGCGGCACGGTCATCCGCATCTCGAGCGGCCTGACCAACTGGGGCCTGCAACAGCGCGAGCCGGGCTCCAGCGACATCGAGTGGCAGATCCGGCGCTGGCTGTTCATCAACTGGCTGGCCGGCGACTTCATCGTCGAGCAGTCGATCCACAACCTGGACCTGATGGATTGGGCCATGAACGCCAACGCCGAGCGCAGCTTCGGCACCGGCGGCCGCCAGAGCCGCACCGGCGAGCTGTTCGGCAACGTCTTCGACCACATGAGCGTGGAATACGGCTATGCCAACGATGCCCGCATCCAATACCACGGAGCGCAGATCGACGGCATCAGCAGCCGGATGGACATCCGGCTGGTGGGCACGCGCGGCACGGCCTTCTTCGATTTCGGCCGCTTCCGCATCGAGGGCGAGAATCCCTGGGAATTCGACGGCCAGCTCAACGACCCGATGCACGCGCAGTTCCAGGCGCTCGAGCAGGCGATCCGCCGCGACGAGCCGCTCAACGACGCCCACCGCATCGCCCAGACCACGCTGACCGCGATCATGGGTCGCATGAGCGCCTACACCGGCCGGGCGATCAGCCGCGGCTGGGCACTCAACGAATCCAAGCTGCGGCTGGGCCCCGCGAGTCTCGATCAGGGCTCCTATGAACTGCCGCCCCCGGCCCAGCCCGGCATCACCGAGCTGATCTAGGGATCCAAGTGACCGCATGGCCCGGCACGGGACGCCGTGCATCCCTGCCGGGCCATGATATCTTCAAACGAACTGCCAGGGGTGATCCACCATGACCAAAAACCTGTTAGATTCCATCTCACGCCGCCGATTCCTCGCCCTGGGCGCCGGGGCGGCGCTGGGGACGGCGCTGGCGGGACAGCCGCTCTTCGCCGCCGAGGCCGCGCCGGGACGGCGATACAAGAAGGCCCTCAAGATCAATATGTTCCCCGCCGGGCTGAGCGATGACGAGAAGTTCGCCCTCGCCGCCCGCGCCGGCTATGAAGGGGTCGATGGCGTGCCGCTCGAGACCGACGACGCCATCGAGCGCCAGGCTGAACTGGCGCGCCGGCACGGCGTGCCGCTGCACGGGCTGGTCTTCGGCTGGGCCGCCTTCGGCGAGCCCGACGAGGCGGCGCGCGAGCGCGACATCGAACGCATGCAGACGGCCCTGCGCCAGGCCCGGCTGATCGGCGCCACCAGCGTGCTGCTGGTCCCGGCGCGCGTGACCGAGACGGTGCGCTACGCCGAGGCCTGGGAGCGCTCGATCGAGTGCGTGCGCCGGCTGATCCCTGCCGCCGCCGAGGCCGAGGTGCCGATCTGCATCGAGAACGTCTGGAGCCGCTTCCTGCTCAGCCCGCTCGAATTCCGCCGTTACCTCGACGAGCTGGACAGCCCCTGGGTTCGCGCCTATTTCGATGTCGGCAACGTCATCATCCAGGGCCACGCCCAGGACTGGATTCGCGAGCTGGGCCCGCGCATCATCAAGCTCGACCTGAAGGACTTCCGCCGCCGTGGCTTCGAGTGGGTCAACCTGGGCGAGGGTGACGTCAACTGGCCCGAGGTGCGCGCCGCGCTGGCGGAGATCGACTTCAGCGGCTGGGCCACCTGCGAGCTCAAGGCCGGCGACGAGGCTTACCTGACTGACATCTCGGCTCGCATTGACCAAGTCATGACGGAAGCCTAGCGCGGCCTCTGGCCGTAACCAAATCAAATTGAACCGCAAAGACGCAGAGGACGCAGAGGAAGCGCAAAGTAATCAAGCTTGGACTAGGATCGGAGTTGGAAGAGCCGACCTACCTCGGCGAGTGCGCCCGGCGCAGATGAAGAAGGGCCGCGCCGTCGGCGCCCTCAGCGAGGCGCGGCGTCGGATTCGAGCAACTGGTCGACATACTCCTGGCCATAGCGTTCGGCCAGGCGATTGCTGCTGCGCTCGAGCCGACGCTGGCTGGAGTGAACCATCTGCTCGAACCGCTCAGCCAACCGCTTGGTCATCAGACGGTTCTGCTCGGCGTCGAGCACGGCCCGCTGCTCGCGCAACGAGCGCACCACCCGCAGCATGAAATTCTCCGACCCGCTGCTCATCTCAAGCAGCAGGGGCTCGATTTCACGGCTGTCCAATTGATCGCTGACCAAAACCCGACCCAGGCTCTCCATCCGCTCGACCGTCTGCTTGCGCAGCAGCAGATCCTCGCCCTCCATCCGCCGGCGAATCTCCTCGAGACGCTGCTTCTGGTCGGCGTTCAACGCCAGCTCGGGGTCTTCGGGATCGAGCCAGTTGAAGTCGCCGCCGCGCGGGCCGCCCTCGTGCCGGGGCTGGGCGGTGGCCTCGACCGGAGCCGGCCGCAACGCCATCCCGATCAGCACCGCATTGAGCCCGAGCGAGAATGCAAGCAGCCACGCCTGCCAGAATCTCGGCCTCATGGCGTCACCTCCACGTCCAGCTCATGAAAATCAGAAATCAGCACCAGTTCGCGGGGGAGGGTCATCGACAGCATCATGTCCTCGTTGGCCGCCTGCGCCATCGTGCGGTGCTGGGGCATCAGCGGCAGCATCATGAAGCCCGCCAGCACGCCCGCCATCGCCCAGCCCGCCGTCGGGGCCAGGTGCCGCCAGGGCAGCATCCACAGTCGGCGGTGCCAAGGCTCGAGCGAGGCCTCCACCCGCGCCAGCACCGCCGGCCGCAGGTCGGGGATATGCGCGGGAGCGGGCCAATCCGCCAGCAACCGGTCCAACGCCTCAAGCTGGCCCGCCTGGCCGCGCAGGGCCGGTTCGCGTTCCAGGCGCGCCTCCAGTTGCTCGTCGGCCGCCGCATCCAGCTCGCCATCGAGCCAGGCGCTCAAGCGCGCCAGATCTTCGGGGTTATGATCGTGCCTTGCCATCGCGCCGATCCTTTCCAGACATACTCAACGCACCCGGAGCCGGATGCTTACGCGTTCGCGCGGGGGGCGCATCGGTCGGGGGCAGAAAGTCCGCCAACGCCAGCCGCAGGCGGGCACGGGCGCGAAAAATGAGCTGCTCGACAGCACCGACCGAACACTCCAATATTTCTGCGATTTCCTGATAGTTGCGACCTTCAAACCGCCCCAACTGAAGCGCCAGGCGCTGCTTCTCGGGCAGCCCCGCCAACGCCCGCTCCAGAGCCTCGGCCAACTGATGCTCGCAGGCGGCATCATCGGCGCTGAATCCGATCGCCGCCGGGGCCACCTCCAGCGCCCGCTCTGAATCCTGGATCGGCCGGCGCGGCCGCCGCCGATAGTGATCCATGCACAGGCGCGCGGCTGTGCGGAATAAAAATGCGGAAAATTTGCCCTCGGGCCGGTAGGCGGCGCGGGCGCGCCAGATCCGCCAGAAGGCCTCCTGGGTCAGCTCCTCGGCCGCCTCGGACTCGCCCAACTGCCGGTAGACGAAACGAAAAATCGGCCGCTGCCAACGCTCCATCAGCTCCGCCAGTGCCGACTGATCATCCCGCGCCAGGCGCTCCATCAGGCGGTCGTCCTCACGGGCCTGTTGCTGCCGATCCTCGTCCATGCTTGCCCATCCCGTCCCCGTGTCCATTAAAGGACATCACCGGTTGGATGACAAGCCGCCATGCCTTCGGAAAGTCTCGATCCCTTATGTTTTTGTCGCCAAGACGCAGAGGAAATGGCCAAAGGTCGCAAAGGCAGGAATTGCATTCATGTTCTTCCATGACCATGCATGATGTCACCCGCCCCACATCGACTTCACCACGACTTTGCGTTCTCTGAGCGATTCGCCGCGACCTTTGCGACCAAATGAAGAATCAAGGAGAATATGTTTTGCGCTACAGCTTGGCCGGTTCCGACCGCGGCAAGCCCACGCCGGCGGCAGGTTCAGGCCGCCGGCGCAAGCAATGCTTCAGGTGGTGAATTTCGAGCCGGAAATTATATGACTCCATGTCGCAGCCGATGCCATAGCGCCGCAGCAGTAGCGGCGGAGTGTCGGCGCAATTGGGCCCATCGATCGTCGTCACCGCGACTTCGATCCCCAGTTCCTTCAGCAGATTGACCGCGCGCCGGTCAAAATCACCGGCCCGCCCGTTGGGATAGGCGAAACTGCGGCAGGGCTGTCCGCTCAGCCGTTCAGTCCCCGCGATCGATAACTCGATCTCCGTCCGCAGTTCATCATGGTCCAAGTGAGCCAGGATGGCATGGGTGTGGGTGTGGGCGCCGAATTCGATCAGCCCCGAGGCGGCCATCTCGGCAACCTCACCCGCATTAAGCATGCGATAGAAGGCTTCGGGCGCCAGCGGCCGCGCCGGATCGTCCCCCAGCGCCCGGATCAACTGGTCGCATGTCCGCAGCAGCCGCTCGTGGGGCAGCTCCTTGAGCACCGCCTGCAGCATCGTGCTGGCCGCTCGCTTCTGCATCCCCGTGACGATCGGCAGCCGCCGGCCGTTCCATTCCAGTTCCTCCCGCCCGCTGCGCGCCAGCGCCTCATTGAGCCGGGCAAACCAGACCGTGTGGTCGCTGCCGATGATCGAGGTATTGAGGAAGATCGTCGCCGGCAGCCCCAACCGGCGCAGGATCGGAAACGCCACCCGGTAATTGTCCGCGTAGCCGTCGTCGAAGGTGATTGCGGCCGGCGGCTGTGGCCCGGGGGCGGCCAGCCGTCCCGGCAGGTCAAGCAGCGGCACCACGTCGAAGTGGCGCGCCACGTATTTCATCTGCTCCAGAAACACCTTCTCGTCGATGAAGCACCAGTCGGGGAAGGGCAGCGGCCGGTTCTCGACCCCGTGATACATCAGCACCGACCCCTGCCCGCCGTGCGCCAGCCGGTGAAACAGCCGCGGCACCCCACCCGTCGACAGGATGCGCAGGGGTAGATCGAGCAGTGATCGAGCAATATGACGGGCCTGCGGCACAATCATGGACTTGTTTACCTGCGTCAAATCTCCCTTCATGATACATGGCGTCGTGCCGCCGGAACCATAAAAAATCGGCAATCCCCGGTCGCCCCCCTGTCATTCGGATTGGGGCTTTATCATCCTCTTCATCCGGATTATGATCTCCAGCACGGACCGCCCTCCCCGACGGTTCGGCATCCTGGAGCATCGCCGATCGGCTGATGGTCGACCTCACCATTCTCATCATCTTCGCCCTGGTCTACCTCGGCATGATCCTGGGAGAACTGCCCGGGCTGGCGCTCGACCGGACGGGGGTCGCGCTGCTGGGGGCGATCGCGCTGGTGGCGCTGGGCAAGGTCACGCCGGCCGAAGCCTGGCTTGCGGTCGACGTGCCCACCATCGCCCTGCTTTTCGGCCTGATGGTGGTTTCGGCTCAACTTCGGCTGGGCGGATTCTACAGCGCCGCGACGCGCCGGCTGGCCGCCACGCCGGCGGCCCCGCCCGCGCTGCTCGGGGTGCTGTGCCTGCTGGCCGGAGCACTCTCGGCCGTGCTGGCCAATGATATCGTCTGCCTGGCGATGGCGCCGGTCCTGGCCGAGGGCTGCGCCCGACGCGGCCTCAACCCGGTGCCCTTCCTGCTGGCGCTGGCCTGCGCCGCCAACGTCGGCTCCGCCGCGACCCTGATCGGCAACCCGCAGAACATGCTGATCGGGCAGGCGCTGGGGCTCGATTTTGCCCGCTACATGCTGATGGCATCAGTCCCCACGCTGGTCGGGCTGGCGCTTAGTTGGGCGATCATCGGCTGGTCGTATCGACGGCGCTGGTGGATCGCCATTGAAACCCCGGCCGTCGCCGCCCCGGCCTTCAATCGCTGGCAGACGCTCAAGGGAATGGCCGTCATCGCGGCGCTGATGGCAACCTTCCTGCTGGTGGACTGGCCGCGCGAGGTCATCGCGCTCGCCGCCGCCGGGATTCTGCTGTTGAGCCGTCGGATGGCCTCGCGCGAAATCCTCGGGCTGGTGGACTGGCAGCTGCTCGTGCTGTTCATCGGATTGTTCATCGTCAACCATGCCCTCGCCGAATCGGGCCTGCTGGCGCAGGGTGTCGGAGCGCTGCGCGGCGCCGGCATCGACCCGGCCCACCCGGGCTGGCTCTTCGCGCTCACCCCGATCCTTTCCAACCTGGTTTCAAACGTGCCGGCGGTCATGCTGCTGCTGCCGGTGGCCGAGGATCCGATCGCCGGACCCGTGTTGGCGCTCTCCAGCACGCTGGCGGGCAACCTGCTGATCGTCGGCAGCATCGCCAACATCATTGTGGTCGATCAGGCCGCGCGGCTGGGCATTCGCATCGGCTGGCGCGAGCACGTCCGCGTCGGTGCGCCGATCACGCTGGCCACCCTCGCCACCGCCGGACTCTGGCTGCTTCTCTGGGGTTGATGTCTTGGAAAACTGGCGCGGAGGCTTCAATCCACGATCCGCATCGACTTGAACTGGTCGACCTGCTCGTACCACTGGCGCTGGCCGGCGGCGGCGCCCAGCTCGCCGATCATGTCGCCGGCGCGCAGGCCCATCCAGATCGAGTGATCCATGTTGTTGTGGTTGAACAGCCCCTGGCGACCCAGCGTGAGCAGGTTGGGGATGCGCGACAGCGCCGCCAGCGTCTCGCCCAGCCGCTCGCGGTAATCGAGCCGGTAGAGCGGATAGGCAAAGCGGAGCCGGTGGACGACGCGCTCGCGCACCTCGTCCGCGCGCACCAGTCCGGTGCCGGCCAGGTCGCGGATCACCCGCGCCGCCAGCTCATCGTCGCTCGCGGCGTCGGCCTCGTCGCCGGGCCGGGTGGTCACCTCGAGGCACAGGACCGAGCGCTCGCCCGGCACCATCGTCGGGTCAAAACTCTTGGGCTCGTAGCCGCGATTGAAGATCAGGTGAGGCTCGGGGAAGTAAAGCCAGTTCTGGCCGCTGACCTCGGGGCGGTCGATGACGAGGAACACCAGGACCATGTCAAGGTAATGCAGCTCCCGGGCGGCGCGGCGGGCCGGCTCGAGCCAGGGCGCAGGCGGCAGCAGCTCGCCGACCAGCTCGGGCAGCGGCGCCGTCGAAAGATAGACCTCGCCCTCGGCGCGTTCCGCGGGCGCATCCCCCGCATCAACCGCCGGCCCGTGCAGCGCGGCGGCGACACGCAGATCCTCCCCCAGCTCAAGCGCGCGCACGCGACGGCCGACCTCCAGCCGCGCGCCGACCGCCTCGGCATGCTCGCGCAGGTGACGCACCAGCGTCTCGGCTCCGCCGCGCACGTAGCGGAACTCGCGCAGCGCCGTCTCGCTCCCCTTGCGCTCGCGGCGGAACGCACCCAGTGCCATCTGGGCCAGGCTGCCGGCCGAGACCCGCACCCGCGCGGTGTCGGCGTGCAGCTCGGCCGGGTCGATCTTCCATGTCTTCTGGCTGTAGGGGCGCAGCAGGAACTCGTAGAGCCGTCGGCCAAAGGCCCGCCGCATCAGCCCGTCGTAGCTCTCTTCGCTCCCCTCGCCCAGCAGCCGGCCGAGCGCAAAGCTGCCGGCAAAGCCCGCCATCCGCAGCGGACCCAGGTGGCGCGCCATCGCCAGCGGATCGGGCGGATAGGGCAGGAAGCGCCCGCGCAGGTAAATCCGGCTGGCCCGGCGCACCCGGTAGAGCGACGGCTCGGCGATCCGCTCGATCAGCGCCATAACCTCGGGGATCTCGGTATGGATGCGGTGGGGACCCAGATCGCTGGCGACGCCATGAAAGCGCAAAGAGCGCGCCAGCCCGCCGGGGCGATCCTCGCGCTCGAGCACCAGCGTCGGCCAGTCGCGCTCGCCCAGCCGCAGCGCCGCGGCCAGCCCCGCCACCCCGCCACCGACGATCACGGCGCGTGGGCGGGTATGATCGGAGGCCGGTGGGATGGGGGCGGGTTGGGGCATGAAATGGGTGATTTCGGGGGTTTGGTCAAGAGAATGTAAAATGTAAAACCGAGAACCGAGAACCCGGATCATGGGGGACAAAAATTCCCAAAAATATCAGGGGTCAACGTAATCCCTAGGCGACCTCGGTGAACTGGTCGAGCTGGCTCAGCTCGCGCATGCGGCGCTGCAGCTCCTGGTCCTGCTGGAGCATCGCCCCCTCTTCCTCCTGCAGGCGAGCCACCCGGTTTTGCGCCTGGGGCAACAACTGGTTGCGGATCTTCTCGCGCCGCTGGCGGATCAGCTCGCGCTCATGCTGGATGCGCACCAGCTCGTCATTGCGCAGGTCCAGAATCCGCTGGCGAATTTCCTTGAGCGACTGCTTGAGATCCTGCTCGACCCGGCCCAGCAACTGGTGCATCTCCTCGAGCTGAGTCTCAGTCTGGTCCAGCTTGCGGATCGTGTCGGGGTCGCTGCCGTTCTGGGCGACGATGTTGAAAAATTCGCGGCGTCGGTTCTCAAGCCACTGCAGGCGCCGGCGCAGGCGTGTGGTTTCCTCTTCCTGGTTGGCTTGAAGCGCCTGCATCGCCTGGACCAGTTCCTGAAGCGACTCGTGATTGGGTTGCTGCTCGTGCATCCTGACTTTCCATCAATCGATCCAAATGGCCCCGCAACGCGTCCCCCGGCCTTCCTGGCGGAGTTTCCCACCGCGACGACGGCAGCACAAATCTCAAACTGGGCGTCATTATAGCGGGCATGGGCAAGCCCCGCCAAGCTTCATTTTTTGCCTCTCACAAGACGAATGTGCTTTCCTCCCACCCCTTTGTTAGGATAGAAAATCAGGTTAACGCCGCCTGCGGAGGAACCGCACATGCCCCCGATTCTACGCACGATCCAACTCGACAACCTCGAGCATCTGGCCACCGGCAAGGTCCGCGAGATCTTCATTTGGGAGGACCAGCTGCTGCTGGTCGCGACCGACCGCCTCAGCGCCTTCGATGTCGTCTTCCCCGGCGGCATCCCCGGCAAGGGTCAGGTGCTGACCCAACTGGCGGCTCATTTCTTCGGGCTGACCAGCCATATCGTCCCCAATCACCTGATCACCGCCGACCTGGCGCGCATGCCGGAGCCGATCGCCCGCCACCAGGCGCTGGCCGGCCGCACCTCGCTCTGCCGGCGCGGCAAGGTCATCCCGCTCGAGTGCATCGTGCGCGGCTACCTGGAGGGCTCGGGCTGGAAGGAATATCAGGCCACCGGCGCCGTCTGCGGCATCAAGCTGCCCGCGGGGCTCAAGCGCCGCTCGCGCCTGCCCGAGCCGATCTTCACCCCCTCCACCAAGGCCGAGCAGGGGCTGCACGACGAGAACATCACCTATGAGCAGGCCGAAAAGGTCGTCGGCGCCGAGCTGGCCGCCCGCCTGCGCGAGATCAGCCTGGCGCTCTACAAGCACGTACACGAACTGCTCGATGCCCGCGGCATCGTCATCGCCGACACCAAGTTCGAGTTTGCCGTCATCGATGGCGAGGTCACCCTTATCGACGAGATCTTCACCCCCGACAGCTCGCGCTTCTGGGTCAAAGGCTCCTTCGAGCAGGGCGGCGAGCCGATCAGCTACGACAAGCAATACGTGCGCGACTTCCTTGAGGCCACCGGCTGGAACAAGACCCCTCCCGCCCCCGAGCTGCCCGAGGACGTCGTCGCCAACACCTCGCGCCGTTATCTTGAAATCTTTGAGAAGATCACCGGCCGCAAGCTGGAAATCTGAGGCCGCAACGCGCGCCGCCCCTACTTCTTCAGTTCCGCGATGGTGCAGGCGAGCCCGCCCTCCATCGGGCTGCCGAAGCGGAACTCGGCGACGTGGGGGTGGCGCGCCAGCATCTCGCGGATCGCCTTGCGCAACGCCCCGGTGCCGTGGCCATGGATGATCTTGACCTTGTCCAGGTGGCCGGCGACGGCCTGGTCGACCGCGCGCTCGGCCAGCACCAGCGCCTCCTCCACGCGCAGCCCGTGCAGGTCGATCTGGTGGTAGGTCGGCCCCGCGCCAATGACCTTGACCGGCGCCTGGCGCGGCGGCTCGGGCGCCTCGGCCGGCTTGAGGTCGCGCGGCTTGATGATCCATTCATGGTCGCCGAAGGCCACCCGCGCCCGCCGGCGCGTCCAGTCCAGCTCGAGCACCTGGCCAACCCCACCCACCCCGCGCACGCGCACCCAATCCCCGGGCACCGGCCGCCAGTCCGCCGGCCCGCCCGCCTGGGAATCGTGTCGCTCCGCCATCACCCGCACCGCCTTCGGCTATGCAATCGAGCCTCATCATACTCCAGCCGCCTTGATCAGCAAAGAGGCATTGGAGTTGAATGGCTCTCAGCGGGGCGCAGCGGGCAAGGCTGGTCGGCTCTTCGAGCCGACACTGGAGGCCATGTCGGGTCGAAGACCCGACCTACCATTTCGGGGTGTCCGTGGATGCGGCCGGCTCACGCTTCACCGCACGCGGATATCGGGGGCCATTTTTTCGTAGGTCTTCGGTCCGATCCCCTTGACGCGCTGCAGGTCCGCGGGCTGGCGGAAGGGGCCGTTGGCCTGGCGGTCCTCGATGATCCGCCGCGCCAGCGCCGGCCCGATTCCCTTGATCTGCTGCAACTGCTGCTCGTCGGCGGCATTGATGTTGATCCGCATCCCGTCGCCGACCGACGCGGGCGCGGGCGGGGGTGCCAACAGGCCCGCCGGCATGAAGGACTCGGTCGCGCCGGCGGGGGGCAGGGGGACCTCGAGGGGTGGCTCATCGGGAGGCTCCCGGCTATCGGCTGCGCCCGAGGTTTCGGCCGGCGCAGCCGGTTCCGCCAGCCGCAGATGGGGCCTCAGCCGCTCCAGCGTCGCCGGCCCGATCCCATGCACATCGTCGAGCTGCTCGATCGAGCTGAACCCGCCCAGCCGCTCGCGCAGGCTCAGGATCGCGCTGGCGCGCGCCGGACCGATCCCCGGCAGCCGCTCCAGCTCGATTGGCCCGGCGGTGTTGATGTCAATGACCAGTTCCTGCTCGGGCGGCGGGGCGAGCCGGTCCAGGTCAAGGCTGGGCCGGCCGCCGGCCTCCAGCACGCCGATCTGCTCCCAGCCATCGGCATCGGCATAGGTCAGGCCGCCGCCCCCGCCCGCGCGCCATTCGCGCACGGCCAGCCCCGCCACCATCAGCATCACCATGCCGAGCAGGCCGTATTGTTCGGTGCGGGAAAGACCGACAGGCATGTGTGGACCCACCCGGACAGAAATTGTCGCCAGACATCCAATAACAAAGCCATTACCCGCAGCGGCCGCCAAATTCCAGCAAAATCGACATCGCCGCCCCGGCCGCCGCCGATTCTTCAAGAATTGGTCTGTTCACGAAACACACGAAATGAGGAGCACGAATCGACACGAAAATGGAACGGCAAGCTGGAGTGGAACATGCAATACGAATCGAGACGATGGGCCACCATCAAGGCATCAAGTGCTGCCGGGGGCTGGGTTCAATATTCCTGCGAAGATTGTCACCCCCGGCTACCTGCGATCGCCCCTGCGGGGCTGGGTTACTGACCGAATGGGCAGGGAATCAACCCACGGCCTGTCAATCCCAACCTCCAATCCAGGCCAGGCTTGATCACCTTGCGCTTCCTCGGCGTCCTCTGGGCCTTGTATGTTTCATTTCAGCGGATGCGTCCCTTGGCCATCTTGGCGTCTTGGCGTTCAAATCATTCGTGCAAATTGGTGTCCATTCGTGGCTGCATTTTTTGGTTGCGGCTCGGCCGCGCTGGGCCTTTCGTGAACATCTCTCCATCTGAAGATTGTAGCGCCGCCGATTGCCTGCCATTCTGACTGGAAAATGGCCGCTCCACGGTGTTAGGATGCGCTCAGACCCCGGGTCTGCGATTTGCCAGCGGGAGCGACAGGTTCATGGCCAAGAACATTTACGAGAAAATCTGGGAAGCCCATCTGGTCCACGAAGAAGCGGGCCAGGATGCCATCCTTTACATTGACCGCCACTACGTCCACGAGGTCACGAGCCCCCAGGCGTTCGAGGGGCTGCGGCTGACCGGCCGCCGCCTGCGCCGGCCCGACCTGACCTTCGCCACCATGGACCACAATATTCCGACCACCGATCGCTCGCTGCCGATCCAGGACCCGATGAGCCGCGAGCAGGTGCGCACGCTCGAGGTCAACTGCGACGAGTTCGGCGTCCAGCTCTTCGGCATGCAGCACACGCTCAACGGCATCGTGCACGTGATCGGGCCCGAGCTGGGCCTGACCCAGCCCGGCATGACGATCGTCTGCGGCGACAGCCACACCTCGACCCACGGCGCCTTTGGCGCCCTTGCCTTCGGCATCGGCACCAGCGAGGTCGAGCACGTGCTCGCCACCCAGACTTTGCTCCAGCGCAAGAGCCCGACGATGGAAGTCCGCATCGAGGGCCGGCTGCCGCGCGGGGTCACGGCCAAGGACATCATTTTGGCGGTCATCGGCAAGATCGGCACCGCCGGCGGCACCGGCTACGTGATCGAATACACCGGCGACGCCATCCGCGAGCTGTCGATGGAAGGCCGCCTGACCGTCTGCAACATGACCATCGAGGCCGGGGCGCGTGCCGGCCTGATCTCACCCGACGCCAAGACCGTCGACTACCTGCGCGGCCGGCGCTACCTGGAAGGCCGCGACTTTGAGGCGCTCGCCGAGCGCTGGCTCAGCTTCGCCAGCGACCCCGGCTGCAGCTACGACACGACCGTGGTCCTGCAGGCCGAAGAGATCGAGCCGCAGGTGACCTGGGGCACCAGCCCCGGCATGGTCACCGGCATCAGCGGCGCCACCCCCGTGCTGGCCGAGCTGGCCACCCCCAACGAGCGCCTCGCCGCTCAGAAGGCGCTCGAATACATGGGCTTGGGCGAGGGCGTGCCGATCACCACCATCGCCATCGACAAGGTCTTCATCGGCTCGTGCACCAACGGCCGCATCGAAGACCTGCGCGCGGCGGCCGCCGTCCTGCGCGGCTACACGATCTCCCCTACCCTCAAGCAGGCGATCGTCGTCCCCGGCAGCAACGAGGTCAAGCGCCAGGCCCAGGCCGAGGGGCTTGACAAGGTCTTCATCGAGGCCGGCATGGAGTGGCGCGAGGCCGGCTGCTCGATGTGCCTGGCGATGAACGACGACCGGCTCAGCCCCGGCGAGCGCTGCGCCGCCACCAGCAACCGCAACTTTGAGGGGCGCCAGGGCAAGGGCGGCCGCACCCATCTGGTCGGCCCCGCCATGGCCGCCGCCGCCGCCGTTACCGGCCACTTCGTCGATATCCGCGACTGGGAATACCTCTGACTGAACATGGGGGGTGCCGCTCGGCGTCCCCCTCCTCCAACGACCCTGAGCATCGGCTCCTGCGTGTGTTCCTGCACGCGGTCTTCTGACCTTTGCCTCATGCCTCCCCCTTAATCGGGGCCATCTGCACCCCATTCCTGCTTTATCCCGCCGATGCGGCAAGATATACTTGCCTGGAACAGGGCGAGGTTTGCTCCCACACCTGCATTCGGATCAACTTCAGCCTGCAAGCCGAAAGGGTTCAAGGGCAATGCTCCAGAGCCTGACCATCCAGAACCTGGCCACGATCGAGCGGCTCGCGCTGGCGCCGGTGGCGGGGCTCAATGCGCTGACCGGCGAGACGGGGGCGGGCAAATCGGTATTGATCGAGGGGCTGGAACTGGCGCTGGGGGGGCGGGCCTCGGCCGAGACGGTGCGCGCCGGCGCAAAGCTGGCGGTGGCCGAGGCGGTGTTTACGGCGCCGCTGCCGCCGACGGCCGCGCGCGCGCTGGCCGAACTGGAGCTGACGCTGGAGCCCGAGGAGCCGCTGGTTCTGCGGCGCGAGCTGGCGGCGACGGGGCGCAGCCGCTGTTTCATCAATGAACAGTTGGTCGGGGTCGCCGAGCTGAAGGCGGTGGGCGAGGCCTTGGTGGATTTCCATGGCCAGCACGAGCACCAGTCGCTCTTCCGGCCCGATGCCGCGCGTGGGGCGCTCGATGCCTTCGCGGGCCACGACAAGCTGCTCGCGCGCTGCGCGGCCGCCTGGGCCGAGGCCGCGACCCTGCGCCGCCGGAGGGATGCATTGCAGCAAGCCGCACTGGACTTCGAGCGGCGGGCGGACTGGCTGGATTATCAGCTCGAGGAGATCGAGCGGCTCGACCCGCAGCCGGGCGAGATGGCGGCGCTCGAGCTCGAGGAGAAGCGCCTGGCCCATGCGGAGTCGCTGGGGCGCGCGGCCGCCGAGGGCTATGCGATCCTCTACGAGGGGACCGAGGAGCAGCCGGCGCTGCTGGCGGGGCTGCGCGAGGCGCGCCGCCGGGTCGCCGAGCTGGCGGCGATCGAGCCGGCCTTCGCCGACGCGCTGGCCCGGCTGGACGAAAACGAGGGCTCGCTGGCGGACCTGGCGCTCAACCTGCGCGATTACCGTGACCAGATCGAGGCCGACCCGGGGCGGCTCAACGAGGTCATCACGCGGCTGGAGGCGATCCGACGGCTGGCGCGCAAGCATGGCGGCGGTGAGGCCGAGCTGCTGGCCGCGCGCGAGTCGATGCGCACCGAGCGCGCGCAGATGGCCGATGACGATGCGGAGCGCCGCCGGATCGATGAGCGGCTAGCGGCCGCCGAGGCCGGGCTGGCCCGAGCCGCCGAGGCGCTCTCGGCGGCCCGCCGCGCCGCCGCCGGCCGGTTCGCCCGCACGGTGCTCGATTTTCTACGACGGCTCAACATGGAAAAGGCGCGGCTGGAGGTGGCGATCGAGCCCATTGAGCAGCCGGGTCCGGTGGGCGCGGACCGGGTCGATTTCCTGCTGGCGGCCAATCCGGGCCTGCCGCCCGCCCCGCTGCGGCGGATCGGTTCGGGGGGCGAGATCTCGCGGGTCATGCTGGCGATCAAGTCGGCGCTGGCCGGTCGCGACGGCATCCCGACGCTGGTCTTTGACGAGATCGACGCCGGGGTCGGCGGGGAAGCGGCGCTGCGCGTGGCGGGGCTGCTCGAGCAGCTTGGCGGCTCGCATCAGATTCTGTGCATCACGCATCTGGCGCCGATCGCCGCCCGCGCCGCGGCGCATGTTTCGATCCGCAAGAGCGTCCAGCGCGGGGCCGCGCGCACCGAGGCGCTGGCCCTGGAAGGGGACGCCCGGCTGGAGGAGCTGGCCCGGATGATGGGCGGGGACGGCCAGGCCCGCCCCGCGCGGGACCTTGCGCGCCAACTGATGGAATCCTGAAATCAGTCCTGATGGACGAAGCTGCCGGGGCCATAGAGGCGGCGGGCAAGGAGCTGCCAGGCCAGCCCCAGCCCCAGCATGGCCAGACCGGCCATCCAGTAGCGTGCCTCCACCCAAAAGGCGAGGAAGATGCAGGCGGCCAGGCCGGCGGCGGCGATCGGCCAGGGGTAGAGCCGACGCTGGCGCGGGATGCGCAGGGCGGCCAGATTGGTGATCGCATAATAAATCAACACGGCAAAGGCGCTGAAGCTCCAGGTGGCGCGCACGTTGCCCGAGAGAGCGAGCAGCGCCATCGCGGCGCCGACGAAGAGGGTGGCGGCGGTGGGGCCGTGGCCGCGCGGGCTCAGGCGGGCGAGGCCGGGGGGCAGGTCGTGGCGGCGGGCCATCGCCAGGACCACGCGCGAGAGCCCCAGGATCAGGTTGAGCAGGACCATCAGCAGGGCGGCGAGCGCGCCCAACGCCAGCACCCAGCGCCCGCCGGGCAGGCCCAGCGCCTCGGCAATGACGCCCAGCGGCGCGTGGTCGTCAATCGTGGCGCGGTAGTAGAACTCGGCGCCGACGCTGCCGACGCCGACCAGCGAGACGGCCAGGTAGATCACCATCGAGGCGGCGACGGTGGCGATGATGGCGCGCGGGATGGTGCGGCGCGGCTGGCGCACCTCCTCGCCCATGGTGGCGATGCGGCCGTAGCCGGTGTAGGCGACGAACATGAGCGCCGTGGCGTGAAAAAAGGCGCCCAGCCCAGGGAGACCGTCGTGGGCAAGTGGATCCAAGAATGGACGGTAATTCTCGGCGCCGCGCGCCCAAGCGGCAGGCGCCCCGCCGACGACAAAGTAGATCAGGGCGGCCAGCGCGATCGTCAGCAGGACCAGCACGACGGCGGTGGAACGGCGCAGTCCGCCCAGCACCAACAGCGTCAGCGCGGCCACCGTCAGCAGCGCCAGCGGCACATGCCAGCCGGCCGCCAGCCCAAGCGCATGGGCCAGATAGCCTGCAAAGGCGAGCGCGGCAGTCGCCGCCGAGGCACTCTTGGCCAGCAGAAAAGTCCAGCCGGCAGCGAAGCCGGCGACATGGCCAAGGTAGATGTAGCCATATTCATAGCTGCCGCCGCTGCGAGGGTGGTTGGCGGCCAGCTGGGCGCTGGAGAGGGCGTTGCAGGCGGCGACGGCGGCCGCGACCGCGATGGCGAGCACCACCGCCGGCCCCACCACGCCGACCCCCAGCCCGATGCTGAGAAAGACGCCCGAGCCGAGCATCGAGCCCAGCCCCAGCACGGTCGCGCCAGGCACGCCCAGCTCGCGTGTCAGGTGGCGGACCGGCTTGTCGGGTTGATTCACGGGGATGGCCTCCGGCGGGGATGGGACCAGCTATTGAAGTTTAGTAGGCGCGGGCGGCGCCAGCTTACAGATGCCCGGATGGCAGGTCAGCCGGGGATGGGGGCTTCGGCGACATCAGGGAGGCGCAGGGCGGCGAGCATCTGCTCGGAGGCCTGCAGGCGCACGCGCAGCACCTCGATGGGCGGGGCCAGGCGTTTTTTCTCGCGGGCGAGGTCGGGGGCGCTGAGGGCGCCGGCCTGGGCGAGCTGGTCGAGCTGAGCCAGCTGGGCCTCGAGCTCGGCCAGTTGGGCCTTCAAGCCCTCGCTGAATTCGCGCTGGCGGGTCAGGATGCGGCTGTATTCCACCATCAGCTCGTCGCGCTCGGCGATGAGGATGCGCAGCTCGGAGCGGTGCTGGCGCTCGATGCGCTCGCGGGTGGCGGGCTCAAGGGTGCCCCCGATGGTCGCGAGGCTGGCGATCTGCGCGGATTTTTCGGCAATGCGCGCGGTGGAGCGCTCAATGCGGTCGACGATGGCGGGCTTGCCCTTGAGCTGCTCCTTGACGAAACCAACGCCCTCGCCGGCGAGTTCACGGGCTCGCTGGGCATGGACATCCAGGCCGGTGCCGCGGGCCTTTTCGCGGGCGACCCCGGCGGCGCGCTCGAGCAGGCCCGGGCGGGGCTCCTTGGGCGTCCGCAGTCGGAACCAGCGGGATTTGGCGGGCGCGGACTGGTGTTGGGCCGGCTCAACGGATGGCGCAAGCTCAGGAGGCGCGGCGGACGGGGCTGTGGCGTGCAGCAGGGCGCGCTTGCGCAGCAGCACCAGCAGGACCATCGCGCCGACAAGGGCCGAGACGATCTGGGTGAGCAGGCCGAGCCGATATGGCATCAAGATCGGCTGGCCGTCCTGATTCAGGGCGCGGCCGGAGAGCCAGAGAGAGAACGACATGAGCAGGAAGAAGACCAGCAGGTTGGGCAGGAGCCAGCCGACGAGCTGACCATAAAACCGCGCCACGCGCCCCCAGCGGAAGGGGGTCTTGCAGCCGACGAAGATCATCAGCGCGGCGAGGGTGGCGCCCCCCAGCGCCAGCAGCGGAAGGATCAGGTTCGGCCGGCCCGATTCGATATAGGTCACCGTGTCCAGCGCAAGCCGATGCAGCAGGATGCCGATGGCGATGACCGCCAGGGCGGGCACGGCCAGCTCGCGCAGGAAGGCGGTGATGACGCGGGCGATGTCGCGCGCCAGCGTGCGCAGGGTGGCGAGCATGTAGAGGACCATCTGCTCGATGACGTGGAGCAGGCGGCGCGCCAGCAGGATCAGCCGCAGCAGGGCGCGCGTGAGGGCGCCCTCCGCGGGGGCCGTGAGGTCGGCCGGCGCGGCGGGCCGGCGGGCGACCGTGGCGTAGCTGCGCACGGCCGAGTAGATGGTGATCTCGAAGAGGAGGAACTGGAAGATGCGCGTGGCAAAGATGCCGAGGTAGTAATCGTAGTCGGGGCGCGCGGCGAGCAGGGCGGAAAAATTGACGTTCGGGAACCAGCCCTGCGCCTCGATCCAGGCGGCGGCGCGCAGGCCCAGCAGGAGCGACAGCGTCAGGGTCAGCAGCGACAGCAGCACGATCCGGTAGGCATTGGCCCAGCCGTAGCGGCGCACCCAGCGCAGGTATCCGAAGCCGAAGACGACCACCAGCAGCGCGCCCAGCGCGGAGAAGAAATGGAGGGTCTCCTCGCGCGCCAGGTCGGGCAGTCCACCGAGCAGCGTGAGCAGGAAGTCGGGCCTGAGCGGCTCGCGGGTATGCAGGAAGAAGAAGATAAAATCCCCACGGCCCTCGGGGTGCATGAAGTGAAACAGGATGAAAAAGCCGGCGGCGGCGGTGGAGAGCCAGCCGGCCGCGCGCAACGCCAGGGTGCGGCGGCCGCCCATCAGCAGCAGCGCGAACTGGATCAGGAACAGCCAGAAGGCAAGGTAAAGCGGCCAGCTCCAGGCGAGATAGCGGGCAAAGAGGAAGATCGAGGTGAAGGCGGTGAAGGCCAGCGAGAGATTGATGGCGACGCGCCAGTGGCCCATGCCGATCCGCGGCCGGGCGCAGGCCTGACAGAAAAGGTAGGGCAGCTCGTTCTCGGCCCCGCAGCCGCGGCAGTGATTGACGATCAATTGATTTGGGGCCATGACTGCGGCTCCGTCTTTCGAATGCGGACAGTGTGGGTCAGTGCATGCCGGGTGTCAAATTCAAACATGCAGGTCGGGATGCGGCCGAGTGACGGCGGCGGCCTCAGAGGGGCAGCGGGATGACGAGCCCCTCGGCGATGGCGCGGGCGACGGCCTCGGTGAACTCCATGTATTTGACCCCGTCGCCGAAGGTGGTCAGGCGGATCGGCTCCTGCCCGCGGATGGCGCCGATGAATTCTTCCTCGACGCGCCAGCGGCCGCGCTCGTCCTTTGGAATCTCGATTTTTTTAAGCTTGGGCTCGTCGCGGCGGGCGCCCCAGAGGTGGGTGCCGTCGAAGCGCAGGGTGCCCTCGCTGCCGAAGAGGACGGCCTCGGGGGAGCCGGCCAGTCCGGTGACGCTGGACATGCGGATGTGGGCCTGGGCCCCGCAGGCCATCTCGGCCAGCACGTCGAGGTGGTCGGGCACGCGCACGGCGCGCAGGCGGCCATCGGCACCGCGGCGCTGGCGGACGAAGGTGCGGCCCATCGCGCTGACGCGGGTGGCCTCGCCGACCCAACGCAGCAGGGCCTCGTACCAGATGCCGAGAGCCATTGTGTTGAAGCCGCTCAGGTCGAAGTCCTGGCGCCAGTGCAGCGGGGCGTCACGGTCGAGGAACTGGTCGCCTTGACGAATTTCGATGGCCAGCGGCTCGTCAATGAAGCCCTCGGCCAGCAGCCGGCGGATGGCGGGGTCGACGGCGAGGGTGACCGGTGAGGGCACGACCTGCGCGACCAGGCCGGGGCGGCGGACGGCGGTGGCGGCCATGGCGCGGGCCTCGGCGGCGTTAAGCGCCATGCGCGCCTCGACCAGCACGTGCTTGCCGGCCTCGAGCGCCGCGATGGTGGCCGGGGCGTGCAGGTTGGGCCAGGTGCCGATCACAACCGCATCGATGCGCTCGTCTTCGATGACCTGGTTCCAGCGGTCGCAGACCTGGGGGATGTCGAACTGTTCGGCGACGCGGGCGGCGGATTCGCGGCTGCGGTTGCAGACCATCAGCACGCGCACGCCGGGGATGGCCTGCAGGCCGGGGATGTGGCGCTCGCGGGTGTTGGCGCCGGCGCCGATCACGCCGATCCGGATGGTGCGCTCGCTCATCGTGGGCTCCTGTGGGGTTCGGGCGGTGCGGTCAGGACACACTATACCCGGCGGGGGGCGGGCGCGTCCAGATTAGCCTGGTGCGGGGGCGGCACCAATTGGGGAAACGCCCCACCATATAATGGACAGCATGCCTGATTACGGCGGGAGGGCGGATCGGTGAAAATATGATGGTCAATCATTCAGCCATAACCAAAACGGCTGATGGAGGTGAAACGTATGGCACGGGTAGAAAATCCCAACACACCGAAGAAAGTTCTCGATGGCATCAACTTTGTGCTCGGGCTGTGGCTGATCATTGCGCCGTGGGCTTTGGGCACCTCGATGTTCCCCGTCAGCACCTGGACGTCGGTCATCATCGGTATCGCGGTGGTCATTGTCTCGGGCTGGGGGATGGCCCAGTCGTTCAACAAGGCTACTGAATACGTGCTGGTGGTTCTCGGCGCCATCTTCTTCCTTTCGCCGTGGCTCTTTGGCTTCCGCACCGAAACCGCGGCCTGGAACGCGTGGATCATGGGGGCGGCCATCGTGATCCTGGCCTTGATCGCCATACCGATGGCGCGGCGCTACCGGGTCTATCCACATCGCTAGGGGGCTCCCCCCGAGGCCGCACAATCTGCAGCCCCCAGCCGGGGGCTGCTTTTTTGATGGCGGCGGGAATCGGGATTGAGGTTCGGGGGCGGGGGCTTTAGATTCCTTCTGGGAAGTAAATGATCCAGGAGGTGGAAGCCCCGATGCACTACGCCGGCCGCTATCCGTTGTTCGACAGCTCGCGCATTCGAGATTATCCGCTGGGGGGGCGCGAGTCCAAGGTGGCGGCGGAGGCACTGACGAGCCCCGGCGCGCTGGCCGCGGGGCCGCGGCTGGCCCATGCCCCCGAGCTGGCCGAGCTGGCCGGGGCCGTGCGGGCGGCGCGGGCGCAGGGGCGGCCGGTCATCTGGATGTGTGGGGCGCACACCATCAAGAACGGGTTTGGGCCGCTGGTTCGCGACCTGGCCGAGCGCGGGCTGGTGACGCTGGTGGCAATGAACGCGGCGGGGATGATCCACGACCTGGAGTTGGCCCTGATCGGGCGCACCAGCGAGGACGTGGTGCGGGCGCTGCCGCGTGGGGAGTTCGGCTTCGCGCGCGAGACCTGCACGCTGATCAACCGGGCGCTGAGCCACGGCCACCGGCTGGGTGTGGGCGCCGGCGAGGCGCTGGGGCGGCTGATCGGGGGCGAGGCCTTCCCGGAGCGGGCGGAGTTCCCGCACGCGCGGCTGAGCGTCATCGGCGGGGGCTGGGGCGCGGGCGTGCCGGTGACGATGCACGCCGGGATCGGTACGGACATCATCGACCAGCACCCGACGTGGGACCCGGCGGCCAAGGGCGGCTGCTCGGGGCGCGACTTCCTGATCTTCTGCGCCGAGGTGGAGAAGCTGGCCGAGGGGGGCGGGGTCTACCTGAATGTGGGCACCTCGGTGACGGGGCCGGAGGTGTTCCTGAAGGCGGTCTCGATGGCGGCCAACGTCGGCCGGCCGCCGCGCGGGCTGACCACCGCCAGCTTCGATATCCGGGTGGCCGACCCGGGCGATGCCGACAATGAGCGGGCCGCGGGCTATTACTGCCGCGACATCAAGAGCGTGGTCGTGCGCATCCCCGAGGCGTTCGGGGGGCGCGGGTTTTACATCCAAGGGGACCACCTGGCGACGGTGCCGGCGTTTTATCAGTTGCTGACGGGGGCTTGAGACGCGCGCGGGCGGGTATTTATAGACGCGGCGGCGGGCGGTGCGTTTCAAAATATTTTCAAAAAAACTTTGGTTTATTTGGGGTTTGACGAGGGTTGAGCGCGGGTGGTTCAATGAAACCCGATTGATGCGACTCCACGCCTTTTTGCGTTTGCGCCGGAAGAAGCCCACAATGATGAACCGGCCGCTGCTTGACAAAATCCGTGCCGTCCGGCGACGGCTGATCCTGGCGCGGGCGCTCCGGCTGGGGCTGCTGGCGACGGCCTGGCTGGGGCTGGCGCTGGCGCTTTACGTGGTGGCGAGCCGGCTGGTGCCGCTGCCCGCGGCGGCGGCCGAGGTGGCGCCGTGGCTGGCGGGGGCGGGCGCGGCGTGGTGGCTGGCGGCGCTGGTGCGCCGGCGGGCGACGCTGCTGGAGGCGGCGCTGCGGACCGACGAGGCGCTGGGCCTCAAGGAGCGGCTCTCGACGGGGATGCTGCTCGAGCAGCCGCGCGGGGAGGTCGAGCAGGCGGTGCTGGCCGACGCGATCGCGCATGCGCGGCGGGTGCGGCCGGGCGAAGTCATCCGCATTGAGCTTGGGCGACAGATGAGCGCCGCCGCCGGATCGCTGGCGCTGCTGGCGCTGATCTTCTTTTTCATGCCGCAGTGGAACCTGCTGGCGGGCGACAGCCGCGCGGAGGTCAAGCGCGAGGTGGAGCGGGTGACGGCCCGGCGCGAGAGCGCGCGCCGACTGGACGAGCTGGCGGCCGAGATTGCCGAGCAAAACCAGCTGCAGAAGCCCGAGCCGATCCAGGGGGCGCAGCGCGAGCTGGCGATGCTGGCGCGCCAGTTGCGCGAGCAGCAGATCGACGCGGAGCAGGCGCTGGCGCGGATGGACAAGCTCAACGAGAAGCTGCGCAACCAGCGCAGCGAGATGAGCAAGCAACTGGAGCGGGCGGCGGACATGAAGTCGCGCGGCGAGGGCCGCATGACCAGCGAGATCGCCAAGGATATCCAGAACGGCAACTTTGGCGAGGCGGCGCAGGCGCTCCAGGAGCTCAAGGACAAGCTGCAGAAGGGCGAGCTGAACGAGGAGGAGAAACAGGCGCTGGCGCGCGAGATGAAGGCGATGGCCGACAAGATGAGCGAGCAGTCGCCGGTGGCGCAGGCGCTGGGGGCGGCCGCCGAGCAGATGAGCGAGGGCAACTTCAACGCGGCGATGGCCGAGCTGGAGGATGCGGCCGGGGAGATGATGCAGCTGGAGGGGATGCTGGCCCAGTTGCAGATGCTCGAGCAGCTCCAGAGTGAGATGGAGGGGCAGCGGGCAGCGATGGCGGCGGTCTCGAGCGGCAAGTGCAGCGACTGCGGCGGCCAGCTGGACTCCGGGGGCAAGTGCGAGAGCTGCGGCGCCGAGCATGGCCAGCCCGGCGAGGGTCAGCCGGGCGGCGAGGGTGGCGAGGGAATGGAGGGCAGCGAGGGGCAGGGCGAAGGCCAGGGCCAGGCTCAGGGGGCGGGCCGGACCAGCGACTGGCAGCCGGGCGAGGGCGGCCAGGGGCAGGGCATGGGCGGGCCGGGCCAGGGGCGCGGCGGGGTGGCGCGGCGGGCCGAGGGCGAGGTCGCGTTCGAGCGCCGCCAGATCAAGGGCGACCTTGTGGCCGGTGAGATCATCGCGCGCTTCAAGGTGGAGGGCACGCAGACCCCGGGCGAAGTGACGGCGCAATACGAGGAGCTGCGGCTGGAGTTTTCGCAGCGGGCCGAGGACACGATCCAACGCGAACCGCTGCCGCTCGAACACAAGGCGCTGGTGCGCGACTATTTCGATTCGATCAAGCAGGAGCGCAAGGCTCAGCCGCAGCCGGCGCCGACGCCGGGCGCGACGCCTTGAGCCGGCCTGCCACCTCCCCCCGCCGCTGGCGCGCCCTGCTGGCGACGCTGGCGCTGGCGGCGCTGGCCGGGAGCGGCTGCGGCCAGGCCAGCGGCGCGCGCGGGGGCGATGGCGTGCTGGTGGCGGGCGAGCGTGGCGGGGTGGCGGGGCGATTTTCGTTTCCGCGCGGGATCGACGTGGCCGCCGATGGCCGGCTCGCCGTGACCGACCGCACAGGCCGGGTGCAGATTCTCTCCGATCGCGGCGAGCCGCTGACGCAGTGGATGCTGCCCAAATACGACAACGGCACCCCGACCGGCATCATCTTCGATGCGAGCGACCCCTCCACCACGACGCTGCTAGTGGCCGACACCCACAACAGCCGCATTCTGCGCTACTCGCTGACGGGGCGGCTGCTGGGGCAGTTCGGCGTCTATGGCTCGGAGCCCGGGCAGATGATCTACCCCACCGACATCGCGCTGGACGCGGACGGGACGATGTATCTGGCCGAGTATGGCGAGCACGACCGGGTGATGGTATTCACGCGGTCTGGGGAGTTCGTGCGCCAGTTCGGCGGGTTCGGGTCGGAGCCGGGGCGCTTCCAGCGACCGATGGCGCTGGCGCTGAGCCCCGACGGGCGATTGATCGTGGCCGACACCTGCAACCACCGGCTGCAGGTGTTCTCGCCCGAGGGCGAGCTGCTGACGGTCTGGGGGGGCGCGGGCACGGGTCAGTTTAATTTCCCCTACGACATCGCAGTGGATGCAGCGGGGCGGGTGCTGGTGGCCGAGTGGGGCAACCATCGCGTGCAGGTGCTGGACGAGGAGGGGCGGACGCTGGGTCTGTTGGGCGGGGCGGGCGCCGAGCCGGGGCGGCTGGGCCAGCCCTGGGGGGTGGCGGCCGGCCGTGACGGCGACCATGCCTGGGTGGCCGACACGCTCAACCACCGGCTGCAGCGGTTTGAGCTGAGAATGGTGGGAGCGGGGCCGCAAGCTGCCGCACTCCGAGAGGGCTCCTAGCGTGTGGCTTGAATTCGGCGAACCGCATTACCTTTGGGCCCTGCTGCCGCTGGCGCTGCATGCGTGGTGGATGGGGCGGCGGTTGCAGCTGCTCTCGCCGGCGCGGCGGCGGATGGCGCTGGGTCTGCGGCTGGTGCTGCTGGCGCTTTTGCTGGGGGCGCTGGCCCAGGCGCGCACGACACGCCAGTCCGACCAGCTCAAGGTGATCTTTCTGGTCGATCAGTCCGAGAGCGTGCCGCCGGCGCAGCGGGAATACGCGCGGGCGTTCGTCGAGGACGCGATGAAGCAGATGGGGGCCCGCGACCAGACGGGCGTGATCATGTTCGGCGGCGATGCCTCGGTGGAGCGCGCGCCGAGCCGCGACCAAGAGCTGGCGCCCTTCATGTCGGTCGTGGACCGGTCGCGGACGAATCTGGGTGAGGCGATCTCGCTGGCGCTGGCGATGTTCACGGGCGAGTCGCAAAAGCGGATCGTGATCCTGAGCGACGGCAACGAGAACACGGGCGACGCGGCCGATGCGGCGCGCGCGGCGGCGGCGGCGGGGGTGGCGCTGGACTTCGTGCCGCTGGAGTATCACAACCGCAACGACGTCGTGCTCGAGAAGGCGCTCGTCGAGAGCCGGGTGAGCCTGGAGGAGCCTTTTGACGTGCGCGTGATCGCAAGCTCGCGCGGGGCGACCGAGGCGCAGCTGTCGATCCTGCAGGACGGCCGGCTGATCGGGCGCGACACGGTGCGGCTGGAGGCCGACAAGAAAAATGTCTTTGTGGTCTCGACGCAGGTGCGCGACGCGGGGTTTCACACCTTTGAGGTGCTGATCGAGGCCGAGGGGGACCAGATCGCGGAGAACAACCGCGGCTACGCCTTCACCTATGGGCAGGGCGAGCCGCGCGTGCTGCTGGTGGATGGCGACGCGCGGCCGAGCGACGCGCTGCCGGCGATGCTGTTGAGCGAGAAGATCGGCGTGGAGCGGGTGACGCCCGAAGGGCTGCCCCACTCGCTGCGCGACCTGCAAAGCTACGACGGGATCATCTTCAACAACGTCGGGGCGGGGGACGTGACGGCGGACCAGATGCGGCTGATCGAGCAGGCGGTGCACGCGCTGGGGATCGGCTTCATGATGATCGGCGGGGAGCACAGCTTCGGCGCCGGCGGCTGGAAGGACAGCCCGATCGAGCGAATCCTGCCGGTCTCGATGGACATCAAGAACGAGAAGATACTGCCCCAGGGGGCGCTGGCGCTGGTGATCCACACCTGCGAAATTCCGCAGGGCAACATGTGGGCGGAGAAGATCGCGCTGGCGGCGCTGGACACGCTTTCGCCGCGCGACCTGATGGGGGTGCTCTACTTCGGCTATCCGGGCGGGGAGAGCTGGCTGTTCCCGCTGCAGGAGGCGGGCAACAAGGGTCGGATGCGCTCGTTGATCCAGTCAATCCAGCCGGGCGACATGCCGACCTTCGACCCAACGCTGCAGATGGCCTATGACGGCCTGATGTCCACCAATGCCTCGGCGCGCCACATCATCATCATCAGCGACGGCGATCCGGCGCAGCCCAACCCGGCGCTGGTGCGGCAGATCCAGGCGGCGCAGATCACGATCAGCACGGTGCTGATCAACCCGCACAGCCCGCGCGACCGCGACATGATGAAGAAGCTGGCGCAGGAGGGGGGCGGCAATTTTTATGATGTGGTGGCCTACAACAAGCTGCCGCAGATTTTCATCAAGGAGGCGGCGACGATCCGCAAGTCGCTGATCTTCAATGAGCCGTTCCTGCCGGTGATCAGCCAGGGCTCGCCGCTGCTGGCGGGGCTGGGGCAGGGGTATCCGGTGCTGGGCGGCTATGTCGGCTCGAGCCCCAAGGAGCTGGCCGACGTGCCGCTGACGACCGACAAGGGGGATCCGCTGCTGGCGCACTGGCGCCATGGGGTGGGCAAGACGGTGGCCTTCACCAGTGACGCCAAGGAGCGCTGGGGCGCGCAGTGGGTCGGCTGGGGCGAATATGGCAAGTTCTGGACGCAGGCGGTGCGCTGGGTTCTGCGCGCGCCGGTCAACCCCAACTATCAGATCCAGATGGATGTGGAAGGCGGGGTGGGGCGGATCACCGTGGATGCGATCGACGCGGCGGGCAATTTCCAGAATTTTCTGGATATCGCGGGGCAGGTGGTCTCGCCCGAGCTGGAGCCACTCGAGGTGGCGCTGCGCCAGGTCGGGCCGGGGCGCTATGAGGGCGAGTTTCCGGTGGAGCGGCCGGGGACCTACATGCTGGGCGCCAACGCGCGCGCGCAGGGAGCCGAGGGGGCGGACCTGATCACCGGCGGCACGGCGCTGAGCTACTCGCCCGAGTTCCGCGACGCGCGCTCGAACACGGCGCTGCTGGGGCGGCTGGCGGACCTGACGCGGCCGTGGGGGCGGCGGCTCGATGAGCAGAGTTTCGTATTCGCGCACAACCTGCCCTCGCGCACCGAGCCCAAGCCGCTCTGGCCACTGCTGCTGTCGCTGGCGCTGGTGGTGCTGCTGCTCGATATCTTCGTGCGGCGCGTGCTGGTGGACTGGCGCGACCTGCGGCTGGCGGCGGCGACCGGCTGGGGCTGGGTCGAGGAGCGGGTCCTGGGGCGGCGCAAAGTGGATGCGGCGACCGGCGGGCTGCTCGAGATCAAGCGCCAGGTGCGCGAGCGCGAGTCGGAGGCGCAGCAGCGCGAGACGCGCGAGGAGTTCCTGGCCTCGCTCAAGCAGGTGCGCGCGGAGGGCGACTCGCCGGTGGCGCAGGCGGGCCCGCGCGCCGAGCCGCGGTCGCGGCCGGCATCACCCGTCGATCGCGCCGCCCCACGCGGCGCCACGGGCAGCGCCCCGGCCGGCGGCGAGGGCAGCTATACCGACCAGCTCCTCAGGGCGCGCCAGCGGGCGCGGGGGAACCTGAAGAAGGATTAAGCAAGGTCGGGGCGGATGGCTGAGTGGTGGGGACTTGGGATTGGAAACATGCGAACGCAAAAGGTGGTGTGAGATGAATTCCTTCGAAGAAAAAGCGGGCCAGTTCAAGGCGGACTTCGCCAAGCTGCACGGCGAGATCTCGCGGGTGATCGTCGGCAACGAGCGCATCATCGAGGAGGTGCTCATCAGCCTGTTCGCCGGCGGGCATTGCCTGCTCGAGGGCGTGCCGGGGCTGGGCAAGACGCTGCTGATCTCGACGCTGGCGCAGGCGCTCGACCTCAATTTTTCGCGGATTCAGTTCACGCCCGACCTGATGCCCTCGGACATTACCGGCACGCACATCATCAACGAGGACGCGCAGGGGCGGCGGGCGTTCCAGTTCGAGCGCGGGCCGGTCTTTGCGAACGTGGTGCTGGCCGACGAGATCAACCGCGCCACGCCCAAGACGCAGTCGGCGCTGCTGGAGGCGATGCAGGAGAAGATGGTGACGGTGGGCAACACGCACCTGCGGCTGGAGCCGCCGTTTTATGTGATGGCGACGCAGAACCCGCTCGAGCAGGAAGGGACCTATCCGCTGCCCGAGGCGCAGTTGGACCGTTTCTTTTTTAAGATTCTGGTGGGGCCGCCGGGGCGCGCCGAGCTGGCCGAAATCCTCGACCGCACGACCGGCAGCCAGGCGCAGGCGGTCGAAAAGGTGATGACGCGCGAGCGGGTGCTGGACTGGATGGCGCTGGCGCGCGAAGTGGTGATGGCGCCGCACGTGCAGGATTACGCCGTGCGGATCGTGATGGCGACACAGCCCTCCAGTGAGTTCGCCACCGAGCAGGTGAGGAAATACGTCAGGTATGGCTCGAGCCCGCGCGGGGCGCAGGCGCTGACGCTGGCCGGCAAGATCCGTGCGCTGCTGGACGGGCGATTCAACGTGGCGTTCAGCGATATCGAGAAGAGCCTCGCCCCCGCGCTGCGACACCGGATGATCCTGAACTTCGAAGCCGAGGCCGACGGCGTAACGAGCGACCAGATCCTGGCCGCCTTCGCAAGGGAAGTCCCGCGCCAGGCCGAGATGGTGAAGGCATGAACGTGAAGAATAGGACACGGATTTGCGGATTAGGCGGATTTGCGCGGATGATTCATCGAATAAAGACGGTGCAGAGGGAAGACAGACCATGAAACTGCTGCACGAGGAGTTGACCGACCAGATCATCGCGGCATACTTCAAGGTCTATAACAGGCTGGGGTATGGGTTCCTCGAAAAGCTGTACGAGCGGGCAATGATCATCGAACTGGGCAAGGCGGGATTTCACGTGGCAAGCCAGGTGCCCATCAAAGTTTTTTATGAGGGAGAGGATGTTGGCGACTACTTTGCCGATCTGGTTGTCAATGAGCTCGTGGTCGTGGAGATCAAGGCCGTGGATGCGCTGCATGAAGTTCACCAGGCTCAGCTCCTGAATTATCTCAAGGCCACGACCATGGAGGTAGGTCTGCTGTTCAACTTCGGAATCAAGCCGAAGTTTGTTCGCAAATTGTTTACGAACGACCAGAAGCATGGCCAAGTTGACTCGGTAAAATAAGATCTGCGGAAATCCGTTAAATCCGCAAATCCGTGTCCTATTCTGGAGCTGTCTCAATGACTGAACCCCTCCTCACCCCTGAGTTCATCCGCCGGCTGGATCGGCTTGAGTTGGAGACCCGACGTGTGTTGGGGGGGCAGGTCAAGGGTGAGCGGCGCTCCAAGCGCAAGGGGATCGGCATGGACTTCGCCGACCACCGGCATTACTCGCGCGGGGATGACACTCGGCACCTGGACTGGAACATCTACGCGCGGCTGGAGCGGCTGTTCATCAAGGTCTTTCACGAGGAACAGGACCTGCGCGCGCACCTGCTGCTCGACACAAGCAAGTCGATGGATTACGGCGAGCCCAACAAGTTTCTGTTTGCGCGGCGGCTGGCGGCGGCGGTGGCCTATGTCGGGCTGCGGCGCCAGGACCGGATCGCGCTGAGCTGCTTCGACGCCGCCAGCGGGGCGCGCTTCGGTCCGGCGCGGGGGCGCCCGCACATCCGCCGGCTGCTGGAATTCCTCGGCGGGCTGGAGGCCGGCGGCGAGACGTCGTTGCACGCCGCCTGCCGCGAGTGCGCCCAGCGGCTGAGCGGCCGCGCCGTCGTCATCGTGATCAGCGACCTGCTCGACCCGGCGGGGTTTGAGCCGGCGCTGCGGCAACTGGTGCGCCAGTCCCTCGACGTGTTCGTCATTCACGTGCTGGCGCCGCAGGAGATCGAGCCGCCGCTGCGGGGCCACCTCGAACTGCGCGACCTCGAGAGCGGCCACAAGGTCGAGGTGACCGTCAACGAGCGACTGCTGCGGGCCTATCGCCAGCATCTGGACGCACTCTGCGGCGCGGCGCAGTCGTTCTGCCTCAAGCGCGGCATGCAGTATATGCTCGTCCGCAGCGACACGCCGATCGAGGAAGTGATGCTGATGCGCCTGCGCGGGACGGGCTTGCTCAAGGGCTGAGGGTATAAGAGCGCCAAAGGGGGAATGTCATGCAGGGAATCCAACCGTGTCTGTGGTTCGACCAGAATGCCGAGGAGGCGGTCGAGTTTTATTGCGGCGTCTTTCCGAACTCGGAGATCACGGGCGTCACCCGCTATGGGCCGGCGGGGCCGGGGCCCGAGGGCAGCGTCATGACGATGAAGTTCCGGCTCGACGGCCGCGACTTCACCGCGATCAACGGCGGGCCCTATTTCCAGTTCAACGAGGCGGTCTCTTTCATCGTGCCATGCGAGACGCAGGCCGAGGTGGACCACTACTGGGAGCGGCTCTGCGAGGGGGGCGCGCCGGTGGAGTGCGGCTGGCTCAAGGACCGCTTCGGGGTCTCGTGGCAGGTCGTCCCGACGGTGCTGGGGCGCCTGCTGAGCGAGGGTGAGCCGGAACAGCGCCAGCGAGTGATGCAGGCACTGCTGGGAATGCAGAAGCTCGAGATCGAGGTTCTGGAGCGGGCGCACGGTCAGGGCCAATGAGCTTCATCCAACCATTTGCCTTTGCCGCCGCCGCGCTTGCCGGGCTGATCGTGCTGATGTACCTGCTCAAGCTGCGGCGCCAGCAGGAGCCGGTCAGCTCGACGCTGCTGTGGCTGCGCACGGTCGAGGACCTGATCGCCAACGCGCCGTTCCAGAAGCTGCGCCAGAATCTGCTGATGTATCTGCAGATCGCGGCGCTGCTGGCGATCGTGGTGGCGCTGGCGCGGCCGACGATGTGGCTGGACCGCAGCAGCGGGCTGCGGCGGATCATCCTGATCGACAACTCGGCGAGCATGAATGCCACCGATGGCGAGGGCGGCCTGACGCGGCTGGAGGATGCCAAGCGCAAGGCGCTGGAGCTGGTGGGCAACATGACGCGCGGGGATCAGGCGCAGGTGCAGACCTTCGGGGGGCCGCCGCGCGTGCTGCAGCCATTCACACACGAGCAGGCGACGCTGGCGCGGGCGATCCGGTCGGTGGAGCCGACCGAGGCGCGCGGACAGATCCGCGAGGCGCTCCAGCTGGTGCGGGGCGTGCGCAAGGCCGACGAGAACGCGCACCTGACGATCCTGAGCGACGGGGCGCTGGGCTACCTGGGAACGCTGATCGAGCGCGAGGAGCAACTCGAGTTCATCGGCGTCGGCCGGGGGCGCCACAACCGCGGGATCGTCGCCTTTGACGTGCGAGAGAGCTTTGAGCGGCGCGGCCAGATGGAGGTCTTCGCCCAGGTGCGCAACTTCGGCGAGGCCGAGACCCAGGCGCTCGTGCGTTGCCTGGTCGACGACACGCTAGTCGGCGTCAAGGAGGCGACCCTGCCCGCCGGCGCGACGCAGGGCTTTGTCTTTGAGAACATCGCCCAGGGGAGCGGGCGGCGGCTGCGGCTGGAATTGGGCGGCGAGCCTGACCTGCTGGCCGCCGACGACGTGGCCCATGGAGTGCTGCGGCTGGAGGAGCCCGCGCGCGTGCTGCTGGTCAGCAAGGGCAACTTCTTTCTGGAGCGCGCGCTGGCGCTGGCGCCGGGGGTCGAGGTGGACCGCATCGACCCCGACAAGTTTGATCCGCTGCACGACCACCGGCTGGCGGTGTTCGACAATTTCAGCCCGGCGGCGATCGGGCCGGGGCGCGCGCTGTTCATCAATGGCGTGCCGCCGCTGGAGGGGTTCGCGGGGGGCGCCGCGCTGCCGGCGCAGATGGTGCTGGATTGGAACCGGCTGCATCCGGTGATGCGCTTCGTCAACCTCGGCGGGCTGGCCGTGACCAAGTCGCTCGAGCTGTCGGCCCCGGAGTGGATGACGCTGCTGGTGGAGAGCGAGCGGGCGGGGCTGGTCATGGCGGGCGAACACCAAGGCTACCGCATCGGGGTGGTCGCCTTCGACCTGTTCGAGAGCGACTGGCCGCTGCAGGTCAGCTTCCCAATCTTCTTCACGCAGATGCTGGACTGGCTGCTGGGCAGCGGCGAGGGGTCGGTGCAGGCGACCCAACACCTGACCGGCGGGACGGTGCGGATCGACGGGATCGGAATGACCGACCGACGCTACGAGGTGCGCGGGCCGGCCGGGCAGCGCTGGCCACTGGAGGCCAATGCCGAGGGGACGTCTTATTTCAACCAGACGCTGGGGACCGGGTTCTATGAGGTGCGCGCGGGCGATGAGCTGGTCGAGCTGTTTGCCGTCAACCTGCTGGCGGCCGAGGAGAGCGACCTGGCGCCGCGCGCGGAGCTGGTCGCCGGCGAGAAGCAAATCCTGGCCGGAGCGGTAACGCGGCAGAACCGCGAGGTCTGGCCGTGGTTTGTGATCGGCTGCCTGGGGCTGCTGGCGCTGGAGTGGCAGCTTTACGGTCGCCGTTCCTGGCTGTGAGCGGTCCGGGTGGGTCCGGTGTCGTGGTCCACGCGCAGGCGGCCGATGATCTGCTCGCTGGTTATGGGGCCGTAGTCGCGTGAGTCCATGCTGTTGGCGCGGTTGTCGCCGACGACGAAGAATTCGCCCGAGGAAAGCCGCCACTCGCGATCGGGCAACGGCAGTCGACGGCCGTCGCCGTTGGGAGGTTCGTCGCGGACGCCGTTGACGTAGAGCAGGCCATCGCGCAGCTGGACGTGCGCGGGTCCCTTGGCGACGATCCGCTTGGTGATGTGCATTTTCTCGTTGTTCTTCTCAAAGAAGACGATGATGTCGCCCTCGCTGTAATAGGGGGGGGCGACCATGACGTAGCGCTCGCCGATCTTGAGGGTCGGCTCCATCGAGGCGCCGCTGATTTCGAACCAGGCGACCTGCTCGGTCTGGACCAGATAGAGGATATAGAGCGCGACGATGGCGATGATGGCGCCCAGCACGCGCCGCGCCTGCGAGACCTCGCCGGCGCGCGAGCGGCGCGGCGAGCCGATGATCTGGGCCGGATGACTCATGATATTAGCCCTCTTGGCTCTATTGTGCCTGTTGCCGCGGTGGATGGCTATTCCTGATCGAGTCGGGGATTGGCGGAAACTGTCAGGGGTTCCTCCCCGGCGGGTGCGTGGGGCGGCTGCGCCTCCAGCCGGCGCATCCCCCAGCGCCAGAACAAGATGACGAATATCAGCCGCAGCGGCCAGGAAATCAATTCGGCGACGAAGGCGTAGACTTCGTCAATGTTAGGCATGATGAAACCACCGAATATTTGGCTCAGCACCAGCGCGGCAATAAAGAAGTAAAGCGGGCTGGTCAGCAGGCTGGCCAACGCAAGGTAAACCAGTCTCAACCAAGAGGATTTCACCAGCGCCCACAACGCCAATTCAAACGGCGCCAGCAACAGCAGATAAATTGGTGTAACGTAAAAGATTATTAGAATATAAATCAAATCGCTGTCGCCCCATCCCTCTTTGGTCGCCATGCCCACGCCGGGCAGAAAGAGCAGCAGGGCGAGCAGGTAAAGCCCCGCCAATCGAGGGCCGCCCAACCCCAGCACGATCTGCTCCGGGGTCAGTCCCGCCAGCGTATAGTCATCCCAGTTCTCGCGCAGTCGGTGGGCTTGGCGGCTGCCGATCCCGGTCTGCAGCAGCGCAATGCAGGCGACCAGAAAACCCGCGGCGGAGGAGATCGCGAAATATACTTCTAAAATTCCTCGCACATTGAAGAAGCCCAACCCCGCAGCCAGCGCCAGCCACAAAAGCGACGGCCAGAGCAGGCTCACCAGCGCGCGGCGGCGGCGGAGGAGGTTGCGGGGCTCCACGCCCCACGTCAACCGCGCCAATGGGTTGGCGCGCAGGTCGCGGAGGCGCTGGCGGATTGACATGAACATTGGACAGCCCGTGCGAAAGTTGGCCCTGACGGGCTGGATCAGGTATATCGCTTCGGACGGGGATACTCACGAAAAAAGCGGGGTAGGTCGGCTCATCGAGCCGACACGGGGGCGGTGCGGGTCGAATGTGTCGGACGGGAGGAGGATGAGGCCATCGTCCGTAGCTCCGGAGGAGCCAACTAGCTCCGTTAGGAGCGGCATGTTTGTAGCAAGGTTGATTTCTTTCCCGCAAGCTCCGTCAGGAGCGGCATGTGTAAGATATTCGGGTGTTACGAAGACATGGGGCTTGAGGCTGAGGAAGCTGCACATGTCGCTCCTGACGGAGCTTCTTTGAAACTCAAAGAACTTTTCTATAGACATGTCGCTCCTAACAGAGCTACTTGGCTCCTAACGGAGCTAACAACGGATCGATAACTCTCTCGGTCAAATGTGGGCCACGCTTGAGAGGGCGGAATGCGGGTGCCCTTCCCGGCTGCCGCCTCGCCGAACACATGTGGCTCTTCGACCCGACACGGAGGCCATGTCGGGTCGAAGACCCGACCTACCACTCAGGAGACGGCCTTGCCGGCCTTGGTGTGCCCGGCGTGCGAGGCGCCGTTGGTCCGGTGAGCATGGCCGTTGCCGTTGCCGTTCTTACGGCGCGTCTCGCTCAGGCCGGCGATAATGCCGAGCAGCCCGGCCATGGCCAACGCGCCAATGCCGACGTGGGACTTGTTGAACTCGAATTGGGGGCTGCACAGGCTGGATTCGGCATCGAAGCGGCCGCGCGCGGCGTAGTCGCCGGGGACGGGCTCGAACAGGTTGTGGGGGCGGTCGGGGGCAACCGGCTCACTGCCCTGCTGCGCCTCATAGCCGGTCAGCGCCAGATAGGTGTCGCCCAGGCCGGGCCAGATTTTGTTGGCGATCGTGAACAGCACGGTGTTGGCGCCGACGCAGATTTCGCGGCGGTGGTGCTGGCTGGCGTAATAGACGGCCTCGCCGGCGACCTCGGGCTGGAAGATGGGCGCCATGGGGCGGGCGCTGCGCGACATCTTGTTGAGGCTCCAGTCGAACTGGGGGGTGTTGATCGCCGGCAGTTGCACCATCGAGAGGTGGACGTTGACCTTGTCGTGGAGCAGCTCGCAGCGCAGCGAATCGGTGAAGCCGCGGATGGCGAACTTGGCGCCGCAGTAGGCCGACTGCAGCGGGATCGCGCGGTAGGACAGGGTCGAGCCGACCTGCACGATCGAGCCGCGATTGCGGGGCTTCATGCGCCGCAGGGCGACCATCGTGCCCCAGACATAGCCAAGGTAGGTGACCTCGGTGGCGCGGCGATACTCGGCGGGGGTGATCGTGTCGAAGCGGGCAAAGACGGTCGTCATGGCATTGTTGACCCAGACGTCGATGGGGCCCAGCTCGGTCTCGGCGAGCGCGGCGGCGGTCTCGATCTGGCCGGCATCGGCGACGTCGCAGGGCAGCGCGAGCGCCTGACCGCCCAGCTCCTCGACCTCGCGGCGGGTGGCCTCGAGCCGATCGACGTCGCGTGCGATCAGGCCCACCTTCCAGCCGCGGCGGGCGAAGGATTGGGCGGTGGCCCGGCCAACGCCGGCCGATGCACCCGTGATGACGACAACTTTGCGTTCCATGTGGGTTTCCTCCGGGAAGATTTTCAAATCGCCCTAACCGGCCTGCTGGATGGCGCGGGCGAGCTGGCTTTTGTTCATCTTGCTGCGGCCGGTGATCTTGCGTTCACGGGCCAGGTTATAGAGCTCATCGCGCGAGCGCTGCTCGAGGGGCAGGTTGGGGTTGCCGGTGCCCTGCGTGCGCTTGTTGGGGGTGCGATCTTCCTCGCGGCGCTGCTTGTTGACGGTGCGCGCGGCGATGGCCTTGGCGCGGCCGGTCTTGGCGCCGCGCTTCTGGGTCGATTCCTTGATGTGCTCATACTGGCGACGATCCTTGTCGCTCCATTGCGGAGTCATCGGCAGTTCCTCCGTGGGTCCGAGTGAATAGGCATTTCATCCATCATAACGCAGGAGGCGGCCGGGGAGGAAAAGCTGGCAGGGCGGAGGGAATGGTAGGTCGGGTCTTCGATCCGACATGGACTCCAGTGTCGGCTCGAAGAGCCGACCTACCGCAGGCGGCGGTGTCGCGGTAGATCGGCCGACGCAGGACGAGGGCCTCAATCCTGCCGCCGCACGCCCTCCAATGCGGTTCGGCTTTGGGAGGGGGCGGGCTTGATGACGCTGAACGTGCCGTCGGTCTCGAGCACGACCGCCTCGACGTCCTCCATCGCCGCCAGCCCTGCCGAGCGCACCGCCGCCTGCACCTCGGAGCGGGTGACGCGCTGGCGGCGAAGCGCGGCATCAAGATAACGGCCGCGCTCGTAGAGCAGCGAGGGCTCGTCCTTGATCAGGCGCCGGACCCAGGCCGAGCGCACCGACAACCAGGTGATGCCGAACTGGAGCGCGACGAGCAGGCCCAGACCCAGTACCCCCTCGCTGAGCGATGTGTTCTTATCCATCAGAATCGCGGCGAGGGTCGAGCCAAGGGCAATGGTGACGATGAAATCGAAGGCGTTCCACTTGGAGAGGGTGCGCGGGCCGGAGATGCGCAGCCAGAGGATCAGCGCCAGGTAGGCCAGCACCCCAACCAGCAGGACGCGGATCAGCGCGGACCAGGAATCAAAGAAGAGCATGAGCGGGCTCCCCCGTGCCGCAGGCGTTCATACCAATGGGTTGAAAACCATGTTAACACGGGGCGGGTCGTTGGGGGAAAAGCGAGCGGGGCGCCCGCCGTTTGGCGAACGCCCCGCATGATGCAAGTGGAGAGTGTCAGGACCGCGAGCAGTTGCAGCCGCAGTCGGAACCGGCGGCGGCTGCGGTGTTACCGACCAATTCGGCGAAAAAATCGGCGTGCGGGGTCTGCTCCCAACTGAAGCACTCGCGGCCGAAGTGGCCGTAGGCGGCGGTGTCGCGGTAGATCGGCCTGCGCAGGTCGAGGGCCTCGATGATGGCGCGCGGGCGCAGGTCGAAGACCTGGCGGACCGCCTCGACCAGGCGAGGCTCGTCAACCAGACCGGTGCCGAAGGTGTTGACGTTGATCGAGAGCGGCTGGGCGACGCCGATGGCGTAGCTGAGCTGCACCTCGCAGCGGCGGGCGGCGCCGCCGGCGACGATGTTCTTGGCGATCCAGCGCGCCGCATAGGCCGCCGAGCGGTCGACCTTGCTGGGGTCCTTGCCGCTGAAGGCGCCGCCGCCGTGACGGCCCATGCCGCCGTAGGTGTCGACGATGATCTTGCGGCCGGTCAGGCCGGTGTCGCCGTGGGGACCGCCGATGACGAAACGGCCGGTGGGATTGACGTGGTAGATCGTCTCCTCGTCAACCAGCTCGGCGGGCAGGATCGGCATGATGATATGCTTGAGGACGGCGTCGAAGATTTCCTGCTGCTCCAGCTTCAGCTCGGCCTCGCTGGGGTTGTCGCCTCCATGGAGCGGGGCGTGCTGGGTCGAGAGCACGACGGTGTGGATGCGCACGGGACGGTCGTCGGGGCCATATTCGATGGTGACCTGGCTCTTGGCGTCGGGGCGCAGCCAGGGCACCGTTCCTGCCTTGCGAACCTCGCTGTGGCGCAGGACCAGCTGGTGGGAGAGCTGGATCGGCAGGGGCATCAGCTCGGGGGTCTCGTCGCAGGCATAGCCGAACATCATCCCCTGGTCGCCGGCGCCCTGGTCCTTGCTCAGGCTGGTCTCGGTGTCGACGCCGCGGGCGATGTCGGCCGACTGGGCGTGAACGAACTTGAGGAACTTGGCGCCGCGGGCGGTGAAGCCCATCGCCGGGTCGGTGTAGCCGATCTCCTCGATCGTGCGGCGGGCGACTTCCTCATAATCGATCGTGGCGTTGCTGGTGATCTCGCCGGAAACGACAATCAGGTCGGTGGTGGTCAGGCTTTCGCAGGCGACGCGCGAGGCAGGGTCCTGGGCCAGCAGCGCGTCCAGGATCGCATCGGAGATCTGGTCGCACACCTTGTCGGGATGGCCCTCGGAGACCGACTCGGAGGTAAAGAGGTAATTTTTGCGCGCCATAATGGAGTTCACTTTCGCCTGATAATCGCCACACCGGAGGGTGGGCCCGCGAGCGGTCCAGCTACGCCCGTGCGCAATTATCCTATCCGCTCGGAGCTCCCGAAGCAGTAAAAAAATGCTGATCCGGCGCCTGCGGGATGAACGCCAGCTGGATAAATAGTCAAATTTGGCAAACGCGCATAAATCCGCGTGCATGGGGGGCAAAGCGGGCATGGAAGGTCAGTAAAAATCAGCCGCAAGCGTGTCACGCCAGCCGGTTCCCGATTTATTTCTGCTCCATCACCCACTGCACGGCGCGGTGGATCAGCTCGTGGCTGGTCTCCAGGTTCAGCTTGCGCTTAATGTGCTCGCGGTGGGTCTCGATGGTCTTCACGCTCAGGTGAAGGTGCTTGGCAATCTTGCGGGTCGACATGCCCTGGCCCACCAGCGCGAAGACTTCCAGCTCTCGGTCGGTCAGGCTGTCGATGGTGGACTTGGTCTGGATCTGCTCGGGATAGACCGCCCGGTGCAGCATTCGCTCGGTCATGCTCTCGCTGAGGTAGATTTTGCCGTTCAGGATGGTGTGGATCGCCTCGACGATCTTGTCGGGCGCTTCCTGCTTGCTGATGTAGCCCTTGGCGCCGGCGTGCAGCGCGCGGTCGGAGAACAGGGTTTCCTCATGCATTGATGAGACGAGCATCTTGGTGGTGGCATTCTGCGACTTGATCTGTTTGATCAACTCGATGCCGCTGCCATCCTTGAGCGAGATGTCGATGACGACCAGGTCCGGATTCTGGTCATGAATCATGCGAATGGCCTCGACGATCCCGTCGGCTTCCCCGCAAACCTCCAGTTCCGGGTCGCTGTTGATCATCATGCACAGGCCCCGCCGCACGATCGGGTGGTCATCGACGAGCAGGATACGAGCGGCCTGCTGGCGCGGCCTGTTGTTGATTTTCGTCATAAATGCTTCCTTCGATCCGTTGGTCACCATGGCTCTCCGCATAAGACTTTGCGGCTCCCTTGTTTGATTGCTTGTCGGGCACAAATGAACTTTTTTGTGATGCCTCGAGTAATGCTTTTGGCTCTTTTCGAGTTCTCCTGCGAATCCCCCATTTGTCCTCGAAGAAGCCGATGAAGAAAGGATAACCCAATCCCTGATATTTTGAAAGAATTTTGCTTTCATATCGGTCAACATCAATAGAGACAATACTTTCCTAAATTCCATCGCGGGCGACCCCGGGGGCGCGGCGGGGTATTTTCATGGCCATTTTGGGGGTTCGCCCCGATACATTGGAGCATTTTATCCGCTTAGAATTGCGCCTGTAGGACGCTGGAGCCATGATTTACGGCAGCATGCGCATGGATTGGGTTTCTGCCGGTCGGAGCCGGCGTCCTCACATATTTTTTCGGCGATGCGGGGAGCCCTGCGGGACGGGCTTGATTTCCTTGCTTCCCGGGAGGCGCTGTGTAAAATCGAAGCGCTCAACCGTGACCTTCACGCCTGGCGAAGATGAGACAGCACTTGGGTTTTTGATCCCCATGGAGCTTTTTCAGGGGGCGCATGCTGGTGAAGAACCACCTTTTCCCGAATGACCAGAAGGACCTCGATCGCGGCATCGTCGCCGACACGCAGCCCGAACCCTTGATTTCAGGCAAATGCACCGGCGCGGATGATGAGTGCCGGTGTGCCATCTTTGAACTGGCGGGGGTGGGGATGGCGCTGGCCGACGACCAGCAGCGGCTGGTGCTGGCCAACCGGACGCTCTGCCGGATGCTTGGGCGCGAGCCGGAGGAGATCGTGGGCCATCCACTGGTGGATCTGATCCACCCGCTCGACCGGGATGGATTTTGCGCCCAGACCAGCCGGTTGTGGTGCGGCCAGCTCGATCACCTGGTGCTGGAGCAGCGCTTTTTGCGCAAGGATGGGGCGCCGTTGTGGGTCCGGCTCAATGGCTCGGCGGTTCATGACGACGATGGCCAGTTCCAGAACTTGATCCTGATATTGGATGATGTCACGGCCGCCAAGGCGGCGGCGGAGGACATGGCGCGACTACACGAGGCGGCCGAACTGGAGCGGCGCCGGCTGCGGGCCGTGCTGGACGTGCTGCCGGTGGGGGTCTTCATCACCGGGCCCGAGGGGCGGATCCTTGAACTCAACCCCGCCGCGCGCGACCTGTGGGGGCAGCCGCCGCTTTCCAATGACCAGCGGGAATATGGGGAGGATTACCGGGGCTGGTGGCCCGACGGCCGCCGGTTGAACAGCGCTGACTGGGCAATGGCGCGGGCCTTGAAGAACGGCGAGAGCATTGGCGGCGAGGAAGTGGATATCGAGACCAGCGACGGACAGCGCAAGACCATTCTGAATTATGCCCGGCCGGTGCGCGACCAGCGGGGGCGGACCGTTGGCGGGGTGACCGTCAACGTCGATATCACGCAGCGCAAGCAGGTGCTGGAGCAGCTGCGCGAGCTGAACGAGACGCTGGAACAGCGGGTCCGCGTGGGGACGGCGGAGGCCGAACAGCGGGCGGGTCAGCTGCGGGCACTGGCGATGGAGCTGACGCGGGCGGAACAGCGCGAGCGACGGCGGGTGGCCCAGATCCTGCACGACCACCACCAGCAGCTGATGGTGGCCGCCAAACTGAACCTGGCGATGCTGCAGGGGCGGGTGCGCCGGCCCGAGCTGGAGCAGATTTTCCAGCAGATCAACGAGATGCTCGACCAGTCGATCGATGGGATGCGCTCGCTGACGGTGGAGCTGAGCCCCGCGATCCTCTACGACGCGGGGCTGGCGGCGGGACTGGAATGGCTGGGGCGTCATGTCAAGGCCAAGTACAACCTGCCGGTCGAGATCGTGCACGACGCGCGGGCCGAACCCACCAGCGAGGAGATCAGCGTGTTTTTGTTCCAAGCGGTGCGCGAGCTGCTGTTTAACGTCGTCAAGCACGCCGGGGCGACGCAGGTGCGCGTGGAGATGGGGTTGACGGCCGAGGATTTCATCCGCATCCGGGTCGAGGACAATGGCAACGGCTTCAAGACCGAGCGGCTGGTGGAAGGCCACAGCGAAGGGTTCGGCCTGTTCAGCCTGCGCGAGCGCATCGAGCTGATTGGGGGGGTGATTTACATGCGGAGCGAGCCCGGCATGGGCACCACCATCACGCTGCAGGCACCGCGCCACTATGCACAGCAGGCGGCGCTACGGCACAACCAGGAGTCGCCGCGGCACCATCCGCCGGCGGTGCCGGCACCCGCCCCGAGGCCGGCGCCCGAGCCCGGCGAGGTGCGGCGCATCCGCGTGCTGCTGGTGGATGACCACGAGATCCTGCGCGAGGGGCTGGCGGCGCTGCTGCAGGAGTACCCGGACATCGAGGTGGCCGGCGAGGCGCTCGACGGCGAGCTGGCAGTCGAACTGGCGCGCCACATCCAGCCCGACGTGGTAATCATGGATGTGGCGATGCCACGCATGGGCGGGGTCGAGGCGACCCGGCGCATCACCACCCAGAAGCCCGGAACATGCGTCATCGGGCTGTCGATGTATGAGGAGATGAGCATGGCCGAGGCGATGCTGGCGGCCGGGGCGGCGGCTTACCTGCCCAAGGGCTGCCCGGCCGACCAGTTGATCGCCACCATCCGCGAGTGCGCCCCCGCCGGCCACTGAGGCCCGAGCGTGCCCGGCGCGGGCTGATTTTTAATGAATATAATACAGTTAGCTTTGCCCGGCCGCTGCGGTGGCCAGGCGGGGACGTTGCGTCTGCGCACGGGCCGCGACGGCGTCAGATTGCGCGCCCGTTGGCTGGCCGGGCCGCGCCGGCGGGTGGGGCGGATAAAATGGCAATGAACTAAATAAGGGAGTGAAAGCTCGCGGGAAAAATCAGGAAAACCCCGATTTCGGAAGCCATTTCGCTGTGCGATGGTTAGGGCGTCAAGGGGAACAGGCGGCCTTCAGCTTACGGCAAGCCTGCCAAATTTCGCAAGAAGTGGATACCGGACACCATGGCAAGCGGGGCATCAGTTCACACCACACCCAGTGCTCAGGGATATCGCGCGCGTCAACTCGACACGGCCACCGGCAGCGCCTCGCGCTTTGCCGTCATCCTGGCCGGCGGGGAGGGGGCGCGGCTGCATCCCTTCACGCAGCGCTGGCTGGGCGAGGATCGCCCCAAGCAATTCTGCGCCTTCACGGGCACCCGGACAATGCTCGAGCACACGGTGGACCGGGCCTTGGCGCTGGTGCCGTCGCAGAACGTCATCACGGTGATCGGGCCCAATCAGGGGCGCTACCTGAACGGCATCCGCAAGGGCCTGCCCGGGCGCATTGTCGAGCAGCCGCACGACCGCGGCACGGCGATGGCGATCTTCCTGGGCGTGACCTACGCGATGGAGGCCGATCCGGAGGCCACGGTGGTGGTGTATCCCTCCGACCAGTTCGTCAAGCCCGAAAAGAAATTCCAGCGCTGCATCGAGCAGGCCTACCGTCAGGCCGAGCGCAACCCGGAGCGGCTGATCCTGCTGGGGGCGACCCCGCACCGCCCCGAAACCGAGTATGGCTGGATCGAGCCGGGGGTGCGCTCGCGCGCGGCGCGCGGCTCGGCGAACGGCAACGGCAACGGCAACGGCAGCGGCAACGGCAACGGGCGCGCGGCGGCGGCGGCCGATGCGTCCGAGGGCAAGCCGATGTCGATCAAGAACTTCCACGAGCGGCCGCGCAAAAGCAAGGCTGAGAACCTGATGCGGCGGGGCTGCTACTGGAACACGATGATCATCGCGGCGCGGGCCAAGACGCTGTGGGCGATCGGCTGGCAGATGTTCCCCGACGTGATGCGCCGCTTCGAGATATATCGCCAGGTGCTGCATGTCATCCGCAACGAGGGCATGACGGGGACGCACGAAAAGGTGGCGCTCAACCACATTTACCGTGACCTCAAGAGCACCGATTTCTCGCGCGAGGTGCTGCAGTACATCACCCGCTGGAGCACGGTCATGCCGATCGAGGGCGTGCAGTGGTGCGATGTCGGCCAGCCCCAGAAGATCAAGGAAGCGCTGGAGAGCTTCGGCGGCCGTCCTGCCTTCCCGATGGAGTGCCTTGACAAGATCCGGTCGCGGCGCCATTGAGCGCGCGGCCGGCTGAAACCCGTCCTGTCAGCATCGAGCACCGGAACCCGGAGGAGGTTCGGCACGATGGACCCCCGCACGCTTCTGGTGGTCGATAACGATCCCTGTGCCTGTGAGAACCTCGGCGAGGTTTTGAGCGGCATCGGATACCGGCCGATCTTCAGCAGTTCGCTGAGCGGCGCGCTGGATGCGCTGCGTGGGGGCGACAGCTGCGAGGCGATCCTGCTGGACGAGTCGCTCGCCCACAAGGAAGGCCAATATATGATTGCGGGGCTGCGCGAGCTGGGCTTCGACCAGCCAGTGGTCATCATGAGCCCGATGGCCGACCAGTTACTGGTGGACTGGATCGGCCGGGGGGCGAGCGACATCATCAAAAAGCCGACCCCGCCCCGGCGGCTCAAGGAGCTGCTGCGCAGCGCCTGCGCCCGCCAAGGGCACTGATGGTTGCTGGAATTATTCGTCTTCGGAAAGATCCCCGTCGAGCTCGGGCTCGGCGGGGGTTTCTTGTGAGGGCGGTTCGAAGGGCGCCTCGGTCAGCTCACCGGCGGGGGTTTCAATCAGTTGGCGGATGCGGTTTTCGGCGGCCTTGAGCTGCTGGTCGCAGGCACGCACCAGCGCCTGCCCCTCCTCGAAGAGCTTGATGGAGACCTCCAGCGGAACTTCTTCCTGCTCCAGCCGCCGCACGATCGACTCAAGCTGCTTGATGGATTTTTCATAGTTCGGGGCCGGCTCGCGCGGACCGCGTGGCTGGGTCATCGAAACCCTCCTTATGTCAGCTCTGTCGCGGCGACGCCGGTCTGCCTGCCGCCATCGGTCGCGGTGTCGGCGGGGGCAAATTGGCGGCGGGCGTCGGCCATGGTTGGGAAAATCCGAAAATATCGGGCCATGGAGGTAATCTCGAAGATCGCCTCGAGTGAGGGGTTCAGCTCGACGAGGATGATATCGCCCCCCTCGCGCCGACAGCGGTGCAGCGCACCGAGCAGCGTGGCCAGTCCCGAGCTGTCGATGTAACGCAGCGCGGCCAGCCCGACGATCACCTGATGGATGCCCAGCTCGAGCCACTCGCGCAGGATACGCTCGATGACAAAGCGGGACTGCGACACCAGCTCGCCCTCGAGGTGCAGCACGGCGACGCCGTCCAAAATTTCGGAGTGGGTGTGCAGCGGCAGGTCGGTGTTCATCGGTTCCTCGCGGCTGGGAGGGTAGGTCGGCTCTTCGAGCCGACACTGAACGCCATGTCGGGTCAAAGACCCGACCTACCTCTTTGGTGTCCATAGCGGAATCAAGATGCGTCCTGTCAATCCCGATCCAGCACATATTGTTTGCAAACCCATGGGCGGGCAAGTAATTTTTTCGGCAACCCCCGCGCTCGCCGCCGCGAACGCGACGGTTGCTCATTCCGCCGCCCGGGTGGCCCGATGGATTCCATTTTAAAGATCGTCGCCCTGCTTGCGCTGGCATTCCTGGTCGGCTCAATCCCGACCGCCTTCCTGATGGGGCGGCTGCGGGGGATCGACATCCGCCGCCACGGCAGCGGCAATGTCGGCGCCACCAATGCCTTTCGGGTGCTTGGCAAGGGCTGGGGGATCGGCTGCCTGTTGTTGGACGCGCTCAAGGGCTGGCTGCCGGTGACGCTGCTGGCGGCGACCACCCCGGTGGGGCTTCCCGCTGTGGCCTGGCCGTGGGCGCTCGGGCTGGCAGCAATCCTGGGCCACATGTTCACCCCGTGGCTGGGCTGGAGCGGGGGCAAGGGGGTGGCGACCAGCCTGGGGGTGATCCTGGCCATCGAGCCGCTGGCGACGCTGGGCGCGCTGGCGGTCGGGCTGGCGATCATCGGCCTGACGGGGTATGTCTCGTTGGCCTCGCTGACGGGGGCGGCGCTGCTGCCGCTGCTGATCGTGGGGGTGGGGCTGGCGCGGCAGGGCGACTGGGACCGGGTTTCCTTCTTCGTGACGCTGGCGCTGGCGGCGGCCATTTTTTACAAGCACCGCGGCAATATCGTCCGCCTGCGCGCCGGCACCGAGAGCCGGCTTTTCCAATCCAAGACCGGTGAATCCACCCGATGAAATCAATTTCCCGTCCGCTGGTGGTGCTGGGCGCCGGCACCTGGGGCATTACTCTGGCCACCGTGCTGGCCGAGAATGGGCACCCGGTACGCTGCTGGGATATCGACGCACCCCTGCTGGAGCGACTGGACCGCGAGCGGCGCCATCCCCGACTGGGGGAATTTGCTGTCCACCCGGCCATCGAGATGCAGGCGGATTTGGCGGCCGCGCTCGATGGCGCCGAGGCGGTCGTGCTGGTGGTGCCGTCGCACGCGATGCGCTCGGCGCTGGGGGCGATCCGCGCCACCGGGCACGCCGCCGGCGTCGCCCACTGGGTGATCTGCACCAAGGGGATCGAGAACGAGACCGGGCTGCTGATGCACGAGCTGCTGGCCGAGGAGCTGGGGGCGGAGGCGGGGGCGCGCGCCTGCGTGCTGTCGGGCCCGAGCCACGCCGAGGAAGTCTCGCGCCACATGCCGACGATGCTGGTGGCCAGCGGCCCCGACATGGAACAGGCGCGCGCCGTGCAGGCGCTCTTCCTGCGTCCCTACCTGCGCATCTACAGCCACGACGACATGCTGGGGGTGGAGCTGGGCGGCGCAATCAAGAACGTGATCGCGATCGCGGCCGGGGCGCTGGACGGGATGGGGATGGGCGACAACACGCGGGCGGCGTTGATCACGCGCGGGCTGGCCGAGATCGTCCGGCTGGGGCTGGCCGCCGGCGCGCGGCTGGAGACTTTCATCGGGCTCTCGGGGGTGGGCGACCTGATCGTGACCGCCGGCAGTCGGCACTCGCGTAACTGGCAGTTCGGCAATCTGCTGGCGGGGGGCGCCAGCGCCGAGGAGGCGCTCGCGCGGGTCGGGATGGTCGTCGAGGGCTATTACACCGCCCGCTCGGCGCGCCTGCTGGCCGCGCGCTACGGCGTCGAGATGCCGATCGTGGAGGCGGTCTGCCAGGTGCTCTTCGAGGGGATTTCGCCGCGTCGGGCAGTCAAGGAACTGCTCGCGCGCGATCCCAAGCCGGAGCACTACTGAAGGCGCCGGAGGTTCACGCAAAAACGCCAAGGTGCCAAGATCGCCAAATGGAGTCATATTCTGATTCTAATTCTTGGCACGAATGGATTCACCCATGGGATGCTCGGGGTCTCATCGAAAAAGCCTCTGCGCTTCCTCTGCGTTCTCTGAGACTTTGCGGTTCAATTTTTTTCGGTTATGGTTTCGGCTGCGCCGGGCAAACCAAATTAATTTCGTGAAAATTTGTGTTCATTCGTGGCTGAATCTACTTCCGGCCGCTGGCCCCTGCAACACGCGCCGCGCCGGCTGCGTCCATACAGAAGAAGTTCATAGAAGCCATAGGAAAGGAACCGTCCCATGCTTCGATCGATTGCATCCCTGTTGATGTTGCTGCTGCTGGCGGCCGGCGCGCCGGCCCAGGAGGCCGCGCCGGCCGCCGAGGCGGGCGAGAGCTACGAGGTCCAGTTGCATCGGCCGATGAGTGTCGGCCAGCGTGTGCGCCTTGAAGGCCAGATGAATAATTCAGTTGCCGTGGCGATGGGCGACCAGCGCATGCCGGCCCAGAAGTCGAACATCGATTATGATTTTCAGCTCACGGTGGACGAAGTTGACGCCCGGCAACTGCCCACCCGCCTGACGATCAAGGTCGACAAGTTCGCGATCCAGCTTCCCATGCAGGAGCCGGTTGCGCTGGCCGAGCCGGGCGCGATCATCCGCGGGAGCATCGTGGACGGCAAACCGGATTTTAAGGCCGCCGAGGGACGCGTCGAGGATATGGCCCTGCAGTCAATCGCCCAGTTCGTCCAACTGTCCACCCCCGGCCTCCCGACCGACCAGGACGCCTTTGGCGCGAGCGGCCCCAAGCGCGTGGGAGATACCTGGCCCATCAATTCCGAGGCGACCTACCAGCGGCTGTTCGAGAACTTCAATGAGTTCGTGAACATCAAACCCGAAAATATCAATGGCACGATGACTCTCAGCCAGACTGGTGAATTTCAGGGGCACGAGGTTGTTGAGTATCGGATCAATATGAACATCCAGCTCCCTCCCACCGAGGTCGAGGGCGCGCGGATCGACCTGGGGACGGCTGCCCTTGAGGGGGTGATGCTCTATCCCAAGGACATGGCCCTGCAGCCGCTGCGCGTCAAAGTCCGCATGAACATGGCCATGAAGACCCCCGCCCAGCAAGATACACCGGCGATGGACGTGCAGATGGTGATCGAGCAAACCCAGAACGTCACGGCGCTGGAGTAGCATCCGGCCGCAAGCAAAACGAGCGCATGAAACCAACCAGCCCGCATATCACCGCCGGCCCCCCGCCCGACCGCCTGCTGATGGCGGCGGCGGGGCTGGCGAGCCTGCTGGCCTGGGTGTTCGTCGCACTGTTCATGATCGGCCGGGGGCTGCTGTTTGCCTCGGGCGACGATTTCTCGCGCACCGTCATCTCGATGCTCTGGGGCCGCAACTGGTGGCTGTTCGTCGATGGCTACTACTGGCTGCCGCTGCCGTTCTGGTATTACGGCGCCTGGCACTGGCTGCTGGGCTGGACGGGGCTGGTGCACTGGTTCATTCCCGGCGCCACGCTGATGATGGCGCTGGCGAGCTGGGGCCTGCTGCTGCTGACTTACGAGGTCAATGGATCCGAGGAGTATTGGCGGTCGCGGGCGCGGCGGTTGCGGGCGGGGGCGTTTTGCGCGGCGCTGCCGCTGGTGTTGAGCATCCCGGTCGGCTGGCGGCTGACGGCGACGACGCTGGCCGAGCCGGTTTTCATTGCGGCGGCGGTCTGGATGACGCTGGTCTTGGTGCGGCTCTCGCGGCGGCCGACGCGACTGCGCTACGCGGCGCTGCTGGCGCTGGCGCTGGCGCTCTCGTGGACGCGCTACGAGGGCTGGGCGCTGGGCGCGGGAGCCTGGCTGTTGGGGTGCTTATATGGAGTGGGGGTGCAGCCGCGGCGGCGGCTGGCGTTGGCACTGGCGGCGGGTTGGGCGCCGCTGGCGATCCTGCCGGTCACGCTGATGTTCATCCATGCGGATTTTTATGGCGATCCGCTCCATTTTCTGGAGATTCCGCGGATGTTCTCGCGCATGACGCCCGAAATCACCGAGGCCAGCACGCTGTGGCGGGTCGGCTTCCTGACGCGGCTGGCCGCGGGGCAGGGGGTGATCGTGCTGGCGCTGCTGCCGATCGGGCTGTGGCACGGCCGACGCGTCCGCGAGCTGCAACTGCTGGTGCTGGTGGCGCTGCTGGCCTGGCTGACCTATTACCAGGCGGCGTTCAGCAACACGGTGGGGTTCAACCCGCGCACCCGGTTCGCCGTGCCGGCGTTGTGGCTGAGCGTGCCGCTGGCGGCGCGCGGGCTGGCGGTGCTGCCGCGGCTGCGCCCGGGCGTGCTGGGCTGGGGGCTGCTGGCGCTGGTGGCGGCGGCGGGGGTGGCGCGGCTGGCGCAGTGGGACGGCCGGCAGTGGGGCGGGCTGGTTCATGCCCCGCATGCCTTCGAGCTGGCCGAGGAACTGGGGCGCGAGGCACGCGAGCGGGGCGCGAAGGCGGTCATCGACGAGCCGCGGCCGATGGGGGACGACATCAACCTGCTGAGGATCTACATGGGGCTGGATCAGGTCGTGGTGGCGCGGGAATGGCTGCCCCCCGACCTGCCGCACGATGGCCCGCATTATTATTTCACGCCCCGCGAGCTGCCCGGCCGCAGCCCCTGGCGCAGCACGCTGGGCCAGAACATCTACCTGCTCGACCGCTGGCCGATCGCGAATTGACCGCACAGGCGCAAAGGCCGCAAAACAAGCGCGGAGAATCAAGAACATGACTTGGTTCCTGCCTTTGCGTCCTTTGGACTTTTCCTCTGCGCCTTTGCGACAAAAACATGAAAAAGCAATGCAAAGGCAATTGCCGCTGCCTCCGCAGTTGACAATAGTACTGTTTTTATCGACACTGGTCCGGGGTCTGGACGGGCTCAGGCAGTGTCGACGATCTCCCACCCCCGGCGCCGCGACGGCGACGGGAGCGCGAGAACCGGCGAAAAAAACCCCGCCGACCATCACCACACTGACCGATGCTCACCTGGAGGATTTTAGATGGCTACGAAAATGGTTTATTCTTTTGGCGGCGGCACCGCCGATGGGCGGGGCCATCAGAAGGCACTGCTCGGCGGCAAGGGCGCCAACCTGGCCGAGATGACCCACATTGGGCTGCCCGTGCCCCCCGGCTTCACCATCACGACCGAAGTCTGCACCTACTACAGTGACAACAAGGGGCAATACCCGGCCACGCTGCAGGCCGAGGTTGGCCGCGCGCTCGCCAAGATGGAGCGCCAGATGGGCAAGAAGCTGGGCGACCGCAAGAACCCGCTGCTGGTTTCGGTTCGCTCGGGCGCTCGCGACTCGATGCCGGGCATGATGGACACCATCCTGAACCTGGGCCTCAATGACGAAACGGTGCAGTCGCTGGTGGAACGCACCGGCAACCCGCGCTTTGCCTGGGACTGCTACCGCCGCTTCCTGCAGATGTATGGCGACGTCGTCATGGGCGTCCAGCGGCTGCGCGGCGAGGACCACGAGCCCTTCGAGACGATCATCGATCAGGTCAAGGAGGAGCGCGGCGTCCAGGAAGACCTTGAGCTGACGGCCGAGGACCTGGCCGAGCTGTGCGCGCGCTTCAAGAAGCTGATCAAGCAGCGCGCGGGCCGCGACTTCCCCTCCAACCCGATGGACCAGCTCTGGGGCGCCGTCGGCGCGGTCTTCAACTCTTGGAACAACGACCGCGCGGTGGTCTATCGCCGCAAGTATGGCATCCCGCACGAGTGGGGCACGGCGGTCAACGTCCAGGCGATGGTCTACGGCAACATGGGCGAGACCTCGGGGACGGGCGTGGCCTTCACGCGCGACCCGGCCACCGGCGAGAAGGTTTTCTACGGCGAGTATCTGATCAACGCCCAGGGCGAAGACGTCGTCGCCGGCGTGCGCACCCCGCAGCCGATCGCGCAGCTCAAGAAGGAAATGCCCAAGGCCCACGCCGAGCTCGAGAAGGTCCGCGCCACCCTTGAGAAGCACTTCAAGGACATGCAGGACTTCGAGTTCACGATCGAGGACGGCAAGCTGTTCATGCTGCAGACGCGCAACGGCAAGCGCACCGGCCTGGCGGCGGTCCGCATCGCCTGCGAGATGGTCAAGGAGCGCCTGCTCCAGCCCCAAGAGGCGATCATGCGCATCCCGGCGGACTCGCTGACGCACATGCTGGCCCCGATCTTCGACAAGGCCGCGCGCGACCAGGCGGTGGCCGAGCAGAAGATGCTGGCCACGGGCCTGCCCGCCGGCCCGGGCGCGGCCAGCGGCCGAATCTTCTTCAATGCCGACGTGGCGGCCGACAAGGCGCGCGACGGTGAGAAGGTCCTGCTGGTGCGCGTCGAGACCAGTCCCGAGGACCTGCGCGGCATGATCGCCGCCGAGGGCATCCTCACCGCGCGCGGCGGCGTTTCCTCGCACGCGGCGCTGGTGGCCCGCCAGATGGGCAAGGTCTGCGTCTGCGGCTGCGCCGAGATCGCGGTCGACTATGCGCGCAAGACGATGACGGTCAAGGGTCGCACCTACAAGGAAGGCGATTGGCTGTCGATCGACGGCACGCTGGGCGAGGTCTACGAGGGTCAGATCAAGACGGCCCCCAGCGAAGTGGTGCAGGTGCTGATCGACAAGACGCTTGCCCCCAAGGCCAGCCCGGCCTATCAGAACTTCGCCCAGCTGATGAAGTGGGCGCGCCAGTTCAGCAAGCTGGACGTGCGCACCAACGCCGACCAGCCCGACCAGGCCGAGAACGCGATCGCCTTCGGCGCCAGCGGCATCGGCCTGACCCGCACCGAGCACATGTTCTTCGAGGGCGACCGCATCTACTCGGTGCGGCGCATGATCATGGCCGACGACAAGGCCGAGCGTGAGGCGGCTCTTGCCGAGCTGCTGCCCTATCAGCGCGAGGACTTCATCGGCATCTTCCGCGCGATGAAGGGCCTGCCGGTCACGGTCCGCACGCTGGACCCGCCGCTGCACGAGTTCCTGCCCCACGAGAAGCAGGCGATCAAGGAGACGGCGGACAAGCTCAACATGACGGTCGAGGCGGTCACCCGCCGGGTCGAGGCGCTCCACGAGGCCAACCCGATGCTGGGCCACCGCGGCTGCCGCCTGGGCAACGTCTATCCCGAGATCACCGAGATGCAGGTGCGGGCGATCTTCGAGGCTGCCGCCCAGGTGATGAAGGAGAAGATCAAGGTCAAGCCCGAGATCATGATCCCGCTGGTGGGCTACCCGAAGGAATTGCAGCTCCAGATCGACATCGTCAACCGCGTCGCCGACGAAGTGCGCCGCCAGACCGGCAAGAAGGTCGACTACCTGGTCGGCACGATGATCGAGATTCCGCGCGCGGCGCTGGTGGCCGACGAAATCGCCCGCCACGCCGAGTTCTTCAGCTTCGGCACCAACGACCTGACCCAGACCACGCTTGGCATGAGCCGGGACGACTCCGTCAGCTTCCTGCCGCAGTATCAGGAAATGGACATCGTGGCCAACAACCCGTTCGCCACGATCGACCGCGCCGGCGTCGGCGCCCTGATGCAGACGGCCATCGAGAAGGCCCGCACGGTTCGCCCCGACATCAAGTTGGGCATCTGCGGCGAGCACGGCGGCGACCCCAACAGCGTCGAGTTCTGCCACATGCTTGACCTGGCCTACGTCAGCTGCAGCCCCTATCGCGTGCCGGTGGCCCGTCTGGCCGCCGCGCAGGCGGCTCTGCGCCACGGCAACGGCTCGGCCAAGAAGGAAGCGGGATCGCAGGCCAAGGCCGCCCGCATGACCGAGGCGCGCACCGCCAAGAAGGCTCCGGCCAAGGCGACCAAGGCCCCGGCGAAGAAGGCTCCGGCCAAGGCGGCCAAGGCTCCGGCGAAGAAGGCTCCGGCCAAGGCTCCGGTGAAGCCCGCCAAGGCGGCCAAGGCTCCCGCGAAGAAGGCCCGCGGCCGGAAGTAATTCCAGCCTCGGCTCTGGACACTCAGAAGGGCGGGTCCCATGTGGACCCGCCCTTTTTTTGTCATGTGGAGTTGGTGCGATGGTGCAGGCGCATGCCGATGTTCAGGTTCGGGCGAGCACCTGATCGTAGACATCCATGACGCGGGCGGCCATGAGTTCGGAGCTGTAGTGTTCGAGGGCTCGGCGGCGGCCGGCGTTTCCGAGCGCGGCACGCCGGGCGGGGTCGTCCATCAGCTCACCGATGGCGGCCGCGAGCGCCTCGGCATCGGCGGGAGGGACGATCAAGCCGGTCTCACCGTGGCGATTGACTTCGGGCACGCCGGTGGGCAGGTCGGTGGAGATCACAGGCAGCCCGCACGCCATCGCCTCAATCTGGACCAGGCCGAAGGCCTCGGAGCGCTGGTGCGCCGGCAGGACCAGCAGGGCCGCCGCGTGGAGCAGCGCGATGGCCTCGTCGTTGCCGACCCGCCCCAGGAAACACACCCGATCCTGGAGGCCCAGGCTGTGCGCCTGGCGGCGCAACGGCTCGGCCATTGGGCCCTCGCCGGCGATCAGCGCCCGCACTCCCGGCCGCCGCGCGAGCGCCTCGAGCAGCCACGGGAGGCCCTTGTAACGGCGCAACATACCAAGGAAGAGCACGAAGTCGCCATGCTCGGCACGTAGTTGTTCGGCGCGGCGGCGGCGCGGTCGGTCGAGCGCGAACTGGTCGAGTCGAATGCCCAGCGGCACCACCTGGCAGCGCGCACGGTGGGCGGCCAGATAGGGGCTGGTCTCGAGGTAGCGCTGGCTGGTGGGCATGATGACCGCCATGCGCGCCAGGAAACGTTGGAAGAAGGGGCCGTAGATTTTCATTGTCAGGCGCTGGCGCACCACGTCGCTGTGGTAGGTGGCGACGGCGGGGGTCTCGAGGCCTGAGGCCAGCAGCGCCACTTCGCCGGTGGGGTGCGGGACGTGAAAATGGAACAGGTCGGCGCGGCTCTGGCGCAGGGCCTGAACGAAGCCGGGGGCCAGCGGGTTCGAAAGCAGACGGCCCAGCGAGGCCACCTCGACCACTTCCACCCCACCCGCGATCTGGCGGCGCCGGCCGCGCCCGCGGCCACGCGTGGCCACGATCACGCCAACCTCGAAGCGGGCGCCGCTGAGGCGGGCCAGCTCATGGATGGTGCGCTCGATGCCGCCCTGCACCGGCGGGTAGACATCCTTATAGACGTGGATGATGCGGGGGTGGCTCATCGGGGAGGCGCGCCTTTGGCGGTTTAGAGCCGTAGCTTGAAAAAAGGGCCCGGCGGGGAATGATCCCCACCGGGCCATGGTTTGAGCGGAGCCGTCAGGCCCTGCTTCGTCAGCGAGCCCGACGCTGGGCCGGGGCGGCGCCGGTGGCCGCAGGGGCGGCTGCCGGGGGAGTCGCCGACGGACCGGAGTGGACGACGATGACGGCGCGCCGGTTCTGCCGCATGTTTTCGGCGTTGGTGTTGGGCACCGTGGGCCGATACATGCTGAAGGTTTCGGCGCTGGCGCGTTCGGGGGCCACCCCGCGCTCGATCAGATGACGCAGGACCGTCGTGGCGCGCTCGGCACCGAGCTCCCAGTTGTCCTTCCACCCGCTCGCGCGGATCGGCTGGCTGTCGGTGTGGCCCTGGACGGTGACGTAGCTCTGCGGGTGCGCCTGCTGGATGCGCTGGGCCGTCTCGTTGAGGATGCGCTGGCCCTCGGGGGTCAGGCGCGCGCTGCCCGGCGCGAACAGCACGTCCGCCAGCAGCGACATTTCCATCTCGACGACGCGACCCGTCTGTCCGGCCGGCACGCCACGTTCGAGCTCGCCGATGCGACGGCGCAGGGCTTCGCCCTCGCCACGCAGGCGATCGATCTCGGCCTGGGCCTGAGCCAGCTGCTGACGCAGTTGGTCATTCTCAGCCTTCAGTTCATCCAGTTCCGTCTGCAGCGCATTGATGTCGCGCTGATTCATCATGTCGCCCACGAGGGCGCCGACGGCCGCGCCGGTGGCGGCGCCAACCAGCGCGCCCTGCGCAGTGCTCAGCGAACCGTGGCGGTTGGCCAGGCAGCCGCCAACGGCCGCACCCAGCACCGCGCCGCCCGTCGCCCACTGTTGCACGACCGTGCAACCAGTCATCGACACGCATAACAATGCAACGGTCGCAATCAGTTTAAACCTCTTCATCAGATCGGCCTCCTTTGGAGATTAACTTGGTAATTTTTCAACTGTCATGAGTGCCTGCGGACCATGCCTCGGCCGTTGACCTGCCGCGGATACGTCCATTCCCCCGACCGGAGATTGAACACGGTCCCACCGATCTGTCTGATGGAACCAACCTCCCAATGCTTATTTATATCCTCAGCGTCGGGCGGCAAAAATGCAAGTTTTTTCAAACAATGAAGCAGCCGCCAATTGATTCATAAACATTTGCCGGGGTGCGCGGCGGCCAAATCCAGCCGCGCGGCCAGATATCCGACCACATAACCCTCGCGCCGGCCACTGGCGGCGCGCGAGTCGGCGGCGGCGAGGGTGCGGGCGCGACCGGCGCCCATGATCCGCGCCAGCGCCAGGGCCGTCAGGAGCGCCTGCCAGCCACAGGCCATCAGCTCGCGCCCGCGAAAGGCAGCCTCCAGGGCGGGGGGATCAAAGGAATCAATCAGCGCAGCCAACCGGGCATTGTTCTCGTCGCAGCCGTTGCCGTCCTCGCCGTGGTAGGCGTCGGAGCTGGCCACGATCAGCGCCGGGCGATCCTCGCGCCGCCAGCGCTCCAGCGGCGGGGCCAGTGCCCGGGCGAGGAGCTCGAAGCTGTCGCCGGGGGGGGCGCCCACCAGCAGGGGCAGGATCTGAAACGGTCCCGCCAGCGCCACTTGCAGGAAGGGCAACTGCACTTCGAGCGAATGTTCGGCTGCGTGGGCTGCCGGGTCGATGGCGGCGGCACCGGCATCGAGCAGTTCGGCTGCCGCGGCCTCGTCGAGGGGGATCTCACCCAGCGGAGTCTGCCAGGCGCGGTGGGGCGAAAGGGCCGCCCCGCGCAGCTCGACACGATGGCTGGGCCCAAGCAGCAGCACCCGTTCGATGCGCCGGCCGGCGACGGCGCGATAAGCCGCGCCCGCGACCGCGCCCGAGTAAACATAGCCGGCATGGGGCGCAAGCAGCGCCAGCGGGGGTGGCTCTGCGGGATCGGCGGCCTCGCCGGCGAGGGCAAGCTCGACCGCCCGGCGCAGATCGGCGGGATCGGCGTCATAAAATCGGCCGGCTTGGGCCGCCGTTCGCGTGTCGGCCAGTGGGGTGGCGCTCATCTTCGCAAGGCTCCAGGCCCATTGTGCCTCCGCCGGGGCCGCGCCTGCCAAGATGTTTTTTGTAAGCCAGGGGAGGGCAGATCGGCTCTTCAAGCCGACACTGGAAGCCATGTCGGGTCGGAGACCCGACCTACCATCAGGATGCGACCTTTATTCAGAACCCAATGGCGGGGCACAGGGGGGAGCGGCCTCGGAAGCGGCCGCGCTGGTCGCGCCCTCGAGCACCGGCGCCAGCACGGGCACCAGCAGGGCGTGCTGCCAGCGCATGAGAGAAGATGGGATCCGGGACCCCGTGCGGCCCTCGAGGTGCTGGCAGAGCAAATCACGGACGGCATCGCGCGGGGCGACGACGCCGGGGTCCAGCCCCAACTCGCGCGCCAGCTCATCGCGCACGGTCAGCGCCCGCCGCAGCAGCTCCTCGGGGACGCGCCTGCTGCCCGAGCGGTCATGGATGGCCACAGGCTGACCTGGCCACTGGGCAGCAGGCATGGCCAGCGCGCGCTCGATCGCGCGCTCGAAGCTCTCCAGCCTTGAGCCGCGCAGCCCCTTGGGCAGGGGTGGACCCTCGGCGGCGGGCCGGCCTGGATTGAGCGCCACCCAATTGGCCCACTCAAGCAGGTACTCACTGTTCATGACCTTGAACGGGGGGCGGTCCAGGCGGCTCGCCGTATCCTCGCGCCACTGCCAGAGCTCGCGCAACATCGCCGCCGAACGACCCCGCAGCTGCCGGCCGCCCTTGATGCGCCAGTCGGTGCGGCGCTCGACGGTGGCCTCGCAGGCGGCCTGGCCAATGACTCGTTCGCAAGCCTCCTGGTGCCAGCCCAGGCGGCCCAGCTCATCCAGGTCATGGCGCTGGCGCTCGGCAAGCTGGGAAAGGTAGCGGGTGTCATCGGCGGCATAGCACAGCAGCTTGTCGCTCAACGGCCGCACCGACCAGTCGGCCCGCTGGCCATGCTTCGACATCTCGATGCCAATCACGCGCTCCACGGAGGCGGCCAGTCCAATCTGAGGCCAACCGAGCAATTGGGCGGCAAACATGGTATCGAAGACCCGCGCGGGGCGGAACTCATAGGCGCGATACATCAGCCGCAGGTCATAGTCGGCGCCGTGGAGCAGCAATTCGCGCGCCGCCAGCAGCTCAAGCAGCGGCCGGGCATCCAGGCGCGGCGAGAGCGGGTCGACGATCCACTGGCGGTCGCCGGCGGAGAGCTGCAACAGGCAAAGCTTTTCGCGGTAGTGGTGCAGGCTATCGGCCTCGGTGTCAATCGCAACCGAGGATTGCTCGGCCACGGCTTCGAGCAGCGGGCCTAATTGGTGATCTTCTTCAATCAGCGTGTAGTCGCTCGTCATCCTGATGCCGTTCCGCGGGGCTGGGAGCCTCGCGCACAGATGCTTGGGCCAGCCTAACGGAAAACCGACGCCCGGACAACCCTCAAATAGGTATAAAGCCATGGCGCTGGCCCAGATAGCTCGCGTGGTTCAGGGGGGAGCACAACATGAATCGTTAACGTTTGGACTTCCGCGCCACAACCCACATCCCGTTTGTCAGCGGAAGCCGGTCGACCCAGCCAAACCTTTGGATCGTGAAGCCACTGGACTCCAGCAGGCGACGCAATGAGAGCGGGGTGAAATACAGAACGTGGTCCGGAAAACGGTAGCCGGACCACTGGGCGCCGCGCATCCGCCGGAGCAAGCTGGCGTGGTTAGGCACCTTGATGATGACATGGGCGCCATCCGCGAGCACGCGCCAGAGCTCGGCCAGCATCACCCGGGGCTGGGGCTCGTGCTCCAAGTAACTCTTGGCGACGGCCCCCATGCAGCTTGAATCCTCCAACTGCGTCAACCCCTCGAGGACCGAGCCGAGGATGACCCGACCGCCGCGCTCGGCAAAACGGATATGGGCGTGCTCGGCTTTTGATGGGATCATCTCGATGCCAATCAGGGGTATCCCGGGCGGCATTGATTTTAAAAGCCTTTTGCCTCGGCCACAACCAAGGTCCAGAACCGGGCCGGCATTGATGTAACGCCGACGCAGGCTGTCGAACCTGTCCCAGCCCAGGAGCCAGTTGCTCGTAAGAGCGAGCGAATGCAGGACAAACCTGAAGGCGCTGCCGGCGTGGGTTCGATCGGCCTGCCGACGGACTTTCTCGCGCCGGTGGTTCTGATCCCAAAGGAAATCGGTCGCCAGTTGCTCAAAGCTGGGCGGATTGGCCAAAAACAACAGGTCGCAGGAGGAACATTGCTTGAGAACCCAGGGTTGGGGGGCAATGCCTTCAATGGGAGTGAGGCCAGCCGTCGTATCGCAGATCGGGCATGCTGTGGCGATTGCCGAGTGCAATGGATTGTAAACCTCGGGTTTGTGAAAGTCGAAATTCCAACGAAGGCCCACGGATCTTAGCAAATAAGTGGTGAAACGATCACTAGTAAATTTGTTAAGCAGGGACGGTTCGATTGGCCGGCTGTTTTGCTGGCTCGCCGGGGGAGGGTCTGAAACAATGACAAGAAGCCCGCAGCCCACGATGGCTGAATGGGCGCCGCCGGGAACGAGGAGAACGATGGAAGAGATTGGCTGGCTGCGACTTGCGATGATCCCGCTGGTGGGGGCGGGGATCGGCTGGGCGACCAATGCCTTGGCGATCCGGATGATATTCCGGCCGCGCCGGCCGCTGGTCGTGGGGCGCTGGAGCTGGCAGGGGCTGGTGCCGCGGCGGCAGGGGGAGCTGGCCCGCCAGATCGGCATGACCGTGCAGGAGCACCTGATCAACCACGAGGACCTGGAGCGGGTGCTGGCGCGCCCGGAGCTGCGGCGGGGGATCGAGCGGGCGCTTTCGGAGCGGATCGCGCACCTGCTCGACCGGCGCGCCGGCCGCATCCACCCGCTGCTGGGGACGCTGCTGCGGGGGCGACTGCGCCAGCGCATCGAGCGGCTGGCCGTGCGCGAGGCCAGCCGGCTGATCGCGCGCCTGTCGGCGCAGACGCTCGAGCGCATGCGGGCGGAGCTCGACTTTCAGGCGATCGTGGAAGCCAAGGTGCGGGCCTTCGATCTGGAGCTGCTCGAGGGCATCGTGCATGGGATCGCGCGGCGCGAGCTGCGAGCGATCGAATGGGCCGGGGCGGCGCTGGGGGGGCTGATCGGGCTGGTCCAGTTGCTCGTGCTGCTGATTTAGAGCAGTTGCCAATAGTCATTGCCGTTTGCTGCCGGCTGCGAGCGGCGGCTGAAGGCTCCCGCAATGCTCGGAATAGCGCTGCTATGCCTGCGCTTGCGGAAACCCTGATCCTTGCTCTCGCTCGACCGCCATTCGGCACTTTCTTTCGGCAACAGCTCTTAAGGCTTCAGCGTTCGTGGACGGTGCGGCTGAGCGAGAGGACGGCCGGGATGGTCTGCAGGCGGTTGAGGACCGCGTTGAGCTCATCGCTATCCTTGAGCAGCAGGACGAACTTGAGGATCGCGCGCCCCTCGCGGATGTTGGTGCTGGTGTGGACGCTGAGGATGTGGACCGCGAGCTGGGCCAGCGCGGTGGAGACATCGCTGAGGAGGCCCTTGCGGTCCTGACAGACGATGCGCAGGGCCACCTTCTGCATCTGATGGCTGGAGTCGCTCCACTCGACCGGGACCAGGCGCTGCTGGAAGTCGGCGGCGCGCTCGCGGATGCGCCCGAGGGCGGCGCAGTCGGCGCGGTGGACCGAGATGCCGCGCCCGAGCGTGATGAAGCCCAGGATGTCGTCGCCCGGCAGGGGTGAACAGCAGCGCGCCATCCGGGTGACGGCGCCTTCCAGGCCGTCGACCAGCACGACGGCGCCGACCTTGCGGCGGCGGTCAGCCCGCGGGATGCGCTTGGGCTCGGGGGGGCGCAGGACCTGCTCGAGCTTGCTGACCAGGCTGCCGGCCTTGATCGTACCGCAGCCGAGCTCAACCAGCATGTCCTCGTAGGAGGGGACATTGAAGCCGCGCAGGGCGGGCTTGAGGATGTCACTGACCTGATCCTCGGCCACCTGGGTGCCGAAGCGGTTGCGCACGTTGTCCATCAGCATCTGGCGGCCGCGCTCAAGGAACAGCTCGCGCTGGGATTCCTTGAGCCAGTGGCGGATTTTGTTGCGGGCGCGTCCGGTCTGCGCGAACTGGAGCCAGTCGGGGGTGGGGTGGGATGACTTGCTGGAGACGATTTCGACGATGTCACCGGTCTCCAAAACGCTGCGGATGGAGGCCATGCGGTTGTTGATGCGGGCGCCGGCGCAGTGGTGGCCGAGCTCGGAGTGGATGCGGTAGGCCAGGTCGAGCGCGGTGGCGCCGCGCGGCATCTCGAGGATGTCGCCGCGCGGGGTGTAAACGAAGACGGAGGCCTCGAACACGTCGCGCTTGAGATCGCTCATGAACTCGGAGGGGTCGCGGACCTCCTGGAGCCAGTCGACGAGCTGGCGCAGCCAGAGCAGGCGTTCCTCGTCCTGGCCGGCGCGGGCGGCGCTGGACTCGAGCTCCTTGTATTTCCAGTGGGCGGCAATGCCCTCCTCGGCGCCGCGATGCATTTCGCGGGTGCGAATCTGCACTTCGACGACTTCATTCTCGGCGGCAATGATCGAGGTGTGAATCGATTGGTAGCCGTTTTCCTTGGGCGTGGCGATGTAATCCTTGAAGCGGCCCGAGATCGGCTTCCAAAGCGAGTGGATCATGCCGAGGATCTCATAGCATTCGGCGATGGTATCGGTGATGACCCGGATGGCGATGATGTCGTGGACTTCATCGAATGTCAGGCCTTGGCGCTGCATCTTGCGATAGAGGCTGTAGAGGTGCTTGCGGCGGCCCTGGATGTCGGCGGGGATGTTGTGGGCCTTGAGCTGGGCGCTGAGCAGGGCGCGGGTCTGGTCGACAATGCGCTGGTCGCGCTCGCTGCGGACCTCCATTTTTTTCTTCAGGCTGCTGAAGGCCGAGGGATGCAGGTGGCGCATCGCCAGGTCTTCAAGCTGGGCGCGCATCAGCGTCATGCCCAGGCGGTTGGCCAGCGGGGCGTAGATGTCGAGGGTGGTCTGGGCGATGGCGCGGCGCCGGGGCAGCGGCAGGTGCTCCAGGGTCTGCATGTTGTGGAGCCGGTCACAGAGCTTGATCAGCACGACGCGGACGTCGCGTGCCATCGCCAGGATCATCTTGCGCAGGTTGATGACCTGGTGTTCCTGGTCGGTGGCGAAGTTGAGCGAGCTGATCTTGGTGACGCCGTCGACGAGCTGGGCGACCTCCTCGCCGAAGCGCGTCCGCAGCGACTCATAGGTCTCACCGCAGTCCTCGATGGTGTCGTGGAGCAAGCCGGCGGCGACGGTGGCTGGGTCGTTGACCTGGCCGGCCAGCAGCCAGGCGACGCGGGCGGGGTGGACGAAATAGGGCTCCCCCGATTTGCGCGCCTGATTATCATGCGAGGCCAGGGCGCTATCGTAGGCTCGGCGGATGAGGGCACGCGCGTCGGTCGCCGGCGGCGGGTCCATCCGAGCCAGGATTTCGTCAACCGTGGGGGCGCCGGAGGCTTCGGGCAAAGTCAGACGGTCCACATCATCTCCTCGAAGTCCTCGCCGGGAACGGCGATCGACAATGGCGAGCGGCTGGGGCAGCGCTCGCGCTCCAGGCCTTCCTGCTCGAGCGCAACCTGGATGCGCAGCATCTGGTTGGGCTCAATCCCGAAACGGCTGAAGGGGAAACGACCTTCGATGATCCTGCCCACGCCCAGTTCGGAGAGCGACCCGTCCTGGACCCAGCCCTCCTGCTCGACCTCCTTGAAGACACGGGCCGAGGGGCGATCGTCGCTGCCGTTGAGCGGACAGACAATCCGGTAGTTGTGGCCGCTGAAGAGATAGAAAACCAGATGAACCAGATGGACGGCGAGGGTGCGCCGAGTGGGTTCGCCCAGGTCGACGCGCAGGTAGCACGCCTCGCGGCTGAAGCCGAAGTGGAGCGCCTCGATCTCGTAGGCGACCTGATGCATGCTGTCGCCGGCGGGGCTGTAGCGGCCGGCGGCATACCATTCGAAATAATCGGATATGCGGCCATCCAGCCGCGGCTCGATATAGCCGCGCGGTCGGGTTTGCAGGCCGGTGTCGCCGCCGCGGCTGATCGGGATGTGCAGCCGGCCGGGGGGGTGCTGGCCGAGGGCGGTGTAGGCGTTGATCAGGTGTTGGCGATAAAGCGCGTCGAACTGGGCGTCGAAGGCAGAGCTGTGGTCGTCGCCATACCACCAGTTCCAGTCGCTGCCCTCGGCGATGAGCAGGCTCTTGTGGGCACGCTCGGCGGCCTCGCTGGCGGCGGGGTCCTGGCGGGCGGCGAGGATGGCGGGTTCCAGGTCGGCGCGCGCCTGCGCCAGCAGGTCCCAGGCGGCGTTGTCCTCGGGGTGGCCGATCCAGACGTGAAAGTCGCGGTTGATCCAGGAGCCGCTGTGCAGCCGGTCCAGCCGGCGCTGGGCGGGGAATTCCTCAAGGTACTGGGAGGGTGTGACCGTGCGCAGGGTGGGGCGCGTGACCAGGCCCTCATAGAAGGAGTTGAGGAAGGGCAGGCCGTCACGTTCAAAATGTTCCCAGCAGTTCTCGCCGTCCAGGATGATGCTGACTACGTGCGGCTCGCTGGAGTCGCCGAGTGACTCGTGGATGCGCTCGAGCCGGCGCAGCAGGTCCGAAGCGGCGGTCTCGGAGGGAACGTTGGCGTAACGGAAGCCGATCAGGTCGCTGATCTGGTGGTCGCGGAAAAAGATGGCGGCCTGGCCGCCGTCCTGTTCGACGACATAGGGCCGGTAGAGGGCATCGGGGTCAAAAATCTTGCCGTCGCGGTCGCGGGCGAATCGCTCAATCCCGAGCGAGCTCGCGAGCACATCCTCGTCGGTGGCGATCCAATTGACGCCGGCCCCGGCCATCATCGGCACCAGTTCGGGGCAGACCGAGCCCTCGGAGGGCCACATGCCGCGCGGGCGGCGACCGAACTTCTGCTCGCAGTAGTCCAGCCCCAGCTCGATCTGGAGCCGTGCATCCTCGGGGGCGACGAAGCGGCGCGAGGGCAGGATCACCTCGGGCCGCGCGCGGCGGGCGATGTTCGTGTCGATCAGCAGCGGCAGGATCGGGTGGTAATACGGGGTGGTGGCCAGCTCGATCTTGCCCTTGCCCCAGAGGTCGGCCAGGGTGGGGATGATGCGGGCGGTCAGCTTGCGGCCGGCCTCGAGAACGGCCAGCTTGTCCTCCTCGCTGAAGCCGCGATCCTTGGCGACCAGCGCGGCCAGGAAGGGATCCTCGTCGCGCAGCAGGGGATCGATCCAGGCGAGGAAGAACCAGGTCTGCAGGTCTCTCAACTCGGCAACGCTGAACAGGCGCGCCATCCGGCGCAGCTCCTCGGGCTCCCGGCCGGCTCCCCGGCGGTTGAGCAGTTCCCCATAGCGGCGGCTGACGCGGATCATCCGCTCTTCCTGGGCATTGAAAAAGGTGTGAAGCAACTCGACGCGCTCGTCGAGCGACAACTGGTCGGCGGGTTTTTCGGCCAGCCGCAAATAGGCATCGCGGGCGGAGCCGGCGGCGTACTCCTCGATCTGCTCGAGCAGGGAGGGGACCATGTTGAAGGTCAGGCGCAGGCCCTCGTGGCGCGAAGCCAGCAGGGCCATGTCGAGGTAGTCCTTGGTTGCATGCAGCCGCACCCAGGGCATCATATACTCGTCGCGCTGGATGTCCTTGTAGTATGGCTGGTGCATGTGCCACAGGATCATCACGTTGAGGGGCTGACGGCTCATGGGGGCCTCGCGCTGGGGCACTGGACTCGGGGGCCGAGCGGGGGTATCAGAGGCCGAGCGCGCAAGCCCGTCGATCGAGCCCGCGCGGCCGGATTGCCGCGCCCCACCTACACCCGACGCTCATTTTCCACCCGCCCGGCACAAAAGTCAATCCAGCCGCGGGGCCCGAATGGCCCGAATGGCTGGTTGATGGCCCTTGAATCTTCAGATCGAATAAGATGTTCACGAAAGGCACGAAAGAGAACACGAAAATGTACCCAGCCCCCGGCAGCACTCGATGCCTTGAGGGTGACAATCGTACCGCTTCGACTGGCATGCTCCACTCCAGACTGCCGTTCCATTTTCGTGTCTATTCGTGCTCCTCATTTCGTGTGTTTCGTGAACAGCGGATATTCTTGAAGGATTGTGGTGGTGGAGTCTTCGACCTGTTTTGAATCGGTTGGTTGCGTTTGTTTATGTTACCATCCCTCAAGGGGCGTGAGGCGCACGTTGTGGAGCGAGCTCGATGCCAACACCCGACACACCCGGCCGTCCCGACCCGGCGGTGCTGCTGGCGGAGCTGCATGAGCAGATCGCCGACTGCCGGCTTTGTCCGCGGCTGGTGAGATGGCGCGAGCAGGCGGCTCGCGAGCGGCCGCGCCGATACGCCGGCCAGGACTATTGGGCTCGCCCGCTGCCCGGCTTCGGCGACCCCGCGGCCCGACTGCTGATCGTCGGGCTGGCGCCGGCGGCGCACGGCGGCAATCGCACCGGCCGGATCTTCACCGGCGACCGCAGCGGAGACTGGCTTTTTCGGGCGTTGCACAAGGCGGGCTTCGCCAACCAGCCCCAATCGACCCATCGCGACGACGGACTGCGGCTGGTTGATTGTTTCATCTCGGCCTCGGTGCGCTGCGCGCCGCCCGCCAACAAGCCGAGCCGCGAGGAATTCTCGACCTGCCGCCCCTGGCTGCTGGCGGAGATGCGGCTGCTGGAGCGCGCGCGGGTGATCGTCGGGCTGGGCCGGATCGGTCATGAGGCGGCCTTTTCGGCCGCGGCCGAGGTTTTTGGCCTGCCGCGCCGGCCGCGTCCGGCCTTCGGCCATGGCGCCGAGGCGCGCCTGGACGAGCGTCGCTGGCTGCTGGGCTCCTACCACCCCAGCCAGCAGAACACGTTCACCGGCAAGCTGACCGAGGCGATGCTGGATGATGTCTTTGCCCGCGCGCGAGAACATTTGGGCGAGCCTGACGAGAAATAACGGGGAGACACGATGGGCATCGAGGCGGAAAAGGACGAACAGGAACGGGAGGAGACCCCCCCGCGCCGCCGGCGCTGGCTGCTGATTGCGGCTGGCCTGCTGGGTTTGTTGGTCGTGGCGCTGGTCGTGCTCCTGTTCATTCCGATCCGCCACGAGCGGCTGGATGCGCTGCTGAGCGAGCGTTTTGGAGAGGCAACTGGGCTGGGGCTGGAATTCGACCAGGCGACGCTGCGGCTGGGGCGGGCGCGGCTCGATGTGGAGCGCCCGGTGCTCACCGACCCGGAGACGGGGGAGCGGCTGCTCGAGGCCGAGGCGGTGCGGGTGGACAGCTCGTTGCCGCGGCTGATCTTCGGCGGCCGGCCCTACGTCATGCAGGCGATCGAGCTGGTCGGCCCGTTCCATATTGACGTGACGCTGCGCGAGGGGCGGCCCGAGCTGATGGAGCCTTGGCCGCGGATCATCGAAATCATTCAGGCAAACCAGGACGAGGAGCGGGGGGAGCGCAGCGTGGCGCTCGAGATGCTGCGCATCTCGCCGGTGCGGCTGCGCTGGCTGGAGCCCGACGACACCGGCACCACGCACACGGTCGCCAGTATCCATGATATGGCTATCGAGGTGGATTTTGAGGGTCAGCCCCGCCCGCGGCGGGTCGAGGCCACCGGCGACTGGCGGGGCGACGGCCGGCGCGATTTTCAGCTCCAGGCGGAGCTGGACCTCGAGCAGGGGCAGCAGCGCGGCCAGTGGACGATGCGCATCGGCGCCCTCGACACGGGCCGGCTGATGCCGGGGTTGCTGCCGGCGGAGATTCAGGCCCGGCCGGCGCGGCTGGAGGGACGCCTCCGGCGCGACGGGCTGAACTGGCACACCGAGGGCCGGCTGCTGCTGGACAACACTCGCATCTACGACGATCAGGACGCGACCCTTCATGAGGTCGACCGGATTGACCTGCGATGGGTGGCCACGCTCGACCAGGAGGCCCGCCTGGCCAAGATCGAACGACTGACGATGAGCAGCCCCAATGCCGACATGCTCATGCATGGGCAGATGGAAATCGAGGCGCCGTTTCCATATTCGGCATCGCTCGAGCGTTTCGAGCTGCGCGATGAAGGGCTGGCGGCAATGGGCGACTGGCTGCTGCCCCACGGCGTCGCCGCCCGTCCCGGCGAGGGCGTCGCCACCCTGACCGGCAGTGTCGCCGGCGACCAGTTGACCACCCATCCCACGTCGTTGCAGGCGACCTATACGATGGAAGGCGTGGCCTGGAAGATTCCCGAGCTGGCCGGGCCGATTCGTGATATCTCGGCCCGCGTGAGCCTGACGACCGACACGCTGACCCTGGAGGACCTGAATGGGGTCATCGCCGGATTGCCCGTCCGCTTGGAGGGGACTGCCACCGGTGATCTGCTGGCGGGGCATGTCGGCCAGGTCGAGCTGGACTGGCACACGGCGGGCGATTTGGGCGAACTCGAGACCCCCAGTGGGCAGACTACCGAGCAGGCCCTGGAGGGACTTCAGTTGACCGGCGACATTGTCGGCAGCGGCACACTGCGGCTGAGCGACCCGCTCGTCATGGAGCAGGCGATGGAGCGCGTCCGGGCGGAGGGGCGGCTGCGGCTCCGGCGGGCGGAGGTCGAGCACCCGGCCCTGCCCGAACCGTTGACGGACCTGAGGGGAGAGCTGGAGTTCACCAGCCGTGAGGCGCGGCTCCACGTGCCAAGCGCGCGGCTGGGTGGAACGAGCCTCACCCTGGAGGCGCATGTGCTCGGTGGGCCGGAGCTGTGGACCAGCCAGACGCTGACGGCGACGGCGCGGGCGGCGGGGCCGGTGCCGGTGCTGGTCGAGCACGCCCGGCGCATCGCGCAGCGGCTCGATCCCGAGGGCGAGCTCGAGCTGGACCTGCCACCGATCGAGGGCGATGCGGTGCTGACGCTCGGCACCGAACAGATGCGGCTGGACCGTTGGCGCCAGGAGCCGTTGCAGCTCAAGCTGGACGTGCGCGATTTTGCCACCCGCCTCGAGCTGGAGCAGGCCGAGCAGGTCCAGGGGCCGATCCAGCTGGGTGCCGAACGGCTCCGGCTCGAGGGCCGCATCAGCATCGAATCCATGGAGCGGGCGACCGACGAAGGCTCACCACCCGATGACTTGGAGCTGACGCTGCGTGTCGAGAATGGGAATGTGGACCATCAGCGGCTGCCCGCGCCGGTGAGTGAGCTGTCGGGCACGGCCATCTGGTCCGGGCGCACGCTCATGCTCGACCAGGTTCGCGGCCGGACGCTGGAGGGCGAGTTCCTGGTCGATGGCGGGATCGAAGGCCGGCGCCTGCCCTGGCAAGAACCGCTGCTGGACCTGAACCTGCAACTGGAGACCTCACTGGCCAATGCGCTGGAGCAGGCGCGCGAGCGGGAGCTGTTTGAGCTGCCCGAGCAGGTTGAATATGCTCGTGGCCAGGCGCTGATCGAGACGCGCCTGCGCGGCCGGCCCGAGCAGTGGCGCGCGGGTGACCAGGAGATCCGCGTCGTGATCAACGACCTGGAGACCAGCTTCAGCGTCCAGCGCGTGGGCGGGCCGCTCACCTCGCCCCGCGTCGAACTGCTTTTCGATCAGGAAAGCCTGAGGCTGGCGCCGACCAGCGGCCGCTTCGGGGAACTTGACTTCATGACCAGCGGCACGCTACGCCCGGGCGGGGGCGAGGTCGCCATCCAGCTGGCAGGGGCGTTGCGCGAAATGCAGCGCCGGGTGCCCCATGGCTTGGAGCGCTTCCGCGTCGGCGGCCTGGCGTCAATCGACCACCGCCATCAGCTGCGCCCGCGCGAGGGGTTTATCCCGCCCCAGACCTGGCCGGGCATGATCGACTACCTGACGGCGGTGCTGGAACAGGAAGCCCCCGGCGAGCAACTGAAGGCGGAGTGGGTCGATGATTACAGCGGCCGGCTGCGGCTGGACAATGCCGAGCTGACCCTGCTGCGCATGCCGACGCCGCTGCGCGGGCTGACGGGGCTGGCACTCTACGAGAAGGGGCGGCTTTGGACGCCCCAGCCGATCGGTGTGGCGCCCGGGACCGGCTCCGTCAACGTCCGCTCGACCTTTGACATCCTCTGGGACCGGCCCGACGGCCAGCCCCCGACGATCGCCTTCGACGTCAGCGGCGATCACTTCTCGATTGATGAGTGGATCGACCGCTGGCGCGGGCCGGGAGACCCGCCGCCGGCTGAGTGGCCCGACGACCTGAAATTCAACCCCGCGCTGACGCCGAGCCTCAGCGTGCGCGGGATGTTCCGCACCGACACGGGGGAATACCGCAACGTCGTCTTCAGTAACGTGGACGCGATGCTGCAGTTCGATGCTTACAAACGCCGCCAGCCGGGGATGCTGCGCTGGTATCTTTCGCAGGTGCGGGTCGATGGGGGGACGGTGGACCTGAACGGCACCTTCTTCAACCGGCGCCTGCACATCAACAGCGAGGTGCTCAATGTCGAGATACGGCCGGTCATCGAATCGATGACGGGGCAGGCGCGGCCGGGCGGCATGTTCTCGGGCAATCTGAGCGGGCGGGTGGACGTGACCATAGCGCTGGGCGGCGATGAGCATCCGCTGCTGATGTGGGGTGAGGGCACCGCGAGGATCGATGAGAGCCGCTTCGTCGCCAACCGGATTTTCAACGCACTGGGGGGGCTGCTGCGACTGCCGATCTTTGAGGACATTGTCTTCTCGCGCATCCAGGGGCCGTTCCAGCTTGTCGAGCGCAGCATCACCAGCGAAGGAATCCACATGCAGAACCCGGTGGTCGATATGCGGGTGTCGGGGGCTGTGACGCTCGACGGCAACCTGGACCTCCAACTGCGGGCGCTGTTCCTTCAGTTCGCGCGCGACGTGCCGCTGATCGGCGGTGCGCTGGACATCTTCAATCGGCTGGTGGGTCAGGTGATCAGCGTGCGCGTCGGCGGGACGCTCTCCGACCCCACCCTCGTCCCGATCACACCGCTCGACACGGCGCTGGAGCTGCCCGGCCGCATCAACCACCAGATCAACGGCCGAAATGGCAAAAATGGAAATCAAGCCCATAACGGCAACCGCGGCGTGAATGGGCGGCGGTAAAAGGCGCAGGAAATAGGTGACAAGGGCTTTGGGGGTGGCATAAATTGTGAGTAATGGGTTCCGGCGGGGAGGCCGGAGACCATTGGCGCGCCGATCAGATGTACCTCCCGATATCGGCCGAAAGGATGTGCCGTGCAAGAAGGCAGAGTGATTGAAGTCCAGTGCACCCGCACTGATTGCATGTTCTACCACACGTTGGCCTCGCGTCCGGAGAAGGTCTACTGCAAACACGCCGACAAACCGCATTACATGAAATCTTTCCCGTGTGCGCTTTATCGGCTCGACTGGCAAAGCAAGGCCCGCAATGCCCAGCAGCTGGTCCGGCAGGGGCCCGGCTTCACCCGGCGCTGAGGTCTTCATTATCCCCGCCTCGCAGGCTCACGGCCGGGGGCTGGGCGGAATCATCAGGACGATTGGTTCCGCCCGGCCCACGGTCATCCATCTTACTCCTGTTGATTCTTCTGATGGCACTGGGCTGGCCGCGCGTGGCCGCGGCCGCCGAGGAACAGCCGCTGCTGCCCTGGCTTGACCCCGCCACCAGCCGACCGCTGGCGCTGAGCATCCGCCACCAGATTTTATTTGATCGGTCGGCGGCCACGATCCTGGTCGAGGAGAGCCGGTGGCAACTGGACTGGCTGGACCTGAACCTGTGGGATGGGCGCGTGCGCGTGGCGGGGGAGGGGCGCGTGCTCGCCGGGCGCTCCGCGTCGCTGGCCACCAGCATCACGCTGGGGCGGGTCGAGCTGAGCGAGGCGATGGCGTTTTTTCAGTTGCCGCGGGCGCGCGAGGTGCGGGCGCAGGTTTCGGGGCGGGTGCGGCTGGAATTCGGCGAGGGCGAGTGGAGCCGCATCGCAATTGCGGCGCACGGCGCGCCGGGCACGGTCTTCCTCAGCCGAGGCCTGATCAAGGACCTGCTGGCCAACCAGCATGCCGGCGCTCTGGCGGGCGATTACGTCGATAGCGTGCTCGACCAGCGCTGGCCCAATGAGCTCATGATCCCGTTCAATGAGGTCAACGTCGAGGGCGAGCTGACGCGCGAACGACTCATCATCCGCGTGCCGCTGCGCAACGAACTACTTAACCTGGACTTCAACCCCCAGATCGACAACCGGGTGTTGTGGTGGGTCTGGGAGCAGCTGATGACGGTCCTGCGCGGCAACCTGAGCCGGGTGGATTGGGAGGTCCTGCGCGACGAAGCGGAGGACGCAGAGGAAGCGCAAAGATAATAGCCGGACTTTTATGATGCATGCGGCCTTCCCTTTTTCATGGCCGATGGATGCGTTTTTCGTGAACATGGCGGGGAGCGATCTTGACAGGAGTCCAGCATGCTTCAGCGCCTGATGTTGATGGTCTGCCTGCTGCTGCCGGTGGCGGCAACGGCCCAGCGCCTGCCCGAGCCGCCGCGGCCTGATTTTACGGCATTGCCGCGCGCTGAAATCATCCGCACGGTCGACGGCGACACCGTGGCGCTACGAATGGACGGGCAGGAGGTGCGCTGCCGGCTGCGCGGGGTGGATACCCCGGAACTGAGCGGCGACCCGGCGCGGACGTTCTATGGCCGCGAGGCGGCGTGGTTCACCTATAACCTGCTGGCCGGCGAGGAGGTCTGGGTCGAGGTTGACCCCGAGCGACCGCGCGACCGTTACGACCGGCTGCTGGCGATGCTGTATCGGGTGCCCGACGGGCTGCCGGTCAACCTGGAGCTGGTGCGCCAGGGCTATGCCCGCGTCTACACGCGCGAGAAATTCGCGCTGATGGAGCTGTTCAAGATTTATGAGCAACGCGCCAGCGAGGCGCGCAAGGGCTTGTGGAACCCCAATCTCGCCAGCCAGGCGACGGCGGAAACAGGCACGGCCGAGCGGGCGGCGGGGGCCGGGGCGGAGCAGCCGGACGCGCAGCGGGCTATGGTTCCGGTGGCGGCGGGCAAGGGCGGGCCGACGGTTTACGTGACTGATTCGGGAACGCGCTATCACCGGGCCGACTGCCGCTCGCTGAGCCGCAGCCGCAATCCCTTGGCGCTCGAGGTGGCCCATGCGCGCGGCCTGGAGCCCTGTTCGGTCTGCAAGCCGGGAAGCTGATCGGACGGCGAGAAATTTTCATCGATTTTCTATTGGATCAAGATCAATTCCAGCGGAGGATTTTCATCATGAGCGGACGCATCCTGTGGGCGGCCATGTTCTGGGTCATGCTGGCGGGGGGGGTCGGCGCCGCGCCGGCGTCCAATGCCAGGGAGGCCGACACCCAAGGGTTGATCGATCACGGGCCGGCGGCGCCGATCTTCAACAATCGCTTCACCTTTGCCTCCTATGACAAGGACGGCCGGCCGCTGCTGATGACTTATCCGGCCGAGACCTTTTCCACCAAGTATCTGCTGCTGATCGATCCGCTGACGGGGGCGCTCGAGCAGATGGACCTGCCGGGTCCGCCGCGTGGGGATGCCCCGTTCGCGGCCATCTTCTCGAGTCGCAACCGGCTCTACACGCTCTTCGGCCGCACATTTTTGGAGTTTGATCCCGCCGAGCGGCGCTTCACCTTCTGGCAGCACGTCAGCGACAACCTCGCGATGCGCATGACCGAGGATGACAACGGCATCATCTGGGCGGGGGTCTATCCAAAAGCGCACCTGTATTCATTCAACCCTGATACGCGCGAGCTGATCGATCACGGCGCGATGAACAAGGAGAGCTGGCCGCAATATCCACGGGGGCTTGCCTGCGATGACGCCGGCTGGGTCTATGCTGGGATCGGGGCGACGGCCAGCCAGCTGGTGGCGCGCAACCCGGACACGGGCCAGTTCACACTGTTGCTTGACGAGTCGGAGCGCCGTCAGGCATGGCCCGAGGTTTTCCGCGGCAGCAACGGACGCGTCTACGCGCGGCCGACCTCGGACAGCCCATGGCTCGAGCTGTATCGGGGCGAGCGGCGCGAAATCGAGAAGCCGCCGGTGGCTCGAGTCCCGATGCTTGAAGGCGCGCAGGGAATCCAGCGGGTGGCGCTGGCCAAAGGCCCGCGGATCACCCAGTTTAACATCACCGAAAAGTTCCTGATGCTCGAGGAACCCGACACCGGAAAACCCCGTCGCGTGGAATTCGATTACCACAGCGATGGGGCCTATGTGAAGTCGATCATTGCCGGACCCGACGGCCGGACCATTTATGGTTCCACCGGCCTGCCGCTGCGGGTGATTTCACTCGACACCGTCACCGGCACGTTGAGCCATCAGCCGGGCCAGCACATGGGCGGGCACCTCAACGCGCTGGCGCTCCAGCGCGGCCACATCATCGCCGCGCAATATTCCGGCGGATACCTCTACGACTATGATACGGCCAAGCCGATCGGCGGCACGGGCGATCAACAGAACCCGCGCCGGCTGAACAAGCGCAGCTCGGCGATCAATCGGCCCCATGCCCTGCTGGCGCTGGCCGATGGGCGCCGGGTCATCATGGTCGGAACACCCGATTACGGGCTGACCGGCGGCGGCATGCTGATCTATGACCTCGAGAGCGAGGAGCACCACCTGCTGACCCACGAGCAGTTGATCCGCCACCACAGCACGGTGGCGCTGGCGCAACTGCCCGACGGGCTGGTGGTGGGCGGGACGACGATCGTGGCCGGCACCGGCGGCCAGGCCGTGGCCAAGGAAGCTGAGCTTTATCTATTCGACCCTGACCGGCGCGAGGTGGTCTGGCATGCGCCGTTCAGTCCCTCCGTGCCGGCCGTGCGCGACCTGGTCGTGGCCTCGGACGGGCTGGTCCATGGCCTGACCAACCGCTCGGGCAAGGCGCTCTATTTCGTCTTCGACCCGGCGCGCCGCGAAGTGGTCCATCAGCGGGAACTGGAGGGCGTCGGCGAGGTGGCGGGCAACCAGGCCCCGCGCGCGATGCTGGTCGGCTCCGACGGGATGATTTATTGCCTGTTCCGCGATGCGATCGGGCGCATCACGCCGGGCAGCCGGGAGTTCAAAAAGCTGGTCAGCCTGCCGACTCGCGCCACCACCGGGCTGGCGGAGCTCAATGGCCGGCTCTACTTCTCCACCCTCACCAACATCTGGAGCTGGCCGATCCCCCCGCTGGAGCCGTGAGGCTGGGGCGGTTCAACCGGCAAGCTCGAATCCCAAAAGCGAGAAGCTGGCGCCGCCGTCCAGGTGGCGGCGCCAGCGGCCGAGCAAAAAGTTGAACTCGCGTTCGGTGCCGACGCCCTCGACGGTGCGCGAGCGCCAGAGCTTGCCCAGCACGCGACGCTCGACCGTGCCGGCGCCGTCGTTGCGGCGCGAGTAGATCGTCCACAGCGGCGCCCAGTTGCGATCCATGCCCGCCTGCTCGGTGTAGGGCAGCAGGTGCGGCCAGCTCAGGTAGCTGGAGCCGTCGGCATTGCGAATGTCGCGGTAGAAGGGCGCCAGCGTGAAGCGGCTGCGCAGCGGACGGTCGTCGGCATCCACCCAGCGCTGTGAGACGACGAATGGCAACAGGTAGCGGCTGGTGTAGACGCCACCGTCGGCGAGTTGCTGGCGGCGGTCCGAATAGAACGGGAAGAGCACGAAGCGGCGCAGTTGGCGCTCGTCCTCGCGCCGGCCGTAGAAGGGAAAGACGATTGTGCGGCGCGGCCCCTCACCGCGCAGCACATCGACCAAAAACAGCAGCACCCGGTGGCGGGTGAACTCAGGGCTCAGGCTGACGGTGTGTGTGTAGAGCGGCCAGAGCCAGGCGCTGGTGCGCTGGGTGGGGCGGATGGATTCCCCCCAGACGGCGTAGTAGCGCGCATTCATTTCACCCTGGCTCATCTTGAGGTAGAACGGCAGGAAGGCGTCGAGCGCCAGCTCGGAGCGGTTGCCCTGGGCGGGGCGCCGCACGTGCCAGCCCAACGGCCACAGGTACCAGTCGCGCCGACCGCCGCCGGCTCGCTCGTAACGGGCCGCCAGCGGCCACACACGCCAGCCGTTCAGGGTCTGGCCGCTGGTGCGGCTGAAGAACGGCCAGAGGATCGTCCGGGTGCGATTGGGGGCATCGATGGTCTCAACGTAGCCGGGCCAGGCCCAGAAGCGGATTTCATCGGCGCCGAAGGCGCGGCGGAAATGGCCATAGAGCGGCCAGAAAACCAGTGAGCGCCCGGGGTTGGGGTGGAACAGCGGGAAATAGTAGCTCGCACCCTCCTCCACATTCCAATAGAACGGCAGAAAGATGAAATAGCCGGCGGTCTGATCGCCGGTGCGCCGGCTGCCGCGATAGACCAACGGGAAGAACACGCTGCGCTCGCGCATGGAGACAGGATTTTCGGTGCGGCTGTGGAAATAAATCGGCATCGCCCAGCGCCGCTCGAGCTCGTCGGCGCGCTCCTGGCGCAGACGGCGACCGCCCAGCGGAAACAGCAGGTCGAGGAACCGCCCATCGGCGTTGGTGCCGGCCGACATCAGCGGGCGCGCGGCGTAGAATGTGTCGGTCGTGGCCAGGTCGCGGCGCGCGCCCAGCAGCGGCCCGAAGATCGACCATTCGACGACACCGGGCTCCCAGTCCACCCCGCGGTAGAGCAGCGGAAAGAGGTGAATCCCCGGGCCCTCGGCGGCCAGGGTGGGGGTGGTCGGCGCAGCCGCGTCCAGGGAAGGCGGGGACTCGGCGCCCCGCACGGGCGCGATCATGATCGCCAGCAGGGTCAGGACCAGGAGGGGTCGGATCATGGCTGTTCCTCGTCGAGCTGCCCGGCGGTGGAGGAACCGAGGCGGGCGACATCGGGGCCGACATTGAGCGTGATCGTGAAACAGGTCTCGCGGCCTTCCTCGGAGTGGACCTCGATGCGTCCGCCCATGTCCTCGATGATTTTTCGAGTAATCGGCAGGCCCAACCCCGAACCCTTGGAGCCCTTGGTGGTGAAGAAGGGGATGAAAACCCGCGAGAGCAGCTCGCGTGGGATGCCCGGTCCACCGTCGCGCACATGAATGACCAGGTTGCCGTCCTCGAGCATACGGGTGGAGAGGGCGATCCAGCCATCCTGTGACTCGGCGGCCTCGATCGCGTTCACGATCAGGTTGACGAGCGCCTTCTCCAAACCGCGCCGGTCGAGGGGCAATTCCGGAACTTCGGGATCGGGGTCGAGCTCGATGTGGACGCCGCGGCGGCGCAGCTCATCGGCAAAGGTCAGCGCCAGTTCGGCCAACAGGTTGTTGACGTTCATCTGCTCGCGCTCGACGTGGCGCGGGCGCGAATACTCAAGCATGTCCTGGACCAGGCTGTTGATCCGGTCCAGCCCGCGCCGGACCAGCCCCCAGGTTTCCTCGAGGGTCTCGTAGTTGCGGCGGTTGATCGATTTTTCCATCATCTCGATGCCGCCCTGGCTCAGCAGCAGGATGTTCTTGATGTTGTGGGCCATGCCGGTGATCGTCTGGCCGATGGCCGCCATCCGCTCGGACTGGATCTTCTCGCGGGTCATCCGCAGATTGTGGAGGTGGACCGAGGTCTGGCCGCAGATGCCGACCAGATAGGTCAAGTCATCATTCGTGAAGGCGCGCTCGGGCTGGAGCGTCTCGAGGTGGCAGAAGCCCAGCACATGGGCGCCGCTGATGAGCGGGGCGCAGATGACCGAACGCAATGGGCTGGGGACCTCGGCGTCGGGGCGCAGGTGCAGGTCGCCACCGGCGTCGCGTGTGAGCAGGGCGACCTTCTCCCGCAGGCAGCGCTGCAGGACGCCGCGGCTGATACCAATCCGGCTGTCGCCCCCCCCGCGCGCGCGGGAGCGGACCGCGACCGGCCGAAACAACTGAGCGTCCAGGATATCGCGCGTCAGGATCGCCCCGCGGCTGACGGGCAGCACATCAAAAAGCAGCTCGAGCACGGCCTTCATCATGCGCGCCTCATCGCCGGCGGCCGCGTGCAGGATCCCCTGCAGACGGCTCAGCCCGATCAGGCGGCGGCGCGATTCGGCCAGCGCCGGCTCGTCGGGGAGAGCCTCCTCCAGTTCCAGCAGGCGCGGGCGCTGGTCGGCGGGCTGGGAGTGAATTGTCTCGGCATGGTCGGCCTGCTGGATGAGGTGAATCTCGGATGTGCCGTCGCGCTCAACCCCTCCCGGCGAGCCGCCGCTGATGGGCAGGCCATCGCTGGTCTCGAACGCGACGATGAACTTGACGCTGCCGAAGGAGACGATGTCGCTGTCGTCGATCATCGCCACCTGGATGCGGCGGTCGTTGAGCCAGGTCCCATTGGAGGAACGCAGGTCGAGCAGGCGGAATTGGCTGCCGACGCGCTCCAGCCGGGCGTGGTAGCGCGAAATCGCCTCATTGGCGATTTCAATGCTGTTGAGCTCGTGGCGGCCGATCGTGGCGGGAAAGCGATCGATCCGATAGACCGGCTCCAGCCCCTCCGCCGGCTCGAGCGGGCGCAACAGCACGACCAACCGGGCCGGTTGTTCGGCCAGCGGGCTTGAGGGCGGGTCAGCCTGATTGATCATCATCTTTGATGTCGATTCAAAGTTTCTGTTCCCAGGGCAGATCCTTGCGCAGCGCCAGCGGCGGCTGCCAGATTTCATTGACCAGCGCCACCCGCGCCAGTGTGGTGGGGTTCAGCTCCAGCCGGCGGTTGCGCTTGCGCCGGGTCCGGACCGGTTCCACCCGCTGGGTGACCATCACGTCGCGGGCCACCTCGGGCAATTGTTCGCGCGGCACGGTGGGCACGGATGGCGGGTGGGCGAGCTGGGCCGCGGCCGGTTGCGGGGGCGTTTGCCAGCTGCGATCAGGTTCCGGGCGCGCCTCACGCGGCTGGGGAGGCAGCGGGGCCTGACGCCGCTGCGGGGGCGGCGGGGCAGCCGCCTGACGCGGGACGGGCCGGCGCGGCGGCTCGGGGGGCGCAACCGGCTGTGGCGTCACCACGACCGGCCGCTCGCCCTGGCGCTGGATCACCACGGGGCGCACGGGCGGGCGAGTCGGCGCCTCGGGCTGATCGCCGCCCAGGCGCCGGCGCAGGTCCTCCTGGATCCGACGGTCAGCCTCGCTGACCTCGGGGGCCGAGCCCTTGCTTTCGTTGAGCTTATCAAGTATCTGCTTGATCGCCGGTGCGAAGAAAATCACCAGCACGATCAGCATGGTCACGAAATCGCTGAATTCCAAGACGCTTGCCCCCAGACAAATTGTCGCCCGCTATTCAAACTTTGGCGGCCATTTTTTGCAATTCAAATTCGGTCCAGCTGGGCCAGTTGGCCGGGCGTCATCAGCCAGCGCAGCATGCCGGCCCCGGGCTGCAGGGGCAGCTCGACCTGAACCAGCGCCAGCGCCCCCTTCTTGAGATTGACGCGAGCGCCGCCCGCCGGGGATATCAACCACGCCAGCAGCAGCTCAAAATCCGGGTTGTGGCCAACCAGCATGAGTGATTCCTCGCTGCGTGAGCCGATCAGCTCGGCCATGGCCTCGACCGGGACGCCCGAGGCCAGGCGCTCGTTCTCGCGCACGCGCTTGGTGATTCCCAGCTCGCGCGCCGTCAATTCGGCGGTGCGGGCCGCCCGAACGAGTGGACTGGTCAGAATCTTGTCCGGCAGGATCGACAGTCGCTTCATGCCGCGGGCGGCGCGCCGGGCCGACTGCTCGCCGGCGTCGGTCAGCTTGCGAGCCGCATCGTCGCCGCCAGCCTCATCGATGTCGACCGCCTCGGCGTGGCGCAACAGATAGAGCTTCATTGGAAAGGCCTCTTCCCTTGGTATTGGACAGCCGCGAGAGGCCATTTGTTTGGCCAGCGTTCAGTATAGACCGACCCGGCGGGCAGGACCTAAACAATGCCAGCAGGCAGAGGCACAGCCGAGAAGATGACGGAGCGGGATCGCCAAGTGCAATGACGGCAATGTTATTTGAACATCGTCCAGCTTTGGGCGCTGGTGCGGCGCGCCAGGATGACGGCGGCATCGACATCGATCAGCATATAGCTGATGGCCGGATTGGCCGGCGAGGGCACGGGGCGGCCGCTCTGGCGCAGCACCCCGACCAACTGGCCGGCGGTCAAAGCCGGGGCCCGTTCCTGCAGCAGCGCCAGCGCCGCCGTCACGTGCGCGGCCGCCATCGAGGTGCCGAAGCTGTTGCGGGTGGTGCCGCCCAGCATCGTCGAGCGGATGCTGTAGCCGGGCGCCAGCAGGGCCAGGCAGTCGCCATAGTTGCTGAAGCCCGTCAGCCGTCGGATCTGGGTAAACTCATCGTGGACATCGGCAAAGTAGGCGCTTTGGCTCTGGGTATAGTAGGTGCCGGTGGTTGGGGCGCGCGTGTAGGCGCCGTCGAAGGCAGCCCCCACCGCAACGACGTTCTCGAAGCAGGAGGGTGGATTGAGGCCCTGACCGCCGCCGTTGCCGCTCGGGGCGACAATCAGGATGCCGGCATCACGCGCCCGCCCCACCGCCTCGATGAAGGCCCCGTAGGAGCTGCGCCGGTCGGGGTTGGCGTCGAGCAGGGCCAGCGAGTCGCAGGGGCAGAGCGTGGTGCGGTTGGTGTCGAAGACGATGCTCAGGTTGATGAACTTGAGCGTCGGGAAGAGGGCGCGGTTGCTGACGATCCAATCAATGGCGGCGATGATGTCGCTTGCCCAGCCTTGGTTATTGGCATCGAGGGCCTTGACCACCACCAGCCGGCAGCCGGGGGCGATCCCGAGGGGTGCGGGCCCAAGGGCGTCGGAGGTCAGGATGCCGGCCAGGTGCGTGCCGTGGCCATGGTCATCCTGAATGACGGTGGCGGCGGTGGGATCGTCCTTGATGAAGCGGCGTCCGGCCAGCAGCGCCCCCGCCAGGTCGGGATGATTGAGGTCGATGCCGGTGTCGATCAGGCCGACGGCAACGCCGGTGCCCGAAAGCTGAAAACGCGTCCGGGCGCTGTCGGCGCGAATGGCGGCGGTGCTTTCGACCAGCGCGCCCTTAACGCGCAGGTCGGGGCCGACCCATTCAACGGCGGGGTGGCCCGCCAGCGCAGCCAGTGCCTGGGGGGTGATTTGGCCAGTAACGTAGGGGATCGAGGCATAGCGGTGACGCAACGTCCAGCCGGGGGCCTCGGCAAGGGAGGCCAGCAGATGGTCCTGGGCTTCGGCCAGCGCGGCTCCGGCCGGCAGGGCGGCGTCGGGGGCCAGCCGAATGATGACGTCGGCCGCCTCCCCCCCGGCCAGTGCCCTTTCGGTGGCGGGAGCGAGGTTGGGCCATTGGGGTTGGGCTCCGGTGGCGCCCTGAACGAACAGGAGCACCAGCCAGGCGGCAATGAGTCCAAGGCCGGACCTGCCGGCCCCCGGTCGTTTCGGTGCTGAGAACGGGCCTGTGAGTTTCATCATGTTCCTCCGCCCGCGCCTCAAGGGAAATTCTGGACGACCGGCGCGGGGCGGGTCGCCTCGGTCTCGTCATCGATCACGTCGCCGGGATCCTGATTGCGCAGGAAGGCGGCATTATCCTCGGGTAGCGTCGGATTGATCGACATCCCGCTGCCCAGCTCAAAGCCCGCGGTGCGCGTGACCCGCGGCACGACCGACACATACCAGTGCAGATAGGCGCTGCTGGAATCGCGCTGGGGTGCGCTGCGGATGATGTAGTTGAAGGCGGGGTCGCCAAGGCCATGATAGAGGCGCCCCAAGATCTCGCGCATCAGGTGCGCGAGCGCGTCCAGTTCATGGTGCATCTGGTCGAGGAAAGTAGGCCCGTGGCGGCGCGGCACCAGCCACATGTGAAACGGCGAGAGGGCCGCGTAGGGAACAAAGGCGACGAAGTTTGCATTCTGCCCGATGATGCGCCGGCCGTCGGCCAGCTCGTTCTCGAGCATGAGGCAGATCGGACAGAGCCCAAGGTCGTCGTAGCTGTGGCGCATCTCCTCCACGCGCACCCGCGTCGAGCGAGGCACCATCGGCAACGCCAGCAACTGGCTGTGGGAATGGACGATCGAGCTGCCGGCGCTGACGCCGTGGTTCTTGAAGTAGAAGATCTGTTCGACGCGGGAGTCCTGCGAGAGCTCGCGCCCGCGCTGTTGAAAGGCATCCAGCGTGCGCCGGATCGTCGTGGGCGATTGCAGGCCGGGGGTGCTGTTGTGGCGCGGGGTCTCGATCAACACCTCGTGGTGGCCAACCCCCGTCAGCGAGCGCTGGACGCCATCGAGGTGATAGCGGCGCTCGCCGGTGCGCGAAAGTGCCGAATGCTTGTTGGGGATGACGCGCAGCTTCCACGGGCCCTCCTCCGGCATGCGCAGGACTTCCTCCAGCGTCTCGTGCTCGTTGCCCGGGCAGAAGGGACAATCGCTGACCAGGGCCGGCAACTGGTGGGTCTGAGTCTTGGTGTCGGGCGGGCGGAACTGGTCGGGACGCATCGCCCGCTCGGGCGCAATGATGACCCATTCCTTGGTCGCCATGTTCTGTCGCAGCTCAGACATTGGGGTCCCCCGGCTTCCGGCGTGAAGGAGCGGAACGTCGCCACCTGCTTCACCCCGCATCTATCATCGGAAGCTGACAAGCAAACATTTAGCGCGCGGCCGAGGCCAAAGTCGAGAATAACCTGATCAATTGGAACCGGCTGCGGCGCCGCGGCCCCTTCACGCCTCCTCGCGCGCTCCGGTCGTATTCACTCGCCTTGGTTGCGCCGTTTGGCTGCGCTCTTCACGGGCTGTGTCGGATTCCTGAAGATTGGGGATCTGGAATTTGATCCATGCCTTATCATGGCATTTGACAATTTAAGGATGTTATAGTCGCTGCATAAGCTGAATGACCCGCGCGCGGGGGCGGGCCGGCAGGACCAACGAGAAGGATTTTTTTTTGTGAACAAGGTTCTGACCATCATCATGGCCGGCGGCGAAGGGACGCGCCTGTCGGTGCTGGCCAACCGGCGCGCCAAGCCGGCCGTGCCCTTCGGCGGCATCTACCGCATCATCGATTTCACCCTTTCAAACGCCATGCACTCGGGGGCGCGCTGGGTCGGGGTGGTGACCCAATACCGGCCCTATTCGCTGGCCGATCACCTGGGGATGGGCGAGTGGTGGGGGCTGTCGCGGATGGGGCGCAAGCTCAAGGTCCTCTCGCCGCACACCGGCGAGAAGGACTCGGCGTTCTACAGCAACACCGCCGATGCGGTCTACCGCAACATCGAGTTCATCAAGCGCTTCCCCGAATGCACCGAGGTCCTGATCCTCTCGGGCGACCACATTTACAAAATGGACTATCGCCCGATGCTCGAGATGCACCGGGCGCAAAAGGCGCGCCTGACGCTGGCCACCCAGGAAGTGCCCTGGGAGGACACCAGCCGCTTTGGGTTGATGGTCTGCGACGGCTCGGGTCGCATCGTGCGCTTTCAGGAGAAGCCCAAGAAGAACCCGCTGAGCAACAAGGCCTCGCTGGGCATCTATATCTTCGACCTGCCGGGACTGATCGAGGCCCTGCAGGAGGACCAAGCCGACCCTGACTCGCGCCATGACTTCGGCGGCGACATCATCCCCCGGCTGATCGACCGGGGCGAGCCGGTCTATAACTATGACTTCGATGGCTACTGGCGCGACGTCGGCACGATCCCGGCCTACATGGATACATCAATGGAAGCGCTGGACCCGGCCTCGCCGCTCGACATCGCGGGCTGGGGGCTGCGCACCAACATGGACCAGATCCCGCTGGCCAAGCAGCACCCGGCGCGCATCGCCGAGGGCTCGGCCCGGCGCTCGCTGCTGAGCCGCGGGGTGGTTGTCGAGGGGGAGGTGACGGAGTCGATTCTCTCCCCCGGCGTGAGGATCGGACGCGGGGCGCGCGTCCACCGCTCGATCCTGCTGCACGACGTGACCGTCGAGAGCGGAGCGGTGCTCGAGGACGTGATCATCGACAAGCACTGCCGGATCGGCCGCGGGGCGGTCATCGGCGACCCCGAGCTGGGCGAGAAGCCCAACGACATCCGCCCCGACCTGATGAGCCGCGGCACGGTTGTCATCGGCAAGGGCGCCGAGATCGATGATGGCATCCGCGTCGGCCGCAACAGTCTGGTCTACCCCTACGTCGACGTCAGTCGCTACGGACGCAAGATTGAAGCCGGCACGACCTGCTTTGGCGAGATGGCCTTGCATGCGGGGCAGCCTCTGGGGGGGTGATTCGCCCGCAGCGGCGAGCAGATCAGAAGATTGAACCGCCAAGGCGCAGAGGACGCAGAGAAAGCGCAAAGTAATCAACTTGGATGAGGATCGGAGTTGGGGACTGAAAGCCTCGGGTTGTTTCCCTACCCATTCCGTCAAAAACCCAGCCCCGAAGGGGCGACCGCGAGTAGCCGGGGGTGACCGCAGGGAACCCCCGGTCCAGCGCCCAGTTCATCAGAGCCATGAAGGGGCGGCAGAAACTTCGCAGGATAACAAGAAAACGAAAGATAGGTGTTCAGAGAGGATCCAATCCCGCCCTTTTGAGTGACGTGCTGGGGCGGGTTTTGAATCCGATCAACCGCGACGCAACCCAAAATATTCTTCCAACTGATTTCGATGTGGCGTCGCCGGGCGCGGCGATGCACTCTATAACATGGCCGGGAGGGGCCTTGGGCGCGCATGGATCATGGGCCGTCATCATCATGGGTTTCATCGCTTGGGCGGCCGCGCCCCTGGGTCACGCTGCTGGTGGCGCTGGTGATGGGGCTCGCGGCGGGCGCCGGTTGGCTGGCGATGAGCAGTTGGCATGCCCACCTGGGGCGCCACAATGTCGTGCTGCTGGTGCCCGAGCGCAACCTGAGCGAGCCGGAGCGGCGCGAGGCGGCGGCTACGCTGTCCGGCGAGAGCATGATCGCCACATGGCTGGCGCCCGCGGAACAGGCCGATTTGATCAGTCAGCGCATGCCGGGGCGACTGCTCGAGCAGGTGCTGCCGCCGGAGTCGGGCTGGATGCCGTGGATGCTCGAGTTGCGCCCACGCAATCCCCTGACGCCGCTCCAGCCATTGATTTATCAAGTCGAAGACCAGGGCGGCTGGCTGGCGTTCCATGACGCTCGCCCGCTGGCGGAGCACAAGCGGCTTTATCAGGCCTTCACGGGCGGGCTGGGCATCTTCCTGCTGCTGGTGGGTCTGGCCGGCAGCCTGGCGCTCCGTCGCCTGCCCACACCCGGTTTACCCGAGTCGCTCCTGACGGCGATGGCGGCGGCCGTGGCGGCGCCCTTGGCGCTGGTTCCGGCGTGGCTGGTTGGCTTGCCGCTGGACGCATCGGTGCCGCTTGTGGCGGCGGGGGCCGGATGCCTCGTGGCGGCGCTGGCACCCCTGCGGGGAACGCGCTCGGAAGATCAAGAAGATATCCAATCGAAAACGCTCACGGAGGCCAGCCGATGAACGAGCACAGGACCATCGTCGAGACCTCGACCGCGCCCCGGCCGGTCGGGCCCTACAGTCAGGCGATCAAGAGCGGCAACCAGGTTTTCCTTTCGATGCAGATTGCGCTCGACCCCCAGACCGGCCAACTGGTCGGCGGCGACACGGCGGCCCAGGCCGAGCGCACGCTCAAGAACGTCGAGGCGATCCTTGAGGCGGTGGGCTCGGCGATTGCGCGCGTCGTGCGGGTCGGGGTCTACTATGTCGATCCGGGCGACATGGCGGCGGTGAACAAAGTCTACGCCGAGCATTTCAACTTCGAGCCGCCGGCGCGCACGGCGGTTCAGGTGGCCGGCCTGCCGCTGGGCGCACGTGTCGGCATCGACGTGGTCGCGACCTGCAAGAGCGAGGACAATCAGTTTGGAGCCAGCCGGTTCTGATGACCCAAGGGGCGCCGGTCAAGCTCTCGGTCATCGTGCCGGTCTACAATGAGGCGCGCACCATTCGCGAGATTCTGGAGCGTGTGCGCGCGGTGCCGATCGACATGGAAATCATCGTCGTCGACGGCGGCAGCACCGACGGCACACGCGAGCTGCTGGCCGAGGAGGCGCGCCGCGAGCGCACGCGCGTCATCTATGAGCCGGCCCCGCGCGGGCGCGGCCGCGCCATCAAGGAAGGCTTGGCGGTGGCGCGCGGCGAGATCGTCATCTTTCAGGACGCCGATCTGGAGCTGGACCCGGCCGACTATCCGGCGCTGATCGAGCCGCTGGAGGCGGAACGCTGCGAGGTCGTCTTCGGCTCGCGGTTCCTCTCGGGGCGGCCGAAGATGACGTTCCTGCAATACTGGGGCAACCGCGTCATCAACATTGCGGTGAACTTTTTTTTCAGAACCAAGCTGACCGACGTCGAGACCTGCTATCAGGTCTTTCGGCTGGCGGCGGTGCGCGACATGCCGCTGGAGAACAACCATTTCGCCTTTACCGTCGAGCTCGCGGTCAAGCTGATCAAGCGCGGCAACCGGATCGTCGAAATTCCGATCTACTATGAGCCGCGCGGCAAGGCCGAGGGCAAGAAGATCTACTGGGCCGACGGTTTCGCCTCGCTGTGGGTGATCCTGAAGTATCGGTTTTTGAGGGATTGACCCTTGCGGGGCGGTTTGGGCGCAACCCGTTGCCACACCCGAGTGCCGGCCGATTACGGTTGAGGTGAGGTGGGCCGCCCCAGCTCCTCGCGGACCAGCTCAACCATTTGTTCGGGCGAAAACGGCTTCGAAATAAAGCGATTGACCCGCAGCCGGCGCGCCCATTCCTCGTCGCTGAGCTTTTCCCCGGCCGCCTGGCTCGTCATCACGATCACCGGGATTCGGACCAGCGTCGAGTCCAGATGCAGCCGCGTCAGCACCTGATATCCATTCATCCGCGGCATCTTGATGTCGAGCACCACCAGGTCGGGCCGGCGCCGGCGCACCAGTTCCAACCCCAGTATGCCGTCCCTGGCCACGGCCACCTCCCAGCCGGCCTGCTCCATGGCCATGGTCAGCAGTTGGAGGATATCTTCCTCGTCCTCGATCAACGCGATCAGCGGGCGCGCATCGGGCGGACGGGGAGCCGGTTCGGCGGGAGCGGCAGGCTTGCGGCGCAGAAACTCAAACATTTTTTTATCCAGGAACAACTTGTAAACCGCCGCGTCGGCGGGCGGTCGTTCCATACCTTATAGTCGATTCGCGTCCCGATCACAAGCACCGGCAAGGGCGCCTTGCCCCGGTCAGGCCCCCATCCGCTCGGCCTGCACCATGATGCAGGCCTGCACCGTCCGCAGCCCCAGTTGGCGCGCCCGTTCGATCACCTCCGGTGAGTCCGCCCCCGGCTGCAGCCAGATGCGTCCCACGCCCAGTTCCGCCGCCTGCTCCACCACCCGCACCCCCACCGCCGACGGCACCACCAGAACCGCCAGTTCCGGCCGGCGCGGGCACTCCGCCAGCGACGGATACCCCGGCTCACCCTCGATGACCGCCTGCGCCGGATGGACCGCGTAGACATCGCGCCAACCGCGCCCACGCAGATCGCGCAGGATGATGTTGCCATACTTTGAGCGGTTGTTGGAGGCCCCCACCACCGCCACCGGCCGCGCCTTGAGAAACTCATGAATCATGTCACTGGCCATCACTCGCTCCATCACTTCGGGTGCTGTTTGAGCTCGCCTCATTTTATGTCAGCTCTTCCGTCCTTGCACCCTTTCACTCATATGCCATCCCCGATCTCGGGTGGCTTCGTTCCCCCGTCCTGGCGCAGCTTGTCCTTCTGACGCTCGGTCAGCACGCGCGTCTGCTCGGCCATCCGGTCGCTGGCCGTGCCGTTTTCCATCGTCTCCTTGGATACCCCCGCCGTCAGGATGAAACGCAGGGCCGACTGCAGCGACATATCCACCGCATGCAGCCGGTCGCGCTGCACCAGAATCGTATAGCCCCCGATCTGATAGGCCATCGGCAGGTAGATGGCCACCATCCCCGGCTCGGCCACCCCCTCGGGCAGCCCCTCCAGGTCCTCGCGCGTGACGAACCCGAACATCCGCATGCCACCGATGTCGAGCGTCACCACCTGGTTGAACTCCTGCTGGCGCGAATGCGTCACCAGGTCCAGCAGGTCCCGCGTCGAGCCATAGACCGCCCGCACCACTGGAATCCGGTTGAGCAGATAATCGGCCAGGTCGAGCAGGCGCTGGCCCAGCCACAGGTTGACCCACAGTCCCGCCAGCAGAATCAGCACCAGCGCCGTCAGGATACCCAGCCCCGGGATATGCTCCACGGTCTCGGGCAAGACCCGCCGCAGCGCCATGTCCACCCCCGCCCCGATCCACCAAACCAGATAGAACGTCACCACCATCGGCAGCATCGCCAACAGCCCGCTCACGAACAGAATGCGACCGCGGCGCGCCAGGCGGTAACTGCGGCGCTTGATCTTTCCCATTGCAACTCATCCCAAAGCGATCAAGAATCTCATTGAGACCCAAGCCGCTGATTCAGCTTTACTTGGGCGGCACCATCCATCACTTTAGATTCTAGCAAATGAACCTTCCACCGGCACAGGGACTGTTTCTTCATCTCGATTGCCGCCACTTCCGCGGCGACCGTCCCTGCAGTTTCGCGCGCCTCTGCGAAGGCTGCCCCCACTACGCCCCGATGGGCCGGCGCGTGCTGATCGTCAAGCTCGCCGCCCTCGGCGACGTCGTCCGCACCGCCTGTCTGCTCCCCACCCTGACGCAGTCCGACGACCCGCCCCACGTCACCTGGCTGACCTCGCCCGCCGCCCGCCCGCTGGTCGAGCGCATGCCCGGCGTCGACCGCGTCCTGACTTTTGGCGCCGAGGCCCTTGCCCATCTCGCCGTCGAGCATTTCGACCTCGTGCTGAGCCTGGACAAGGAGCCCGGCCCCGCCGCCGCCGCCCTCCTGCCGCGCGCCGGGCAGCGGCTCGGCATCGGCGTCTCGCGCTACGGCACCGTCTACCCGCTCAACGAGCAGGCCCACGACTACTTCCGGCTCGGCCTCGACGACGATGAGAAGTTCCACCGCAACCGCAAGAGCTATCCCCAGCTGATCCACGAGGCGCTCGGGCTGGAGTGGCGCGGCCAGCCTTACCGCATCGAGCCTACCCCCGCCGATCGCGCCAGCGCCGCCCAGCGGCTCGAGCAAATCGGTGCCCGCCCCGGCCAAGTCCTGCTCGGGCTCAACGCCGGCGCGGGGGCGGTCTTCGCCAACAAGGCCTGGCGCGAGCAGGGCTACGTCGACCTGATCCTCCAGCTGGCTCACCAGCATCCCCACCTGCGGCCGGTCCTCCTTGGCGGCCCCGACGAGACCGCCCTCATGGAGCGGATCGCCGCCGCCGCCCGCAAGGCCGGCGCCACGGTGCTGACCGCCGGCGGCGACCTCGACCTGGGCGCCTTCGCCGCGCTCATCGAGCGCTGCGCGGTGGTCGTCTCGGGCGATACCCTCGCCATGCACCTGGCGCTCGCCACCGGCCGGCGCGCCGTCGCCATCTTCGGCCCCACCAGCGCCCCCGAGATTGAGATGTATGGCCGCGGCGCCAAGGTCGTCACCACGATCGACTGCGCCCCCTGCTACCGCCGCGCCTGCGATAAGTCCCCCCACTGCCAGGACCAGGTCGCCACCGAGCGCGTGCTGGTCGCCGTCGAGCAACAGCTCGCCGCCGCCGATGTGAAATTCGAAAAGCCCAACTTGAAGGTCTGAATACTCTCCTCCCCCTTTGCGTCCTCTGGATCATGCTTCGCGTCTTTGCGACAAAAACGCGGGCGGCGCTTGCGCCAGAATTGCATTGAGGCCCCTCCCCCAGGGGTTTAGAATGTGGCGAACCCGTTCCCACCGCGGCGGCGCCTGCGAACAACCCCGCCGGGGCGGAAAAACGGCCATTTTTCAAGGCAAGCGACGGCACCCATGAAACAGCGACCCGCCAGCGAGATGACCCCCCATCGTCAGTTCGAGGTGATGGACACCACCCTGCGCGACGGCGAACAGACCGAGGGCGTCTCGATTCTGGCCGAGGAGAAGCTCGCCATCGCCCGTGCCCTGCTCGAGACCCTCAAGGTCGACCGCATCGAGGTCGCCTCCGCCCGCGTCAGCGACGGCGAGCACGCCACCCTGCGCTCGATCTGCGACTGGGCCCGCCGCGCCGGAATGCTCGAGCGCATCGAGGTCCTGGGCTTCGTCGACCACAAGGCCTCGGTGGACTGGGTCGAGGCCGCCGGCGGCCGCGTCATCAACCTGCTCACCAAGGGCTCGCGCAAGCACTGCGAAAAGCAGCTCGGCAAGAAATGCGCCGAGCATCTCGCCGACATCGAGCGCACCGTCCGCTACGGCGCCTCGCGCGGCGTCGAGTTCAACGTCTACCTCGAGGACTGGTCCGGCGGCATGCTCGACTCCCCCGACCACGTCCACGCCATGATCGACGGCCTGCGCCAGCTCCCCTTCCGCCGCATCATGCTGCCCGATACCCTCGGCCTGCTCCAGCCCCTGCAGGTCTACGATTTCATCGCCTCCCTCGTCGCGCGCTATCCCGGCCAGTGGTTCGACTTCCACGGCCACAACGACTACGGCCTCGCCACCGCCAACTGCATGGCCGCCCTGCGCGCCGGCGTGCGCGCGCTGCACGTCACGATCAACGGCCTGGGCGAGCGCGCCGGCAACTCCCCCCTCGATGAGGTCGTCGTCGCCGCCCGCGACTTCTACGGCATGCGCAGCTCCATCGTCGAGAAGCGCCTGGCCGAGGTCGGCCGCCTCACCGAGGTCTTCACCGGCAAGCGCATCGCCTGGAACAAGCCGATCACCGGCGAGGACGTCTTCACCCAGACCGCCGGCATCCACGCCGACGGCGACAAGAAGGGCAGCCTCTACGTCAGCCGCCTCACCCCCGACCGCTTCGGCCGCAAGCGCACCTATGCCATGGGCAAGCTGATGGGCAAGGCCAGCCTCGACTTCAACCTCGCCAAGCTCGGCATCGAATTGACGGCCGACCAGAAGAAGCTGCTGCTCGACAAGATCGTCGGCTTGGCCGACATGAAGAAGACGATCACCGCCGAGGACCTGCCCTTCATCATCTCCGACGTGCTCGAGGCCCCCGAGGAGCGGGTCTTCGAGATCAAGGACTTCATGGTCGTCAGCAACAAGGGCCTGCGCCCGGCCGCCTCGATCCTCGCCCGCTACCGCGACAAGGAATTCCAGGCCACCGCCACCGGCGACGGCGGCTACGATGCCTTCGTCAAGGCCCTGCGCACCCTCGAGGGCACCCTCGGCTTCGCCCTGCCACGCCTGATCGACTACACCGTCCGCATCCCCCCCGGCGGCAAGACCGACGCGCTGGTGGAGACGACCATCCTCTGGGAGGGCGGCATCAAGACCCGCGGCGTCAACAGCGATCAGCTCGTCGCCGCCATCGAGGCCACCAGCCACGCCATGAACATCGTCGCCCTGGCCAGCGAGCGCGGCCGCAAGCCCGCCAAGAAGGAAAAGAAGATCGTCGCCCCAAGCATCTGACGGCGCCCCGCCCAGTCGTGGCAACCAAAAACATGAAGGGTCGAAGCCGCCCGCGTTTCGCGAAAAAATAATTTGTATCCCGCCGCGATCGCGGTTCAAATGGGACGTCGCTCAAATTTGGTGGGAGGTGCCCTGATGCGTGGGATTCTTCTTTTTTCGTTTCTGGCGCTGCTGCTGGCCGGTTGCGCCCGTCAACAGCAGGCGCAGGCCTTCAATGGCCGCAACTTCGATGGCTGGAAAATCCATCTGGCCGAGTCCGATGCGCCGGTTGCCGAGCAGACCTTCACCGTGCAGGACGGCTTCATCCAGGCCTCCGGCCGGCCCAACGGCTACATCCGCACCGCCAACGCCTTCGAGAACTATCGGCTGGTGGTTGAGTGGCGCTGGCTCGGCGAGCCCGGCAACTCCGGCATCCTGCTCCACATGCTGCCTGATGACAAAATCTGGCCCCGCTGCATCGAATCGCAGCTGCGCGCCGGCAACGCCGGTGACGTGATCCTGATGGATGGCGCGACCGTCCGCGAGCAGCCCGATCCCGCCACCCGCCGCCTGCCCAAGGTCCAGGAGAGCAGCGAGTCCCCCGTCGGCGAGTGGAACCGCGCCGAGATCATCTGCGCCGGCGACACCATCATCATCTTCGTCAACGGTGTCGAGCAGAACCGCGTCAGCGGCGCATCCGTCCGCAGCGGCCACATCGGCCTGCAAAGCGAGGGCGCCCCGATCCAGTTCCGTAACATCGCCATCACCCCGCTGGGCGACTGACCGCCCGCGGTTGAGAACCATCCCAAGCGTGAGCTGAGCATGTCCCACCGGGGCATGCTCAGTTTTTGCGCGGCCTCACCTGCCCCGCAGCAGCTCCGCCGACCAGCGCTGAAAACGGGCGATCCGGTCCCGGCTCGGGCCGTGGCGCCGCTCCAGCTCCCGATAGGCCCGTCGCGCCGCGGGCGCCCGCCGAAGCGCGTCAGCCGCGCCCGCCACCGCCGCCAGCGGACTGTGCAGGTAGCGCGGCAGCCAGTGGCGCAGCTCCCCCCTTATCAGCCAGGGCAGCTCGCGCGCCAGCTTGCCCCAGCCCTCGTGGCGCAGCGCCAGCAGCCAGTGGTTGGCGAAGTACCTCGCCCGGATCGGCCGCTGCCGAATCCCGCCCGAGCCCTGCCCGACGTGCCACGCCACCGCCGCGCCCTCGACCCCGCACCCCTGCTCCGCCCGCGCCAGCCGCAGCGCCAGGTCCAGCTCCTCATGATAGGCAAAAAAATCTTCCGGCAGGATCTCACCCGGCGCCAGCGCGACGGCCCGGCAGGCCTCCACCCGCAGGATCATCGCCGCCCCGGTGACCCCCGGCACGCGCCGCCGGCCGCGCTCGGCCGGGGTCGCCTCGCGGCCCATCCCCAGCTCGAACGGGAACCGCGCCCGCGGCCACACCAGCCCCGCCGAATAGATGATCGACTCGCCGGGCTCGCCCCGGCCGCGCAGGATCAACCCCGATGCCAGCGCCAGCCCGGGCTCCTCATCGAGACAGTCGCACACCCGCCGCACGTAATCGGGCGCCAGCACGACATCCTGGTTGAGCGCCAGGTAATAGCGCGTCGGGCAGCGCGCCAGCATCGCGTTGTGGCCGGCGCAGAATCCCAGATTCCGCTCGTTGACAACCGGCGCCGGAAGCTCCGGGAACTCCGCCCGCAGCCGCCCCACCGTGCCGTCGGTCGAGCCATTGTCGGTCCAAAGAATCTCGATCGGCTCGTCCTGGGCCAGCAGCGAACGCACGCAGGCCCGGCCATCCTCGCCCGCGTTCCAGCTCAGCAGGCCGACGCTGCAGCGCGACTCGCTCATCCCGCCCCGCCGCCCTGGCTCTCGCGCCACTGCTCGGCCACCCCCGCCAGCCGCTGCGACCAGATCATCCGCTCATAGAGCCGCCGGTTGATCTCGCTCCCCGGCGCGAACCGTTCCGCCAGCCCGATCAGTCGCTCGCCCAGAGCCGTGCGCCAGGCCGGCGGGGGCGCCAACGCCGCCGGGTCGTTCCAGAACTTCATCGCCGCGACCGCCGCCGGAGCCTCGGCCGCCCATTTGTCGGCAAACAGCCAGGCGCTGCGGCCCATCTCGCGCTCGCGCCGCCAGAGCTGGGCCCGCGTCATCGGCGGGTGCTCATGCACGGCGCGCGCGGCCGGGTCAAAGACCACGCGCCCACCAATCCGTTCCAACCGCAGCCCCAGGTCGAGATCCTCCCAGCCGTAGCAGGTAAACCGCTCGTCAAACCCGCCCAGCCGCTCCAGCGTCGCCCGGCTCGCCGACAGGTTCCCAGTCGCGAAATGCAGCCAGCCCGCATGGGCCGGGTCGGCGATGTCGTCCTGCGGATTGGGCTCGGCCCAGCGCCGGAAGGGCGCCGATCCCGCCAGCGACTCCCATGGATAGGGCCCCACCAGCGCCACCAGCGGGTCCTCGATCGCACGGTGGCGCGCCAGGCAGCCCGGCCGCACGATCACGTCGTCCCCCAGCAGCAGCAGCCGCTCGCCGCGCGCCGCCGCGATCCCATGATTGCGCGCCGCCGAGCGCCCGCCATGCCCGATCCGGTGCCACTGCAAATCCAGCTGCTCGCCCCAGACGCGCCGCAGCGCCGACAGGTCGATCCGCCCGCCGTCATCGACCACCACCACCTCGAACGGATCGGCCTGCTTCTGACGCGCGAGCGCCTCCAGGCAACGCGAGAGCTGGCGCGGGCGTTCGTAAGTGTTGATGAGGACCGAGAGCATCATGACGCGCCATTGTCAGCCCCGGCGGCGGGTCGGTCAATCCGATTTCACCGCCCGCCCCGCCAAAACACGGAATTTTTCCTGAAAATGTAAAAGCGCTTGCATTGGGCGCCCCATCTGGTAAATTCTTAAGTTCGGTCCCCTGTCGGGGCGTGGCGCAGCCTGGTAGCGCGCTCGCTTGGGGTGCGAGAGGTCGCTGGTTCAAGTCCAGTCGCCCCGACCATTTCACTTACGCCTTAACCAAAAAGTCGGGCCTCCGGGCCCGACTTTTTGCATTTTCATCCGTTTCCGCGGCTTCCGCTGCGCACCCGACTTACATAATCCCGAACTTCTCGAACGCCTCGACCGCTCCCATGCCGTCGGCGATCGCCCGCGCGACCAGCTTCTCGCCCCGCGCCTTCTCCAGCGCCAGCCGGATCACTTCCTCCTCGGCCGCCCGCGGGATGACCAGCACCCCGTCCAGATCGCCAAAGATGATGTTCCCCGGCTCGATGCGGATGCCGCCGATCTCCACCGCCGTGCGGAAGTCGATCACCTTGCCGCGCGGCCCCTGGTCCTGCGCATAGCGGCCGATCGAGAAGGTCGGAAAATTCAGCCGCAGCACCCCGGGGGTATCGCGCGAGTAGCCGTCCACCACCGCCCCCGCGCACCCCAGCTTGAGCGCGCGCGTGCTCATCAGCTCGCCCCAGAGCGCATAGCGCGGCGAGGCCCCCGCCGCCACATAAACCTCGCCCGGCTTCAGGTCGTCGAGCGCCTCCAGCATCAGCCCGAACGGCTTGTGGGCCAGCGGCCCCGCCCCGCCCTCGATCCGCTCGCTGAAGACATCCGCCTCGAGCACCGGCATCGCCCGCCCCGCCACCACCATGTCCTCGCGCAGCGGGCCGATCCCCGGCGGCAGGAACTGGTGGGTCAGCCCCAGCCGGTCCATCACGTCGCCGACGACCGCCGTAAACAGCTCGCGCTTGATCAGCCCGAACAGCTCGGTGTCATCCTTCCACGGTCGCTCCATCAGCTTCCTCTTTCGGGGGCGCGGGGCTTACATCTCCCGGATCAGGAGAAACAATTCCTCAAACTCGCGACCCTGACGCAAGAATGCGCGCTCATAAAGCGCCTGCATCCGGCCGGCGAACGCCTCGCGCTCGACCTCGTTGCAGCGCATCCCCGCCGCCTCCAACTGCGCCACCGCCTCCGCCTCGTTGCGCCGCCACTGCTCCCCCTGTTCGGCGGTCGTCTCGGCCATCGCCTGCTCCAGCCAGGCCCGCTGCGTCCGCGTCAGCCGCTCATAAAACCCCAGCGAGGCAAAAGCCAGGTCCGGCATCGCAAGGTGGCGCGTCCAAGCCAGGTGGTTGCAGCCGGTCTCAATGGTCCGCGCGTTAAGGATCGTGTTGGCGTTGTTCTCCCAGCCGTCCAGTTCCCCCCGCTGGAGCGCCCCATAAATTTCGCCATAATTCATCGGGATACCGCTGGCGCCCATCGCCGTCAGCGTCTCCACCATCATCTCCGACTCCATGACGCGGATCTTGAGCCCACGCAGGTCCTCGGGCCGCCGGATCGGGCCGCCCTGCGTGGTAATGCTTCGCATGCCTGCGGTGTAAAAGCCGGTAATTCTCAGCCCCGCCACGCGCCGCGCCTCCTCGCGCAGCCGCCGCCCCGGCTCGTCCGCCATCGCCGCCGCCAGGTGCGCCTCGTCGCGAAACAGGAACGGCATCGTGAAGATGTTGGCCAGCGGCACCTGCTGCGCCAGCGTGCTCGCCGTGACCACCCCCATGTCGATCTGTCCCTGCCGGCACGCCTCGAGCAGCTCGTGGCCATTGGCCCCAAATCGCGTCCGCACTTCCACCCGCAGCTCACCACCCGACAACTCCTCCAGCCGCTCCGCGAAGCGCTTCATCGCCGTCACCGTCGGGTGAACCTCCTCGATCGAGGTGGCATAACGGATCGTCACCGGACGCGACAAGCCCGGCCCGCCGCAGCCCACGCCCGCCACGGCCACCAGCAGCCCCACCAGGAACCTTCCGCGGGTCATGCTCATCATCCTGCTCTCTCGTGACTCCTTTAGAACGCCATGTTCATGCCACCATCAACCGGCAGCACCACACCCGTGATGAAGCTGGCCGCCGGCGAGGACAGGAAGACCGCCGCATGCGCCACCTCCACCGGATCGCCAAATCGCCCCTGCGGCGTGCGCGCCAGGATGCGCGCCTTGCGCCCCGGGTCACTCTCGACCGCCGAACGCATCATCTCGGTCACGATGAACCCCGGCGCGATCGCATTGAGCCGCACCCCGCGCGGCGACAGGTCCATCACCAGCGACTGCATCAGCCCCGTCATCCCGCTTTTGGCCGCGCTGTAGGCCGGCACCAGCGGCAGCCCGAACATCGCCGCCATCGAGGTGATGAAGATCACCGAGCCGCGGCCGCGCTCCACCATCGAGCGCGCGCAGTGGCGCGTCATCGCGAACGAACCCATGATGTTCGTCTCCACCACGCGCGCGAACTCCTCCTCGCCCGTCGCCAGCGGGTCCTTCTTCATGTGCATGCCGGCGTTGTTGACCAGGATGTCGATCGGGCCCAGCGAGCGCTCCAGCTCCGCCACCAGCGGCCCCGCCCCCGCGTAATCGGTCACGTCATGCGTCCGCCACACCGCCCCCTCGCCCAGCCCGTCGCAGGCTTCGCAAAGCACCTGCTCGCGCCGCCCCGTCAGCACCACCCGCGCCCCCGCCGCCAGCATCTCGCGCGCGATCGCCAGCCCGATCCCCGTCCCCCCGCCGGTCACCAAAGCCAGTTGCCCATCAAGCCGGAACGGCGACTGACTCTTCTCCCCCACCTGCTGATACGTTGCCTGATCCACCCTCTTGCATCCCCTTCGCTCTTGATCCTATGACCTGCCCTTACGCCCCCCGCAGCGCCGCCTGCATGAATCCCAGCGCATAGGCCATCCCCGCGTGCCACGGCGCCCCGCAGGTCATCTGCGGGGTGTGATCCGGGATCAGCACCCCATCATAACCGCACTCGCGCAGGATCCGCACCACGCGCAGCATGTCCACGTCCCCCTCGTCCACGAACACCTCGTGGTAGTGCGGCACCTTGCCCCGCACGTTGCGGAAATGGATGTAGGCGATCGCATCCTGGCGCGCATACTGCTCGACCGTCTCGTAGATGTCGCCCTCGGTCATCTCGGCCAGCGAACCCAGGCAGAACTCCAGCGCGTTGGATCGGCTCGGGCGGATGTCAAGCAGCCGCTGGTAGAGCCCCGGTTGATAAACCAGCCGTGCCTGCCCGCGCAGCGTCGGCATCGGCGGGTCGTCCGGGTGGGCCGCCAGCCGCACCCCCGCCTGTTCGGCCACCGGCACCGCCTCCCGCAGGAATCCCTCCAGCCGCTCCCAGAGCTGCTCGTGGCTCACCAGCGGCTGGGGCGCCCCCGTCTCCAGCGCCGCCTCGTCATGCACCATGTTCCAGACCATGCCCTGCGGGATCGCCTCCTCGGCCGGACCCTCCGCGCCCAGGAACGCGACCGATTCCGCCCCGCCGCGAGCCCACGGCCCCTGCACGTGCCCCCAGACCCCCGCGATCGAAAAATTATACCCGAGCACCGGGATGCCCGCCGCCCCCGCCCGCCGGATCAGCTCCTTGATGTTCTCCATCTGCTCGGCCTTGCGCGGTCCGTCCAGCAGCACGTCGTGCCAGTGGGCCGGGTCGAAATTCTCGATCGCCGCCAGCTCGAGCCCCTCCGCTTCGATCCCCTCTCGCAGTTCGACCAGCTCCTGTTCGCTCCACAGCCGATCCGGATCGCCCGCCCGCCCCCAGCCGTTGGGCGCCACGCCCGGCAGCCGTGGCTCGCGGTCAAAGTAATTGACCAGGTGCGCGACGATCTGAGTGCAGCCACACTGGCGCGCGAATCGATAATTCTCCGCCGTCAGCATGTGGCGGTATAGGCCAAGGCCCAGTTTCATCGACGGTTCCTTTACTGCGGAATTGAACGGTTCCGGCTCGCCGGCAGCGGTCGGCCGCTGACCTTTTGAAAATACCCCAGGCAGGTGTCGCGCCACAGCGCGGCGTCGCGCTGCTGCACCTCCAGCTTCGCCGCGACCTCGGTGTGGCGCCCATCGTCGATCCGGCCGCGCAGGCCTTCCCAGCGCCGCGCCAGTTCGACCGCCCCCTCCGCGCCCGCCTCGTAACGCGCGCACAATTCCTCCCACAGCGTCCGCCCCGAAGCCATCCGGTGGTCCCAGGAGACGTGGTGAAACCAGAGCAGATATTTCTCCGGGCATGTCGCCAGATGGTTGAAGCGGTCGGCATGCGGCTGATGATACTGGTCCACCGCCTTGCTCCCGCCGCGGGTGCGGTCATACCCGATCGCGTCGGCGGTTGCCCGGTGATAATCCTGCCGGATCTGCGGCGCCGGCACGTAATGGTTCCCGCGCTCGCACATGATCGGCAACCCCAGCGGCGTCTTGGTGTCCACGACGATCTCCCATGAATCCATCATCATCCCGACCACCGTCGCCACCACCTCCGGGTCATTGCCGAAGGTCATGCGCGTCCACTCCTCGGCGATCACCCGGCTGTCCAGCTCGTGGTCCCACGCCAGCCGCCCGAAGCCATACCAGTTGGACTGCCCAAACAAATGCCCGCACCAGTTGCGGTCGCGCCCGATATTGGCCACCCCGGCAATGCCCGTCCGGCTCTGGCCGTCGAGGCTGCCGTCGATCACGCAACCCACCGTCGAGCCCGCCCCGCGCGCGTGCGTGTCGAAACTCAAAATCTCCTGCCACATCGTCCCCAGATAGGCCAGGAAGTTGGACTGGCCAAGGTACTCCTGCGTAATCTGGAACTCCATCATCAGCGGGGTGCGCGGCATCGCCCCAAACAGCGGATGAACCGGCTCGCGCGGCTGGAAATCCAACGGCCCGCTCTTGACCTGCACGAACACGTTGGGGCGGAACTGCCCGTCGTGCGGCTTGAAGGCATCATACGACTGCGTGATCCGGTCGGGGCGACCCTCCCCCTGGGCCACGCCGTCATAGACGAACGCCCGCCAGATCGCCACCCCGCCGTGGGGCGCCAGCGCATCGGCCAATAACTGCGCCCCATCCACATGGCTGCGCCCATAATCTTCCGGCCCCGGCTGCCCCTCCGAGTTCGCCTTGATCACAAAGCCGCCAAAGTCCGGGATCAGACTATAAATCTCGTCGGCCTTGGCCCGCCACCAGGCCTGAACCCCCGCATCCAGCGGGTCCGCCGTCTTGAGTCCTCCCAGCTCCATCGGCGCGGTGAAACGCGCGCTCAAATAAACCCGGATGCCGTAAGGCCGGAAGGCATTGGCCAGCGCCGCCGCCTTCGCCAGATACTCCGCGCTCAGGCTGAGCGCCTCCGCATTGACATTGTTGAGAGTCGTCCCGTTGATCCCCAATGAGGCATTGGCGCGCGCGTAGTCGATCATCCGTGGGTCGATCCGGCCCGGCAACTCGTCCCAGTTCCAGATCGAGGCGCCCGCGTAGCCCCGCGTCACCGTCCCGCTCGGGTCGGTTCCCGCGCTCGGCCGCGGCGTGACGTTGTCCCAGTGGTTGAGCATCCGGATGCCGATGCGCGGCGCCGTGGCGATCCTCAGCCCGGCCAGCTCCTCGCCGGTCTGGACCAGCCGCAGCAGGTGAAACGCACCATAGAGGACGCCGATCTGCTCGTTGGCCGCGATGACCGTCGCCGGCCGCCCCTCGACCGTCAGCGAGAAGATCAAAAACCCTTCGGTCCCGACCTCGGCCAACCGCTGATCCAGCCCCAGCCGCGCAATCAGCGGCGAGTCCGCCGGCGTGCCGGCAATCAGCAGCCCCTCGCCCGCCGCGCGCTCCGCCGGCGGCAGCTCACGCCCAAGCAGCCCCCCCAGCCCCAACCGCAGTTCCTCGCCCGCCGCCGCCAGCGTCGCCGACCGCCCCTCGATCAGCAAACCCTGAAAAAGCTCGCCGACGGCCTCGAGCCGCTCGGGGTCCTCGATCGGCCGGTAGCGCAGCCAAAGATCATAACCATCCTCGGCAAAGGCACAAGCCGCCACGCCCAGCCACAATACAAAACACAACCCAAAGGGCCGCCACCCATTCATCATGATGCGTTCCTTTTGAAGCTCATCTTCAGGATCATTGGGCAGCCCGGGCGGGGGGAGGCGTCTTGCGCCGCGAGGAGGCCGCTTCCTCGCTGGCATCCGCCATGATGTAGCTCCAGTTGACGCGGTTTTCCACCCGCGCCTCCACCGGCTGCGGTTCACCAACGTCCTGCCCGGCCGGCCCGCCATTGTTGGGGATCATTTTACTCTGGCCGCTCAGCTGATTTGCCAGCCAATCTTGCTCGGGCGCCGGCGGGGCGGCCGCCCGCGCCGGCGCGGGAGCGGGTTTGGTCGGCTGGATCATCTCCACGCTCAGCCCGCCCGCCTTCACGGCCGGCGTTGGCGGAATCGGGCTCTGAGTGCTGGCCGCGACCTTCTCCCAGCCAGGAAAGAATCGGTCCAGCAGCTCACTGGCGCGACTCTGGCCCGGGTCAAGCTCCCAGGCCCGCGTCCAATACCGCCGTGCACTCTGGCGCTGGCGGATCCGCATGCAGCATTCCCCCATCGCCAGCAGGTGCTTGACCTGGGCCCAGCCCTCGCGGTCGATCGCCTCATAGATTTCCAGCGCGCTGGCGTAATCATCCTCGCGCTCGCACTCCTGCGCCTGCTCTTCAAGCTGGCGCAACCGCTGGGTATCGATGGGCCGGTTCATCCATTTCTCCTTGCAGAAAATCCAACCCCAGCATAGCCAGACCCCCCGCCACTTTGCATCAATATTCGGGCAACACCACTCGAAACCAAAGCCGCGGCAGCGGCAACATATGGTGGCCAAGCGTGGTATGTCTTTAGCGTGGCGGGTATGTCACCGCATTCCACCCTGAAAGGGTGGGCACAGTTCAAAAGCCCTGGGTGAGCGAAGCGTAACCCAGGGTATTCCGGCCAAATTATCAGAGCCCTGAGGGGGCGACACAGTGGCAGCCACAGGGGTAGACCATGTCGCCCTTTTTACGCTTAAACACATACTGAAGAAGTTGGCATGCCCCTACCGCCTGAAGGCGGAACTAGGAACTGGGGCTGGCGTTCCCTGCCGGCGCAAGAATTGATGATCAGTAAATGTGGAAGTAGGTGTCAATCCGCGTCAGTCGCAAGAGGTCGCGCAGGAAGGGGTTGGGGTCGCGCAGGCTCAGCTCGATCCCCACGTTGCGGCACGCCTTGTGCAGTTGCAACAGCATCGATAATCCCTGGCTGTCCACGAAGCTCAACTCGGCGCAGTCCAAAATCAGACACTGCGGATGGTGGCGATCGAACTGCTCCACGAGGAACTCGAGCAGGCGGGCCGACCCTTCCAGCCGCAACTGGCCCGCCAGGGTCGCCGTCAACGACGGCCCATGCCGCTCGAGCAGCCGCACGCAGATGTCCGGGTGCGGGTTGAAATCGGCCAGCAGTTGGTATTTGGTATCGCTATGGCTCATGGTCAGACAATCCGTGTCAAAATCTCTTCCGCCGTCTGGAATCGTTCCTCCGGCCTCTTCTTCACGCAGTGCAGAATGATCTTGCGCAGCTTTTCGCTGACCGTGCGGGTGATTTCGGGCACCGGGCTGTGCACGTGCTGATACTCGATGTTGCCCTCATTGAACGGCGGGTGCCCCATCACCATCTCCCAAAGCATGATCCCCAGGGCATAGATGTCGCAGCGATGGTCGATCCGCCCGCCCTCGATCTGCTCAGGCGCCATGTAGAGCGGCGTGCCCATGATCAGCGTCCCGGTCTTGGTCTGGTGCTCGGTCAGCAGCTTGGCAATGCCAAAGTCGGTGATCTTCACCTGATTGCGCGCCGTGATCATGATGTTGGCCGGCTTGATGTCGCGGTGGACCACATGCAGCCGGTGGGCATAGGCCAGCCCCTCGCAAATCTGGAACAGGTAGGTCAGCGCGATGTCGTCGCTGAAGGTCACGTTGCGCGCCAGCAGCGTCTTCAAGTTGTCCCCCTCGATGAACTCCATCGAGATGAACTTTTTGCCGTCCAGGTCGAACAGGTCGTGGATCCGCACGATGTTCTGGTGGGTCAGCCGCCGCGATGAGCGCGCCTCCTGCTTGAACCGCTCGATCGCCTCCTGGTCGGCGCAGAGGAAGTCATTGAGCACCTTGATCGCCACGATCTCATCCAATATCTTGTCGCGCGCCTTGTAGACGATCCCCATCGAGCCGCGGTTGATCTCCTCGATGATCTCGAAGCGCCCACCCAGCTCGCCCCCCGACTCCAGCGTCGTGCCCAGCCCCGTTCGCGGCGCCGGGGTGCTGCCGTAGCGCCCATCGCGCTGCAGCTCGAGCCGGTACGAAAGCTTCTTCAGCCGCTCCCCCACGTCCCGATACTGGATGTCGACCTCATAGATCCGCTCCAGCGCATACTTGGCGTGCAGCAGCTCGTCGTGCAGGTCCATGTCGTCGGCCAACCGGTAGAGGATGTCCTTCATCTCGTCATTGATGGGCAGCGTGCGCAGCTTCTGCCAGGCCAGGTGGCGCATCCCTTTCTGCCAGAAGCACAGGCCCAGCAGCTTGTTGGCCCGATGCCGGTGGTCGGGCAGCGTCACCAGTTGCTGGAGCTGCGTGATCGCCGCGTCGATGTCGCGCAGGCGCAGATGCAGCCCCACCAGCTTGAACTGGATCGCCGCGTCGGAGTGATCCCCCAGCGCGCGCCGGTAGAGTCCCGCCAGCCGCGCCAGCAGGGCCGGGTCCGCGTCCTCGGGCTCCACCAGCAGCTCAAGGTCCGCGATCGCCCGCTCGATCTGCCCCGCCTGCTCGGCCAGTTCGGCTCGCTCGCCGCGGCCGGCCAGGCTATCGGGGGCTTGGGCACAGAATTCATCATACGCCGCCAGCATCCGCTCGGTCGGGGCCTCCGGCCGCATCCGCAACTGCTCGAGCACCTCCAGCGAGCTCTCGGCCTCGCCGGCAAACAGGTGCAGGCGCGCCAGTAGAAGCTGGAGTGATATCTGGTCGAAGCGCTGCTGGCAGAACTCGGCGAACTGCGCCCGTGCGTCCCGATACAGCCGGCAGGCGTTCTCGTCGCGCCGCCCCTCCAGCAGGATCTCCACCATCGGCGCCAGCTCAGCCGGCAACTCCGCCGGCAGCTCGGCAAGCAATTCCTCACGCGGGGCCACATCGGCGGCCACCGGCGTCGCCGCGGACGCAGCCACCGGCATGGTCACGGGCGTGGCCGGTGGCGTGGGCATTGCCGGCGGGGAACCCGCGGGCACCGTCCCCCGGGCCGCCGGCGGCGCCGTCACCGTCTGCGTCAACGCCGCCGCGGCCGGTATCATCGCCCGCCGCGGCCCGTGCCCGATGGTTGAATCAGCGGCCTCGGTTGCGGGCGCGCTCGGGCCGGCCACCGCCGCTTCAACCACCTGCCGTTCGTCAGCCTCCCGGCTGCGCGCCGGCTGGCGCGGCACCGGCTGCGGTTCCGTGTCCCCGTGGATCATTGCGAAATTCACATGCGTGCCGGTCGCCCCGCCGCCGGCCGATCCCGTGGCGGCCGGATCACGCCGGCGCGCCTCGGTCGACTCCCGCCGCGCGCGCACCGGCGCCAGCTCACCGCTGCCGTCGGACGATTCCATGATCGCCCGCCGCCGCCGCCGCTTGCGCCGCCCCTCACCCTGAGTCTTCTGGCGCTGGTCCGAATTCAGGTAGGCATGGCTGATCACCAGCGAGCGCTCGGCCCCGCTCGCCAAGTCCGCCGCCGAAATCTCCACGATGCCGTCGGCATTGATGAAAAAGGTTACCCGGATGCGCGGCACCCCCGCCGGCGCATCCTCGATCCCCGAAAGCGTGAACCGCCCCAGACTCCGGCACTCATTGGCCTTGTCGCTGTCGCCCTGCAAAACGTGGATGTTGACAAAGGTCTGGTGGTCTTCGGTTGTGCTGAACGTCTTGTGGACCTTGATCGGGATCGTCGCATTCTTCTCCACCAGCATCGAGCGCCGGTTGCCGCGCAGCTCGATCCCCAGCGTGTGGGGCGTCACGTCCAGCAGCACGACCTCCTCCAGCTCACCGTTCATCACCGCGCCCTGGATCGCCGCCCCCAGCGCCACGATCTCGTCGGGGTTGATGCCCTTGAACGGCGCCAGCCCGAAAAAGTCCTCCACGCTGTCCTGCACCAGCGGAATCCGCGTCGAGCCGCCCACCAGGATCACGCGCGTGATGTCCTCCTTGCGCACCCGCGCCTGGCGCAGCCCCCGCACGCAGCATTCGATCGTCTCACGCACATACGGCTCGGCCAGCTCCTCGAACACCTCCCGCTCGATCCGCTCCTCAAGGTGAATCGGCACCCCGTCCACGTAGGCGATGAACGGCAGGCTGACCAGCGTCTCAAACGCGCTCGACAACTCGCACTTGGCCCGCTCGGCCGCATCCCGCAGCCGCCGCAACGTCATCGGATCCTCGCGCAGGTCGATCCCGTGGACCTGTTGGAAACGGTCCGCCAGCCAGTCGGTCAATGCCGTGTCGAGATCATCCCCGCCCAGCCGGCTGTTGCCGTTGGAACACAAGACCTCAAAGGTCTTGTCCTCGATGTCCAGCACGCTGAAGTCGAACGTGCCGCCGCCGAAGTCATAGACCGCCACCGTCTCGCGTCCGCCCCGCCCCAACCCATAGGCCATCGCCGCCGCCGTCGGCTCGTTGAGCAGGCGCAGCACTTCCAGCCCGGCCAGCTTGGCCGCCTCCATCGTCGCCTGCCGCTGGTTGTCGTCGAAATAAGCCGGCACGGTCAGCACCACCCGCCCCACGCGCTGGCCCAGGTAATCCTCCGCCGCCTGCTTGAGCTTGGCCAGCACCTGCGCCGAAATCTGCTCGGGCAGGTAAACCCTCTCGTCCACCCGGATCGCCGAGCGTCCGGCCTCGTCGGCGGTCAGCTCAAACGAGACCAGGTCCCCCTCATCCAAAATCTCGTCGTGCATCCGGCCGATGAAGCGCTTGACCGAACAGATCGTCCGCCGCGGCTGGGTCGCCCCCTGTCGCAGCGCGATCTCTCCGACCGTGACCCCGCCTTGTTCGTCAAAGGCCACCACCGAGGGGGTCTTGCTGCGCCCCTCCTGGTTGTTGATCACGTTGGGTTCGCCCGAATCGACCACCGCGACCACCGAGTTGGTTGTCCCGAGATCGATCCCTATGACGTGCGGACTGTTTTCCATGATGGCTTTCGCTGTTCTGGATTGATCAGGTCCCCGGCGCGCGCCGATCCCTTTTCGTTTACCTTATCGGCAGCACCCCGGCCGATCTGGATAGCATTTTTCCCTTCTCCGCCCATCCCTCCCGCAGTCGCACCATCCCCCATGCTTCTGATTTTTCGATCTAAACAAAGACCCAAATCGAAAACGACCGCTTTTCCGTGCGCAGGTGACATGTGCGCTGGGGGCTGCATGAAAGGAGATGATCCTCCCTTTGCATCATTCGGCCATTCCTCTGCGTCTTGGCGACAGAAAATGAAGGCTCGAAGTCCTTCCCAATGGCCGTTTCTTGACTCGCCCGCCCCGCGCCATCACAATGGCAGGCGGAAAAGTCTCCCCTATAGGGCGCCATGGTTGAACATGCCTGTTTCCGACACCCACGCCACCCCCTCCACCCGCGGCGCGATCCTCGTCCTCGCCCCCAATTACAAGCCCAAGGTCGGCGGCGTGGCCGAGATGACCCATCAGCTCTGCCTGCATCTGACGCGCCTGGGCTGGCAGGTCATCGTCCTGGCCCAGTCCCAGCCCGGCGACGAAGACTTTGACCCCGCCCAGCCTTTCGCCATCCACCGCCGCGACTGGCGCGCCCTCAAGGGCCGCGCCCGCCACCTTCAGTTCTGGCGCCAGGCCCGCGAGCTGGCCCGCCGCCACGACATCCGCTTCGCGCTGGCCACCACCCTCGTGCCCGAGCCCTGGCTGCACGCGCTGCGCCTGCTGCGCATCCCGTCCGGCATCCTCTTCCACGGCAACGACATCTCGAAGATTTCACGCCGCCGCTGGCACGAGCGCCGCCACTATGCCGCCCTCGTCGCCGGCATGAAGGTCTTCGTCAACAGCCGCTTCACCGGCGAACTGGTGCGCCGCACGCTGGGTGACCGCCTGCGCCCGATCATCCTCGGCTGCGGCATCGACGGCGAGGCCCTCGCCCCGCCCCTCCCCCGCGACGAGGCCCGCCGCCGGCTCGGCCTGCCCGCCAACGGCCCCCTGCTGCTCACCGTCGCCCGCCTGACCCCGCACAAGGGGATCGACGTCATGATCCGCGCCCTGCCGCGCATTCTGGCCGGCGCCCCCGACCTGCATTACTGTGTCGCCGGCGGCGGCGAGGACCTCGACCGCCTCCAGTCGCTCGCCCGCGAGCACGGCGTCGCCGACCGTGTCCACTTCACCGGCTTCTTCCCCGACCAGCTGCGCCCGGCGCTCTACGGCGCCGCAGACCTGTTTGTCATGCCCAGCCGGCATAACGCTGCCGCCGCCAAGGTCGAGGGCTTCGGCATCGTCTACGCCGAGGCCGGCCACTACGGACTCGCCGCGGTCGGCGGGGCCGCCGGCGGCACGGCCGACGCCATCACCCACGGCGAGACCGGACTGCTGGTCGAGCCCGAATCCGAGTCCGCCATCGCCGACGCCGTCGCCGCGCTACTGGCCGATCCCGCCCGGCTCGACGCCCTCGGCGAGGCCAACCGCCGCCGCGTTGCCGGTCAGCTTCAGTGGCGTCACGTCGCCGAGCGCCTGGACCGCGCCCTGGCCGCCCCCGCGCCCCCGCCCGAGGGACCCGATCCGGCCACCCCGCGCCCCCCCCTGCGCGCCCGCCGCTGGTTCTTCCCCCTGCTGGCGCTGGTCATGCTGGCGGCCCTGGCGCGCCTCCTGCACCTGGAGGCCGACTTCCTCGCCCCCGAAATGATCAAGGGCGGTCTGCTCTTCACCGACGAGGGCTGGTACGCCAACAACGCCATCACCGCGATGCAGACCGGCCGCTGGCACGCCCAGACCGACCTCAATTTCATCTACAACCTGCCCGTGCTCCAGCTGTTCCACTATCTCGGCTTCAACATTTTCGGCCTCGGCATCGTCGCCGCGCGCCTGACCATCTGCGCCTTCTTTTTCGCCCTCTGCGGCCTCATCTATGGCCTCCTCTGGCGCTGGGAGGGCCACTGGACGGCGCTGCTGGGCGTGGCCCTGCTCATGACCAGCGACTACGCCTTCGCCTTCAGCCGACTGGCCTTGGCCGAGCTGCCGATGGCCTTCTTCGCGCTCTCCGCCTGCGCCTTGGCCAGCCTCGCCGAAGGGCCGCGCCGCCGCCCGCTGACGCTGCTCTCCACGCTCGCCCAAGCGCTGGCTTTCTACACCAAGTCCACCGCCATCTTCAGCCTGCCGCTGTGGCTTGCGATTCTCTTTTGGACCGGCCGCCGCCGGCCGCGCCCCTGGCTGGCGCCTGCCGTCGCGCTCGGCCTCTTCACAATCATCGTGCTGGCGCACCTGCTCGCGCTCGCCATTCCGCACCATGTTGACTACAGCTATTTCCACCGCACCAACGTCGGCATGCACATGACCTTCCACCCGCTCGAGGTGCTGGACAATTTCGAGAAGGTGGCCCATCAGGCGCGCATCATCAACAAACCCGCCTATCGGCTGATCCTTTTCGGGCTGCCGCTGCTGGCGCTCGCTTGCGGACGCCTGCGCCGCCACCCGCTCTTCTGGTTCGCCGCCCTCTGGTTCGTGCTCTACGTCGGCATGTTCGCCACCTACCCCAATTTCAAGAACCGTTACTGGATGCCGCTGCTGGTCCCCTACTCGATCGGCGGGGCGCTGCTGGTGCGCCACCTCTGGCACGAGACCAGCCTCCGCCTCGCCACCGGCGGCTGGCCGCGCCGCATCGCCCTCGTCCTGCTGATCGGGGCCGCCGGCCTGCTGGCGGCGACCGGCGCCCAGCAATTGCACCAAATCGGCCGGCGCCTGGCCGACCCAAACTACACTTTCCGCGACATGGCGGGCCAAGTCGCAGCGATCATCGCCGCGGACGGCGCCCGGCCGGTCCTGATGGCGCACGGCGCCTCGCTGGTCACGCTCTATGAACCCTCGCTGCGGCCGGTCAACCTGCGTTACGGCCCCGATTCCTTCGCCGACCGCCTCGCCCATCACCAGCCCGACTACCTGCTCACGCTGGGCCCGATCGATTTCGACCTGCACTACGACGGCCAGCCCTTCGAGCTCCCCGACCCGCGCTACGACAAAGCGCTCGCAATACTCGGCCACCACCCCGAACCCATCGCCCAGTTCCAAGTCCTGCGCGAAGACTACGACCCGCTATACCTCTATCGCCTGAGGTGACGAGCGCAGAGCAATAAAATCCGCGCGAATCCGCCCCATCCGCGTTCATCCGCGTCCCATTCCGGCTGTTCATCCGTGCGAATCCGCCCAATCCGTAAATCCGCGTCCCATTCCCCCCGTCCCATCCCCCGTCCTCACCCACGCTCGCCGAAGATCGCGCTGCCCACCCGCACCAGCGTCGCCCCTTCCTCGATCGCCACTTCCATATCCTCGCTCATGCCCATCGACAGCTCGCGCCCCGCCAGCGGCGAGTTCTCTTCGATCCCCTCCAGCAGCTCGCGCAGGCGCCGGAAGTGCGGCCGCGCCGTCTCGGGGTCGGGGTCCCAGGGCGGGATCGTCATCAGCCCGCGCCCGCTCAGGTGCGGCGCCCGCCCCAGCGCCTCCAGCAGCCCCGCCAGTTCCTCCGGCCTGGCCCCCGCCTTGCTCCCCTCGCCCGAGACATTGATCTGCAGCAAAATCGCCTGCACCACCCCCGCCGCCCCCGCCCGCTTCTCCAGTTCCTCGATCAGTTCCACCGAATCGACCGAATGGATCAGCTCGAAGCGCCCGACCGCCTGGCGGGCCTTGTTGCGCTGCAGGTGCCCCACCAGGTGCCAGCGCACCGGCTCGCCGGCCAGCTCGTCGAGCTTGACCAGCGCCTCCTGGATGCGGTTCTCACCGAACAGCCCCTGCCCCGCCGCCAGCGCCGCCCGCACGCATTCCGCCGGGTGCGTCTTGCTGATCGCCACCAGCTCGATCTCCCCCGGATCGCGGCCGGCCCGGCCGGCGGCCTCCGCCATGCGCCGCCGCACCCGCGCCAACCCCTCCGCAATTGCATTCATCTCGGTTTTGTCCACCGTGCTCGCTCCATCATCGAATCTACGTTCCCCGCTCAAAGCGCCATCATAGCGGATCGTTTTTCCCCCCGCAAAGCCGCAAACCCGCCCAACCGACGCCCCCCATGTCGTTGGCGCTTTGTGGGTTGCTTCCGATTGGGCTAAAATGATGGGCATGAGGTTGTGCGCGGGCGGCCTCCCCCTGCCCCCCGCGTCCCGATCCCCAAAGGACTGACCGCATTCATGAAAACCAACTCTCGCGCAATCCTGACCCTGCTGCTGGCGCTGGTGCTGGCGATCCCGGCCGCCGCCGCCCCCGCCCCCGAGCCCCCGGCCGAGGCCCAGCCCTACGAGCTGCTCGCCGAGCTGGAGGTCGTGCGCCTGGATAACGGCATGACCTTCCTGCTCTATCCCACCCGGCGGGCCCCGATCGTCTCCGGCGTCATCCGCTACGACGTCGGCGGCAAGGACGAAAAACCCGGCCAGACCGGCATCGCCCATATGTTCGAGCACATGGCCTTCAAGGGCTCCAGCCGCATCGGCACGCGCGATTACGCCGCCGAGCGTGAGGTCCTGGATCGCCTCGAGGCCGAGGCCCTGCGCCTCAACGAGCTGCGCCGCCGGCTCGACCGCCCCGACCACGACCGCGAGCAACTCGAGGCCGAGCTGGCCGCCACCCTCCAGCGCCTCGCCGAGTTGCAGGCCGAGGCCGGCCAGTATGTCGTCAGCAATGAATTCGACGAAATCTACAACCGCGAGGGCGGCACCGGCATGAACGCCATGACCTCCGCCGATGCCACCACCTATTTCATCAGCCTGCCCGCCAACCGCCTCGAGCTCTGGGCCCGCATGGAAAGCGAACGCCTGCTCGACCCCGTCATGCGCGAGTTCTACTCCGAGCGCTCGGTCGTCCAGGAAGAGCGCCGCATGCGCCGCGACAACAGCCCCGTCAGCCAGCTCTGGGACCTGACCCTCGCCGTCGCCTTCCAGGCCAGCCCCTACGCCTACCCCGTCATCGGCTGGGAAGACGACATCGCCCGCCTGACCGCCACCGAGGCCCGCGAGTTCTACCGCACCCACTACACCCCCGACCGCGCCGTCGGCGTCATCGTCGGTGACATCGACGTCGATCAAACCGCCCAGCTCCTGCGCGACACCTTCGGTCGCATCCCGCCCCGCCCCGACGACCTCATCCTGCCGCGCATCCCGAGCGAGCCCCCTCAGAACGGCCTGCGCCGCGCCCAGCTCGCCCTCGATGCCCAGCCGACCCTGCTGATGGGCTGGCACAAGCCCTCGGCCCCCCACCCCGACGACCTGCGCGCCGAGCTGCTCATGCAGGTGGTCAGCGGCGGACGCAGCGCGCGCTGGTTCGAAAAACTGGTCAAGCAGCAACGCCTCGCCGCCGACGTCTCAGCCTTCTCCGGCCCCGGCGAGGCCTTGGATAACCTGTTCATGATCTACGCCACCCCGGCCGGCGACACCACCCTCGACCAGCTCGAGGCCGCCATCCTCGCCGAGGTCGCCCAGCTCGCCGCCGAGCCGGTCACCGAGGCCGAAATCGAACGCGCCCGCAAGATGCTGCGCGCCGACGCCATCCGCGGCCTCGAGACCAACATGGGCATGGCCCTGCAACTGGCCTCCGCCGCCCAGATCGGCGGCGACCCCTTCTATCTCGAGGAACGCCTGCGCCAGCTCGAGCGCGTCACCCCCGCCGAGCTCCAGCAGTTCGCCGCCCAATACCTGGTCGAGCGCAACCTGACCATCGCCCGCATCGCCCCCCCGGCGGCCGAACAGGCCTCGCTGCAACCATAATCCCTGCACCCGCGCCAAACCAAAAGCCGCCAGGACCTTCCGGTTCTGGCGGCTTTACTCTGACTCTCCCCGCCCCCTCAGCCCCGCGTCGGCTCCTCGCGCCGAACCACCGTCGACCGGATCCCCAGCTCCTTGAGCTGCGCCTCGTCGACCTCGTTGGGGGCCGCCACCATCAGGTCCGAGCCCGTCTGCGTCTTGGGGAACGGGATCACGTCGCGGATCGATTGCGTTCCCAGGATGCTCATCATCATCCGGTCCAGCCCGAAGGCGATGCCGCCGTGGGGCGGGGCGCCATACTGGAACGCCTCCATCAGGAAGCCGAACTTGTTGCGCGCCTCCTCCTCGCCGATTCCCAGCACGCTGAAGACCCGCTCCTGCAGGTCGCGCCGGTGGATACGGATCGAGCCGCCGCCGATCTCCTCGCCGTTGAGCGCCAGGTCGTAGGCCAGCGCCCGCACCGCGCCCGGGTCGCTCTCCAGCTTCTCCCAGTCCTCCGGCGCCGGCATCGTGAAGGGGTGGTGCATGCTGAACCAGCGCTTGTCCTCGGCGCTCCACTCCAGCAGCGGAAAGTCCGTCACCCAGCAGAAATTGTAGACCCCCTCCGGGATCAGCCCCAGTTCGGCCCCCAGCTTCAGCCGCAACTGCCCGAGCGCGTTGGCCGCCACCGCCGCCTTGTCCGCCACGATCAGGATCAGGTCGCCCGGCTCGCCCGCCGTCGCCTCGATGATCCGCCGCTGGCACCCCGGCAGGAAGAACTTCGAGATCGAGGACTCCAGCACCGCCCCGCCCTCGCCCGCCACGACCCGGAACCACGCCAGACCCTTCGCCCCGTGGCGCGCCGCATAGGCCGGCAGCTCGCCCCCCGGCTTGAGCTGGGTGTTGCTGTAGCGCTCCCCGCCCCCCGGCACGCGAATCGCCCGGATGACCGCCGCCCCCTCGGCCAGCAGGTCGTTGAAGACCTTGAACTCGCACTCCCCGGCCGCCACCGCGCCCGTCACGTCCACGATCTCCATCCCGAAGCGGCGGTCGGGCTTGTCGCTGCCGTATCGGGCCATCGCATCGGCGAACGTCAGCCGGTCAAACGGCGTCTTCAGCTCCACCCCCAGCGCCTGGCGCCAGATCTCCGCGATCATCGCCTCCATCACGCCAAACAGCTCGTCCATCGTCGGAAAGCTCATCTCGATGTCGAGCTGGGTGAACTCCGGCTGGCGGTTGGCGCGCAGGTCCTCGTCGCGGAAGCAGCGCACGATCTGGTAATAGCGGTCCATCCCCGCCACCATCAGGAGCTGCTTGAAGAGCTGGGGCGATTGCGGCAGCGCATAAAATGTCCCCTGCATCAGCCGGCTCGGCACCAGGAAGTCGCGCGCCCCCTCTGGCGTCGACCGCGTCAGGCACGGCGTCTCGATTTCCAAAAACCCGTTCTCGTCGAGCACCCGCCGCATCGTGCGCGCCACCAGCGCCCGCTGCGCCAGGTTGTGCTGCATCTCGGGCCGCCGCAGGTCCAGGTAGCGATACTTCAGCCGCAGGTCCTCGCTGGCGTTGAACTGCTCGTCGATCGGGAACGGCAGCGTCGCCGCCGGCGACAAAATCTCATACTCCGTCACCATCACCTCGATCTGCCCCGTCGCCAGCGCCGGGTTGATCGTCCCCTCCGGCCGCGGCCGCACCAGCCCCCGCACCGCCAGCACCGACTCCAGCTTGATCCGGCTCGCCTGATCGAAAAGCTCCCCGCTGAACTGGTCCGGATCGAACACCACCTGCACCAGCCCCGATCGGTCCTGCAGGTCAACAAACAGCACCCCGCCGTGATCGCGCCGATGGTGCGCCCAACCCTTGAGCACAACCTCCTGGCCGACCTGTCCGGTGGTGACCTCGCCGCAGCGGCAGCTGCGCGCGGTGGTGGCGAGCGTCGAGATGCCCGATGTCATGGTGGAATCCCTTTCGATCCGGCCCTCCGCCGGGTGGGGGCGGTCCGCAGGCCGCAGCCCCGGCGGATGGAAGAAGTCCATTTTTTAACAGATTGCGGGGGATTATTCAAAAGCTTTCATGCCCCAGCCCAGCCGCCCCCGAAGTGGCCGGTCGAGTCTTCGGCGAATGGCTGCCATGGTTCACGCCAAAGCGCCAAGCGGCCAAGATCGCCAAAATGGACCAAAAACATTGCCCCCGAACGGGCAAAAGCTTAGCCGGTGGTGACCGACGGTATCTGTTCAGCGTGACGCATCGAGCTTGGGCCGTTGGCAGGCGCGACTTAGCCCCAGCGGGCCAAAAAGCTTTGGAGGAGCGGCCTGTTTGTAGCAAGCAACACCCCTTGGTCAGAGCTCCGTAGGAGAGGCTGTGACGACAGAAGCACCGCCCACTCGGCATGCACCGGCATTCCACCCTGAAAGGGTGGGCACAGTTCAAAAAGCCCAGGGTTAGCGAAGCGTAACCCTGGGTCTGCCGGCCCAATTCCCCGAGCCCTGAAAGGGCGACACAGTGGCAACCATAGGGGGGACCGTGTTCAGCAAGGTTGCCAGCGCCACTTGCCCCCCTAATCACATACGAAGACCCAACATCGCCTCCGGTGTCGGTTCGAAAATCTCTTATACGGCGCCCATGTCCCCCTGTTTCATTTTCATGCCCACAAATTACCTTGCAACCAACGCCCCCGCCGCGCGTCTTGTTTAAAGTGGGTAATATTTTTTGCAAGGCGTTCAGCATGACCGAAACCAGCAAACCAAAACGACGGCTCTGGCCGTGGATCCTGGCGGGGATCGTCTTCCTCCCGCCGCTGGCGGCCATGCTCGTGCTGAGCGTCATCTTCCGGCTCAATGCCATCCCGGACTCCCAGCGCCAGCCGCCGGCCGAGCTGCTGGCGCTGATGGAATCCCCACACCCCTCGGCGCCGCACAGCCCCTCGACCCCGGCGCAGCCCCGGACTGATTATGCCCACCTCCCCCCAGAGCCGGGCCTGAACGAGATGTTGGCCATACGCTCGGCGCCCGAGGCGTTGGCCATTTTTAACAAATGGCATGAGCGGCTTGAGCTGCACGATTCCATCTTTTATCCACGCAATGAAAACGATGTCCTTGAGGGCTGGAAGGGGGGCGATCCGCTCCTGCCCGGCATGGCCGACTGGCTGGTGTCCAACCAGGAACTGGTTTCCGACCTGGAGCGGCTGGCGGAGCTGGGTGGGGTGAAACAGATCCAGGCCGGCGAGTTGATGGCCCTCTGGCAGCAGCGTCGCTCCAGCGCCTCCGAAATGTCGGCATGGCCGTTACCCAATTACCTGTTTTGGAATAATGTCAGTAAGGTGCTGGCTGCCGAAAGCCGCCGCCGCCGCGAGGCGGGCGATCCGGCCGGCGCCGCCGAGGCCCTGCTCGCGATCCAGCCCTTGGCCGATTCGATCCGCGAGCCGTACCTGATCAGCGTACTGGTGGCCCTTTCGATGCAGACTCAGGGTTATGCCGAACTGAATAGCTGGCTGGCCGAGGCCCCGCCGCCGCCCGAGCTGGCGCGGCGCCTTCGCGCCGGACTGGAGCCCTACGAGATCACGCTGCAGGATGTCCGCGCCGTCTCCACGGTCGAATACCTACAGGCACGCTCCTTCCAGATCAGCTACCTGAGAACGCCGACTTGGGAATTGTTCAAATCAGGCATTGGTCCGCCAATGCGGCGTAACCGAAGCATGGATCTTTTCGAAGCTCTTGACCTGGCTCTTTTTGAACCCGGACCAATGGCCGGAGCGGTCTATCAAAGTGCGGCGCGCACGGCTCTTCTGAAGGTCCAGGCACCCGAAATCCTGCACGCCTTCGATGAGCATCATAAGACGGTATTCGAGCAGTTGGATCAAAATATCATCCATGAGTTTGAATATCATGCCCTTATACAATACTCTGATCGTATTCCGAATCATATGGAATGTATGGTGCGCACCGCCACCAATCTGGCGCGGCTGCGGGTCTGTCTGGCCGCGCTCGATCGCACCATCGCCGTCGAGGGCGCCGCGCCCACCCCGCCGCGGGACCCCTTCGCCGACGGCCCGCTGCGCGAGCTTGACGAACCCGCTGGCACGGTTATCTACAGCCTCGGCCCCGACCGCGCCGACCAGCGCGCCGCCATCGCCTACGACCCCACCAACGGCACCACCAGCCCCGGCGATATCTTCCTGCGGCTGCGGTGACCCCGCTTTCGGACGACTTAAACGTGGTAGGTCGGGTCTTCGACCCGACATCGCCTCCAGTTTCGGTTCATAGCGCCATATATGTTTAGCGACCTTTGCCGAACCGTTGATCCTTTGGAAGTCCCTGTCCAGGCCAAGGAACCACTCGATACCTTGCCGTCCCTGCCGGCCACATAAGCCCCGGCAGGGGCGATACTTCGGTAGCCCATGGCGTGAGCCATGGGTGGGGGTCAAATGAAACCCACAAGCCCCGGCAGGGGCGACACTCCGATCGAAAGCAGCCGCATCGAGCGAGGGCCGCGGGCTGGCGCGAAACAGCCCCGGAGGCCAGTTAGCTCCGGTGGAGCGGCCTGTGACACCACCTCCCGCTAAACACATTTCACCTTCGAGTATGTGTTTAGCGTGCCGTGCCGCATCGAGCGAAGGCCAATGATGGCTCGCGTGAAACAGCCCCGGACGGGGCACATAGCTCCGGAGGAGCGGCATGTTTGTAGCAACCAACACCCCCCGGGTCAGAGCTCCGTTAGGAGCGGCATGTGCTGATATCCCCACCGCTGTCCCACCCGACCTACCCTTCCCGGCAGCATTTCAAGATGCCCCCCGCGCGTTCCTTTTCATGCGCATGAACTTGCATCTCCAATAGATTGAAGCTAAGATGCTATCCAGCATGCGGCGGCGGCCGGAGCGGGGTCACATCCCCCCGCCCCCACGGCCGGCCCGCTCGCATCCCACGGCTCGCATCACATCAAGGACACGCCACACGTGCACAAACTGACCTCCTGGATCGCCCTCGGCCTGGCCGCCCTGGCCTTGGCTGCCTGCCAACCGGTCGACCGCACCTACGACCCCGCCGAGGACCCGCTGGTCAACCCGCCCCAGATGCTTGAGCCCTTCCCCGACGACCCCGCCGCCGTCGCCACCGGCCAGACCCTCTATCGCCACTCCCCCGGCAGCCCCAACACGCTCAACCCGCTTTTTTACTCGACGACGTATGACAGCTATGGACAGGGGCCGCTCTTTGAGGGGCTGACAAGCTTCGACGCGGACTTTGAGTGGATGGTCAACCCCGACATGGTTGAGTCTTATGAAGCGTCCGAGGACCAGCGTGAGTGGACGTTCGTGCTACAGGAGGGTCTGAAGTGGCACGACGGGCACCCGCTGACTGCCGAGGACTTCGTCTTTTCATGGCAGGCGGTGCTCGATGAACAGGTACCAGCGTTGACCTTCCGTGACCGCGCCCGTCAAATCGAGTCGATGGAGGCGATTGACGCGCGCACGCTACGAATTGTGATGAAGGAATCGCTGCCGATCAACAAGTGGGAAGTCTCCGGCACCCCATTGGTGCCCAAGCATATTTTCGGCAACCCCGAAGAGCGCGCCAAGGACCCGACCATGCGACAGAGCGAGTACTATACCCGCTACGCACGCCAGCAGGTTATCGGCAACGGCCCCTACAAGCTGGTGGAGTGGATCCCAGAGGACCGGCTGGTCTACGAGCGCTGGGAAGACTACCCTGGCGAAAAGCCTTACTGGAAGCGGATCGTGCTGAAGATCCAACCCGACCGCAACACGTCGCTGCAACTGTTCAATCAGGGCCAGCTCGACGAGTTGGAGGTTACGTCGCAGCAGTTTGCCTTCGAGACCAATGACTCAAGATTTGCCCAAATCGGGAACAAGGCTCTCAGCTCCTCGTGGACCTACATCCATATAACTTGGAATCAGAAGAACCCCTCGGTGCCGTTCTTCCAGGATCTCAAGGTGCGCCACGCGCTGGCGCATGCGTTCAACATGCCGCACGTGCTGCGCACGGTGGGCTACGGGCTCAACACGCAGTGCTTGGGGATCTTTCACCCCGACTCCTGGATGTTCAATGAGGAGATCGAGCCGATCGAGTACGACCCGGCACGGGCTGCGCAGCTGCTCGATGAGGCCGGCTGGCTGCGCGACGAGACCGACGGCTGGCGCTACAAAGTAATTGATGGGCAACGTGTGCGTTTTGCGTTCGAGCTGCTGTTCGCGCAGGGACAGCCTGAGCGGGCGAACGCGGCTGCGGTTTTCCAGCAGGACCTGCGCCGGCTGGGGATCGAGATGTCGCTACGGACGATGGAGGTGGCTGCGCTGTTCTCCCGCACGGAGGCGCGCGACTTTCAAGCATATCTGGCCGGCTGGGGAACGGGGGTGTATCCTGACACGAGCGACAATATCTGGAAGAGCGAGATGCACAAGGAGGGGCGCAACTACGGTGGCTACTCGAACCCGCGCGTGGACGAGCTGTTTGAGCTGGTCGTGCGCGAGTTTGACGAGCAGAAGCGGGCGGAGTATTTCGGTGAGATCCAGAAGCTGATCTACGAGGACCAGCCGTCGCTGTTCATCTGGAACCAGGCGGCGACGTTCGTCCTCAACAACAAGATCCGCGGAGTCAATTTCTCTCCGCGCGGCATCCACGGCCATTACCCCGGTTACTCCAAGTGGTGGGTACCGGCAGAGATGTCGCTACATTAAACGTTGGGGGCGTGATGACCAGATATATCCTCCGCCGCCTGCTCTCGGGGCTGGTTACGCTTTGGGGCATTTCACTGATCACATTTGCCGTGATCCAGTTCACCCCCGGCGATCCGGCCCAGATCCAGGTCGCCGGCATCCAGGACCGCCGCGTCTCCGCCGAGATGTACGAGCAGCTGCGTGAGTATTACGGGCTGGACCGGCCGCTGATCGTGCAGTATTGGAACTGGCTCACGCGGCTGGTCGGCATGGAGCGTGTCTACAGCGTCAGACTATTAGCGACCCCAACCGAGCCCACTGATGCATTGATCGCGGAAGTCAAAAAGTTTTATCCCGACCTGCCGGATGCCGAGATCCATGTGCTCCTTGAACGATTGCCGCTGACTCTGGGCAGTAGAGCCGACAGGGTATGGGCCGAGGAAGCGAAAGCCCGGTTGGAGCTTGCCGGGGCGCGGGCGTCGACGAGCACCAGGTTTCGGCTAGTCCTGTTCGACCTGGGCCGCTCCTTCCACGACGGCCTCCCGGTGGCCACCAAGATCGGCAACGCCTTCTGGCCCACCGTCACCGTCGCCGGCATCAGCATCTTCGTCGCATTCCTCATCAGCGTGCCGATCGGCATTTACTCCGCCGCCCGCCAGAACGGCCCCTTTGACAAGATCGTCAGCACCACCCTCTACATGCTCTACTCCATCCCCTCCTACGTCATGGGCATGATCCTGATCCTGGTGCTGGGGGTCTGGCTGGAATTGCTCCCCTTCCGCGGCATGCGCTCGGACAGTTTCCACCTGCTCTCGCCGCTGGGCCAGCTCTGGGACTACGCCCGCCACTACGTGATGATCACCTTCTGCTTCACTTTCGGCTCGCTGGCCTACTATTCGCGCTTTGTGCGCCAGAATCTGCTCGAGGTGATCCGCCAGGACTACATCCGCACCGCCCGCGCCAAGGGCCTCGGCGAGACCAAGGTCGTCCTCAAGCACGCCTTCGTCAACAGCCTGATCCCCTTCATCACGCTGCTCGGCCTGACCTTCCCGGCAATCCTCTCCGGTTCGGTCATCCTCGAGACGATGTTCAACTGGCCTGGGATCGGCCGGCTTTACTTCGAATCGGTCCTCCAGCGCGACTACCCGACGCTGATGGCCCTCAATTTCATCACCGCCGCCATGGTGCTCGGCGGCACGCTGCTGGCCGACCTGGCCTATGGGTTGGTCGACCCGAGGGTGAGCTATGACTGACGCGCCCGTCATGCAAATCAAATCCCCCGGCTTCTGGCGCCTGACCTGGCGCCGCTATCGCGGCTATCGGTTGGGCATGGCCGGCCTCACCATCGTCGCCATCATGTTCGTCCTCGCCTTCATGTCGCCCCTGCTCGCCAGCGGCGACCCGATCGTCGTGCGCTACGAGGGCAATTTCTACTTCCCCGCCCTGCTCGATACCTTCCACCAGTTCCCCGGCATCGACCGCCTGGTGCCCAAGAGCCCCCCCTTCAGCTGGCCTGGCTTCAGCGTCAAGGGCGCGCTCGACCCCGCCCGCGGCGACTGGGCGATCTGGCCGCCGATCCCCCACGGCCCGCTCGAGATTGGCGACGCCCCCCTCCAGCCCCCCTCCGCCAGTCACTGGCTCGGCACCGACGAGGTCGGCCGCGACGTGATGGCGCGCATGATCCATGGCACCGGCGTCTCGATGCGCGTCGGCTTCATCTCGATGGGCATTGCCGTCGTCATCGGCCTCTTCTTCGGCGCCATCGCCGGTTACGCCGGCGGCTGGACCGACATCGCCATCTCGCGCTTCATCGAGATCGTCGCCTGCTTCCCGACCTTTTTCCTCATCCTGGCGATCCTCGCCTGGTTCCCCCCGCGCATCGAAAACGTCATGATCGTCATCGGCCTGACCAGCTGGGTCGGCATCGCCCGCTACTCGCGCGGCGAGATCATCCGCCTGCGCGGGCTCGACTACACCCAGGCCGCCCGCGCCCTGGGCGCCGGCCACGGCCGCATCATCTTCCGCCACCTGCTGCCCAACTCGCTGGCCCCCGTCCTCATCAGCGTCACCTTCGGCATCGCCACCGCGATTTTGGTCGAGGCCGGCCTCTCCTGGCTCGGCTTCGGCGTCCAGCCTCCCTACCCCAGCTGGGGCAACATGTTGCGCTCGGGCTACGACAACCTGATCACCGCCCCCCACCTGATCTTCCCGCCCTGCATCGCGATCTTCCTCGCCGTGCTGGCCTTCAACCTGGTCGGCGACGCCCTGCGCGACGTCATCGACCCGCGCCTGCAAGGCGGCGGCGGTGCCCGCTGAAGTGCCGATTTCTACAAAAAAACGCTCCCCTCGGCCTCCCGCGCCCGCCGATTGCCCCCATCAACCGCTGGCGCGCCTGGACTTACGAATTCATGACCTCAACGGATAAGAATACCTTGAACTCCTCTCTTTCGTGAGTTAGGATATTGCCAAAACTGTGGCTGGTTACGGTCATGTCCACCCCGTTTCACCCCCCCTCGACCTGCTCCACCGATTGCGAGAAATGTCCCCTCAGCGAATGGGAGCAGCAGCAGCACGATCCCGCCGCGCTGGCGGGCTGGCCCTTGGCCGTCGCCGCGGCGGCCGTCTTCCTCCTGCCGCTCCTGCTGGCTCTGGCGGGGGCGGCGCTGGCGAACGGGGCCCTGGGGCAGGTGGCCGGGGGCACGACCGGACTGGCCATCGGCATCGTTCTGGCGCGGCTGGTCCAGCGGGGCCTCAAAACCGCAGACGGGTCAAGGAGCTGACATGAGCACCACAGCGACCAAAAACGCCGCAACATTCGCCCGCGGCATCCATCCGGGCGAGCACAAGCAGTGGGCCAGCGATGCGGCCATCGAGGTGCTGCCGACCCCGGCCGCCCTCCACATCGCCCTGCTCCAGCACACCGGCGCCCCCTGCGTCGCCACGGTCAAGCCCCGCGACCCGGTCGCCTTGGGCGACGTCATCGGCGAGGCCCAGGGTTTCATCTCGGCCCCCGTCCACGCCAGCGCCTCGGGCAAGGCCGCCAAGGAAGCGATGGCCACCCTCCCCAACGGCCGCCACGTCCCCGTCATCCCGATCAAGCCCGATCCCGAGCAGCCGCTCTCCGGCCGCGAGCTTTACGAGGACCACTTCGGCGGGGTCTGGCCGACCACAGGCCTTGATCAATACGAGCCCAAGGCGATCGCCGACGCCGCCCGTGCGGCCGGCCTCGTCGGCCTCGGCGGCGCCGCCTTCCCGACCCACGTCAAGCTGCTGCGCAACGAGAAAAAGCCGATCGACACCCTCGTCATCAACGGCTGCGAGTGCGAGCCTTTCCTCACCGCCGACGACCGGCTGATGACCGAGGCCCCGGCCCCGATCGTGACTGGCGCGCTGCTGGCCCTCCACGCCACCGGCGCCCGCCGCGCCGTCCTCGGCATCGAGGACAACAAGCCCCGCGCCATCGCCTCGCTGCGCGCCGCCGCCGCCGGCACGCCCCTGCAAATCCAGCCGCTCGAAACCAAGTATCCCCAGGGCAGCGAGAAGCAGCTCATCGACGCCCTCACCGGCCGCAAGGTCCCGCTCGGCGGCCTGCCGCTCGATGTCGGCGTCGTCGTGATCAACGTCACCACCGCCGCCGCCCTCGCGCGCGCCGTCCTGCGCGGCAAGCCGCTGACCCACCGCATCGTCACCGTCACCGGCGGCGGCATCGCCCAGCCCAGGAACGTGCTCGCCCCCATCGGCGCCAGCTTCACCGACCTGATCGCCTTCTGCGGCGGCCTGCTCCCCGAGGCCGCCCGCGTCATCGCCGGTGGCCCGATGATGGGCTTCGCCGTCGGCGACCTCGCCGCCCCCGTCACCAAGGGCACCAGCGGCATCACCGTCATGACCCGCGCCGACCTCGCCGCCGCCGACGAGACCAGCTGCGTGCGCTGCGGCCGCTGCGTCGACGCCTGCCCGATGAACCTGCTGCCGACGCGTCTGGCCCTCGCCGCCCGCGCCGGCCGCGCCGACCTGCTCGACCGTTATCACATCATGGCCTGCATGGAGTGCGGCAGTTGCGCCTGGAGCTGCCCCGCCCGCCTGCCCCTCGTGCAACTGGTGCGCGTGGGCAAGCTCCAACTGCGCGCCGCCCAAAGCAAGTGAAAGGCTGGAAGCGAATGGCCAGGACCCCCGCCGAAGTACTGCCGACCGCGCCCCAACAGGCCGGCTCCCCGCCACAGGCCCCAGCCGCGCCCGCGCTGGAGGTCGGACCCTCGCCCCATCTGGGCACCTCCGCCACCACCGCCACCATCATGCGCGACGTCCTGATCGGCCTCACCCCGGTCATGGTGATGTCCGTCTGGTTCTTCGGCTGGGCCGCCATCGTCCAGGTCGGCCTCTGCGTGCTGACCTGCCTCGGCGTCGAGGCCGCCCTGACCGCCGCCCGCGGCCGCTCGCTCACCATCATGGACGGCTCGGCCGCCATCACCGGCGTCATCCTCGGCCTCTCGCTGCCCTGGTCCTCACCCTGGTATGTGGCGGTGATCGGCGCGGCCGTCGCCATCGGCCTGGGCAAGTGGGTCTTCGGCGGCCTCGGCTTCAATATCTTCAACCCCGCCATGGTCGGCCGCGCCTTCGTCATGCTCAGCTTCGCCGCCGCCCTCGGTGCCTCGGCCTTCGTCGATCCCGATGCCCTAGGCGTCCTCTCCCAGGCCACCCCGCTGGCCGCCGCCAAGGAAGCCGCCGGCGCCGGGCTCCCCTCGCTCACCGCGCTGCTGGCCGGCGCCCATAACGGCTCGCTCGGCGAGACCAGCATTCTGGCTGCGCTGCTGGGCGGTGCCTGGCTGATCTGGCGGCGCGCCGCCGTCTGGCAGATTCCGGCCGCCGTCCTCGCCGGTGCCGCCGCGATGGCCCTCGCCTGCCGCCTGGCCGGCTTCACGTCCCTCACCGTCCCAGAACAGCTCTTTTCCGGCGCCCTCGTCTTTGGCGCCTTCTTCATCGCCACCGACCCCGTCACCAGTCCGATCACCCCACGCGGGCGCTGGATCTTCGGCGTCGGCATCGGCGTCTTTGTCGTGATGATCCGGGTCTTCAGCAGCTATCCCGGCGGCGTCATGTTCGCCGTCCTCATCATGAACGCCGCAGTTCCCGTCATCAATCGCTGGACGATCCCCCAGCCGCTCGGCTGGCGGCCCAAGCCCCAGGAGGCGAAGGCATGAAACCGACGCGCACCGATTTCATCCGTCAGGCCTGGCTGGTCATCATGCTGGCGCTGCTCTACGGCGCCGCGCTGGCCGGCGTCCAGCTCGGCCTCACCGGCCGGATCGACGAGAACCGCAAAAACGAGACCTACAGCGTCATCCCCACGCTCGTCCCCGGCGCCCTCCAGTCCGCCACCCTCCCACTGGATTTCACCAGCCCCGACGGCCAGGACTGGCGCGCTTATCAGGCCTTCGACGAGGCCGGCAGCCACCGCGGCTGGGTGATCGCCTCCAGCGGCCAAGGCTTCGCCGGCCGCATCGATCTGCTGGTCGGCCTCACCGCCGACCGCCAGACCATCACAGGCATCTATATTCTCGAGCAGGTGGAAACCCCCGGCTTGGGCGACTACATTACGCGCGACTACTTCCGCGAGCGCTTCGCCGGCAAGCCGGTGGAACCGCCGCTGGCCATCGTCAAGCGTGAACCCCGGGCCGACAACGAGGTCCAGGCCCTCAGCGGCGCCACCGTCAGCTCCGAAAGCGTGGCCCAGCAGGTCAACCGCGCGGTCCTCGCCATCCGCGGCTACGAGGTCCCGCCCACACCCGACCCCGGTCAGTTCCCGACCCTGCCGGCCCCGGCGCCGGTCCAGTCCGACTCAAGGAGTGGCGACGATGTCTGACGGCGGGCCGACTGCGGCCGAACGTTTCATCAACGGCATCCTGCCCGAGAACCCGGTCTATCGCCAGTTGCTCGGCATGTGCCCCACCTTGGCGGTCACCGCCGCCCTGCAGCCGGCGCTGACGATGGCGGGGGCCACCGCCTTCGTCCTCATCTGCGCCAACCTGATGATCTCCCTCATCCGCGGCCTGCTCAAGCCCCACCTGCGGATTCTCGTCTTCACCCTCACCATCGCCACCTTCGTGACTATCGCCGACCGCTTCCTGGCCGCCTACATGTGGTCGATGAGCAAGACCCTCGGTCCCTACGTTCCGCTGATCATCGTCAACTGCATCATCATCTCGCGCTGCGAGATCTGCGCCAGCAAGCAGTCCGTGCGCGTGGCCCTCGCCGACGCCGTCGGCATGTCGCTCGGCTTCATGGTCGCGCTGGCCTCCATCGCCGCCGTCCGCGAGCTGCTCGGCACCGGTCGCATCTTCGGCCTCCAGGTGCTTCCCGAGAGCTGGCCGGGCTGGGGCATCATGATTCTGCCGCCGGGGGCCTTCCTGACCCTGGGGCTGCTGCTGGGACTGGTCGAGGGCATTGGAATGTGGCGCGCCGCCCGTCGGCGCCGCCGTGAGCGCGAGGAGGGGAAAGCATGGACACCATCGGTAGCCTGATCCTGATCTTTATCAGCGCGGCGTTGATCAACAACTTCGTGCTGCATTACTTCGTCGGCATCTGCCCCTTCCTGGGCGTCTCCCGCCGCATCGATACCGCCTTCGGCATGGGCTGTGCCGTCACCTTCGTCATCGCCATCGCCGCCACCCTGAGCTGGATCTTCACCTATTTCATCCTGCGCCCCGGCGCCCCCCTGCCCGGCTGGGTCTGGACTCAGCTCGGCGGCGACCCGGCCGTCACGATCAACCTCTCCGTCCTCAGCTACATCGTCTATATCTTCGTCATCGCCAGTTCGGTCCAGTTCGTCGAGATGTACGTCCGCCGGTTCTTTCCGCCCCTCTACAAGAGCTTCGGCGTCTTCCTCCCCCTGATCACCACCAATTGCGCCATCCTCTTCGCCTGCCTGCTGATCATGCAGAACCTGGCCGACCCCAAGGCCCTCTGGGGCCTGCATCAGGCCCTGGCGCTGGCCGTCGGCGGCGGCGTCGGCTTCACCATCGCCATCGTGCTGATGGCGGGCATCCGCGAGGAACTGGACCTGGCCGACGTCCCCCGCCCGCTGCGCGGCGCCGGTGTGGCGCTGGTGGTCGCCGGCATCCTCGCCATGGCCTTCATGGGCTTCACCGGCATGGACAAAGGCATCGAGACCGCCTTCTCCAGCCTGCTGAAATAGGAGTTTAGCGAGCATGTTGACACCAATCACCGTCACCCTGGCCGCCACCACCCTCGGCTCGATCGCCGTCGGCATGGGCTGGGTGCTGGGCTGGGCCAACCGGACCTTCCACGTCGAGGTTGACCCCAAAGTCGATGCCATCCTCGCAGCCCTCCCCGGCGCCAACTGCGGCGGCTGCGGCTATGTCGGCTGCTCGGACTATGCCGAGGCCGTCGCCCGCGGCGAGGCCCCCATCTCGCTCTGCCCCCCCGGCGGCGCCGGCACCGCCGCCGCGCTCGCCTCCATCATGGGCGTCGAGGTCGGCGAGACCCTCCCCTACCGCGCCGTCATCCACTGCTCTGCCACGCTCCAGCAGCGTCTCAAGCGCACCGCCTATCGCGGTGAGCCCACCTGCGCCGCCGCCAACTTGGTGGCCGGCGTCCAGGGCTGCACCTACGGCTGCCTCGGCCTGGGCGACTGCATGCGCGCCTGCGACTACGACGCCATCGAGGTCGTTGACGGCCTCGCCCGCATCGACTACCGCAAGTGCATCGGCTGCAAGGCCTGCGCCAAGGCCTGCCCCCGCAACATCATCTCGATGGTTCCCTTCAAGGCCGACCGCATCATGATCGTCGGCTGCTCCAACAAGGACTTCGGCCCCGTCGTCAAGGAAGTCTGCTCGATCGGCTGCATCGGCTGCAAGGCCTGCACCAAGGCCACCGACCTCTTCACCATGAAGGACAACCTGCCGGTCCTCGACTACGACCGCTACGATCCCGCGGCCGTCAACATGCAGCCCGCCATCGACAAGTGCCCGATGGAGAGCCTGGTCTACGTCGGTAAGCCCAGCCGCCAGGATCTGGCCGCCGTCGCCGCCGAGGATCTGCCCAATCGCGTCGAGGCCGACTTCAAGACCACCGTCGACGACACCGAGTGGCGCGGCTGAACCGATGTGGTAGCTCGGGTCTTCGTATGTGTTTAGCGAGCTCGTGGCGCTGGTAAACTCGCGATTGCTTCTGCTGCCCTGAAGGGGCAGCGGCAGTCAAGAAGCCCAGGGTGGAGCGAAGCGAAACCCTGGGTTACTGGTTCATTTTCATCCAAGCCCTGAATGGGCGACACAGTGGCAACCGCAGGGGTGGACCGTGTCGCCCCTTCAGGTCAACTGAGGCGATCCTTACTACTTCCAACCAAAATTTTGTTATCTTGCGAAGATTCTGCCGCCCCCAGTCGGGGCGGATTTCAGGAATCCCTTTGCGCATCCTCTGCGTTCTTTGCGGCTCTGCGGTTCAATCGTCTGGAATCTTGCCAGCGCCACTACCTCGGGTCTACCCTCCGGGGATCCTCCCCAGCTCAATGACTCCCCGCCGGGTTCACCCCGCTATCCCCTCCCCCAATCTTCACAAAATACTCCATCGCCGCCTCCAGGCTCCCCACCACCGGCTCATCGTTGAACGTCTCCGAGATATCGTAGATCCCCTCCCCGCCGCGCGGGGCCGCCCCCTTGGCCGCGCGGCTGCGATACGCCCCGCGATAGGCCACATTCCGGTAGAAGTTGTCGTACACGTGCACCGTGCGCGTATCGATCCCCATGTTCGCCAGCAGCAGCGCCTGCTTCTGCTCGCGCGTCCCCTCGCGCAGCACCGCGGCCTCGGCCGGATCGAGCAGGTGGCTGCGCCCCGGCGGATTGAACCCGCTGTGATGGAACAGCAGCCCCACCCGACCCTCTGGCTCGGCCTCGTCCGCATAGCTGAACGTGTTGTTGCAGATCAAAAAGTGCGTGCCAAAATACTCGTAGTTCGGCTGCGCCGGCGCCTTGTCCGGGTTGTCGTCGTTGAACAGCGGCACCGCCACGAACGGCTTGTGCCGGTTGGTGTATTTCCCCGTCGAGATAAACGTGCAGCCCGCCACCACCCCATACTCCGTGTTGTCGCGGAAGCGAATATACTCGCCGGCGCAGTCCTCGAAATAACAGTCAATCACGCGCACGTGCGTCGGGTCATAGGCGTTGTAGATCATGTGCGCCTGCGCACTGCTGCCGACCCGCTCGAACCGGCAGTTCCTGAAGGTGATCATGCTCGAGGACGCAAACGCCGTCCCGCTGGCGCCAAAAAAGACCCCCTGCAGGTCGTGCCAGTGGCAGTCCTCGATCAGGATGTTCACCCCCCTGAAGTTGGTCGCGTAGCCGATCGGCTTGCGCGGCGCCGTGAAGGTCAGGTTGCGCACCACCACGTTGCGCGCCTCGCGCATGATCAGCAGCCCCGGCCCCTTGTTGTTGGTCGGCGTATAATCCGGGTCTGCCGGGTCGCGCGTGAAGATCACCTCGCCCGCCGTCTCGCCCTCCAGCACCAGTTGGTGCTGCTCGTGGCCCAGCCCGTCGAGCTGCAGCGTCGGCATCTTCTTCTCCCGGTCCACGCTCACCACGTAGCGCCCGTTGAGGAAGATCACCCTGACCGGCCCCTCGGCCAGCAGCTCGTTGAGCCCACCCCAGAACTCCGCATCGCGAAAGTAGGTTGCATTCTGCGGGTCGCGCCCGTGCCCCTCGTTGATCGCCTCGGGTGCAATGAATCGCACCTGCTCCGCCCGCGCCTCCCCCGTCACCCCCAGCCACGCCGCCGCCAGCAGGATCAACAGCCCGCGCAGGACGCGGCCCGGTTGCAGTTGGTTCACCATGATGTTCGCTCCTGATGTTGTTGTGGAAACTTCACTTCCGCCTCAGCCCGCGCCGCTGCTTCGCCATCTGCTTACTCTGGCACGAGGAGTCCCAGCTAGTCATCATCTGTGCCCTCCCAGCCCACTTGCCAATCGCGATCAGTTGAAGATCACGGGTGGCGCACCCGGATGAAGATGTCTCCGGGGCTCAACGTGCCGTTGGTGGGATCATAGCTGATAGCGGCGCGCTGATCCACGCCATCGGGCCCGAGGCTATAGAATAGCGTCGCTCCGGGCTGTTCGATCACGCGCAGGGGCATTTCGGAAAAGGGGTCATCGAGCGGTGTGCCGCGCCCGGTGATACCATCAAGTCCGGCGAGCAGCAGCTGCATGCGGGCTTGCGTCGTGCGCGTGCGCGTGACGGCCTCGGCGAGGTTGGGCGCCATCGGGTTGTCGCGCGGGTAATCACTCGTGGCGATGACAGGGCTTGGTTCTGTGGTTAAATCGAAGCTCTCGTCCCAGTAGCGATCCAGGTCCTCCACCATGCCGTCGGCGCGCGATTTCATGCCGATGGTTTTCATGGTTGCCGATGCGCTGGCGCCGAGGGTGCCAAGCGGCGCCTGACCCAGCAAACGCAGATAGGTTCGCCAGCCTGATTCATCGTCCTCAACGATTGGGATCTGCAATCGCCTGGAGTTGCAGGCCTGACCCATGTTCAGCTTGAGCAGTTCAAGCATGGGGCCGTTCAGCGCCTCAATCATTCCCATCCGATTGTTTAGGTATTCGATTTCCATAACCCGGCGAAGTGAATCGTTTTGGTTTGCTGCGCCGGCAAAGGCCTGGCGCAGTTGAAGCGCGATCGCCGGTGAGGGCGGGTCCGACTCCAGCCATTTTACCGCCCCCCCGGTCGCAATCGAGTTGAGCGCGAGCCCGATCAACTGGTTGATCAAGAAAGGCTCGCTGACCGAGCGGGCCAGGGGCAGGGTGGCCAGCAGCGCCTCGGCCGCGCCGGTCGCGTCGCCCGCCTTGCGCCGGCGCTGGCTCTCGGCGACCAGTATTTTGACAAACCATTGGTGCTGCAGGAGACTCGAATCCACCGGTCGAAGCACGGTTTCGCGCCAACTGGGGGCTGGCCGCTCCAGCAGCTTCGCCATCACCTCCTCGCGGGTGGGGCCCGTTGCAAAGCCGCCAGCGCGGGCGATCGCGATCAGGTCCTCGATCAGGTCGCGGTGGGTGGCCAGCCAGGCCAGATTCACCTCCGAGAGGGGCTCGCCCGTGCGCCAGGGATAAATATCTTTGAGCGAGTTCTTAAAGTCATCGCTCGCGGCCTTGGCCAAGATGCGAGCTTGGAGCTCGGCAGCACGGACGGGGTCGAGCTGTTCAGTGAAAATTGGCGCTGGCGCGCCGGGGGCGGACGCTTCGGATACAGGCGCCGCTGCTGCCGTTCCGCCTTGGATCTTCGCCAACAGCTCTGCGGGCGGCTGCAGCTTTGACTCAGGGATGGCATTGAGCTGAAAAACAGCCCAAAGTATAACGAACGACGCCAGCGGTATCAGAATGAGCCCCAGCAGAGTGATCTTCAGCCAGCGTCCTCGAACTTTGCTCTCGCCCAAGATACGGCCACCTCATAAAGCTTTACTGTTCGGCATCTATATCGTGCCGCCTGTCAAAATAGACGTATGGCGGGCGAAATGGTTGCTGATTTTTCTAGGCTGCGGACAGCAGTGCTGATCAACAGCCCGCGCAGGACGCTGCCCGGCTGCAGTTGGTTCACCATGATGTTCGCTCCTGATGTTGCTGTTAAAAACTTCGTCCCCGCCTCAGCCCCCGCCGCGCTCCAGCCGCAGCCAGGCCTCGCCCAGCGCCCCCAGCAGGTCGCCCGCGATCAGTGCGCGCACGCTCATGCGTTCGGCCAGCAGGTCCGCCGTGAACCCGTGCAGGAAGACCCCCAGCCGGGCCGCCTCCGTCGCGCTCATCCCCTGCGCCGCCAGCCCCGCCACCAGCCCCGTCAGCACATCGCCGCTGCCCCCCTTGGCCAGCCCCGTGTTGCCCGAGGGATTGATCCAGCGCCGCCCCGCCGCGTCGGTGATGATCGTCTGCGCCCCCTTGAGCACCGCCACCACATTCCACCTGGCGCAAAAATCAACAAACGCCCCCAGCCGGTCGGCCTGCACCTCGCCGATCGTCCTGCCCAGCAGCGTCGCCGCCTCCCCCGGATGCGGCGTCAGGATCGTCGGCCCCGGCCGCTCGGCCAGCAGGTCCGGCCGCTCCGCCAGCAGGTTGAGCCCATCCGCGTCGATCACCAGCGGCTGCCGCACGCCCCGCAGCATCGCCGCCAGAAACTCCGCCGTTCCCTCGCGCCGGCCCAGCCCCGGCCCCAGCGCCACCGCATCGACCTGCGCCGCCTCCGCCAGCGCCGCCTCGACGTGCTCGGGCCCGAACCATGGCCGCTCGCCGCCCAGCGGCCGCTTGACCGGCTCCAGCAGCGCCCCCTCGATCACCGGCCCCAGCGGCGCCGGATAGGCCACATAAACCAGTCCCGCTCCCGAGCGCGTCGCCGCCCGCGCCGCCATCACCGCCGCCCCGCTCATCCCCTCGCTGCCGCCCAGCACCAGCACCCGGCCGAAGGTGCCCTTGTGGCCGCTGGCCGGCCGCGCCGGCAGCAGCCCCCGCGCCGCCTCCAGCGTGGTCAGCTCGGTGGTGATCTCCTCGCTATTGAGCAGGTCGGGCGGAAACCCGATCGAAACCACCACCACCCGCCCCGTCAGCGCCACGCCCGGCTCCACGACCATCGCCAGCTTGGGCCGCCCGATCGTCACCGTCAGCGTCGCCTGCACCGCCGGGCCCCACGCCTCGCCGGGGGCCGGCGGCTCGCCGGGCAGCCCCGAGGGAATATCCACCGCCACGACCGGCAGTCCGCTGCCGTTGATCGCCGCCACCGCGGCCGCCCACTCCCCCGCCAGCGGCCCGCGCGTGCCGGTCCCCAGCATCGCATCGATGATCAAATCATATTCCGGCAGCCGGCGCTCCAGCTCGCCGGGCGTCACCGGCTCGGCCGCCCTCAGCTCCGCCGGCATCGCGTCGAATGCCCCGCGCGCGTCCCCGCGCAGCTCCGCCGCCGGCCGCAGCAGGAACAGCCCCACGTGCACGCCCGCCGCCGCCAGCTCGCGCGCGATCACGAACCCATCGCCGGCGTTGTTGCCCTTGCCGGCCACGACGGCCACCGCGTCAGGCCCAAATCGCTCGATCGCCTCACGCGCGACTTCCCGGCCGGCGCGGTCCATCAGCACCGACCCCGCAACCCCGCGCTCACGGATCGTCACCTCGTCGATGCGCCGCATCTGAGCCGCCGTCACGACCTTCATCTTCCCTGCCTCAAGTTCATTCCGCTTACGACCGGATCGGCAGCAGCGAGGCGGCCTGATGGTCCAGCCACCAGACGATTCGCCCCTCGGTCGGGCGCACCAGCATCGCCGGCAGCGGCTCGTCATACGGCGTCGCCGTCAGGATCTGCGCCACCCGCTCGGCCTTCTGCCGCCCGCAGACCACCATCCAGATCTCCCGCGCCGCGTTGAGCACCGGCAGCGTCAGCGTCAGCCGGCGCGTCCCCAGCTGGGGCACCTCATTGGCCACCGCCACCCGCAGCGTCTCGTCGAGCCCCTCGGTGCCCGGGAACAGCGACGCCACATGCCCGTCCTCGCCCAGCCCCAGCAGGATCATGTCGAAGGCCGGGAACCCCGACAGCCCCGCCGGCACCTGGCGCGAGACGATCTCCCCATAGCGCGCCGCCGCCTCGCGCAGGTCCGGATCGTCCCCCTCCATCCGAAAAATCCGGTGGCGCGGCACCGGCCCGCCCTGCAGCCAGGCATGCCACGCCATGCCATAGTTCGACTGCGGGTCCTGCGGCCCGACCGCCCGCTCGTCGGTAAAGAAGACCTTGACCAGCTCCCAGGGCGCCGCCGCGCGATAGTCCGGCTCCGCCAGCCGCCGCAGCAGCGGCTCCGGCGTGCGCCCCCCCGAGATCGCCAGCGTGAAGAACGCCTGCCGCGCCGTCACTTCATTGATTTTTTCCACCAGCGCCCGGGCGAATTTCCCGCCCAGCTCATCGATGTTCTCGAACAACTCAACCGAGGTATTCAGAGGCAGCCGCATGATCCAAACATCCTGCCATTGGCACAAAAATCGTCCCTTTGTTCTCAACGCTGCACATTGTATGGCCCGCCCCGCCGTTTGCAATCTATTTATCCCCTGCGGCCAAGCTTGAAAATTCATGGCCGCCCGGCGGCCCGCAATCGTAAACTTGTTCTTAGATCACACAATACCCGCCGCCCACACGGAGTCCACCCATGAGCGCCAGAATGCTTAAACATCGCCACGCACAGACCCTTACCGTCGGGGTCATCGGCCTCGGCTACGTCGGGCTGCCGCTGGTCGTCGAGCTGGCCCGCAGCGGCGGCTTCAAGGTCATCGGCTTCGATGTCGACATCGACAAGGTCGAGCAGATCAACCGCGGCGAGAGCTACATCGAGGACATCGCCCAGAAGGAGCTGGCCCCGCTGGTCCGCAAGGGCCTCGTCAGCGCCAGCGCCGACTTCAGCCACCTCTCCGAGTGCGACGGCATCTCGATCTGCGTGCCCACCCCCCTGCGCAAGACCAAGGACCCCGACATCTCCTACATTCTCGCCGCCGTCGACGAAATCCATAAGCACCTGCGCCGCGGCCAGACGATCATCCTGGAATCCACCACCTACCCCGGCACCACCGACGAGGCCGTCCTGCCCGTCCTGGAATCGACCGGCCTCAAGGTCGGCAACGACTTCTTCCTCGCCTTCTCGCCCGAGCGCGTCGACCCCGGCAACCCGACCTGGAAGACCCGCAACACCCCCAAGATCATCGGCGGCATCACCCCCGAGTGCACCCGGCGCGCCTCCGCCATCTACGGCGCCTGCTTTGAGAATCTCGTCACCGTCAGCTCCACCCGCTGCGCCGAGATGGTCAAGCTGCTCGAGAACACCTTCCGCAGCGTCAATATCGGCATGGTCAACGAGATGGCCCTCATGTGCGACAAGCTCGGCCTCGACGTCTGGGAAGTGATCGAGGCCGCCGCCACCAAGCCCTTCGGCTTCATGCCTTTTTACCCCGGCCCCGGCCTGGGCGGCCACTGCATCCCGATCGACCCCCACTACCTCTCCTGGAAGCTCAAGACCCTCAACTACCAGGCCCGCTTCATCGAGATGGCCGCCGAGATCAACGGCTCGATGCCGCGCTACGTCGTCCAGAAGATCGCCGATGCGCTCAACGACAACACCAAACCGGTGCGCGGCTCGCGCGTGCTGATCCTCGGCGTGGCCTACAAGAGCGGCGTCGGCGACGTCCGCGAGAGCCCCGCCCTCGACATCATCCAGCTCCTCGGCGAGCGCGGCGCCGAGGTCACCTACCACGACCCCCACGTGCCGGTGCTGATTGAGGATCTGCTCGAGCTGAAGTCCCAGGAACTGACCGCCGCCCGCCTGCGCCGCGCCGACTGTGTCGTCATCGTCACCAACCACCCCGAGTTCGATATCGCCCTGGTCGCCCGCGAGGCCCGCCTCGTCGTCGACACCCGCAACGCTCTGAAAAAAATCACCAACCCCCGCGCCCGCGTCGTCAAGCTCTAGCGCGGTTGGGGGGAAAGAAAAAAGGGTGCCACGCGGAACCGAGAGAAATCTCGGCCGCGGGGCACCCTTTTTTGGAATGCGGAATGTGGAATGGGGAGTGCGGAATGGTTATGGCGTGGGGGGAGTGGGTCAGGGGTCAGGGGTCGGGGTGGGGGGCGGCGGGGGGGTAGGGGTAGGGGTAGAGATCGGAGATCGGAAGA
>JAWLCE010000004.1:0-168606 GCA_041687335.1 Sumerlaeia bacterium | reverse complement strand
GCCCTGCGGCCGAGATTTCTCTCGGATCCGCGTGGCACCTTTTTTTTATTTTTAGATTTGCTCGAAGCTGTCGGGGAAGCGGGCTTTGGAGAGGGCCATCTCGTAGGTGATCAGGCCGCGCTGGTAGAGCTGCTTGAGCGACTTGTCCATCGTGATCATCCCCAGGTCCTGCCCGGTCTGGATGGCGGTCACGATCTGCTCGGTCTTGGCGGCGCGCAGGATTTTGCGGATCGCCAGCGAGGCGACCAGAATCTCGTTGACGACGATGCGGCCCTGACCCCCCGCCAGCGGCAGCAGTTGCTGGGCAATGATCCCCTGCAGCGAGTTGGCAAACTGCAAGCGCACCTGATTCTGCTGGTGGGGGGGGAAGACATCCACGATCCGGTCGACCGTCTGCAGGACGTCGGGGGTGTGGATGGTGGCCAGCACGAGGTGGCCGGTCTCGGCGGCCGTCAGGGCGGTGCCGATGGTTTCGAGGTCGCGCATCTCGCCGACCACGATGACGTCGGGATCCTGACGCAGGGCATGGCGCAGCGCCCCGGCAAAACTGCGCGTATCCAGCCCCAGCTCGCGCTGCTTGACGATGCTGTTCTTGTGGCGGAAAACAAACTCGATCGGGTCCTCGATCGTGATGATCATGCAGCGGCGTTCCTGGTTGATCTGGTCAACCATCGCCGCCAGCGTGGTGGATTTGCCCGAGCCGGTCGGCCCCGTGATCAGGATGAGGCCCTGGTCGCGCCGCGCCAGCTCCTCGACCACCGGCGGCAGGCCCAGCTGGCGCAGGCTGCGGATCTTCTCGCTGACGACGCGGAAGGCCGCCTCGACCGCGCCGCGCTGGCGGTGGACGTTGCCCCGGAAGCGGCCGATGTCGCGCACCGCGACCGAGAAGTCCAGCTCCCAGTCGGCCGCAAACCGCTTGCGCTGCTCCTCGTTGAGCAGGCTCACGATCATCGGCGAGATTTCCTGGGGCGTCAGCTGGGGCAGGTTCATCGGCGTCAGCGTGCCGTTGATGCGCAGCATCGGCGGGCTCCAGGAGACCAGGTGCAGGTCCGAGGCGCCGCTGGTGACGGCTTGCGAGAGCAGATCGCGAATTTCCATGGGACGAGGACCACCGCGCGGGAAGGATCGGAAACAACCACCCCAGTCTAAGGAATCAACCCGCCCTTGCCAAACTCCAAATCGACCTGGCGGGCGTCGAGGATGTGGGTGTCGGGGCTGGCGCGCTCGACGAAGGGCGGCAGGGCGGGGCGGGCGTAATACTCGACCCAGAGCTTTCTGGTCGACCCCGGGCCGCGCGGCCAGGGGCCCGCCGCGCCGCCCTGGGGCTGGGGCTGCACCCGCGCCAGCGTGCGCAGCAGCCGGCGCAGATGGGCGGCCCCCTGGCCCTCGGGGATCGTCCCGGCCGAGGTCCAGAGGCCGACGGCGGTGGTCTCGCGCAGCAGGTGGCGCGCCAGCGAGGCCGTCAGGCTGACGGCCTTTTCGAAATCCAGCAGCAGCGACTCGGCGGGCTCGGCCGGGCAGCGCAGGTCGAGCATCAGCATGAAGCGGCGGCTGACTTCCTCCTCGAATTCCTTGGTCTTGAGCCCCTGGCCGCGGGCGGATTGCTTCCAGTGGATGAAGCGCACCGGGTCGCCGGTCTCGTAATTGCGCACGCCGAAGATGCCTGTGCCCTGGCCGCGGCGGTCGTTCTCGAGCTCGCCGAGGAGGCGCGGCGCCAGGCGCATGAAGGCCGAGTAGGGCAGGAGGGCCGGATATACCAGCAGCGTGGCAGGCGCCTCATCGAAGGAGCGCGTGTGCTCGAAGAAGCCGAAGGGGAAACGTGAACGGACGCGGGTGCGCTCGAGGCGATAGAGCCCCCGCGTCGGCAGCAGGATCGGCAGCGGGCACCAATCGCGCCGGCGAGCGCCCAGCTCGGCCACGAAGCCGTTCAGTGCCAGCCGCCGGGGGGGGACCCAGGAGTCGAGCGGGCCAAAGACCTCGTCCTCCAGGCCGAGGGCATAGCTGGAGGCGAGGCGCTTGTCGTTGCCGACCCGCAGCATGCCGTCCGCGGTCTGGCCGGCATGCACGGCGGCGGGATAGTGGCGCATCAGCGACAGCCGGCGCAGGTTGACATGCGACTGGACGCCCGAGATCAGCAGCATCGCCAGCATCATGGCGAGGACGAGGTAGAGCAGGTTGGTGCCGGTGTTGACCGCCGCCAGACCGATCAGGATGGCCAGAGAGACGAAGGCGATGCCCTCGAAGGTGATGCGGTTGCGACCGCGGCGGCGGCGCGAGGCTTCGGCGGCACGCGGGGGAGTCGCAAACGGTTTCGCCACTGGGCTGGATTGCGTCAACGGAGTTACCTATACTGGGTCATGCCGGCGGACCGCCAGATGGGGTCCAGCCGATCAAGCGGGCACCCTGCCCGCGATGAGGTTGATGCCGCCGATGCCACGGCTGACCATTCCACTGATCATGATATGCGCACTGCTTGGGTGGGTGCCAGCGCGTTCGGCCACGGCGGCGGCGGCACCGCGTTCGCTGGCGATCGGATACCTCGTCGATGGCTCCGATTTTACACCCGAAGGGCGCGATGCGCTTCTGACCGAGGCGCTGATGGAGGACTTGCGCCGCCACCTGCTGGAGCAGCCGCGCCTGGTCGAGGCGATGGGGCGCGAGGGGCTGGCGGGCATTCTGCTGTCGCCGGTGGCGGGGCCGGGGGACATGCTGCAGCGGATGCGGGCGGGTGAGTTTCACCTGGTGCTGACGACGGCGCTGGATTATGGGCGATTTCGGCAGTTGCCCGAGTCGGCGCGGCCGGCCTTCGATTATGAACCGATGCTGCAGAGCCGGCGGCCGGGGGACCTGCCATCGGGCGGGGGCGCGGGGGTGCTGCGCCGGGGCGAGCTGATCATGGGGCCGGCCAGCCCGCTGTTTGCAGGGGGGACGCCGGGCCCGGCCGAGCTGCGCACGGCGCTGGCAGCCTCGCCGCTGGCGGTGCCGTCGCTGGATTCGGCGGCCGGCTATGTCTTTCCGCTGCTGACGCTCAACGCTGATCCCCTGCGGCTGGAGCGCCCCGGCGAGCTCTGGTTTTGCGGTTCAGACGCGGAGGTGGTGAAACACGTGGTGGCGGGGCTGGCGCCGTTTGGCGCCTGTCGCAAGGGGACGGTGGCCAGCGTGCTGGGGCCGCGGACCAGTGGACCGACTGAACGATTTGTCAAGGTGTTGCGCGAGACGCAACCCTTTCCAACTGATCCGATCCTGGTGCGGCATGACCTTCGGCCGGCGAACAGCGACCTGGGCCGGGAGCTGAAACCGGCGCTGCGGGCGTATTTCAACAACGTGCAGCAGCTCGACCGCGAGCTGAGCGTCGAAAATGCCGCCCCGCGCGATTATGAGCGGATCGAGCTGGCCTTGGGGCATCTGGCACGGCTGGGGAGATCAGCAACTGAGGTCGAGGCCGGCGAAGCGGCGGCCCAGCCGGCTCAAGCCGAGCCGACCCCCACCCCGGTAGTGGAGCGACCTTCGCCCGCCGTGCCGAATTTCGACATCCTGGGGAGCGAACCATGACCCGGCGGCGCCCACTCGAACCGCGACTCAACCGCTTGCTTGTCGTGCTAGGGCTGGCTGTGCTGGTGGGAACGCTGTCGCTGCTGGGCTGGTTGCGCCGCAATGCCACCGACGAGATGGAGCGGGTGATTGCCAATGCCGCGGGATCGTTCAGCCGCGAGCCGATCCTGCACGGACCGGGCGGGGATACGCTGGTGAGGTTTCGCCAGGTGGAGCCGCTGGTGGAGCAGGTGCTGCGGACGACCTATGTGCGCAGGGCGGTGATGACCAAAATGGTGGATGGGCGGGAGCATCCGGTGATGCCGATCACCTTTTGGGGCGAACACGGAGACCGCTGGGAGGAGCAATTGACGGGTTGGCGGCGCGAACCGCTGGGCGAGGCGGCCCAGCCATTCGGCTACCTTTATCTGGACCTCAACCTGTCGGCGCCACGCACGATCAACCTGGCGATCGGGGCGGTGGCGATCTCGATCGGGCTGATCCTGGTGGCGCTGCTGGCACGGCTGCTGAGCCAGGAAAGCTCGCTGACGCGCACGGTGATCGAACTGGACGAGCGGCGCCGCGAACTGATTCGGCTGGAGCGGCTGGCGCTGGGCGGTCAACTGGCGGCGGGCATTCTGCACGACCTGCGCAAACCGGTCCTCAACATCCGGCACAACCTGGACGACATTGACGAGGCATTGGGGGACTTCGCTCCGGCGGCGGCCTCACTGCAGAACCTGCGCCACCAGACAGGGCTGTTCTTTCAGATTCTGCAGGAGAGTCAGCTGGAGCGCTTCGTGCAGTCCGACCGCGCGGGCGAGGAATATGTCTCGCTCGGGCCGATCCTGGACACCTCGCTCAACCTTGTGCGATATGAGCGGCGGGCGGTGGAGGTGATCCGCCGCGATGGGCCGGGGCTGCCACCAATGCTGGCCCACCCCTACCGACTCGTGCAGCTGTTCTCCAACCTGATCCTGAATGCCTACCAGGCGATGGACGGGCAGGGGCGGCTGACGATCGACGCCGAGCAGGATGGGACGGGTTGGATCGACGTGAAGCTGAGCGACAACGGGCCGGGGATCGATCCGGAGCGCCTGGAGCGAATCTTCGAGCCGTTCTTCACCACCAAACCCGAGGGTGAAGGCACCGGTTTGGGCCTGTCGATCTGCCGGATGATCGCGGAGGAGATGGGGGGGACGATTGGGGCCGAGTCGCGCGCAGGCGGCCCGACCACGTTCACGGTGCGCCTGCCGGTGGAGCAGACCCCGGCGCCCGTGGCGACGGCGGAGTAGTGGAGCGCTAGACTTTGAAAAATTCGTTTAGCGGGAGGTGGCAAAACACGGAACGGCTGCCGGAACGATTTGTGTGGCCGGCAAAGACGGCAAGGCATCGAGCAGATCGAAGGCTTGATACATGTCGGCTCGAAGAGCCGACCTACCCTTCAACCAGCGCTTTCGCAGGGAAGGGGGGGGTGGATAAAATGATCATGGATCTGGGATTCAGAACCTGAGCGCAGCCTGAGAGGATCGGAAATATTTTGGAAGAGATCAGACAGAACATGGAGCAGCGCCAGCGGGCTTACCTGGTGGGCGTGCTGGACGAGACGCTTGGGCGCGAGGAAGCCGAGGAGCATCTAGACGAGCTGGCCAGCTTGACCGACACCATGGGGGCCGAGGTGGTCGGGCGCACGTTGGCGCGAGTGAGTCGGCCGAGCCCGCACTTCTACCTGGGAAGCGGAAAAGCGGAAGAGATCAAGGCGATCGTCGAGGCCGAGGAGATCGACGTCTTGATCTTCGACCTGGAGTTGAGCCCCAGCCAGCAGCGCAATTGGGAGAAACTGACGGACAAGGCGGTGATCGATCGCGAAGAGGTGATCCTGGACATCTTTGCGGGGCGGGCGCAGACGCGCGAGGCCAGACTGCAGGTGGGGCTGGCGCGGATGGAATACAGCCTGCCACGGCTGCGGCGGGCGTGGACGCACCTTGAGCGTCAGCGCGGCGGCGCCGGCTTGCGCGGCGGCCCGGGCGAGCTTCAACTGGAAACGGACCGACGTGCCGCGATGGAGCGGATCGCCCGGTTCAAGCGCGAACTGGACGAGGTGCGCAAGCAGCGCGAGGTCCAGCGCAAGGCCCGCACCACGCGGCCCGTGCCCACGGCTGCGATTGTCGGCTACACCAATGCCGGGAAAAGCTCGCTGCTGCGCGCGCTGACGGGGGCGGACGTGCTGATCGAGGACAAGCTGTTCGCGACGCTTGATCCGACCACGAGGCGGATTGATCTGCCCAATCGCCAGCCGCTGCTCCTGACCGACACGGTGGGCTTCATTCGCAAGCTGCCCCACCACCTGGTCGAGGCCTTCAAGGCGACGCTGGAAGAGGCGCGGATCGCGGACTTCCTTGTCCACGTGCTCGATGTGACTCACCCCAAGATCGAGGAACACTACCTGGTGACCAATGAGGTGCTGGGTGAGCTGGGGGCGGCCGGCAAGACAACCATCCTGGTGCTCAACAAGATGGACCGCGAGCACGACCCGCTGGTGGTCAGCCGGATGGCGCGCATCAACCCGCTGGTCTTCCCGGTCTCAACCCACACCGGGCAAGGGCTGGAACTGCTGATGGAGGCGCTGGCCCGCCACTTCGTATTGCCGATGCGGCGCTACTCACTGTGCATCCCGCACCATCGCTTTGACGTGGTGGATCTGGTCCATCGCGAGGGCGAGGTGCTATCGCAACGCCATTATGAGGAGGGGGTCTGGCTGCTGGCCGATATCCCGCTACGGTTCGAGGGGCGCTTTGAGGAGTTCATCGCTGAGCCACCGCCCGAGTGAGCCCCGAGATTGCAAAAGGTCAAAGGTCAATGGTAGCTTAGTGCGTCCAACGGATGGGGGCTTGCACACTGATCACGAAGCCCAGCGATGGCCACTGCGTCGCCCTTTCTGGGCTCTGATACTGCGGTCGGCCAACCCAGGGTTTCGCTGAGTTGCCCTTTCAGGGCACCGAGCCTGGACCAAGCTCACCCCTCGTCAGGAGAGGGGCCGCACGAGCCCGATGATGAACACGATTCGAATCGAGCAAGAGATTGCGACGCAGGCAAGAAAGGTCCACCGATGATCCATGTTGCGCACCGTCTGCCCGTCCGGCTTCTTCTGCTGGGACTGATCCTGTGCCTGTCTGGATGCGCACACCGCGCCCCCTCGCCCCGTGTCGCCGCGACCGGAATTGCCAGCATGGACCCAAATGATCGGCCACATGCGGCGCTTCAAATCGCCGAGATCGTAGCGCGCGACCAGCTCAAGCTCCAGATCTCACGTTTCCGAGTGCCTGATGGGACCATGCTCCAGACACTGGCAACCGTCGATCCTTTCGTTCGTGCCGTAATGGATGACATCGTTCGCTCGGCACGCGTGACCGACCGCACCGTGAATCAGGAGACTGCGGTGGTCAGCGTGACCGTGCAGATGGAGCTGGCGCCGCTGCACGACCTGTTGGGTTTCGACCTGGCGGCGCTGCCCGCCAACCCCGAGAAGCCGCAGCCGTGAGAGAAGGTTTGAAGCAATCATGATTGGCTCATGGCTCAAGGACCGCTGGCGTGGGCTGGGGAGAATCCTCAGCGGGATCGGTGATTTTTCGGTATTTGTCGGCCGCGCCTTCAGACATGCCGTTACCCCCCCCTGGCGCTTGCGGCTGGTCATGGAACAGGCTTGGTGGCTGGGACTCAAGGCAATGCCGGTGGCCTCGCTGACCGGGGTTTTCGTCGGCATGGTGATTGTGCTCCAGGCAGGCTATCAACTATCCACTTTTAACGTCAAGAGTTATGCCGCCTGGGGGGCTGCGAAGGCGCTGACCCAGGAGATGATTCCGGTTTTTGTGGCGTTGGTGGTGGGGGCTCGCACGGCGGCCTCGATCGCGGCGGAGCTGGGCACGATGCGCGTGACCGAGCAGATCGACGCGATGGAGGTCCTGAATGTCGATCCGCGGCGCTACCTGATCGTGCCGCGCGTGGTGGCGGCCACACTGCTGCTGCCGATCATGACTGTCTACGTTGATGTGCTGGGGCTAGCGGGGGGCATGGTGATCGGGGTCTCGACGCTGCAGATTTCGGCCCAGCACTACATGGGCGTGACCATTGATGCGTTGGAGATTTCCGACATCAACATCGGGCTCTTCAAGACCGTGTTCTTTGGTGCGGCGATGGGATTGTGTGGCTGCTATTTTGGCTTCAACGCCAGCGGCGGGGCCGAGGGCGTTGGCCGCGCCACGACCCGCGCGGTGGTCTTTACCCTGACCGCACTGGTACTGCTGGAGTTCATCCTGTCGAGTTGGACGATCTACTTCATGGAAACCTTCATGACCCCGATGCTGTAGGGAAAAAGCTGCGCGTGTCGCTCCTAAAGGAGCTTCCGGGGAATAACATGCGCGTTTCTACAAACATGTCGCTCCTAACGGAGCTATTTAGCACCTAACGGTGCTGTTTGGTGGAGCTTCTGCGGAGTCTCTGGCCCAAGGGCTTTGGTTGATACAAACATGCCGCTCCTCCGGAGGTATTTGCCCCACCGGGGGCTGGGTTTTGGTGCTAATTGGCCGGAATTATTCTTGCGCTGTTCAACGCAGACATGTCCGATCCGCGTCCGGGCAACGGATTAAACGTGGCCGCCTTCGCCGATGTGACTTTTGATGAGCGCAAGCAGTTCCGTGTAGTTGTTCACGTTGGAGCAGCGCTCGACAAGCGCGGGATTTGCGAAGGTCGCGCCGATGTTGGCGAGAAGTTCCAATTGCAGGCGCTGGGCGTCGTGTGGGGTCAGGATCAGGAAGATCAGCCGGGCGGGCAGGCCGTCCATCGAGTCGAAGTCGATCCCCTCGCGCGAGACGCCGATGGCGACCAGCGGGCTCTTGAGCCCATTGATGCGTGCGTGCGGCACCGAGACGCCGTGATTGAGGCTGGTGGACATGGTTTGTTCACGCCGCCAGACGGCATTGAAGGCCAGGGCGGGATCAACGTCGGAGCCCAGGCAGGCCAGCTGGCTGAGCTGCTCGATGGCATGCCTGCGACTGGTCGCATGGAAGTCGATGATGCAACGCCGGGCCGTCAGATACTCGAGGAATCGGATCGGCCGCCTGAGCCGCAGGATCGCCTGCATGAATGTTCCAGAAGTCAGAGAGGTGAAGAGGGCCATCGCAACCAGAGCGACGAAAAGGCGTTCGCGAATGAGGCCGGCCTGCAGGGCCAGCAGGCCGAGGATGATTTCCATGGCCCCGCGGGCGTTCATGGCCACGCCAATGGCGAGTGACTCGCGGGTCTTGAAGCCGGAGCGCCGCGCGCCCCAAGTGCAGCCGCCAATCATGCCGGCGCTGCCAATGAGCAGCACCATCGCGACCAAGCCAATGTCGAAGTTTGCGAGAAAGTTGACCTGCAGGCCAATGCTGGCGAAGAAGATTGGTGCGAAGATGAAGGAGATGAACTGGTCGAGCAGAGTGCGGGTATGGGCGCGCAGGTGCTTGGAATCCCCCAGCGCGACCCCAAAAATGAAGGCCCCGAAAATGGCATGAATGCCGATGAATTCGGTATAGGCGGCGCAGAGCAGGCCGCCGGTCAGGGCGAATCCAAGCACGCCGCCCGGCCACCGTGTATAAGCCTGCACCCAGGGCAGCAGGCGATCAATCAGCCAGCGCCCCAGCGTCAGCATCACCACAACGAAAATGAAGGTCAGGCCGATCGTCACGCCCACCCGGCTGACGCCAATGTCGCCGCCGATCATGGCAAGGATGACGGCGAAGATGTTCCAACCGAGCAGGTCGACCAGAATGGCCGAGGCGACGATGACCATGCCCAGGTCGGTTCGGAAGAGATTAAGGTCAATCAGGGTCTTGATGATCACCGGCAGGGCACATATGGCCATTGCCGTGGCGAAGAAGAGCGCAAAAATAAAGGGGTCGGCGCCAGGATGCGATCCCGCCAGACGCGGAAAATACCACGCCATAAAAAACCCGATGATGAGCGGGAACAGCATTCCGGTCATGCCGACATTGAATGCAGCCCGCCCCTGACGGAAGATCGTAGAGAGATCGACCTCCATGCCGGCGACAAGCAGGAACAGCGTAATGGAGATGGTGGTGAAGCCATGCAGGGCAACACGAAAGTTGCCCTCGCTGGGGAAGATGAGATTGCTCCAGTCCGGGAAGATCGCGCCGAAGACAGTCGGGCCGAGCAGGATGCCGGCCATGATCTCGCCGATGATGGCCGGCTGGCGGAATCGGGTGGCAATCTCGCCGAGCAGGCGCGCCGAGCCCAATAAGATGGCAAGAGCAAAAAACAACTGGGTCAGCTCTTGATGGGAGAGTCCGTTCATGAGACTTCCCGTTCACGGAGACGCTGGGGCGCGGGGCGGTAAAAGAGCAGGGCACACTTGATCCGATGCAGGACGACGCTGCCGGGATGGTTGAAGAACTCGTCCCAGAAGGTCAGGCGGCGCGGCGGCGCCGGGTAGACGAGCAAGTCGGCATTGCAGCGCTCGGCATAATCCATTGCTGCGATGCCCTCGCCAGCCTCGAGGCAGGCGACGCGCAGCTTCATGCCGCTGAAGTCGATCGCATCGAGGAATTGGATTAATTGCTCCTGGTGCTCGAACATCCAGCGCAGGCGGCGCTCGCGGCTTTCCTGCGGCGGCTCGGCGCCATGGCGCAGCACGCGCGTCTCATAGGCGTCGAGTTCCTGGACGACATGCATGACGCGGGTGCGGGCGAGCCGGGCGGATTGGGCAACGGCCGCAAGCATGACGCGGCAGTATTCGTCGAGCCTGGTGGCGACTACAATCTCGCGGAACCCCTCGCGGGCAGGGGACTGGCCCTGCGCCAGCAGCAATACCGAGCAGGGGGCGCGACGTGCGATGCGGCGGGCAATCGAGCCGGTCGCCAGGCTTTCCAGCAGGCCCTCACGCTCCATGGCGCCGGCAATGATGAGATCGATGCTCTCTTGGCGGGCGAGTTCGCAGATGACCTCGGCGGGGCGGCCCGTGCGAACGAGGATCGGGTGGTCTCGCGGTTCAAGGCCGGCCGCACGCAGGGATTCAGCAAAGACGGCAGGATCGACCCGATCCTGGCGGACATGGATGAAAATCAGCTGCGCGCCCAGCAACCGAGCAATTGCGGCAGACTCCGCCGCGATCGTCCGCGCCTGTGGCGAACCGGCCAGGCAGGCAAGCAGCCTGAGTGGCGGATCGAGCGGGCTGCGAGCCAGCACATCCTCCCCGACCATACGATGCCTCCCCATCACATTTCTCAATGAGGAGACTAGCAAATCAGGGTTGGCTTGTCACCCGCGGACGGTCATTCCAGAGCGATCGTCTCATTGAGGACTGGAGCATGGACAGCAAGGCCGAGTTCCTCGCGCAGACGGGTGGCGAGCGCCTCCACCGCCAATTCCTCGCCGTGAACCAGGATGACCTTGCGCAGGCGACCGTTGAGTTTGACAATACGCGCATATTCCACCAGGTCATCCTGGTCAGCATGGGCACTGAAGGCATTGAGCGTGACGATCTCAGCACGGACGCGGTGGGGTTCACCGAAAATGTTGACCTCCGGGCGGCGCTCGACGATGGCGCGCCCGAGCGTGCCCTCGGCCTGATAGCCGACAAACATGATGCAATTGCGGGGGTCGCCGATGGAGTTGCGCAGGTGATGGCGAATACGGCCGGCCTCGCACATGCCCGAGGCTGAGATGATCATGCAGGGAAAGCGCATGTCATTGAGCGCCTTGCTTTCATCGACGGATCGGACATAGGTCAGGCGCTGGAAGCCAAACGGGTCACCCGACTCGAGAATCCAGCGGCGTGTCTCGGCGTCAAAACATTCCTCGTGCAGGCGGAAGATCTCGGTGACGTTGGTGGCTAGCGGGCTGTCGACATAGACCGGAATCGGCGGGAGTCGGCCCTCCGCCGTGAGTTGGTTGAGGAAGTAAACGATCTCCTGGGTGCGCTCAACGGAGAAGCTGGGGACGATGATCTTGCCGCCGCGCGCGGCCACACGCTCGACGGTGGAACGCAGTTCCTCCTTGGCATGGTCGATCAGCTTGTGATGGCGGGCGCCATAGGTGGCTTCCATCACCAGCCAGTCCACGTTGTGGGGGATCTCGGGGTCACGCAGGAGCGGCAGGCCCGTGCGGCCGATGTCGCCGCTGAAGGCCAGGCGGCGCATTTTCTCGCCGCTGCGGATTTCGAGCACGGCCGCAGCCGAGCCAAGGATATGGCCGGCGTCATAGAAAAACAGGTGGATGTCCTGGTCCATCGCAAACTGGCGATGGTAGGAAACACTCTGGAAGAGGGTCATGCAGCGCTCGGCGTCCTCGATGGTGTAGAGCGGCTCGGCCTTGCCGTTGCCCTCGGACTTGCGCTTGCGGTGCAGCTTGCTGACCCACTCGGCATCCTTCTCCTGGATGAAGGCGCTATCGCGCAGCATCAGGCGGCAGAGGTCCATGGTTGCGGGGGTGCAGTGGATCGGCCCCTCGAAGCCCTGGGCCACCAGGTTCGGCAGGTTGCCGCTGTGGTCGATATGCGCATGGGAGAGGACGACGCCATCAATGCGGGATGGATCAAACTGAAAGGTGCGATTGCGCTCCCATGTGTCGCGGCGACGGCCTTGGAAAAGACCGCAGTCGAGCAGGAAGCGCCGGCCATCGATGGCCAGCAGATGGCGCGAGCCGGTGGTCTGGCGCGCCGCGCCGTGAAAGGTCATCTCGATCTTCGTCTTCATGATCAGCCTTTCGATGTTGGGATCCGACCAGAATTTTGCCCAAGGGCCTGTTCGACCGCCGCGAGCATCTGCCCGGCGATGGCGTCCCAATTTCGCGAGGCGGCCCAGCCGCGCGCCGCCGTTACTCGCAGATCGCGTCCGGGGGCATTGGCTTCGATGGCGCCGAGCGCGGCGATGAAATCAGCGGTGGTGCGGTAGAGCCAGGCGCCGTCGGCATAGAAACGCTCGACGTCGGGCAGGGCGCGCGCCACGATCGGCACGCCCGCCGCGCCATATTCCAGCATCTTCGTGGGGTTGATGTGGCGGGTGAGATCGTTCTCGACGAACGGCAGCAGCGCGGCATCCCAGGACTGATAGCAGGCCGCAAGCTCTTCGTAAGGGCGTGGCCCGGCCAGGTGCACGTTGGGCAACCGCCTCAGCCGCCGGACATCACCGACAATCGGCCCGAGCAGGACGAAACCCCAGTGCGGCAGAGCCTGCGCGGCGGCCTCGAGCAGATGCTGGTCCACGCGCAGGTCGATCATGCCGGCATAACCCGCCAACCGCGAGTAATGGGCGCGCAGCGTCTGTAAAGCCGGATCGGGTGGACCGGCCGGCCGCGCAAAGCGCTCGGTCTCGACCCCGCTCAGGATGCACTGGACCGGCCCGCGCGCCAGGGGGCGCTTGGCATCATAGAGGGCGCCGGTGCCGGCAAAGACAAGATCGGCACGATCCAGCAGTGCCGCTTCCTCGGCGGCAATGGAGCGTGGCGACCAGGGGAAGCCTTGATACTCATCCATGATGTCATAGACCAGCAGGTCGTGGGGCACCGTGTCGGCCAGGTGGCTCTCGTGCGGATTATAGAGCCAGAGCACGCGCGGTGGTGGATCGCTGGCGGCGTAGCCTTGGAGCGCCCGTGCCAGGCGTGCCTGATTGAAATGGCGCACCGCGCTCAATCGCTCGCCATTGATGAGCGTGATGGGGCGAACATGAAATCCGGGCGAGGGGCTTTCGGCGCGCGCCCGCAGAAAATGGCGGGGCTGATCGACCAGCCAGCGCAGATAGCGCGACTCGATCCATCGCACCTGATGACCACGCGCCGCAAAACGAAGGGCCAAGTGATGCGGCCGCTGCCGAATTCCGCGCCAGGCGTGTGGCGTGTGGAAGAGGAAAACCATCGCCGACTCAAGCAGGAGATTAAAAGCCGCAGCGGGCTGAAATGCAATTTACTCTGAAAGCGTGGCGGGCTCAATCACGATGGGGAAAATAATGTTGAGGGATGCACACAAGAACAGGTCGGAGCGAAGCGTTACCCTCGGTCAGTGGTTCATTTCCATCCAAGCCCTTGAAATAGCGGCACAATGGCAGCCAGATGGGTTGACTGTGTCGCCCTATCAGGGCTCTGAGAATTTGGCCGGCAGACCCAGGGTTACGCTTCGCTCACCCTGGGCTTTTTGAACTGTGCCCACCCTTACAGGGTGGAATGCGGTGTCAGACCGCCACGCTAAACACATAACTTCGACCCGACATCGCGTTCAGTGTCGGCTCGAAGAGCCGACCTACCCATTCCGGTCGCTTGGGGGCTAACGCAGTGCGGCAAGGCGTTCAAGCCAGTCGGGACTGAGGCGGCGGGGGCGGCCGTCGGGGCCGGCCACGATATGGCGCGTCACCCCACGGCAGAGCAGGAGGCTTTCGCCCTGGCGGCTGATCTCATAGTAAAAATGGATCCGCAGGCGGTCCAGCCGCTCGATATGGGTGCGGATCTCGAGCAGGTCGTCATAGCGGGCGGAGGCCAGATAATCGGCCGAGGCATGCGTCACCGGCAACAGGTAACCCTCACGCTCCATCAGGTGATAACTGAATCCGGCCTGCCGCAGCAGTTCCGTGCGGCCGATCTCGAAAAACTCCATGTAATGGCCATAGTAGACCACGCCCATCTGATCGCTCATCCGATAGGTCACGCGACAGGTGGTCGAGTGCACGCGCGCCGGGGCGGTGGCCGACTCTGACTTCATGCGGGGCGACTCCTTCATGGTTCTTGAACGCCGGGCGGAGCATAGCGCAGCATGCGGGCGCCGGCAGGCACATGTGCCGGATCGAGCGCCGGGCGCGCGGCAAAGGGATTGTAAAGCGGATCGCCGATCAGCGTCATCATCCATGACAGCGAGGGCAGCGTGGAGAAAAAACATTCAATCAGGGTCTGGCGGCCGGTGAGCAGGCGGCTGAAGAAGGCGGACGGCGGAGGAAAAGCCTGCAGATAGGGTTCGGCAACCGGGCCCAGCGTCGCGGCCGCGCCCTCGCGCAGCAGGGCGGGACACCATAACGTGCTCTGCTCGCGACGCAGCCAGACGGCTTCACTGCTGGCGACATGCACCGCCACCGCACCGGGCACGAACTCAAAGGCGGGAATATATTTCGCAAGACTATACCATCCGCAGTAAAGCGCGGCCTCGGGACATTGGCCCGGCTGAAACAAGGCTCCCGTTGTCTCGAGCACCACCTCGAGGTCGGTATGCTGCTCGACCATATTTGCCAGATTGACCAGGTCGGCATCAAAACGCGCGGTGGGGGTCTGGCCGCGGCCATCGGAGCGGGCATCGATGTAGACCCGGCCGCGCAGACCCTCACGTTCGGCGGAAATACCGTCATCAATCATGCGGCGGACAGTGGCCGCATCGGGGCCATCGAGACGGCAAACCATCAACGTGCGCGGGGCATTTTCCGGCACCGGGTCCAGCGCCAACGGATTCATCACCCGACCATGTGTCGGATATTCGGGCCAGAAAAGCGTACAGAGTTCACTATCCACCGAGGCGGTGCTGGAGGCGCCGGGGCGCAACAGCTCGAGCAGCATGCCGGTGGACTGCAACAGCCCGATTGTCCCGCGCGAGCGCTCGATCAGATCGACGAGTTCATTGTAGGCCTGCATGTCAAGCGGGCGAACGATGAGCTGGGAGATGCGGCGGGAGGCTGCAGCGCGGCCTGCATCATCGACATCGGGGGTCGGGGCGCCGGCCAGCCCAGCGCGCTCGGGGGGGGCGAAACCAAAGGCGGCCGCCCAATTTTCGAGCCACTGGCGGCGGGCCTCGGGCTCCTCGCCAAGCTCCTGAGCCTGTTGGCCAAAGACTGCCAGCAGACGGCCCTGCAGCTGCGCCAGCTGGGCATTGAAATCCTCCGGCTCGCCGTCTGGCGGCGGCACCGGGTGGCCCATGGCCGCAAGCATCTCATGCGCGCGATCAAGCTGCTCGCGCCGCAAGGATTCAATGGCGAACACGAGGCGGCGCTGCTCGCGGGTCTGCTTGGGCGGCTGAACGCGCAGCGGCACGCCACGGATCAGCACGACGGCCCGGACCTGATCGAGGTTCTCCTTTTCAAGCCAGGCGCGCAGTGGACCGGCGATCATGCGATCATAATCAACACGGCTGATCTGCTCGCCTTCGGGCATGCCGGTGGAGAAGAGGTGGCCCTCCGGGATGCTGCGAGCCTGCATGTAATAGCGGGCCAGTTCGAGTGAATCTGGATCGCGCGCGGCCGCAACAACAATCAGTTCATCGGGGCTCAGGGGCGCGGCGGGCCCAACCAGCGCAACCCAAAACACCACGGCGACGGCCGCCACGCGGATCATGTAGCGCCGGCCCGATCGGTTTGTTGACCATAATGGGTGGGGCCGCCTTTTTGGGTGACATCCAGATCCTGATGGCCACGATGCAACGAATACCAGCAACCGCCGGGGTCGGGTCGCGGCCGCAAAAGGATCAGGCTGATATTGTCGCCCCCGCCCCCGGCCAATGCGGCCGCGACCAGCTGGTCGGCCAGCGCATTCAGATCAGGCGCGGGTCTCGTCAGCATCTCAAAAAGGTCAGGCTCCTCGATGTAGCCGGTCAGGCCGTCCGAGCAGAGCAGAAACAGGTCCCCAACCTGCAGCAACCCCTCTGACAGTTCGACGTGTAGCGGTTCTCCGTTGCCGATGCACTGGGTTAACAAGTGGCGTGAGGGATGCTCATTGAGCTGATGGCGATCGATCAGGCCCTGACGCAACAGCTCCCAGGCGACCGTCTGGTCACTGGTGAGCTGCTTGAGCAGACCATGGCGGACCAGATAGACCCGGCTGTCGCCGATCTGGCCGACGAACCAGCCATCGCGGTGCAGGCACAGCAGAGAAGCGGTCGAACCCATCCCCTGCTTGTCGGGGTCAAGCTGTGACATTCGGAAGACATCCAGGTTCGCCTCGCGCAGGGCTTCGAGCATCACCTGCTCAAGTTGGTCGGGGTCGCGCGGCGGCTGGGTCAGGTTGTCCAGCATCCAGTTGGAGACGCTGGCCACGACCTGGGCCGAGGCTTCTTCGCCTGCCGCTTCGCCGCCCATTCCATCGGCAACCAGGAAGACTCCCAACTCGGGCAGTACGAGCAACGAATCCTCGTTGATCGGGCGGACGAGACCCGTGTGGGTGCGAAACGAAAAATCGATATGCATTATGGAAACCGCCTGATCACCGGGAAATTTGACCATCTCCATGCATAAAATAAACATCCTGATATCTTAATGTCAATCATTGCGGTGCGGACGGCGATTCCAAGGGCGGCACGCTGGAGCGGGCGATGCGCTCCCCCCGCCATCGACGCCAGTTGCGGGCCGCATCGCGATAAGCGCGCAGGACGGGGATAAACCGGCGCGCACGGATGATCCCAGCCAGCCAGACCATCTCGGCGCGGGCGGCAGCACATCGTCCAGCCGGCAGCCCCGCCAGAGCCAGGAAGCGCATCCGGTTGAGCGTATAATGATAGACAAAACGCGGGCTGCCGGCACCCTGGGTTTGCGATTCATGATGGATCAGGCAGGCTGTCGGCTCATACCAGATTTTCCAGCCGGCCCGGCGCAGCCGCAACTGCATGTCGACTTCCTCGAAATAAATCGGGAAGAAATCAGGGTCGAGCAGACCGACCTCGGCCAGGGCGCTTCGGCGCAAGGCCAGCGCGGCTCCGGTTACATAATCCCGCTCGCACGGGGTATCGTACTGGCCGCGGTCCTCCTCACCGACGCCGATGTGACAGGTATTGCCGCTGGGGAAGATCACGCCGCCGGCGTGTTGGATCGTGCGCCGGTCGGGGTAGAGCAACTTGCATCCGGCCGCCCCGATTGAGGGGTCGCGCGCGAAGGGTCTGGCGAGCGCGGCCAGCCAATCAGGTGGGACCTCAGTGTCGTCGTTGAGCAGGATCAGGATGTCGCCACGGGCGGCCTGTATGCCGACGTTGTTTCCGCCGCCAAAACCAAGATTGCGGCCGGTGCGGATCAGTCGGGCGGCGGGAAAATCGCGCCCAACCAGTTGCGCCGTGGAATCGGTCGAGCCGTTATCGACAACGATCAGCTCAAATTCGACGCCGCGACTCGCCAGCACGCTTGCCAGACACGCCGGCAGCACGCGCTCGCCATTGAGCGAACAGACAATCACAGAGCAGCAAGGCCTTGGGTTCTGCTTCATCCGATGGCCAGTTTCAACCTTCTCACCCGCAGAGTTGATCCTCTTTGAACCAAAGGGCAATTTCGCGGGCGGCGCTGGCAGCGGAGTCTGAACCGTGGACGAGATTTTCAACCAGTGAGAAGGCCATATCGCCACGAATGGTGCCGGGAGCGGCATCATAAAAACGCGTGGCGCCGATCATCGCCCGCACCACTTCGATAGCACGCTCGCCTTCAATCACCATGGCCACCACCGGGGCCGACAAAAAGAAGGCCTCCAGCTCGGGATAAAAGGCCTTTTCAACATGTTCTGCATAGTGGAGGCGCGACAGCTCGGGGGTCACGCGCAGCATGCGCATGGCGACCAGGCGCAAGCCGCGACGCTCAAAACGGGAGATAATGTCGCCAACCAGACGACGCTCGACGCCATCGGGCTTGACTAAAACCAGCGTGCGCTCCATCTCGACTCGCTTTCGTTGGTTGAATTATTTGCGACTGCCGTTGAGCATCGCCTTGGTGATCTTGCCGTTGATGTCCTGACGGACGCATTCCGCAGCTCGCATGATCGCATTCTTGATTGCCTTGGAGCCCGAGGCGCCGTGGCTGACGATGCAGGAGCCGTTCAGCCCCAGCAGCGGCGCCCCGCCCAATTGCGAGCTGTCAAGCTGGCGCTTCATGTCGCGCAAGACCGGCAACAGGGCCATTCCCCCCAGCGTCGAGATCAGGTTCTTGCGGGTCTGGGTCTTGAGATGCTGGGTAAAAAACTTGAACATCCCCTCGGCAAACTTGAGCACAACATTGCCAACGAATCCGTCGCAGACGACCACATCAACCTTACCATTAAAAATGTCGCCACCCTCAACATTGCCGATGAAGTTCAGTTTGCTCTCCGAGAGAAGCTTATAGGCCGCCAGCGTCTGGTCGTTGCCCTTGCCCTCCTCAGAACCAATCGTAAGCAGGCCGACGCGTGGGCTGCGCCGACCAAACATCTCGCGGGCGTAGATCGAGCCCATGATGGCGAAGTCAAAAAGGTGGAGCGGTTTGCAGTCGATGTTGGCGCCGACGTCGAGCAGAACCATCGGGTGGGACGGCAGCGGAATGACCGTGGCGAGGGTCGGTCGTGAAACCCCGTCGAGGGGGCGCCATTTTTGAACGGTGGTGGCGAGGGTGGCACCGGTGTTGCCCGCCGAGACAAGCCCGTCGGCCTCACCGCGCTTGACCAGATCGGCCGCCACCGAGATGGAGCTGGTCTTCTTGCGCAACGACGCCTTGGGGGCCTCCTCCATGGCAACGACAGTGTCGGCATGGATAATGGAGAGGCGCGGGTGGAGCGCGTGTTCGCGGTTGAGGATGTTTTCCAGAATTTCAGCTTCGCCGACTAAAACGACGTGATGGTCGCTCTGCTCGACGGCTTCGATGGCACCCCTGACCAGCGGTTCGGGTCCGAAATCCCCGGCCATTGCATCCAGTGCGATTCGCATGGGCGCCTCCGGGGATTCAGGCTCAGGCCTTGGTCACGGTGGCGCGGTACTGCCGGCCGTTATACTGGCCGCAAGAGGTGCACACCCGGTGCGGCAGCTTGGATTCCTTGCAGTTGGGGCAAACCTGATCCTGGCTGGGATGCAGGTGCTTGTGGGCGCGGTTGCTGCCCTTCTTGGCCTTGCTGCGGCGCCTGCGTGGGACTGGCATGGAACTCTTCTCCTGGCCGGCCGGCTGGCGCCGGGCCGAAAAATCATGGGATCGATGGCTTGTTCGCCAGACCCCTCCCCTGCGCGGACGGGGTCCCCACGAAAGAAACCATCTTACGACCCCGGCGAGGAAAGTCAATAGTGAATGTTGGTCCGATGAACCCCGCCGGTCGCATCAAAGCTCTTTACGGCCGAAGTGGAAGGTCGGGTCCTCGCCCCCGACATGGCTCCAGTGTCGGCTCGAAGAGCCGACCTACCGGCACAAGCTGGTTGCGAGCGCGAGAGAGCCATGAACCATTGACAAGAGCCCTCCCCCGGTTGGGGGAGGGCCAAGCTGTCATTTTTGATTCCTCCGGGCTCAGTAGAGCGACCAATGACGGGCGCGGTTGGGCGGCGGAACCATGATATCGACAAAGTTGAACATCGAGCCGATCGGCCCGCCCTGGGAGTCGGAAACCAGCAGGGTGGCGTTGGTGTAACGGTAATTGCCGTTCGGCTGATCAAGATAATCGGGCATAATGGACGGGGTGACCAGGTTTGTCGGCTCAACGTTGATGAAGGCCGGGTCCCCGCCGACATGGGCGTTGACATGATCGACGATCATCGTGTTGCCGGTCGTGCCCTGGAAGGCCGGAGCATTGGGAGCGATGATGTTCGTATTGGTGACGGTGATGCGACGGTCGGTGCCAGTCCCCACAATGATCGCGGCGCCCGTTGAAGTCTGATGATAGATGTCGCAGTGATCGATGGTGGAGATGATGCCCGTGCTCGTGCTGCGATACTGGATGCAGCGCGCGGTGGGGCTGTTGTGCTCGATGGCGCAATGGCTGTAGTTGACGGTCGGGGCCGCCGTGGGAATGAAGTCGCCACCGCCGTCACGCGTACGGTGCTCGATGGTCATCCAGCCGGCGGTACCGGTATAGGGCTCCATGATGATCCAGCAGCGCTCAAAGCTGATCTGGCCATTCACGCCGCCATAGATCGAGAGCGCCTCGCGCCCGCCCTGATCGTAGGTCAGGGCGCTGAAGATCGTGTTGCGGAAGATGTGGGTTGCGGAATTCAGACCCGTGCTGGGGCAACGCATGTAGAGGGGGGAGCGGCCACGGATTTTGGTGAAGCTGCAGTATTCCACTCTGATTGTGGTCGAAGCAGGCTGAACCCGATAGCTGCGGAAGCCTTCCTGGGTGCCAACGACCTCGATGAACCGGAAGACGCCGTCACCATCACCATCTAATCTGACACCACGCGAGGTGGAGGGGGCCCCGTCAAGCACCTTAAAGTTCTCGATGGTCACCAAACCGCTGGGATGCTGCGTGATAATGCCGTCACCGCGGGCGGTTGGGCCGGCGGTTTCGATGATAAACTGCCCGCCGTCGATGCTGCCGATTTTCGCCCCGGCCGCGCCATCGATCGTGCGCAGGATGTAAGATTGGCTCGTGAAGGGATCGCCGGTCAGGAGAGGGTTCACCCCGGGCGAGGCGACCAGATTGATCGGCTTGTCGATCGTAATCGATTCGGCGAAGGGGCCGGCGGTGGTGACCACGACGGTATCACCAGGGGCGGCCGCGGCGACGGCACTGGTGATCGTGTCCCAATTCGCCGGCACAAGGATCTCGGCCGCATCGGCGGATGGGGCGGCCATCAGCGACATCGATGCGAGCGCCAATAACATGAAATGGGTCTTCATACTCAATGTCCTTTCAGAAAAAAAGATTTGCGCCCAACATGCAAAAAACCAACCAAAGGGGCGCTGAACTGTTTTATTACGCTTCAGAGTCTAGATCCCAGCCAAGCAGCCTGCAACAAAATTCTTTGGTGCGAATAACAAACCAACGCCTAAAAGCCTTGAGTGGGAGTGGCCGCCAAAAGAAAATCGGCCCTCCCCCGATGATGGGGAAGGGCCGGAAGTAACAGTCCAGTCGGTCGTGTTTATATTTAGTAAAGTGACCAGTGACGGGCACTGCTGGGGATCACCGTCATCAGCTCGCCCGCATCGAGGAACGAGCCGATCGGGCCGCCCTTGTCGTCGGCCACCAATAGTGTTGCATTGGTGTATTTGTAGTTGCCGGCAACACGATTCACGTAATCGGGCAGGATGGGCCCGACCACGTTGGTGGGAACGATATTTTCGAAGGGGACCGTGGCGGCGACGTGGGCATTGACATGACTCATGACCACGTTGTCATTGGCCGTTTCCAGATTGATGAACGCGCTGCCGCTTTCGCTGACGATGTTGATATTGGTAAACGAGATCTGGCGATTGGCCGCCTCCGAGCCCGTCGCCCGGGACCCGAGGTAGATGGCGGGGATGGTGCTGGCGCCGCCCTGATAGAAGTCGCAATGGTCGACGTTGATGATGATGTCATTGGTGTTGCGGCTGCGCAGCTGGAAGGGCCGGCTGGTGGGGCTGACATTTTCGATGGCGCAGCGGCTGTAGGAGACCGTCGGGCGAGCCTCCGTGGATGGATCGCGCGGGCGGTGCTCAACCGTGATCCACTGGCCGGTGGCGGTTGCCGGGTTGGTCCGGATCCAGCAACGTTCGAAATTGATGATGCCATTGGAGCCGTTGTAGATCGAGAGAGCCTCGCGGCCAGTCCCCGCAGGGTCATCGCCGGCAAGAGAACTGAAGATCACATTGCGGAAGTGATAGGTGGCCGAGTTCAGGTTCGGCGCGCGCATGTAGAGCGGCGAGCGGCCACGGATCTGGGTGAAGCTCGAGTACTCGACGATGAAGGTGGCCGAGGCGGGCATATCCCGGTAGCTGCGGATACCCTCGCCGGTGCCGATGACTTCGATGAACCGGAAACGCCCATCACCATCATTGGCCAGATGGACCCCACGGGTCGTGGAGGGGGTGCCATTGTTGACCTTGAAGTTCTCAAAGATGACCATGCCCGTGAGATGCTCGAGCCGCAGGCCGTCAGCCCGCAGCGTGGGGCCTGCGCTGTCGATGATGAACTGGCCACCCTCGATGCTACCGATTTTCGCACCCGCGGCGCCTTCCACTGAACGCACCACGAAAGACTGGCTGGTCAATGGATCGCCGGACAAAACCGGGTTGACGCCCGAGGAGGCCACCAGATAAATCGGTTTATCGATGGTAATTGATTCCGCAAAGGGGCCAGCGGTCGTCACCTTGACCGTGTCGCCGGGAGCCGCCGCCGCAACCGCACTGGTGATAGTATTCCAGTGTGCCGGCACCAGGATTTCGGCCGCGGCTGCAGAATTGCCAAATTGCAACGCCAGCACACCGAGGGCCAAAAGCAAAAATTGCTTTTTCATGGTTCATTCTCCTTATGTGATAGTTTGGTCCCCAATGGGATGTAATCGGGAAGGTTAGTGGCGTTTGGGGCGGCAAGCAATGGCGACGCGATGTGCTTTCCTATGACAGGACATGCACGATATTCGCATCCATAACCCTATTTCGCACATATATGTCTTAATTTTCACGGACCCTACGGGGCCGGCCGTCAGGGTTGATCCAGAGCAAGGGGTGGCGGATGGGGAGATTGCGTCGGACCTCGGCGACGGAGGAGTCGGTCGGCAGGGCGCGCCAGGTGTTCAGATAGTCAGCTCGGCCCAGCGCAAGGCCGCCAAAGAGCAGTGCCGGATGACGCGCCGGCCAGTCCTCCCAATACATGACATCGCGTCCGTAGGGCCAGCCGGCCTTGTCCACGATGTAGGGATGGATGAAATCAAGGCTCAGCGCCAGAGACCGGCCATCGGGCCGGCGCCAGGCAAACAGGTTCTCCTCGGGCGTGGAGGCCACCCAGGCGAGGGTGGCCATCGCATCGACCATGAAAAGCGAATAGCCGTAGGGTTTCGTGCGGGCCAATTCCGCTGTGAAGCCCCCCTGCTCATTCATCATTCCAATGTAGACTTCCTTGAACTGTTCGCGCGTCCAGGTGAGGATTTCATCGTCGCCGACCAACTGGCCGAAGACCGCCGCCTGCACCGACCAGCAGACCCCGTGGTTGTTGGGATGAATGCGTTCGGCCTGTCCGTAAGGGTGGTGCTGAAGCCAGCTCAGGTAGGCAGAGAACCAGCCGCGGATGGCGGCGGCATCATACGGCGCCAACGCCGGCGAGGCGGCCAGCAGCTCCGTCGCACGGGCCACCTCGACCAGGTGCAGGGTGTCGATGATGCCGATGCCGCGCCCGGTATAGCGGCCCTGAATCGCCTGTGCGAATTCGAGCCGGGGGTTCATCATCGTCTCGGGCTCGACGAACCAAGCCTTGAGATGGCTGACGGCATGCTCGGCATAACGCTGCTCGCCGGTCAGCAGCCAGGCCGAGGTGGTCGCCCCGACGATGTCGGCCAGTCGCATCATCGCCTCACGATGGGCCACGAAATTCTCGGGGTTGGTCTCGCCGTCGCGACGGATGTAGGGGCCGGCGGGGTTGGCCGGATCTGGCCACCAGTAGTCGCCCTCGGAGTAAAAGTCATGGCGGCCGCCGGCACTGCGCTCACAGCTGAAATGAACGACAGTCTGGGGCTGCTCGGACAGGAACGCCTCGGCGCGCGCCAGGATGCGCTCGCGCTCGATTGCCGCCAGCTCATCCCAAGCCAACGCCGGGGGAATAGCCAGCGCCAGCAGGAGCAGCCCAATGAACATTTGCCGTCTCATGGATCGCCTCCGGTTGGGTCACGATTGAATTTAGCTCGCGTGGGGGCGAGCCGGATTGGGGCGGTATTCCACACTATCACCCTATGCAGGCTTTACAACGAAATTTGCTGCGGAGTGGCCGGGGCAACCAGTGCGGCTACATCGGTGGCCTGGCAGAGTTCGATGACGAGCCGGCCGTCGGCGTCGAGTCTGGCGGTGCAGCCGAGGGCCAGTGGCCGGCAAAGCGCCGCCAGCAGGGCCAAACCGATGCCGCTGTGCGCGCCATCGCCACGGGAGGGGTCCTTCTGCCAGAACGGCTCGAACATCTGGGCCACATCCTCGGGCTGGAGTCCGGGATTGGTATTGGTCAGGCTCAGCCGCGTCAGGCCATCGCGGCTGGTCAAGGTCAGCCGGAGATGATCCCCCGCCGGCGCATGATCAATCGCGTTGTCGAACAGGATGCCGAGCGCCATGGCCAGCATGTCGGGATCGGCGTGCAGCAGGACCGGCGCCTCGATGTTCCAATTCAAGGTAAGTGAGCGCTCACGAGCGCGCGCCACACGGGCGTTCCATTGGGCGCGCGCCAACTCGACCGGGTCAACCGGGCGGCGGCGGGCCGGCTCGAGCCCCGCCTCGTTGCGGGCCAGCGTCAGTAGTGAACTCACGAGCCGGTCCATTTGGAGCGACAACTCGAGGATGTCGATCAGCAGGTCGGGCGGGGGCATGGCGACACCAGCCGGTTCGAGCAGCGCCACCTCCGTCATCGTCCGCAGTTCGGCAATCGGTGTGCGAAGCTCGTGGGCGATATCGGCGGTAAAACGGCGCTCGCGGGTGAATGCCCGCTGCAGCCGATCAAGCAGGCTGTTGAGGGCAGCGGCGATCGGCCGCAGCTCGGCGGGCAGGCCCTCGTCCGCGAAGCGACGGTCCAGGTGGGCCGGGTCGATCGCGGCGGCGGCCGCCGCCAGCTGGTCCAGCGGACGCAGCCCGCGCCGTGCCTGGGCCCAGACCATCGCGGTCAGTCCGGGTGGGAGCAGGAGGCAAAAGGCTCCCAAGGCGAGAGCCAGCACCCTGAGCTGACGGTCCAACTCGACGCGCGAGGCGGCATAGGTCAGGGCCATCTCGGGACGCGGTGCGGCGGGGGGCAGTCTGGCATCATCCTCGCGGGCCTGAAAGGACCATTGCAGGGCGCGCGCTCGCCGGCCATCGGCCAGGGTCAGGTTCCAATAGCCATCGGCCTGGGTGGGCTGCTGCAACGTCTGGCCGTCCGGCACCCCCGAGGCCAGCAGGAGCTGCCCGTCCGCCGCACGCAGCTCAAAGCAGTTGCCGTCGTGGCCGGCGCCGGACCCAGGCAGCGCCAGTAGATCATCCAAATCAACCAGGTCATCATCCCATTCGACCAGCACGGTCAGCCCACGCGCCCGAGATTCGAGCAACTGGTCGAACTGACCCACCAACACCCGGTGGACCAGTGCATAGAGAGCCGCGCCACTGAGGAGCACCAGCAGCGTCAGGCCAGCGGGCAGGCCCAGCATCAGAGAGCGGCGGATGGATTGGATGACACGGCCTCCTCGATGATGTAACCCTGGCCGCGGCGGGTGCGGATCAATAAATTCCCCGGCCGCTCCAGCTTGCGCCGCAGCGCATAAACGGCCGCCTCGACAACGTTGCTGCTGGGTTCGACCCGCTCGTCATAGATGTGGTGCTCGATCTGCGCTCGCGTCACGAGCTGCCCCCGACGCATCACGAGCAACTCGAGCAGGGCATATTCTCGCGCGGTCAGATCGATGGTGATGCCCTCGCGGCTGACCCGCCGGGCCGTCGTGTCGATGCTCAAGCCGCCAACCTGAATCAGCGGCGACTTGACCCCGGAGGCACGGCGCACCAGCGCCTGGATGCGGGCCAGCAGCTCGCTGAGGGCAAAGGGCTTGATAAGGTAATCATCAGCGCCCGCTTCCAGCCCGCGCACACGATCCTCGACCGTGTCGCGCGCGGTGAGGATCAACACATGGGTGGGATCGCCGGCGGCCCGCAGGCGACGCAGCAGGCTCAGGCCATCCAGCTTGGGCAGCATCAGGTCCAGCACGATGACCTCATAGCCACCCCCCTCGGCACGCCAGAGGCCCTCCTCGCCATCGGCGGCCAGGTCCACCGCATAGCCGGATTTGCGCAATCCCTCGGCCAGGGACTGGCGCAGGCGACGAGAATCCTCGATCAGGAGCAGCTTCATAGGATGGGGTGCCTCACCCTGCGGCCAGCGGGAACCGGCGCCGTTCCGGCACGGCCCCGGCCCCCGCCGGCGGGATCAGGATCGCGGGTCAGCGGTCGTCGTCGTCATCATCGTCATCCATCAGACGGCCGGCGGCGTCAATCTTGATTTCACGGGTCCGACCAGCCTCAGTCAGCTCAATCTCATAGAAGACCTTCTGGACCAGTTCGGCTTCTTGGATCGATGCGCCGGCAAAGCCTTGCGCCAGCTTCTGGCGGACGGCGGCGGGCAGGGCATCGGCAGTGACTTCCTGCTCTAGCTCAAGCAGATCCCCGGCCTCGGACAGCGAGGCCGATTGCGGGCCGGCAACCGTCATGAACTCCACTTCGTATTCAGTCACCCCGTCTTCCCGCTCGCGGGTGATTTCGACGATCATATTGTTGCCGACGATGCGCTGGATGGCGGCCTGGATGGCAGCAGGGGCCGCCTGCAGTTCGATCCGCTCCTCATCATCGTCATCATCATCGATTTCGGCGGCTCCGGCCAGCGGAGCCTGAGGCTGCTGGATGCGGGCCTGCTGGGCCAGGATTGGCAACGCCAGCGCCGCCAGCATCAAGGCAATCAAGAGCGCTGTCAGCGTTGATCTCTTCATCTCCGGTCTCCTTTCAAAGTGGAATGCTCAGCTTCCGGTAAGAAGCGGCCCCATTCTGCTGGAACCAAGATGACGGGCCGATGATGCAACCACAGAAAAATTTCAGTCGCCCGAGCCGACTCTGGAGGTCAGGTCGGGCCGAAGACCCCACTTCGGACTCCTAATGGGGTCAAGATGCGCCGCCCGCTAGCGTCTCACGAACGCCGGCGGCGATTTCATCGAGGAAACGCTGCTGTCCGAACTGCTCGGCGCGGGCGCGGCAGGCGGAGGGGTCAACATTCTCCGGAATAAAGCGCTCGAGTGCGGCACAGAGACAATCCTCGGTGGGCTGCTCAAAAAATGCACCCGTGATGCCACTTTGCACGGTTTCTAGCACCCCGCCCGACCCGAGCGCCAACACCGGCATGCCGCAGGCCATCGCCTCAAGCGGGACGATGCCGAAATCCTCCTCGGCGGCATAGATGAGTGCGCGGCGCGTCTGGTAATACTCGATCAGCCGAGCCTCGGAGACGGCGCCGACGACGCGCACGGTGGGGCCGGCCAGCCGGCGCAGCTCGCCGAGGAGCGGGCCGCCGCCCACCACACACAGCGGCAAGGCCAGCCGATTGGCCGCCGCGATCGCCAGCTCGACGCGCTTGTAGGGCACCAGGGCCGAAACGAGGAGGTACTCCTCAACGCGGCGCGCGCCCGCCGGGGGCGGCATGAAGACCTGCTCGCGCACGGGGGGATAAATGACGCGCGCCGGGAGGTCGTAGACCTCGCGGATGCGGCGGGCGACAAAATGCGAGATCGCCCAGGCGTGATCGGCACGGCGGGCGGCGGCTTGATCCCAGCGGCGCAGGCGATCGCCGAACAGGCCCAGCCCGGCGCCCACCAGCCCGCCGCGCCGGCTGTAGACCTCGCGCTGGTCGTAGAGATAGCGCATCGGGCTGAAGTAATAATTGATGTGCAGAGCCCCTGCCGGCGCGCGCACCCCATGGGCCACGCAATGGCTGGTGGTCAGCACCAGCTGGCGATCGGGATCGAGCCTGAGCGACTCCACCGCACGCGGCAGCGCCGGCAACAACCAGCGATAAAAGCGCTCCACCCGCGGCAGTCCACTGAGGGAGGAGGGACGAATGGAGGAGCGATTGATGGCGTCCGTCAGGCGCTCCGGGCGATAAAATAAAGTGTGGACCGGCGCCAGCGGAAAGAGCTCAAGAAGCGCCTGGAGCACCCATTCGCCACCACGCATACCCAGCAGCCAGTCGTGGACTAGCGCCACGCGGGCGGGCAGGGGGGGGTGGCGCGGGGCCGGCGGCGGCGCCATGGGCTGATCGGTCTTGAACTGGTGCGGCAAAGGAAAGTGTCCTTGGGCCATTTTGCTACTGCGGGAGGACTCGCTTCTCTTTTATACTCCGGTTTGGACGCGTTGAATGCAACGCGAAAGGGGAAAGTCTTGACCACCCCCCGCCCCCCCCGCCTCAGGCTCGGCTGGTTACGCTCCGCGGCATACCTGATTTTTCTGGTGGCGCTGGCGCCGGCACATTCGGAAGGCAGCCCGATACGCGAGCTTTGGCAGCGGCGCATCAACATACCCGACGCGCCCGACCCGATCGCGGCCGACCTGGACATGGACCAGCGCCTCGATGTCATTCAGGTCTCCAATCAAGGTCAGGTGCTGGCGATTGACCCGCTCGATGGACGCATCCGCTGGGCTCACGATTTTGGTGAGCTTTCCCTGCTGACTCCGGTGACCGGTCATCTGCTCGGGCGGGGCCGGATCAATGTCGTGGTGGCCAGCACCGAGGGCGATTTGTTCGTGCTTGACGGCCCCACCGGCATGATCCTCCACCATTTCAACACCGGTTATCCCCTGACGCTGGCCCCGGCCATCTTTCCCTGGACCCAAGGCGAGGCCTCTCCGGTTTTTCACGAAGGGTTGTTACTCTACGACGCCGGCGAGCGGCGTCTTGTCGGCCACCTGCTCCACCCCTGCAACGGATTGGAGCTGCTGTTTTCATACGCACTCGGTGATGCGCTCAATGCGCCACCGGCGGTGGGGGTCACGCACCTGGAGGGTCCGCCGCCCCACGTGGCCTACGTGACGGGACAGGGGCGGGTGGGGGTGTTTTCGGCTCGCCAGCCAGAGATCAGCGCAACCACATCGCTGAACAACGGCAGTAGAACCGACAAGGGGATCCTGCTTGCTGATATCAATGGCGACGAGTTGATGGAGCTGATCGTGGCCGACCGCGCGGGCTACCTTCATGCGATGACGCCAACTTATAGTGGGATGCACCCGGCCTGGCTGGATACCGCCACCAGGCAGCGCATCTGGCATCGCTCGATCCGAAGCGAGCCCACCGAGCCTCCGGTGGCCATTGACGTGGATGGGGATGGCTGCGACGAGGTTCTGCTGCCGCGCCGCCACGGATTTCTTTTGGTTCAAGGCCGCAGCGGGATGTCGTTCTGGGAGCCGGAGAGACCCTTTGCCGACTACAGTCACCCCACCAACTTGACCAGTCCGCCCGCTGTTTTCAAGGGCGCCGACGGGCGCAGTTATGTTGTATTCGCTGACAATGATCGGCAGGTGACGCTGCTCGACCTGCTGGACCGCCGCGTGGCGGGCCAGTTCCGGCTGCGCCACATCGCGGTGGCAACTCCAATCGTGGGGCCACTGCGGGGCGAAGCCGCCGCCGATATCTTCATCCGCACCAACCTTGATGGCTTCTGTTACCTGCTCGATCCGGGGTTGAGTTTTTTACGGGACTCGGCGCCCTGGCTGGGGCTGCGCGGCGGCGCCACCCGAGCCGGCAGCCCGTCCAGTTATGAGCGGCGTTTCAAGGCCGCGCAGACGCTGCTGTTCGCCGACCGGATCGAGGAACGCCTGGCCCATGCGCGCGCGCTGGCGGAGGCGGGCCATTGGGGATGGGCCCGCCAGGCCGCCGGCGACCTGCTGGAGGGGTTTCCGCTCCACAGTGAAGCGCGTCGCCTGTACTGGCTTTACCTGGCACGTGAGCAGATCATCCTGCTGCTGCTGAGCGGCACCTGTCTGGCGCTGGCAGGCGGCTGGGGGGGCATACGGCTGGGTCGGCGCGGGTGGCTGCGGCTGCTGCACGCCCGGGCGCGCCGGGCGCAAGCCGAAGGCAACCTGGAGCTGGCAAGCCACTCATATGATCGGCTTTGCCGCATTGATCCTGAACGTGCCCAGCTATGGTCCGAGGCAGCTTCGATCGTCCTGCAACGCGAAAGCTACGATGCCGCCGGCACCAAAGTCTTGGAGCAGGCCCACAAGTTCCATCCACAGGATGAGCGTTACCTCCGAGCCTTGGCCGCCGCTTATGCCGCCGCCGATCGAATGGACGAGAGCGCGGCTCGAATTTACCAAGAGATGGCGCGTCGGGATTCACGGCCCGACGATTGGTGGCGGCTGCTGGGGCGGGCTTATATCGCCCTGGGGCGTCCACACGAGGCACTGGAGGCCCTTCGAAAGGTAGCCAATCCGGACCGGGAACTGGCCGTGCTGATGACCGACCTCTACATCGAGCTGGAAGAGAGCGGGCCGGAGATTTTGCCGACGCTGGAACAGGCGCTTGAACAGCGCCACGAGGAGCTGGGTTTCCTGCGCATCTATTGCCAGGCCTGCCAGCGGGCCGGGCGGCACGACGAGCTGGCGGCGAAGATGGCATGCCAACTGCTCGAATGCGACCCGGCCTCGCCGTCGGCGCACTTGATCCTGTCGATGCGGGCGTTGCGATCGGGCGATCACGCCGCGGCGGGTGATCATGCCAGCCGCGCACTCCAGACCCAACCGCGCGAACCGCTTGGCCTGCGGCTTCTGGGCTCCTGCTACGCCGCCCAGGGGCGGCTGGACGTGTCGGCGATGAAAGTCTACGCGCGCGCACTGGAACTCAACCCGGATGCCCCCGAGTTGCTGCTGGCCGTCGCCCGCGGCCATGCCCAGGCGGGTAGAACCGATCCCGCGGCGCGGCGTATCTATGAGCAGGCGCTGGCGCATGATTCAGCTGACCAGGTGGTGCTGACCCAACTGGCGCAGGTGGCCGCCGCCGAGGGCGATGACGCACTCGCCATCCGCTCGCTTGAGCCACTGCTGGCGCTGGGCCGGCTTGAGGACGAACACCTTGCGCAACTGGCCGAGGCATGGAGCCGGACCGGCATGGTCGAGGACAAGGCCGAGCCGATTTATCGGGAGGCGCTGCGGCGGCGGCCGGATCATGTGGGCATTCAGGAGGCGCTGGCGGCCATCTGGCTGCGCCGGGGTCGGCATGACCAGGAAGCAGCCCTGCTCTTTGAAACCATTTACGAGCGGCAGCAGGACCGAGTCGAGCTGGGGTTGGCGCTGGCGCGCTGCTGGCAGGAGGGCGACCAACCCGAGCGGGCGTTTGAATTGTGCGCGCAGCTGCGCCGGCGCTGGCCCGACAACCTGGAGCTGATCAAGCTCGAAGCGGCAGCCAGTCAGCGTGCCGACCAAGTCGATTCGGCGTTGGCTGGTTACATGGCAGTCCTGGCCGAGCGGCCCGACGACGAGGATGCGATCGTGGCACTGAGCCTGATTCACGGCCGGCGCCGGGCGGCAGATGATCCGGCACTCAAACTGTATGAACAAGCCATCCAACTTCGACCTACCGAGCCGGAACATTATCTGGCGGCGGCGCGGGCTTATGCGGGGCGCGAGGGCTGGGAGCGTGTCATTGAAATTTGCCGGCTGCTGCTGGCGCGTCGCCCGGATCGGCTGGCCGAAGTCATTGACCTGCTGGAGGCCCAGGTCGAGCAGGCCCCGCTCGTCTCGGTGGTGCGCCTTTACCTGGTGGACATGCTGATTTTCGCGGGACGACTGGTGGATGCTCGCCGGCACATGACCGTGTTGGCGGGCCATGATCCCAAGCAGGGAGGGGCCGTGCTGGCCGGTTTTGAGCGAATCCTTGAGAAGACTCCCGAGGATGCGCTGGTCTGGCTCGAAAAGGGGCGCCTCCTGATCGCGCGAGGCCAACTGGCCGAGGCGCGCGAGGCGCTCGAGCAGGCCCACCGGCTCCAACCCAATCACAGCGAAATTGTGCTGACGCTGATGGACCTGTGTGAAAAGTTGCTCGCTCGGCGCGAGTCCACGGAGACCCGGTTTTTGCTTGGGCGGCTGGCGATGCAGGCACAGCGGCATGAGCTGGCCATCGCCTGCTTCCAGCAGACCGGCCGCGACTTCCGCTGGGAGCGCGATTCCGAACGCAACCTGGCGCGCTGTTTCATGGCGCGCGGCATGCTCGACATGGCGACGGCCAAGTTGCGGCGCCAGCCGCTGGATGATGAACTCAAGGGCTTGCTTTATGATCTGGGCTTGCGTTACGAAGCCATTGGCGACCCCACCGGCGCGCGGGATGCGTTCAAGCTGATTTACGCCGGCGATATTGAATACCGCGACGTGCGCCGGCGGCTGGAGCGGCTGGTTGAAACCAATGCGCTTTCCGGCGCTGGAGACCGCAGCGCCATCCGGAACAGCCTGTCGGAGAAAGCCAAGGCGCGCTATGAACTGGGCGAGGAGCTGGGGCGCGGCTCGATGGGGATCGTCTACAAGGCCCATGATCAGGAACTGGATGAATCGGTTGCGCTCAAAATCCTGCCCGAGGGGCTGATGCGCAACCCCGAGGCGCTGCGCCGGTTCCGCCAGGAGGCGCGCAATGCCCGGCGGCTGACCCACCCCCACATCGTGCGCATCCACGACATCGGCGAGGAGCAGGGCCGCAAATACATCAGCATGGAATACATCGATGGGGGCGACCTGAAAAAGGCGCTGCGCCAGGCGTCGGGCGGGCGGCTGCCGCTGGAGCGGGTGCTGCGCTACGCGCGCCAGATTTGCGAGGCCATGGCCTGCGCCCACGCCGAGGGGATCGTGCATCGCGACATCAAGCCCGCCAACCTGATGCTGACCCACGACGACCGGATCAAGGTGACCGATTTCGGCATCGCCAAGACGATCCAAGAAGAGGCTCCGCAGCCGGAAGCGACCGGGCAGGGGGCGGTCGTGGGGACACCCCTCTATATGTCGCCCGAGCAGGTGCGCGGCGGGGCGGTGGATCATCGCGCCGACATCTATTCGATCGGCGTGGTGCTCTACGAGCTGCTGGTCGGGAGGCCGCCCTTCTTCGATGGCGACTTGTCCTATCAGCACATGTTCGTCGAGCCCAAACCTCCGGCGGATTGCCCCGTGGCCGTCAGCGACCTTGTGATGCGGTGCCTGGCCAAGGACCCCGACGGCCGCTGGGCCTCGGCCGAGCAGCTGTTGGCCGAACTGGATCGGATCGCCGCGACCGCCATTGCCGCGCCATAGAGGGGTCGCTTAATCGGGCAGGCCCAGCTCGGCGGACTCCAGCAGGATCGAGTCGGCGAAGTCGGCGGCCGGATCATCGGACATGATGCACTGGACGCTGGCGCCCTCGGCGATGGTGCCCAAGGCGGCGCGGTCGTAATGCTCGCGGAAGTGCTCGGGGGTGAAATGGGAGCGGAGGCCCAACCGCACCGTGACGCCCACGACGCGCGTGGCACCCTGCTCGCGCGCCAGGTCCTCGAGCCGATGAATCAATGCCTCGATCAGTGAATGCTCGTGCATGGCGATGGCCTCCCTGGCGGGTTGAATCTCAAATGGTGTCCATTCGACGAGATTGTCGATCAGGTCCTCGAGCAGATCGAGCGCGGGCGGCAGGGCGGCCGCGACCGCCGGGGTGAGGCCCTCGCGCAGGTCGGTGCTGCCCGCGCCGATGCCGAGCACGAATAGCTCCGGCGCGCGGCCAAACAAGCCTGCGGCGGCGGCGGCCAACGCGCCGGGGGTGACCTGATGTGCGAGCGCCTCGGGCGGCGCGGCCAATGGCTCGACCGGGCGGAAGCGGATGACACCGGCGCCCACGCCGGCCTCGGCATCGAGCAGGATGACCCGGGCGGCCTCGGCCAGGAGCGGCGCAAGCTCCGGGGTTAACTGATGGGCTGAGATCACCCGCACGCCGGCGCGACCGGCCAGCCGCTCGCCCAGGCGCTCGGCCAGCATCGGTCCAACCGCGTCGTCGCCGCGCAGGGGGTTGCCATAACCAATGCAGAGGGTGGAGATTTTTAGGGCCAACGTCACGCCTTTGCGAGGTTTCTGTCGCCCCTTCGGGGCTCGGATGTCTGGGCATTGGACCGGGGGTTCCCTTCGGTCACCCCCGGCTAATCGCGGTTGCCCCTTCGGGGCAAGGTTTCAGCCCATTTTGGCGATCTTGGCGCTTTGGCGTGAACCATGGCACCCATTCGTGAAATGGGCGTTCATTCGTGGCTACGCGCCGTCACGGCTGAGGGTGTCGAGCAGGCGGCCGTCGGCGGCGTGCAACTCGATGCGCAGCGGCATTTGCCCGACCGCGTGCGTGGAGCAGCTCAGGCAGGGATCATAGGCGCGCACCACGGCCTCGACACGGTTGAGCATGCCCTCGGTCAGGCGTTCGCTGTCAACGTAGCGCTGCGCCACCTGCTTGATGCTGCGGTTGATGGCGAGGTTGTTGTTGCCGGTGGCGATGATCAGGTTGGCCCAGGTGATGAGCCCCTGCTCGTCGATGCGGTAATGGTGGATCAGCGTGCCGCGTGGCGCCTCGGCGATGCCGATGCCCTCGGGGCTGTTGGGGCGGGCCTCGGCGCGCACGCGCGGGTCGAGCGCCGCCTCTTCGCCGATCAGCTCGTTGAGTTTCTCGGCGGCGTAGAGCGCCTCGATCAGCCGCGCGTAGTGAAACAGGAAGGAGCTTTCGCCGATGCGGCCGACGCGCTGGCGATATTCAGTCAACTCGACATCGGCCGCGGGCGTGCCGCAACTGTCGGCCACGTTGAGCCGCGCCATCGGGCCGACCCGGTAGAGCCCGTCGGGGTAACCCATCGGTTTGTAGTAGGGCAGCTTGAGATAGGACCACGACTCGACTGCCTCACCGATGTATTGGCGGTAATCCTCGGAGGGCACATGGTCGTGCATGATGGCGCCCTGGGCATCCATGAAGCGCAGGCCGCCGTCATAGAGCTCGAGCCGGCCGCGCGGATCGACAAGACCCATGTAAAGCGAGGGGAAATGGCCGAAGTTGGCGATTTCATCCTCGAAACGGTCCAGGATTGACTTGAAGAGATCCAGCGTCTGTTGGATGACGGCCTTGGCCTCGGGCAGGCCCTCCATGATGCGCGCCTGCACGGCAGGGGTGAGCGGCGCGTTGACCCCGCCGGGCACGATCCAGCTCGGATGGACACGGTCGCCGGCGAGCCACTCGATGACCTGCTGGCCATAGCGGCGCAGGCCGATGCCGGCCTTGGCCAGCTCCGGGTGCGCCTGGACGACGCCGACGATGTTGCGGATCGCCGGGTCGGCATCCATGCCCAGCAGCAGGTCGGGCGACGAGAGATGAAAGAAGCTGAGCGCGTGGGACTGGATGAACTGCGCCATATGGACGGCGCGGCGCAGGCGGGCGGCGGCGGGCGGAATCCTGACCGCCATCAATGCATCGCAGGCCTTGGCCGAAGCCAGCAGGTGGCTGATCGGGCAGATGCCGCAAATCCGCGCCATGAGCGAGGGCATCTCATAATAGGGCCGCCCCTCGCAAAACTTCTCGAAGCCGCGCACCTGGGTGACGTGCATGCGCGCGTCATCCACGCGCCCCTGCTCATCCAGGTGCAGCGTGATCTTGGCGTGGCCCTCGATGCGGGTGACCGGCGCGATGGTGATGGTTCGCATGGAACTGCTCCAGTGGTTGCTCGAAGAGCGAAAAATTTCAGCCAAAGCGGGCCAGCGGACCGGGTTCGGTCAACCGGCCGGCGCAAAGCTCGGTCAGGGCCTGCAGGATCAGCGCCGCCGAGGGCGGGCAGCCCGGCAGGAAATAGTCGACCTTGATCACGCTGTGGATCGGCCGCGCCTGGGAGAGCAGCGCCGGCACGCCATCGGCGGGCTGCTGGGCCTGGGCGTCGGCATTCTCAAAGTAGGCTCGGCGCATGATGGCGCCGACGCCGAACTGATTGCGCATCGAGGGAACATTGCTGGTGACGGCGCAGTCGCCCAGCGCGACGACGATGCGAGTGCGCTCGCGGATCGTGTGGAGCAGCTCGACATCCTCCTCGCTGCTGGCGGCCCCCTCGACCAGCGCCACGTCGACCCCCTCGGGATACTGCTTGATGTCAACGAGCGGGCCGTAGACGATGTCGGCGACCTCGAGCAACGCGAGAATTCCCTCGTCCACGTCGAGCAGCGACATGTGGCAGCCGGCGCAGCCGTCGAGCCAGGTGGTGGCCAGTTTGATCTTGCTCATTGATCGCCTCCGCGCGCGCGCGCCAGTTGTTGGATGAGATCGGTTCGCTTTTCCATCTCACCGACCGCGCGGCCCTTTTCGGCAAGCGCGCCGGTGGGACAGGCGTGAACGCACTTGCCACAGCGGGTGCAGCTTTCGGCTTCGCCCCACGGCTGCGCGAGATCGGCCACCAGCATCGAATGGATGCCGCGCCCCTCGATGTCCCAGGTGTGGGCGCCCTCGATCTGCTCGCAGACGCGCACGCAGCGCGTGCAGAGGATGCAGCGGTTGTGGTCGAGCACATAGCGCTCGTGGCTGGCATCCACCGGGAGGCTGGGGTAGCGGTATGGAAACGAGACGCTGGTCACGCCAAGCTGGGCCGCCATCGCCTGCAGCTCGCAATGGCCGTTGGCGACGCAGACCGCGCAGACGTGATTGCGCTCGGCCAGCAGCAGCTCCAGGATCATCCGGCGGTAGTTGGCCAACCGCTCGGAGGTGGTGGAGATCGCCATCCCCTCCTGGATCGGCGTGGTGCAGGCCGGCAGCAGGCGCCCAACACCGGCGACCTCGACCAGGCAGAGCCGGCAGGCGCCGACGCCGTCAAGTCCCTCCAGGTGGCACAGCGTCGGAATAAAGCGGCCGGCCGCGCGCGCCGCCTCGAGCACCGTCTGGCCGTCGGGGGCATCGACATATTGATTGTCGATCTTGAGATGGATCGTGCGTGGCAAGGCTAAAACCTCCTGGCCCGCTTGCGGGCGGCGGTGTCGAATCAGGAATTTCCATTGCGGCCGACGTCGCAGCGCAGGCAGCGATGCGACTCGACCTCGGCCTGCCGGCGTGCGTAACCCAGCATGACCTCGTCATTGCAGCGGACCCGCTCGGCCGCCGGCATGACCGCCGATCGCGCCCGCGGGTCAGCCGCCGGTTCGGCCGGGACGGCCTGCTCATAGATAAAATCGGGGAACAGCTCCTCGAACCGGTCCAGCCCCGTCAGCCGCTTGTCGATGCTGCGGGCGGCGCGCTTGCCGAACGACATCGCGTTGGAGACGTTGGAGGCGCCGGTGACCAGGTCGCCGCCGGCGAAGACGCCCTCCTGGCTGGTCTCCATCGAGTAACGGTCGATGCCGATGGTGCCGTCATGGTTGAGGCGCAGGCCCGAGCGCGAGGAGAAGATCGGGTCGACCCGCTCGCCGATGGCGAGGATCACGGTGTCGGCGGAGAGACGGTTGATCTCGTCGGTCGGGATCGGCCGACGCCGGCCCGAGGAATCGAATTCGCCGGCGATGGTCTTCTGAATCTCCAGCGCCTTGACCTGGCCGCGCTCGTCGCCGACCAGCCGGTGGGGCGCCACCATCGTGATCAACTTTGCCCCCTCCTCGAGCGCCTCCTCGATCTCGTCGACAATGGCGGGCATGTCACGCTTCTGGCGACGATACACGATCTGGACTTCCTCGGCGCCCATCCGCAGCGCGGTGCGGGCCGAGTCGATCGCGGCGTTGCCGCCGCCCACCACCAGCACCTTGCGTCCAAGCCGGATCGGCTTGCCATGGGCCACCTGTTCGAGGAAGTCGAGCGCATGGATCACGCCGCCCAACCGGCTGCCGGGGATGTCCAACGGCAGGGCATGCCAGGTGCCGACCGAGAGGAAGACGGAATCATGGGCCTGGCGCAACTCGTAGTGCGTCGGGCTTTCACCGACCGGGGTGTTGCACTTGATGGCGACGCCCATGCGCTGGATGAGCCGGACCTCCAGCTCGAGCACCCGGCGGGGCAGGCGATACTCGGGCAGGGCATAGCGCAACATGCCGCCGGGTTCGGGCGCGGCTTCAAAGATCGTCACCTCGTGGCCCATCAGCGCCAGGTAGAAGCCGGCGGTCAGGCCGGTCGGACCGGCGCCCACCACCGCCACGCGCTTGCCGGTGGGAGGGCGCTTGAGCGCCAGCAGCCGCGCCACGACGCGCTCCTCGATGGCGGTGCCATAGACGCTGTCGGCGATGAAGCGGTGAATCTCGCGCATGTTGACGGCTTCATCGAGCCCCGCGCGCCGGCAGCGGTTGTCGCAGGGGTGCTGGCATACGCGCCCGGTGGAAGCCGGCAACGGGTTGTCCAGGATCACCGAGAGGAACGCCTCCTCCAGCCGTCCCTCATTGAAGAGCTGGATGAAGCGCGGAATGTTCATGTGCAGCGGACAGCGGTTCTCGCATGGGGCCAGGAAGAGCGTTTCGCAGACGCCGGCCTCGCAGCGGTGGCCCGCGATGTGGTTCTCGTAGTCCTCGCGGAAGTAGCGCAGGGTGGTGCGGACAGGGTTGGGGGCGGTCTGGCCGAGCCCGCACAGCGAGGTGTCGCGGATCATCGGCCCCAGCTCCTCGAGCCGGTCCAGGTCGGCCAGCGTGGCCTTGCCCTGGGTGATGTCGTTGAGGATGCGCAGCATCTGGTCGAGCCCGGCGCGACAGGGGATGCACTTGCCGCATGACTCGGAGTGGGTGAACTCCAGGAAGTAGCGGGCGACATCGACCATGCAGTTGTCTTCGTCCATGACGACCATGCCGCCCGAGCCCATGATCGAGCCCAGCGCCGACAGGGACTCGAAGTCCACCGCGGTCTCGAATTTTTCAGCCGGGATGCAGCCGCCCGAGGGACCGCCGGTCTGGACCGCGCGCACGGCACGGCCGCTGCTGGAACCCTCGCCGATGTCATAGACGAACTTGCGCAGCGAGGTTCCCAGCGGGATTTCGACCAGGCCGGTGTTCTTGACCTTGCCGACGAGCGAGAACACCTTGGTGCCGGGGCTGCTGGCCGTGCCGGTCTCGAGGAACCAGGGCGCGCCGCGCTGGACGATGACCGGCACGTTGTACCAGGTCTCGACATTGTTGATGTTGGTGGGGCGGCCCCAGAGGCCCTTCTGCGAGGGGAACGGCGGGCGCGGGCGCGGGCGGCCGGCCAGGCCCTCCAGCGAGGCGATCAGGGCGGTTTCCTCGCCGCAGACGAAGGCGCCGGCGCCCTCGACCAGGCGCAGGTCAAAGTTGAATCCGCTGCCGAGGATGTTCTCGCCCAACAGGCCCAGCTCGCGCGCCTGCTCGATGGCCGCGCGCAGGCGCATCACCGCCAGCGGATACTCGGCGCGGATGTAGACGATCCCCTCGCCGGCGCCCATCACATAGGCACCGATGATCATCCCCTCGATCAGATTGTGCGGATCCCCCTCCAGTTCATTACGGTTCATATAGGCGCCGGGGTCGCCCTCGTCGGCGTTGCAGATGACATACTTGGGGCCGTCGGCGGGGGCCTTGCGCATCATCTCCCATTTGGTGGCGGTCTGGAAGCCCGCCCCGCCGCGGCCGCGCAACCGGGCCAGCTTCAGCTCCTCGATCACATCCTCGGGGCGCAGCTCGTGCAGGGCCCGGTAGAGCGCCTGATAGCCACCGACGGCCAAATATTCATCGATGTCGTCGGGGCAGATCAGGCCGCAATTGCGCAGGACAATTTTTTTCTGCCACTTGTAGAAGGGCAGCTCGTTCCAGAGCGGCACTTCGGCATAGGAACGGCGGCCGTAGGTGATGTGGGCCGTCAGGTGGTCCCAGGCCTCGATCTTGCAGAGCACACCATCCGGCGTGAAGCGATCCTGATGGATGTCATCCAGGATCATGGTCACGTCGCGCGGGGTGACGCGCCGGCGGATGACCAGCGGCCGGCCGGGGATCATGATGTTGACCAGCGGCTCCTCGGCGCAGAAGCCGAAGCAGCCGGTGCGCGCCAGCGCCACATCCAGCCCGCGCGCGTCGATCTGGGCCGCCAGCTCGTTATAGACATCCTCGGCGCCGTTGCCGATGCCGCAGGTGCCCATGCCGACGGCGATGCGCGGCCGGTTGGGCTTGAACTTGTCGAGGCCGCGGCGGCGAGCCTCGTCCAGCATGTCCGCATCGATGATCCTCATGCCCCCGTATCCTCCTGGCGGACCTTTTCGATCAGCTTGCAGATTTCGTGTTCGTTGACGCGGCCATGGATCTGGCGATCGACCTCGACCACCGGCGCCAGCGCGCACTGGCCGAAGCAGGCGACGGTGCGCAGGGTAAACTGGGCGTCGGCGGTGGTGCGCGTCAGCTTGTCGGCCTGCTCGGGACCATCCAGCCCCAGCTCGTGCTGGGCGGTCAGCAGCAGGTCGCGCGAGCCGCGGGTGTGGCAGGCCGTGCCGCGGCAGATGCAGACGGTGTGGCGGCCCTGCGGCTCGAGGTTGAAGAAGGCGTAAAATGTGACGACACTTCGCAGGCGCGACAACGGCACCCGCATCCGGCGCGCCACCATCAGCAGCGTCTCCCGGTCCAGGTATTGCTGCTCGCTGCGCTCCTGAAGCCGCTCCAGGACGCCGAGCAAGCCCCCCGGCCGCCCCTTGTGATCCTCGATCAATTGATCGATCCATGAGCGCTCGACGGGCTCAGGCGAAAGGGTGAGGGATGACGGCATGGGGTGCCTCCCAAACAAGTGATGTCAAAAATCTTATCGAGCGAATCGGCGGGCGGCGAGACTGCTGTCGCGCGGCCGCCCAAACCTTGTGAAATCTTTCACCATATCCCGATTCCGAAGCCACACAAAGAAATCCGCTGGTTTTGGAATCATGGCATCCTAATATCATCTTGGACCGGCTTTAGCGGCGCGTCAAACAAAAAACGCACCCTCCCGCATCGCCACAAAGATCCTGCGCATCACTGATTTTATTGCATATGCATAACACAAGCAACCGTCACCGGGAGGAAAACGGCGCGAAGGAGGATTTCAAAAAATTTAGCGGCGGAGGCATGAGCTGGTGGGTCAGGAGCCGCGCCCGTGACCGACCCAAATTTTGGAACGACGGAAGAATGGCCCAACCGGGCGCAGGTGCACGCGCTCCGCGCCGTATGACTTATGTTACCCTTGCGTTTTAATCGCCCGCCAGGCTCAGCTCCGAGCTGTCGCCGATGTTGAGGTGCGCAAAACGACCGGCGGCACGGGCGTTGTCGGCGACGATCGAACCCTCAAGCAGCAGGTTCTCCACCACTGCGCCCTCGGCAATGATCGAATTGCTGACGATCGTGTTGCGGATGACGGCCCCGCGCGCCACGGTGACGTGTGGGCCGACGATGGAGTTCTCGATCGTGACCCCCTCGCCCAGCGAGACCGGGTTGCGAATCAGCGATCCATCGAAAGGATTGACGACGCTGTCGGTGCCGAGCGTCTTTTCCAGCAGCAGGCGATTGGTCTCCAGCAGCGTCTCCGGCTTGCCGCAGTCGAACCAGCCATCAATCTTGAACGGCTTCATCGTGGCGCCGTGCTCGATCATGATCTGGAGCGCGTCGGTCAGCTGGAACTCGCCCTTGGTGGTGCGCCCGCTTTGAATCAGCGCGTCGAGCGACTGGAAGAGCAGGCGCCCATCGGTGAAGTAATAGATGCCGACGATGGCCAGGTTGGATGGGGCATGCTCGCGCTCGGGCTTCTCGATCATGCCGGTGATGCGTTCGTCGTCGCCGACGCGGATGATACCGAAGCGGCGCGGGTCCTCGACCTCACGCACGCCGATCCAGTTGCTGTCGGAGCCAATGATCCGGCGGAAGTCGGCGTCGAAGAGCGTGTCGCCCAAAATGATCAGCAGGGGGGACTGGTCATCGCGCTCCTGCTCGCGCGTCATCCAGATGGCATGGCCCAGGCCCTTGAGCTCGCTCTGGGTGACGAAGCGAAAATTGAAGTCGTAGGAGCGCGTGACGTAGTCGCGGATCGCATCGCCCAGGTGCCCGACCACCAGGCAGATCTCGTCGACCTCGTATTGGGAAAGCTCATCGAGGATGTGGCCCAGCATCGGCTTGCCGGCCACCTGGAGCAGCACCTTGGGCTTGGTGTGGGTGTGCGGCCGCATCCGAGTTCCCTCGCCGGCCACCGGAATAATCACACGCATGCCCATGGAACGCATCTCCTCTTGATGATATCGCCAAAGTGACCCAGCCAGTTTAAACGAATCGGCAGCCAAAGGCAATCTTACCGAAGTTTATGAGAGCCGGCGCGGTCTCTCGCCACAACTGAATTGATGCCATAAGGCCGGCTCCTGATTATGATGAGGGCCGGCAAGCAACTCGGCGGGGGTGCGGGCGCATGAGGGAGTGGGGCAGGTCGACAAGCTGGGTGGTGCTGGGGGCGATCCTCGTGGCGGCGGCGTTGCTGCGTCTGCCGGCACTGGGCGAGGTGCCGCCGGGGCTGTGGTTCGACGAGGCGCTCAACGCCCAGGACGCCTGGGCGGTCTGGCAGCCGGGCGGAGGGCTACGGTGGGTCTATGCCGACGTCTTTCCGCGCGAGCCGATGTTTCAGACACTGCTGGCGCTGGCGGTGCGGGTGGGCGGACCGAGCGTCGTGGTGCTGCGCGCGGTGCCGGTGATCATCGGGTTGCTGACGGTGCTGCTGCTTTACCTCGCGCTGCGGCGGGAGACCGGCGAGGCGATCGCACTGGCGGCGGCCGGGGTGCTGGCCACGATGCGCTGGCATGCGATCTTCAGCCGGCTGATCTTCCGGACGCTGGTGCTACCGGTGTGGATCATCGGGCTGGTCTGGGCGGCGCTGGCTTGGCGGCGGCAGCCGACGGCAGGGCGGGCGCTGGCATTCGGGGTGATGCTGGGAGGCGGTTTCTACACCTACCTCTCGTGGTATTTCATGCTGCCGCTGGCGGTGACGCTGGGATTGTGGATCGCAAGAATCGAGTGGGCGCAACCGGGAGGGCGGCGGCGGCTGGCGCTGGCGGGGCTGGCCGCCCTTGCCGTGTTTGCGCCTATTGGAATCCATTACCTGCACCACCCCGAGCACCTGCTGGCGCGGCCGGGTGCGGTCTCGCCCTTTTCGGTGGGGCTGGGGCCGGGGGTGCGCGAGATCGGCGAGAACCTGGCCGACGGCATGCTGATGCTGCACTGGCGCGGGGACCATGTGCCCGTGCAGAACATCCCCGAAAAGCCGGGGCTGGACCCGATCCAGGGCCTCGTGTTCGTCTGGGGGCTGGTGCTGTGCCTGGGCGCGCTGCGGCGGACAGCGCTGGCGCCGATCCTGCTGCTTTGGATTTTATGTGGGCTGGCGCCGTCGGTTTTCACCTTGACCGACTCGCCCAACTTCCTGCGCTCGCTGGTGATGACGCCGGCGGTGGCGGTGGTGACGGGGTGGGGGCTGGTGGATTTGGCACGACGACTGGCGGGGCCGCGGCGCGGAGCGGTGGCGGGGCTGATCGCGCTGGCGCTGTCGGCGTCGGCACTGCTTTCGGCCAATGACATTTATCGGGTCTGGCCGCGGCGCGATGATGTCTGGTCGCGCTTTCATGGGGCGGCGGTGCAGGTGGGACGATTCGCCGCCGCCGCGCCAGCCGATGCGGCGGTTTTTGTGCCCGAACCCTTCAACGAAGGCCGGCCGTTTCAGTTCATGACGCTGGGGGCGCAACGAATCTACAGCTATGGCGCGCGGCTGCCGCTGGAGCCCTGGCCGCCCACGGCTGACGCCGCCGCCGATCCGCCACCGGCCCGGCGCCTGCTGATCGTGCCGGCCGATCGTCAATTGCTCACCATCATCAATGAACTGGTCGGCGAGGCGGCGGTGGTCGAGGAATTCAAGACCCCCGCCGGCGTGGTCTGGGCCGTGGCGGTTGAATTCAAGGAGCCGTAGTGGATAGCTAGCGGAGGCTGGGTGTCAGCGGCGTTTTGCGGGTCGGGCGGGTAGTGGGCGCACTGAGGCGAATGAAGAAGAAGACGCCCAGGCCAGCCACCAGCCCCGCCAACCAGAGAGCGGGAAAATAGCTGCCAAACCTGTCGTTCAGCCAGCCTCCGATCGCCGGCCCCAAAATACCCGAGGCGCCGTAGGAAAGGAAGATCAGCGGATAGATGCGGCCCATGCTTTCCTGGCCGTGGACAGCCACCAACTCGACGGCGTAAAGGACCATCGCCCCGCCGAAGGCGAAGCCGACCAGGCCGGCGGAGATGGTAAAGCCACCCCCCGCCCCACTCAGCCCCAGCAGGGCAATGGCGGCGGCCATCAGCATCAACGACAGAATGATGGCGAGCCGCCCGAGTCGGTCGTGGATCATCCCCCAGATAATACGCCCCGAGGCGTTGCCCACCGCGAACAGGCTGACGGCCAGCGCCGCGTCGGTGACATTGAGACCTTGGCCCAGCGCCATCGGCTTGAGATTGCCGATCACCAGCAGCCCGGCAAAGGTGCCGGTAAACATCCCGGTCACCAGCGACCAGAAATCGCGCCGACGCATGACCAGGCCGAAGTCGAAGCGCCCCGTCCAGCGCTCGGCGCGGGGATCGCGCGGCGGCCAGGCGAGCTGGGCGGCACACACCAGCAGCACCGCGCCATAGACAAGCCCGATCCCGCGCAGGATCTCGAGCACGTCCATCTCGAGCGCCAGCAGGTGAACCACTCCCCGCGTGAGGCCCAGCGCGCCGATGCCGAAGCCGCCCACCGCCAGCCCGGTCACCAATCCCTTGCGCTCGGGAAACCAGCGCACGCAGGTGGCCAAGGGACAGACGTAACAGAAGCCGATGCCGGTGCCGGCGATGATGCTGTAGCCTGTCAGCAGCAGCGTGAAATTCCCGCCCGAGGCGGAGGCCACCAAGTGGCCGAGACCGTAGAGCAGGGCTCCAATGCTGGCGGTCAGGCGCGGACCGCGGGATTCCTGGATGCGGCCGGCAAAGACCATCGCCAACGAGAAGGTGGCGATCGCGGCGCCAAAGATGAAGGCCGCGCGCGCTGCATCGAGTCCATATTTTTCGCTCAGCGGCACCGCGAGCATGGTCCAGGCATAAATGCCGCCCAGGCAGCCCTGCATCAGGATCGAGGCCAGCAGCACGCGGTATCGCTTCATGGGTCTGCCCCGCTGGGAGGATTCTGGGCGGGGACGGCGGCCCGGCGCAGTCGGTCGTTGATGCCGCGGCCGATGCCCGTCTCGGGCACCAGTTCGGCCATGATGAGATCGAGGCCGAGCTGGTCGAGGCGGCGAATGGCATGATAAAGCCTGGCGGCGGCGCGATCAAGGTCGCCGGCGGCCGAAAGCTCCTCGACCTCGACAAAGCCATCATCCTGACCGGGCTGACGCCGCAGCGCGATCAGGCCGACACGCAGCCCCGGCGGGGGCGGCTGGCCAGGCTCGCGCAGGGCCAGCCGCGTCTGGGGCGCATAATGGCGCGGCAGGCGGCCGGGGGCCCGGGGACGCTCATCGCTGCCACCTGCCAGCTCGATGGGGCCGAGAACAGCTTCGATTCGCTCCATGGAAATGCCGCCCTGGCGCAGCAGGACCGGGCTCTCGCCATCGAGCGCGATAATGGTGGACTCGATGCCGACCCGACAAGGACCGCCATCCAGGATCATGTCGACCCGGTCGCCCAACTGGCGGCGGACGTGATCGGCCGTGACGGGGCTGACCATGCCGAAGGGATTGGCGCTGGGGGCGGCGATCGGGCGATCGGCGGCGCGGATCAGCGCCAGCGCCAGCCGATGATCGGGCATGCGCAGCGCGACCGTGGAGAGTCCCGCGGTGACGACATCGGGAACGATCGGCGCGCGCGTCAGCACCAGCGTGAGGGGCCCGGGCCAGAAGCGGGCGGCAAGCTCGCGCGCCGCCGGCGGCACACGCGATGCCAGCACTTCCAATTGCCCCATCGTGGCCACGTGCACGATCAATGGATCGTGGCGCGGGCGGCCCTTGATCTCAAAAATGCGCTCCACGGCCGCGCCGTTGAGCGCATCCGCGCCGAGCCCATAGACCGTCTCGGTGGGAAAGGCAACCACCCCGCCATGACAAATTTGCCGCGCAGCCCGCTCAATCATGGTTCTGGTGGCGACACGTTCAATCATGGTGCCAGCCACCGGTCCCCTTGGGTGCGGTCGCGGGCGGCGCGATCCTGGCGCAGGCGGAGCCGGTGAGCTTCATGAGCCGGCGTTCTTTGGAGCAGCTCGAAATCGACCAGCACGTAGGCCAGCCGGCCGTGGCGGCGCAAGAGCGAACCATCGCGGCGGCGGCGCAGGATGAAATGCTTGGGCTTGTTGTCGAGCACGTGAAATCCCTTGTCAGCCAGCTCGCCGGCCACGCGCGTCGTCAGGTCGCGCATCTCGGTGTCGGAGAGCAGGCCTTTTTCATGATATTCCTCTGCGCTGCGTCCGCGCACCCAGCCGAACAGCATGATGTATTGGCGATGGAAGTCAAGCTCCAGCGTCGCGCCGCCCGACCCGAGCTGATCACGCAGCAGGGCGCTCTGGTGCTGGCTGAACTGGGCGAGACTACGCCCCAGTTGCCAGGATTCCAGCGTGTGCCTGGGCTGGTAGATCGCCAGCGGACGCTTGGTCAGGATGCGCAGCCCCGAAGGGCCGAACCGGCCCGAACGCAGGTCGGTCACCAGCCCGAACTCCTCGAAGGGATTGTTGAACCGCGCGGACTCGACGGTCTGGCGCGGCACCGACGCCGGGAAGGTGGACTTGACGTGGAACGGGACATCCTGGGCGAAGCGGGAGAACTTGACCACCAGGTCCTGGCGCCGCCCAGGCTCATCATGCACCGGCACGCGATAGACCGTGCCGGTGGAGCCGGCCAGCCGCCACCCCTGGCGCCGATAGCGCCCGCCCTCGTGCCAGCGCGAGGGCAGGAGGTGGCCCAGCAGCGGCCAGCCATGGCGCGTGACGTAGAGCCGACCGGCCCCGGGACATTCCAATGGGACGTATTGGACGCCGTAGACCCGCAGGCGCAGGCCGGGCTTGAGTTGATCAAATGGAGTTCGCGCCAGCTCGGCGAACTCCCGTGAGGACGGATCAAACGCGATGTGAATCGGATCAGCCACGGCGCAGGACCTGTTTCCTTTCGGGCGCCGCCCGCTGAACCTTAGCGATCAGCGGGCGGTCGCCAATTGGAACCGATGACGGGCGGCCCTCAGAGGCGGGATTTATCGAACGCCTCGTAATCGGCAGCCGACCCGCCGGCCAGGCAGCATTCGATAATCTCCAGGCCTAGCGGGTGCATGCGCGAGGTGCGGAACAGCTCGAGCTGCTCGCGGAAGAAGCCGTTGAGCTGGGCCGCGCCGGCGTCGTAAGCCTCCTCGCCCACCTCGGGCTGGGTCTCGACCTGCAGGAAGCGCTGGCCGATGGGGCTGCCCTCGATCTGCAGCGAGTTGAGCGAATACCCCAGCAGCGAGCAGCGCGCCGGCGAGATCTGGTCCTCGCGGAAGCGGCTGGCCCCGCGCCGGGCCAGGAACTCACGGCAGAGCCACTGCGGCATGAAGTCCACTCGCCAGGCACCGATGTGCTGGTTGGGAACCAGCGTGTAGAGCGTGTCGGGCGTGGACAGAATCTGGCGCAGCAGCAGGTTGGCATACTCGACGCGCTGGCCGGTGGCGAAGGGCCAGAAGCTGCCGACACCCTCGCTGGGGATGCCGCCGCCCTTGCTGACGATCGAGGGGTTGTCATGCCCACGCGGGGAGGTCAGCCGCCACAGCCAGGCCAGTGCCGGCGGCAGGATGTGGAACAACCCCAGGATGCCGTAGGTGGGCTGCTCGCGCGTGCAGGGCGGGGTGCGCACGCCGAAGCTGCGGATATCGACCCGCACATCGCCCTCGATGATGCCCGGCACCAGCCGGCGCGGCACGATCACGCGCGGGTTGGGGCAGGGCTTGCCGGGGGAGTCCTCAGTGTGCTCCCAGATCAGCGCGCGCGCACTGGGGACGGCGTCGATATTGAGAAACAGCAGCGGCTCGGGAGGATCGGTGGTCAGCCGCTCCAGGTCCGGATCGGTGCCGTAGCGTTCGATGTGGTTGACGCGCACGAACCAGGCCTGCTCGGCGTCGGTCAGGTTGAGCTTGCTCTCGCGGCCGCGGATGGTGCGGTGGCAGAGCGCCATGTCGTCGGTGACCGGCAGCAACTGGCAGCCGCGCGGCAGCGTCAGGTAGCGCATCTCGCCGCTGACGATGTTGCGGCCAAGCAGCAGGCGGCCGTCGCTCTCGCGGTGGGGATATTGCAGCATCTCGCTCTTGCCGCCGCCGCTGGCGCCCTCGTGCATAAAGACCACATGGTTGTCGTAGGGCGTGACCACCTTGACCGTCGAGCAGTGGGCGGTGATCCAGCCTTCGCGCTCGCCCTGGTGGAGCAGCATGCCATAGACGCCCTTCTTGGCGCTGGGGCCGGGGTAAAGGTTGTAGCTGAACAGCTCGTGCACCCCCGGCAGGCGGTTGTGGACGACGATCTGGCGACCATCGAAATGGGTGTGGCGGAAGGTCGGGGCGACAAAGATGAAGGCGCGGGGGTTGAAGTCAGAGGCGATCCGTTCCAGCGGCAGGATGCCCTGGATCATCGCCAGACCGAGCGCAAAGAAGCCGGCGTTGGCCGGACAGATCGCCAGCGCCTGGAAGCTTTTGATGTCGCGACCGACCTCGAAGGCGAAGACGGCCAGGTCCTGGGTCTTGAGCCAGTCCAGCGTCTGGCTGCGCAGGTCGCCAAAGTTGCCGCCGAAGCGATCGGCGTAGCGCGCCTGATCGGTCTGCTGCTCGTCGCCGACGACCATGCAGTCGGGATCGCGCCGGCGCATGTAGGGCTCGGGGTAATTGGCGGCGATGCCGTTGCGGACGGCACAGACGCGGGCCTCGACCACGCGGCCGCGGCCAGGCACATCGTAGGCGACCTCATGCCAGCCGTCGGGACCGGCATCGCGCAGGGCCAGCGCGCGCAGCTCCTCGGTGGAGCCGGCGACGATGACGCTCGGCGCGGCCTCGAGCAATTCGCGGACTTCGGCGGGCAGGACGCCCGGAAATTTGATGCTGTCGATGGGTGCCATGTTTGCTTTCCCCTTTGCCTCGGCGTGGTCGGGGCGCTGGACTGCGGAGGTGCCGGAACCCCTGCCGGGAGTTCTCCCCATGCCAGCCTGTTCATCCCGCCGCCCATAGAATAAAGATTGCCGGCAAAAAGAAAAAATAGATAATATGTATTCGATACATAGGCTGAACCTATGAAAGGATTCCGCCCATGCAGTGGCTCAATTACCATCACCTTCACTACTTCTGGGTGGTTGCGCGCGAGGGCTCGATCACCTCCGCCTGCAGGACGCTGCGGGTGGCGCAGCCGACCGTCTCGGCCCAGATCAAGGCGTTGGAAGAATCGCTGGGGCTCATCCTGTTCCACCGGGTGGGGCGGCGATTGACACTGACTGAAGCGGGTCACGTGGTCTTCCGCTATGCCGACGAGATGTTTTCGCTCGGACGCGAGATGATCGACACGCTGACCGGCCAGGGAGGCGGGGCGGCGCGGCCACGGTTCAATGTCGGGGTCAGCGAGTCGCTGCCGCGCCTGCTGGTCCACCGGCTGCTGGAACCGGTGACGAGCCTGGCCGAGCCGGTCAACCTGGTCTGCCACGAGGGCAAGCACCCTGAGCTGCTGGCACGGCTGTCGGTCTATGAGTTGGACATCCTGCTGACCGACGCGCCGATCGGGCCACGCGCGCGCGTCAGGGCATTCAACCACCTGCTGGGCGAGTGCGGGGTGAGCGTTTTCGTGGCGCGCGCACGGGCCGAGGGTTACCGCGGTGACTTCCCACGCTCGCTGCATCGGGCCCCATTCATCATGCCGATTTCGCATGCCACCCTGCGCCTGTCGCTGGAGAACTGGTTTGCCATCAACCACATCGAGCCGACCATCGTCGCCGAATTCGAGGACAGCTCGCTGACCAAGAGTTTTGGCCAGACGGGGCTGGGACTGTTTGTGATGCCGACGGTGGAGGAACAGGAGGTGCTGCGCCAGTACGACGTGGCGCTGGTGGGACGCATCAGCGAGGTGCGCGAGAGCTTCTATGCCATCTCAAGCGAGCGACGGGTCAAGAACCCCGCCGTGCGCGCCATCACCGAGACGGCGCACAAGAGCATTTTCGAGCCCCCCGCCGGCGAGGGTTGAAGCCTGCGGCGAAATTTACTTCATGCCACTGGCGGCGGCGAGGGGGGCGCCGGCGGAGGCATTGGCCAGCACCCGGCGATAGACATCCAACGTCCCGCGGGCGGTATTGATCCAATCGAACTTCTTGACGTGGTTGAGCCCGGCCGCGCGCATGTGGGCGCGCTGGTGCGGGTCGACCAGGAAGCCGGAGAGGCTGCGTGAGATCGAATCGGAGGAGCGCGGGTTGAAGTAGCCGGCGCAGTCCTCCCCCACCTCGGGCAGGGCGCCGGCGTTTGCCATCAGCACCGGACAACCGCATGCCATCGCCTCGAGAACCGGCATGCCAAAGCCCTCGTAGATCGAGGGGAAGATGAGGGCATAGGCCTTGCGGTAGAGCGAGGGCAGGACGCGGTCGGGCAGATAACCCGTCAGGCGGACCAGGTCGCGCAGGTCTGCGCCCTCGACCGCCTGGCGCAGCGACTCCACGCGCCAGCCCGGCTGACCGGTGATGACCAGCCGCGGCGGCCGCTGGCGCGCCGCGCGCAGGATCTGGGTCATGCGTGCATAACCCTCGATCATCGTCAGCAGGTTCTTGCGCGGCTCCAGCGTGGCCACGCAGAGCAGGTAGGGCGGCTCGATATCGAGCCGGGCCAGCGCCTCGTCATCCTCGGGGCCGCTTTCGGGATGGAATCGTTCGCGGTCGACGCCGAGGTGAATAACCGTGATCCGGCCCGGATCGAGCCCATAAAACTTGACCAGCTCATCGCGCGTGAAGCGCGAGACCGAAATGATGTGGTCGACGCGCTGCAGGCCCAGCGGGAAGGTTTGCAGGAAGTAACGCCCGCCATAGGTCTCGACATCCTGCGGGGCGTACTTGAAGTAAAGATCGTGAACGGTGACCACGCGCAAGGCGTTCTGCACGGGCGGGATGTAGCTGGCCGGCGAGTGGACGAGCGAGACCGGGCCCATCATCCGTTCCATCGGCGGCCAGCCCAGGTATTGCCACCCACGCAGCAGGGCGCGCCCGGGCATGCGGGTGCGGCGGATGTTGAAGGCGGGCGATTGGCGCCAGGAGTCCTCGGGGGGGAGCTCATGGCGCGGCGAGTTGACCCACAACCGCGCCGGCGGCCATTCCTCGGGCCAGATCCGCCCCAGCGCGCTGAGCAGATTGGCCGTCGCATGGCCGATGCCGGTGCGCAAGCCAACCACCGATGAGCCGTCAATGCCGATCAGGGGCGCAATTTCAGCATTGTCCAGACTCATCAGGCTCATCCCTCTCCGTCAACCTGTCCCCTAATAGCGTATACCAGTGCGCGGCAAAGGCTCGATCATTTCACCGTCGGGCAACTCAAAGGCCGGCACCTGGCCAATCGGCCGAAGCACCAGTTGCCCCGGAATCATAAAAACCGGCTCTTGTTCAAGGTAGGGATTATCCACCAGCAACTGGTCCAGTTGGACCACGGCGCCGTCGAGCAGGTCGTGTTCGACGGTGTAGGCTTCCTTGGCCATCGAGATGCGCGTCAGCTGGCGGACGACCTGCCGACGCTGCTCCTCGCGAGTCTGGCGCTCCACGCCCGGCGCTGCGATCAGCACCATCAGTGCCAGCACCGCCACCCCCGCCAGGAACTGAGTCCAAGCCGCACCGCACCTGCCCGTCAAGCCACGCGCCACGCTCCCACTCCTCGCCTTGCTATCGGCCCAACCCTCACGGTTGCGGCCGCAGCCTTCATCAAATACCAAACGCCGGGCCGCGTAAAGACTAATCAGCCCAGGCTTCAGGAGCCGTGGGGCGTGGGCGGGGAATACAGATACTCGTGCAGGTATTGGATCGTGACCTCCTGCTGGTCGATCCGGTGCGCCAGGACGTCGCCGATGGTGATGATGCCGTGGAGCCGCCCCTCGCTGACGACCGGCAGGTGGCGGATGCGCTGGCGGGTCATGATGGCGCTGACCTCGATCAGGTCCATCTCGGGCTGGCAGACCGCCACCGGGGAGCTCATGATGCGCTCGACGGGAACGGCGGCCGGCTCGAGCTGCTCGGCGACCACCTTGCGCAGGATGTCGCGCTCGGTCACGATGCCTATGACGTTCTCCCCGCGCAGGACGACCAGCGAACCGATGCGGAGCTCGTTCATGATCCGCGCGGCCTCCAGCGCGCTCTTGTCGAGCGCGATCGACTGGACGAGCTCGCCCTTGCGGGCCAGAATATCTTTCACCTTGGCCATGGAACCATCCTTTATGAGGGCGCCGGACGAGTCGTTGGAGTTTGCGCCGCGTTGGCTATATTGTTCCACCCGCCCCGCGCGCCGGGCAAGATAAGTTTGCTTCACCGCAGCCGCGCCCTGAGCGCCCGCGGGCGGTCGCCATTGACAGGCTGGCGCGGGCGAATCACAATGGGGGGCTTGAGGCTGCCCCCGGCACCGGCCGGGGAGCCCTGCCCCGACCCCAAACCGGAAAGTATGACCCGATGCTCAAGGCCGCCGACATCCGCCGCATGTATCTCGACTTCTTTGTCAGCCGTGACCACCGCTTGGTGCCGAGCGCGCCCCTGGTGCCGCCCGACGACCCGACATTGATGTTCACCTCGGCCGGCATGGTGCAGTTCAAGGCGCTTTACTCCGGACGCGGCGAGCTGCCCTACCGGCGCGCCACGACCGTGCAGAAGTGCCTGCGCGCGGGGGGCAAGGGTTCGGACCTCGAAAACGTCGGCAAGACGCTGCGCCACCATACCTTCTTCGAGATGCTGGGCAACTTCAGCTTCGGCGACTACTTCAAGCGCGAGTCGATCATCTGGGCCTGGGAGTTCTGCACCAGCCCCGAGGGGCTCAATCTGCCGGCCGAACGGATCTGGCCGACGGTCTACGGCAAGAAGGGCGCCGATGGCGCGTGGACCGTCGACGAGGAGGCGCGCGCGGTCTGGCTGAAAGAGACCGGCAACGTCAATCCCGTCACGCTGCTCGATGAGAAGGAAAACTTCTGGGGCCCGGCCGGCGAGACCGGTGCCTGCGGCCCGTGCAGCGAAATCAAATTTTTCATGGGCAGCGAGGTGGAGTTGCAGGCCTATCAGGCGCTGGCGGCGCGGGGCGAGGAGGGGCTGGCCGTCATCGCCCATGACATCGTCGAAAAGGGCGACCTGTTTCTCGAAATCTGGAATCTGGTCTTCCCGCAGTTCGACCAGCAGCCCGATGGCTCGCGGCCACCGCTGCGCAATCGCGGCATCGACACCGGCATGGGCCTGGAGCGCACGACGACCGCCTGCCAGTTCATGGCCAGCGGCGGGGCGATCAACACCCCCTACGAAAGCGATCTGCTGGCGCCGCTGGTCCACGCCGTCGCCTCGCTGACGGGCCTCCCCTACCCCCGCGTCAAGGACGAGTCCGGCGCCGAGGCGGAGCTGGCGGCGCGGGGCCTGGAGCCGGCCGAAGTGCGCCTGGCGATGAACGCCATCGCCGACCATGCGCGCGCGCTGACCTTCACTCTGGCCGAGGGGATCGTCCCCAGCAACGAGGGCCGCGGCTACGTGCTGCGCCGGATTCTGCGGCGGGCGGCGCGCTTTGGCAAGAAACTGGGCCTTTCCGAGCCGTTCATCTGGCGGCTGGTCGAGCAGGTGGTCGCGACGATGGGCGAGGCTTGGCCCGAGCTGCGCCTGCACCCCGATGTCGTGATCAAGACCATCCGCGGCGAGGAGGAACGCTTCAGCCGCACGCTCAACCAGGGCAGCGAGCGGCTGGAGGAACTGCTGGCCGGGATTGGCGAGGGCGGCACGCTGGCCGGCGACGATGCCTATCGCCTCTATGAAACCTACGGCTATCCGCTGGACCTGACGCTGGAGACGGCCGAGGAGCGCGGGATGGCCGTCGACGTTGCCGGCTATGAGCGGGCGCTGGCCGAGGGCAAGATGCGGGCGCGGGCGTCCTGGAAGGGCGGCGCCGGCGAGGCCCGCTGGATCGAGCTGCTGGCCGACCTGGGCGACAGCGGCCACAGCCGGTTCGTGGGCTACGAGCGCACCGAGGCCCCGGCGCGGGTGCTGGCGATCCTGCGCGGCGACGAGCGCGCGCAGCGCCTCGAGGCCGGCCAGAGCGGGATCGTCGTGCTCGACCGCACGCCGTTCTATGCCGAGGCCGGCGGCCAGATCGGCGACAGCGGCTTCCTGACGGGCGAAACCCACGCGCCGCTGCTGCGCGTCGAGGATACCCAGAAGACCGGCGCCGGCCATTACCTGCACCTGGGCGAGGCGCTCGACGCGATCGAGGTTGGCCAGTCGGTGACGGCCCGGGTGGATGCGGAGCGGCGGGCAGCGACGATGGCCAATCACACCGCCACCCACCTGGTGCAGGCGGCGCTCAAGCGCGAGGTGGGCGGTCACGTCACCCAGCAGGGCTCCGCGGTCGGCCCCGAGGGAATGAGGTTTGACTTCACCAACCCCGAGCCGATCGGGCCCGAGGCACTGCGCCGGATCGAGGCGGCCGTCAATGAGATGGTGCGGCGCAACCTGCCGGTGACCACCACCGAGATGGACCTGGAGGAGGCGCGCGCCACCGGCGCGATTGCTCCTTTTGGCGAGAAATATGGCGCGCGCGTGCGGGTCATCGCAGTGGGCGAGGGCGAGTCGGCCACCTCGCGCGAGTTCTGCGGCGGCACCCACATCTGCGCCACCGGCCAGATCGGGCTGTTCGTCATCACCGGCGAAAGCTCGGTGGCCGCCGGCGTGCGCCGCATCGAGGCCCTGACGGGGGCGCGGGCCTATGAACGCGTCACCCGCGATCGCGAGACGCTGGCGCGGCTGTCGCGTCGACTGTCATCGCCCGCCGAGCAACTCGAGGAACGGCTGGACGCGCTGCAGGAGGAACTGAAGGCGCTGCGCCGTCAGGCCGAGCAGGCGCGCGCGGAACAGGTGCGGGCACAGGCGGCCTCGGCGGCCGGCCAGGCACGCGAGATCGGCGGGGTCCGGCTGGTCGTCCAGCGCGCCGACGGAGCCGACCTGGCGGCACTGGCCCAGGCGTGGGATGCCCTGCGCCAGAAATCGGCCGAGGCGACCGTGGGGGTGTTCTTTGGCGTCGCCGAGGGCAAGGTCAACATGGTGGTCGGCGCGACGGCCGACGTGGCGCCCTCGCGGGTGGATGCCAACAGCTTGATCCGGGCCGCGCTGGCACCGCTGGGCGGCAAGGGAGGCGGCAAGCCGGTGCTCGCGCGCGGCGGCGCGCCCGCCGGCGACAGCATCGAGGCCTGGGCCGCCGAGCTGTCCGAGCTGATCGAGCGCGCGCTCACGGCATCGGCAACCAAGGGCTGACGGTCATGAGCAGGCCCGGGCTTGCAAGCGTTTTAAGAATCGAACCCCAGAACCGATAGCAGGCGCCCGGCGTTGGGGCCGCGCCCGCGATAGGAATGATAGCGGTCGGCCTCGCCGAGCGTGCATTCGCCGCTGTCGGCGATCTGCCCCGCGGCCACCCCCGCCTGCCGAAGCTGCCAGTCGGCCAGCGCCGCCATGTCGAGGTGGCGCTCATCGATGGCGACCGGCGCGGCGGGGAATGCGCGTTGGAATTCCTCGACCAGCTCGGCGCTGACCTCATAACGCTGGGGGCGAATGCAGGGGCCCAGCCAAGCCTCGATCGATCCGGGCCTTGCACCCAGCACCGCCATCCGGTGGATCAGCGTAGCGGCCAGCCCCGCGCGCAAGCCGCGCCAGCCGCAGTGGGCCAATCCCGCGACCCCGCGCTCACGATCGACCGCAAAAACCGGCAGGCAATCAGCCGTCTGGATGACCAGCAGCAGCCCTGGAATCGTTGTCACCAGCGCATCGGCGGCAGGATATTCCCCCACGCGCAGCCGCTCATTCCAGCGAAATCCCTCCGGGCGATTGCCGGCGTCAATCGGTTCGTTGATCATCGCCACGAAATCGCCATGGACCTGGTCCGCGCCCAGCGTCAACCGGTCGGGGATCGCACCGACCGACCGCGCCTCGCGGACCGCATCGAACAGGTCGGACTTGCCGTCACGCGGCAGGGCGGCGCGCGTGGTCACGCCGTGGATCAAGCCCGGCTGGGCGGCCCAGCGGGCGCTGCGGACCATCAGTCCGCCCTCGTCGATCTGGCAGTCGCGTTCCATCATGTCCCCATCAGCTTAAAGAGAACGGCGGCGGAGTTCAACGGACAAACGGGGAGCGCAGGCGGCGGAGATTCATTTCAACCTTTGAATGCCCCACCCGTGCCGATTAGACTGGTGGGGCTGCGCGCCCGGTGCGCGCCCGAGCCGATTCCATCCAAGACTGGCGAGCCCATGCGCATCGTCCTGGCCCAGATCAATACCACGATGGGCGCTATCGAGGGCAACAGTGCCCGCATCATGGCCGCCTACCACGAGGCCGCGCGGCTGGGCGCCGAGCTGGTGGTCTTCCCCGAATTGGCCGTGACCGGTTATCCGCCCAAGGACCTGCTCGACCACCCCGATTTCATTCGCCGCAACGTGGCGGCGCTGGAGCGGCTGGCGGGGCTGATGACCGGGCCCGGCGCGGTGATCGGCTACGTGCGCCCCAACCCGGGGCCCGGCAAGGCGCTCTTCAATTCTGCGGCGCTGATCGATGGCGGGCGCGTGGTCTCAAGCCACGACAAGACGCTGCTGCCGACCTACGACGTCTTTGACGAGGCGCGCCACTTCGAGCCGGCCGCCGAGGTGCGGTTGGCCGACTTCCGTGGCCGGCGCATCGGGATCGCGATTTGCGAGGACTTCTGGAGCACCGCGCTCTATCGGCCCTGGCCGCTCTACCGCCGCGACCCCGTTGAGGAACTGGGCCGGCTCGGGCCCGAGCTGATGCTCAACATCAATGCCTCGCCCTTCGCCCTCGGCAAGCGCAAAATCAAGGCAAAAATGTATGAGGAGACGACGCGGCGCTGGGGGGTGGCGCTGGGCGTGGTCAACCAGGTCGGCGGCAACGACGACCTGATCTTCGACGGCTGGAGCAACGCCTGGAGTGCCCGTGGTGGCGTGGTCGCGCAGGCCGAGGGCTTTGCCGAAGAGCTGCTCGTCTGGGATTGGGACCCGGCCGATGGCGGCGGCGGCGTGCCGGCCGATCCCGGCGAAACCATCCGCAACCTCCACGACGCACTCAAGCTGGGCATTGCCGACTACGTCCGCAAGTGCGGCTTCAGCCGGGTGCTGATCGGCCTGTCGGGCGGGATTGATTCGGCGTTGACCGCCGCGCTGGCGGCCGAGGCGCTCGGCCCGGAAAATGTCGTCGGCGTGCTCATGCCCTCGCGCTTCAGCAGCGATCACAGCCTGGCCGATGCCGAGGCGCTGGCCGCCAATCTGGACATCGAACATCACACGATCCCGATCCAGCCGGTCTGCGACGCGCTCGAGAGGCAACTGGCGCCGCTGTTTGCCGGTACGCCCTTCGGGCTGGCCGAGGAAAACATTCAGGCGCGCGCACGGGGCAACATCCTGATGGCGATCTCCAACAAGTTCGGCTGGCTGGTGCTCTCGACCGGCAACAAGAGCGAACTGGCGGTCGGCTACTGCACGCTCTACGGCGACATGAGCGGCGGGCTGGCGGTGCTGGCCGATGTGCTCAAGACGCGAGTCTGGGAGCTGTCGCGCTGGATCAACCGCGAGCGCGAGATCATCCCGCGCTCGAGCATCACCAAGCCCCCCTCGGCCGAGCTGCGCCCCGACCAGACCGACCAGGACTCGCTGCCCCCCTACGACGTGCTCGATGCGATCATCGCTGCCTACGTCGAGGATTATGCCGCCCCCGAGGAGATCATCGCCATGGGCCACGAGGAGGCGCTCGTGCGGCGGGTGCTGCGCATGATCGACCGGGCCGAATACAAACGCCAGCAGGCGGCGCTGCCGCTCAAGGTGACCGCCAAGGCCTTCGGCTCGGGCCGCCGGATGCCGATCGCGCGCGGCGAGTAGGCGGGCGCACCAGCCCGCTTGACACCCGCGGAGGCGGCGCGTATATAATATGACCAAATCTGCCCGATTGCGGCAGAGCGGATGCATCCGTGGGTGGAAGTGCCGGATAGCTCGGCGGTTGGCGCAGCCTTCGGCGGCCGGCTGGGCTTCTCGGCGGCGGATTTCGGGGCGAGCATCGCCTGAATGATGCCAAAGCTTCGGATGCAACGACACACCTGATGAGGAGGCGCATTTCCATGTCGATCACGGAAATCCGCAAGCAGGAGTTGATCGGGGAATACAAGACCCACGACAACGACACCGGTTCGCCGGAGGTCCAGGTGGCGATCCTGACCGAACGGATCAACAACCTGACCGAGCATTTCAAGACCCACAAGAAGGATCACCACTCGCGCCGCGGCCTGCTGATGCTGGTCGCCCAGCGCAAGTCGCTGCTGGGTTACCTGGCCAAGAAGGATGTGGCCCGTTATCGGGCGCTGATCCAGCGGCTGGGCCTTCGCCGCTAGGAAAAACGGCCCGGTGGCCCAACCGCTTTTTTTGGGGTTTCGCTCCCGGTCCGTAAATGTTAGAATCTGTCAGGCTGGTGGATCCGCATGGCGGGTCCACCGGCCCGACTTACGGCCGGGGCTTCAACTTGGTCCCCGCCGTCACACCAACCGACGCGGATGCGCGGTTGGGGCCATGGTCGGCGAACGATGGGAGACGACGAAAGGACTGACGGGATTTTAAATGCAGCGGCCGAGCCGGACGCACGCGTTCGGCCTCTGCATTTAAAACCCCGACGTTCCTTCTCTCCCTCCGCCCTTTGCGCGCGATCCACTGGGATCGCACGCGGCGGGCCGTTTGATGCGCGGCAAAGGGATTTGCAGTTCCCCGCGGCGCGAGCGCGACGCTTCGTTTGACGCCCCCCTGGCCCGGCCGCCCTCCGTGCGTCCTCAAAGGACACAGACAATGAGCATTGAAAAGGTTTTGATTCCCTTCGGGGACAATCCGATGGACATCGAGATCGGCCGCATGGCCAAGCAGGCCGACTCCGCGGTCGTGGCGCGCGTGGGCGGCACGGTGCTGCTGGCGGCGGTGACGATCTCGCCCGAGCCAATCCCCGGCCGCGATTTCTTCCCGCTGATGGTCGACTACCGCGAGAAATTTTACGCCAGCGGCCGCATCCCCGGCGGCTTCTTCAAGCGCGAAAGCCGCCCCGGCGACGCCGAGACGCTGCGCGCCCGGCTGATTGACCGCACGATCCGCCCGCTTTTCCCCGACAACATGCGCCACGAGGTGATGATCTACATCACGGTGGTCTCCAGCGACAACATCAACCCGGCCGACATGGTGGCGATCAACGCCGTCAGTCTGGCCCTGCGGCTGGGCAGCGCGCCCTTCCACACCGCCAATGCCGGCGTGCGCGTGGGCCGCATCGACGGCAAGTTCATCCTCAACCCGACCTATGAGCAGATCGAGCAGAGCGACCTGGACCTGATCGTCGCCGGCACGCGCAAGGCGATCAACATGGTCGAGTCCGGCGCCAAGGAAGTCTCCGAGGAGGACATGGTCGCGGCGCTGCGCTTCGCGCACGAGGCGATCGTGGAGATCATCGAGGAGATCGATAAGTTCGCCGAGGCGCATGGCGTCGAGAAGTTTGAGATCGAGACTCCCGCGCTGCCGGCCGAGGTCAAGGCTCGCGTGGCTGAGATCGCCCGCCCGCAGTTCGACGAGATGGTCCGTGCCAAGCTGGGCAAGGAAGACTTCAACTACCGCGAGCACGAAATCACCGAGGCGACCGTCGAGGCCCTGATTGGCGATCACCCCGACCTGGAGGGGCTGATCAAGGCTGAATGTTCCGAGCTGCTCAGCCAGGCCGTGCGCCGGCTGGTGGTTCAGGAGAGCAAGCGCGTCGACGGCCGCGGCCTCACCGAGATCCGCAAGATCACCTGCGAGGCGCCGGTCCTACCGGTCACCCACGGCTCGGCACTTTTCACCCGCGGCCAGACCCAGGCGCTGGGCGTAGTGACGCTGGGCACCGTCGGCGAATCGCAGATGATTGACAACATGCTCGGCCAGCATGAGAAGTATTTCATGCTGCACTACAACTTCCCGCCCTACAGCGTCGGCGAGGCACGCCCGATGCGGGCGCCCGGTCGTCGTGAGATCGGCCACGGCGCCCTGGCCGAGCGCGCGCTCGAGCCGATGATTCCACCCAAGGCCGAGTTCCCTTACACCATTCGGATCGTCAGCGAGATCCTGGAGTCCAATGGCTCCAGCTCGATGGCATCGGTCTGCGTCGGCTCGCTGGCGCTGATGGATGCCGGCGTGCCGCTCAAGCGCCCGGTTGCCGGGATCGCGATGGGACTGCTGGCCGACGAGACCGGCCAGATGCGAGTGCTGACCGATATCCAGGGCATCGAGGATCACCTGGGCGACATGGACTTCAAGGTCGCCGGCACGAGCAATGGCATCACGGCCCTGCAGATGGACATCAAGATCGAGGGCATCACCTTCGAGATCATGGAGAAGGCGCTGCACCAGGCCCGTGAGGCACGGCTCAACATCCTCGAGCAGATGAGCGCCACGCTGCCGCGCCACCGCGCCGAACTGGCGTTGTCGGCCCCGCGCGTCTCGATCATCCAGATCCCGGTCGACAAGATCGGCACGCTGATCGGCCCGGGCGGCAAGAACATCCGCGCCCTGCAGGAACGCACCAGCACCAAGATCGACATCGAGGAGGACGGCAAGGTTTATGTCGCCTCGAGCAATGCCGAGGGTGCGCGCGCGGCTGAGAACGAGATTCGCCAGCTGACCGCGGACATCGAAATCGGCACCGTCTATAACGGCAAGGTCGTGCGCATCACCGACTTCGGCGCCTTCCTCGAGCTGATCCCCGGCCGCGACGGCATGGTTCACATCAGCGAGCTGGACATCAACCGCGTCGAGAAGGTCGAGGACCTGCTGCAGATCGGCGATATCGCCAAGGTCAAGGTGATCAACATCGACCCCACCGGCAAGGTGCGCCTCTCGCGCAAGGCTGTGCTGATGGAGGAGCAGGGTTATTCACCCGAGGAAATCGAGGCGGCGCGCGCGTCAAGCGGCGGCGGCGGCGGTGGTGGTCGCGGCGGCGACCGCGGCGGCCGTGGGGGTGACCGCGGGCGCGGTGGTGATCGCGGTGGTGATCGTGGCCGTGGCGGCCGCAGCGGCGGCGAGCGCAGCAGCGGCGGCAGCCGACGCAGCGGCGAGGGCGGCGGCGAGGGCGCGCCTCGCGAATACGGTTTCCGCGAGAAGCCGCGCGAGGACAAGCAGGACTAAGCCCACCCCCCCGGCAGCAACATGCGGCGGGTCCCCCAGTGGGGCCCGCCGCTTTTCTTTTTTTTGGGTGGCTCCTATCGACCGGCCCAATGCAGATCGGCCCGAAGCCGCTGGGGCTCCGGGCCGTGCAAGGGCGCGGGAGGCTTTTCAAACCTGGGCCTGGAACAGCAGCCCGCGCAATTGGTTCATGGTGTCGCCGAATCGCAGCACACTCTCGGGCGGGATTTGCCGCACGATCTGACTGGAATCGGTATCCACCACCTGAATGACGATCCGTCCGGTCTCTTCGCCAACGACGAACTCCAGGTGCGTATCGGACAGCCGCATATAGTCGTTGACGCTCTGTGCCGTTTGCCGAATCTCTTCCAGCTGACTTTTCTGCTCCTGCGAAAAATTGGTGAGCTCCTGCTCGCCACCCTTCTGGCCCGCAGGGGAGAGCTGACTGGGCAAAAGGGCTATGGTCGTGCCTGAACTGTTCGACATTCGGTGGGTGCCGGGCGGAGAAGACGGCTTGACCCGCGCGGCCGCTGCGGCCTGCGGGTTGTACATCATCACCGGTAGCTCCACTCTCCAACTCCTGACGGAGGTTTGCGGCCCGGCTCACCTTGGATGGTGAACCGGGCCGCCCCTCGTCGTTTATTTTGAGCCGGCGGCGCGGACGGTCAGGCTGGACTCGCCCATGCCGCCGGCTCATACCCTTACCGCAGGAGCGACAGGGCGATCTGCGGCGACTGGTTGGCCTGCGCCAGGATCGAAACCGATGCCTGCTGCAGGATCTGACCCCTGGTCAGCGCCGCCGTTTCGGCCGCGAAGTCCGCATCGCGGATGCGCGAATTGGCGGCCGAGATGTTCTCGCTGGCCGCGCTCAGGGTGTTGACCACCGAATTGATGCGGTTGGTCTGGGCACCAATCGTGGCACGCTGGCTGTTGAGCGTGTCGATCGCGTAGTCGATGACCATGATCGCCTTGTTGGCCGCGTCCTTGGTCTTGACCGACAGCTGGTTGACGTCGGCGGTCGAATCCACGGTGCTGGTCACGCTCGTGCCGCCCAGCCCCATGAAGTCGGTCGTGTTCTGATCGATCTTGAACGAGGAGCCGCCCGTGATCGTCAGCTTGCCGTGGTGGTTGCCCGCGGCAAGACCGGTCAGCGTGGCGCCGGTGCCGGTGGCGGCCACCACGATGTTGCGGCCGTCATTGGCGGTCAGCACCATCTTGTTGTCGCTGCCGACGGTGGCGGTTACGCCGTCCACATTGGCCGTGATGTACTCAGCCACTTCAGTATCGCTGGCGCTGGCGTTGGCCACGCCCTTGATGTCAACGCCGTTGATCGTCACGAAGTTGGTGTCGTTCAAGGCGCCGGTGGTCTGAACGGCGTTGCTGTAGGTGGTCTTGGCATCGACGATGAAGCCTTGGCCAAGCGCATCAATGGCACTCTTGTAGGCCGCCGCCGAGGTCGTATCCTGGGCCGTCGAGACGCCATCGCTGGCCGGGATGCCCAGGTTGTGGGTCGTGCCGTTGACGGTGATGGTGACGTCACTGGCCGCAGTCATCGCCGTGGCGCTGGTGCCCGCCGAGCCGGTCGCCTTGTAGAGTTTGCCGACGTCGGAGGCCCGGCTGCTCGAGAGCGAGATCGAGATGCGCTGGTCGGCGCCCGAGAACGCCCCCACCTGCAGGTCCTTGCCGGTGAAGGTGCCGTCGAGCAGGTTGGAGCCGTTGAACTGCGAGGTCTTGGCGATGCGGTCGTACTCTTCCTTCAGCTGCGTGACCTCGTTGTTGAGGGCGGTGCGGTTGGAGGCGGAGTTGGTGTCGTTGGCGGCCTGGACCGCCAGCTCGCGGATGCGCTGCAGGATGTTGGTCTGCTCGTTAAGGCCCGCCTCGGCGACGCCCATCAGCGAAAGACCGTCGTTGGCGTTGCGGACGGCCTGGTTGAGGCCGCGAACCTGCGAGTTGAAGCCCTCGCTGATCGCCAGACCGGCCGCGTCGTCGGAGGCCTTGTTGATGCGCAGGCCCGAGCTCAGGCGCTCGAGCGTGCGGCCCAGCGTGGAGCTGTTGATCTGAAGGTTGCGCTGGGCATTGAGGCTGCCGACGTTGGTGTTAACATTAAGAGCCATTGAACTTTCCTCCGTGAAAGTCCATCTCCCGTTGCACGGTTCCGGAGCTTGTGACGGACGTCCTTGCCCGCGTTCCGGACCGCCTGAAGGAAATAGAGAAAGAAACTACCTAGCCCGTTAGTATATCGGGCGCGGCGATCGACTTTGTGCGGTCTTCCGTGACCACCCGCGGACCATCAGCGCGGGTCTGCGCCCTTGTCGTGGCGCGACCTTCCTGCTTGGGTTTCAGCACGAAATCATTTTCGAGCATCGACCGCGGCGAAAGATCAGCTTGTCATGTGAAAGGAGAAAAAAAGAGAAGGCCGTTCCATCCTGGAGGGGCATGTGGCCTCGTTGGGTGACCCGTCCTTGGGTCCGTTGCCACACACTTTCATTATCGATTCCACTTCGACCCGACTTAAGGGAAAATCTGGAAATTTTTTCAGCATGCCCGCCGGCCATGATGCAGCCTTCATCGCGCGACAAGATTGACCCGCGATTGCCTGTCCGCACCGGTTCGTGTTGAAATGGATTTTGGGAGACCCGGCATGACGCGACCGATCTACATGGACAGCCACGCCACCACGCCCTGCGATCCGCGCGTGGTCGAGGCGATGCTGCCGATGTTCACCCAATCCTATGGCAACGCCGCCTCGCGCCAGCATGCGTTTGGCTGGGAGGCGGAGGCGCTGGTGGAGCAGGCGCGCGAACGTGTGGCGGCCATGGTTGGCGCCGCGGCCGAGGAGGTCATCTTCACCTCGGGCGCGACCGAGTCGATCAACCTTGCCCTCAAGGGCGCGGCGGCGCGGGCCGGCGGCGGACACCTGATCGTCTCCGCAATCGAGCACAAGGCGGTGCTGGACTGCGCCGAGCGCCTGGCGCGTCAGGGATGCGAACTGACGGTGCTGCCGGTGGGGCCCGATGGGCTGGTCGATCCCGGGCAACTGAGCGCGGCGCTGCGCCCGGGGACCAGCCTCGTCTCCATCATGCTGGCCAACAATGAGATCGGCACGCTGCAGCCGGTGGCCGAGATCGGCGCCCTCTGCCGCGAACGCAAAATCCTTTTCCACTGCGATGCCGCACAGGCGGCCGCATGGCTGGCCATTGATGTGGAGGCGGCCGGGATCGACCTGCTCTCGCTCTCGGCCCACAAAATGTACGGCCCCAAGGGGATCGGCGCGCTTTACGTGCGGCGGGGCGTGCGCCTGACGCCGATCCTTGACGGCGGCGGCCACGAGCAAGGCTTGCGCCCCGGCACCCTGGATACCGCAGGGATTGTGGGCTTCGGCATGGCGGCGCGGCTGGCAACCGCCGAGCGCGATGCGGATCGCACGCGGGTGGGGGCTCTGCGCGACCGGTTGCACGAGCGCATCCGCGCGGGCCTGCCCGGGGTCATTGTCAATGGTTCGCTGGCGCGGCGTCTGCCCAACAACCTCAACCTGAGTTTCCCCGGCCTGCGCGCTGATGCGCTGCTGCGCGTGATCGGTCCGGTGGCGGCGGTCAGCTCGGGCGCCGCCTGTGCCTCGGCCCACGCCGAGCCCTCGCATGTGCTGGCGGCGCTTGGCCTGAGCCGCTCGCTGGCCGAAAGCTCGATCCGGTATGGCTTGCATCGCTTCACGACCGAGGGCGACGTCGACGCGGCCGCCGCCGCCACCTGCAGCGCCGCCGGCCGCTGAGTCTTGCAATTGCATTCGAGCCGTTTTTCCGGGCTGAGTTTTTCTTCCACACCCTGCTGGCTGCTGATATCATCGCCTTGCCGTCAGGTCCCTGGGTGAGTAGCTCAGTTGGTTAGAGCGCTTGCCTTACACGCAAGATGTCGGGGGTTCGAATCCCTCCTCACCCACCATTCAGGCGGCCACCGGAGCGCACCATGCAGTCCTTGCCACTGACACGCTCACGCCGGTTCCTTGTCCTCTTGCCGCTGTTGCTGGTGGCCGGCATGCCGCTGCTGCTGGCGGACTGGCAGGGGCAACCGACCCTGCCGGCGGGGGTTGAATATGAGCACCTGCGCCGCCAGGATCCGCTGCTGTCCATCCATGTGCTCAAGATCGCGCGCGAGGGCGGGGATTTTCGCTGGGCCTCCACCCTGGCGCGTGGAGAAATATTTGGCCTCAGCCCGGTCAGCCGCCAAGTCGAGGAATTGCGCGGCGGCGGCTGGGAACCGGTCGCGGCGGTCAACGCCGATTTCTTCCGCATCGCACCGGGTCCCTACCAGGGTGACATGCTGGGCCTCAAGATCAGCGAGGGGGAATTGATCAGCTCGCCCTCGAGCGCCTCGTTCTGGCTTGATCCCGCCGGTCAGCCGCGCATCGGGGCGGCGCGCACGCGCATCGGCACGACCATGATCTCAGCCGATGGCTCCGAGCGCAGTTTGACCATCGGCCTCAATGGCCCGCGCACCGACGATCGCGCGGTGCTGTTCACCCCGGCGCTTGGGCCCACCACACGCGCCGAGGGCGGGCTCGAGCTGACGCTGATGGGCCCCGCGGGAGCGCCGCTGCCCCTCCTGCGGCCTGATGCCTCGTTCCTGGCCAGTGTGACCTCGATTCACGATGGCGGCAATAACCCGATCCCCGATGGCGGGATGGTGCTTTCGATCGGCCCCAAGCTGGCAGCTGAGTTGCAGACCCCGAGTGTGGGGATGACGCTCCCGATCGATGTCGAGACCACGCCCTCGCTGGCGGGGGTGACCACGGCGGTCGGTGGGGGTCCGATCCTGCTCATTGAGGGCCGCGTCGCCGCTGGAGCGGATCAGCCGGTCCGCCACCCGCGCACCGCCGTCGGCTTTAGCGACACCCACATTTTTCTGGTTGCCGTCGATGGCCGTCAAAGCATGCTCTCGGTTGGGATGAGCATGCCCGAGTTGGCGGAGCTGATGCTCGAGTTGGGCGCCACCGAGGCGATCAACCTTGATGGCGGCGGCTCCACGACGATGTGGGTCGCCGGGCAGGTCGTGAACAGTCCCTCCGACGGCCGTGAACGGTCGGTTGCCAATGCCTTGGTCCTGCTGCGCCGCGTGGACCCGTAAGCCTTTCTCCCCATGAGCTCGAGCCACCAACCGACCCGCGACATCGGCCGGATCCGCGTCAGCGTCGGCGGTGTGGTGCAGGGGGTGGGGTTTCGGCCGTTCGTCTGGCGGCTGGCGCGCGAGCTGGGCCTCAGCGGCTGGGTCGGCAACGACGCGCGCGGTGTCAGAATCGAAGCCGAGGGGCCGCCCGACCGATTGGATGCCCTGATCGAGCGGATCAGGCGTGAGTATCCGCCGCTGGCACGGGTCGAACGAGTCCAGGTCGAGCCGGCGACGCCGCTCGGCGAGCCCGGCTTTGAAATCCGCGCCAGCGCCGGTGGGCCGTTGGCGACGCTGATCTCCCCGGACCTTGCCACCTGCGCGGACTGCGCCCGGGAGATTTTTGATCCCACCGATCGCCGCCACCGCTATCCCTTCACCAATTGCACAAACTGCGGCCCTCGCTACAGCATCATCGCGGCGATGCCCTATGATCGGGCACACACGACGATGGCGCGGTTCGTCATGTGTGACGCATGCCGCGCCGAGTATGAGAACCCGGCCGATCGGCGCTTTCATGCCCAGCCAATCGCCTGCCCGCGTTGTGGACCGAGCCTGGAGCTGCGCGACGCCGCCGGGCAGTCGCTGGCGCGCGGGGACGAGGCGCTGGCGCAGGCGACCGCGGCGGTGGCGGAGGGGCGCATCCTAGCGCTCAAGGGGCTGGGCGGATTCCAATTGATCGTGAACGCCGGCGATGGCGAGGCCGTGGCACGGCTGCGGCGGCTCAAGCGGCGCGAGGCGCGGCCACTGGCGGTGATGGTGCCCACATTGGCCGCGGCGGCTCACTTCTGTCGGGTTTCGCCGCTGGAGGCGCGGCTGCTCGCCTCGCCCGAGGGGCCGATCGTGCTGCTGTGCCGGCATGCGGGCGGCTGGGGCGAAATCTGCGAGGCGGTTGCGCCCGGTGTGCCGGAGCTGGGCCTGATGCTGCCGACCACGCCCCTGCACCACCTGCTCCTGGCCACCCTGGGCTTTCCGGTTGTCGCCACCAGTGGCAACCGGAAGGACGAACCCATCTGCATTGACGAGGCCGAGGCGGCGGCGCGGCTGGCGGGGCTGGCGGATTTGTTTCTGGTCCACGACCGGCCGATCCTGCGCCACGTCGATGACTCGGTGGCGCAGGTGGCGTGGGGGCGCGTGCAGCTGCTGCGACGGGCGCGCGGCTATGCCCCGTTGCCAGTCTTTTCCTATGACGAGGGCCCGCCGGCTCGCTCCCGAACCATCCTTGCCGTCGGGGCGCACCAGAAGAGCACCATCGCGCTGGCCAGCAACGGGCGGGTTTACCTCAGCCAGCACATGGGCGACCTCGAGACGCCCGAGGCGCTGACGGCTTTCGAGAATACGGTGACGGACCTCGGCCGGTTGCTCGAGGCGCGGCCCGAGGTGGTGGCGCGCGATCTGCATCCCGATTATCTCTCATCGCAATATGCCGAGCGCCTGGGCCTGCCGGTAGCGACGGTGCAGCATCATCACGCCCACGCGCTGGCCGCGATGGCCGAACATGACTTGGCGGGTCCGGTGCTGGCGGTTGTCTGGGACGGCACCGGCCTCGGCACCGACGGCACAAGCTGGGGCGGCGAGTTTCTGCGGGTGACGCGGAAGGAATGGCGTCGGCTGGCACGACTGCGGCGGTTCCCCCTGCCCGGCGGCGACGCGGCCGTGCGAGAACCGCGCCGCGCCGCGGTGGGCCTGTTGTGGGCCCTGCTCGGGCCGGCGGCGCTGGAGCGGCGCGAGCTGGTGCCGGTGGCGGCGTTCAAGCCGCGCGAGCTTGAGATCATCGGCCGGGCGCTCGCCCGCGGGCTCCAGTCGCCCCTGACCAGCAGCGCCGGCCGGCTGTTCGATGCGGTGGCATCAATCGCAGGGCTGCGCCAGCACGTCTCCTATGAGGGCCAGGCGGCCATCGAGCTGGAGGCGGCCGCCGCGCCACAGGCCGATGCGACGCCGTATCCTTTTGCCTTTCATGAAAACGGACCCACTGAGCCCGCCGACATGGACTGGGGACCGCTGATCGAAGCCCTGCTCGCGGACCTGAAAGAGGGCGCGCCGCCGGGCCTGGTTGCCGCCCGCTTCCATGCAACGCTGGTCGAAATGCTGCTGGAGCTGGCTTCGCGGACGGGGCTGATGGATGTGGTCTTGTGCGGCGGCTGCTTTCAAAATCGACGGCTGCTCGAAATGGCGGCGGCGCGGCTGGAGGCGGCAGGCCATCGCCCGTGGTGGCCGCAGCGCGTGCCGACCAACGATGGCGGCATCGCGCTTGGGCAGGTCGCGGCACAGCTCTGGGCGCGGGGAGCGATTGAAGCGTGGGCCGCCAAGGATTAAGATGAATGCAGGCGCTCGCGGCCGGCGAGCCCCGATCTAGTCCCTTCGAAGGGCCCCGCCCATGTGCCTTGCCGTCCCAGGGATCGTCGTCAGCATCGAATCCGAGGATGAGTTGCTGCGCGCCGGGCGCGTCAGCTTTGGCGGCGTCGAGAAGGAAGTCAACCTCGCCTGCGTGCCCGAGGCTGCCGTCGGCGATTACGTGCTCGTCCACGCGGGGTTTGCCCTCCAGCGCATCGACGAGGAAGAGGCTCGCGCGATTTTCCAGGAGATTGATCGGCTGCACGCCGGCCATGGACAAATTCCGGAATGATTCCATGAAGCATCTTGACGAGTATCGTGACCGTGACGCGGCTGAAAGGCTGATCGAGGCGATTGCGCGCACGGTGACGCGGCCGTGGACGATCATGGAGGTCTGCGGCGGCCAGACCCACGCCATCATGCGCCATGGGCTCGACCAGCTGCTGCCGGGCGGGGTTGAGCTGCTGCACGGACCCGGCTGCCCGGTCTGCGTCACGCCGGTCGATATCATCGACCAGGCGCTGGAGCTGGCGGCGCGACCCGGTGTGATCTTCTGCACCTTCGGCGACATGCTGCGCGTGCCCGGCAGCAGCTCGGATCTGCTGCGCACCAAGGCCAACGGCGGTGACGTGCGGATGGTCTACTCACCGCTGGATGCACTGCGGCTGGCGCGGGAAAACCCCGATCGTGAAGTGGTTTTTTTCGCGATCGGCTTTGAGACGACCGCGCCTTCCAATGCCGTGGTGGCGCTGGCGGCGCGGCGCGAGGGGCTGGCCAACTTCTCGCTGCTGGTCTCGCATGTGCTCGTGCCGCCCGCGCTCGAGGCGCTGATGGCCGCCCCCGGCAACCGCGTCCAGGGATTCCTTGCCGCCGGCCACGTCTGCACCATCATGGGCTGGCGCGAATATGAGTCCATCGCCCTGCGCCACCGCATCCCGATCGTCGTCACCGGATTTGAACCGGTGGATCTGCTGGCCGGCATCCATCAATGCCTGCTGCAGCTCGAGCAGGGCCGCGCCGAGGTCGCCAACGCTTACGGCCGCGCCGTCAAGCCAGAGGGTAACCTGCATGCGAGGCGGGCGATCGAGCAGGTCTTTGAAGTCGTCGACCGCCGCTGGCGTGGGCTGGGGCTGATCCCCTCGAGCGGGCTGGGGCTGCGCGAGCCCTTCGCCGACCTCGACGCCACCCGCCGGTTCGAGCTCCACGAACCGTCGGCAGCCGCGCCAAGCGAGTGCATCGCCGGCGAGATTCTGCGCGGGGTCAAGAAACCGCACGACTGCCCGGCCTTCGGCGCGCGCTGCACGCCCGAGCACCCGCTGGGCGCGACGATGGTTTCCAGCGAGGGCGCCTGCGCGGCCCACTACAAATACGCACGGCCGTAGACTCCACCCGCAGAGGCCCCCCGATGGATACCTCCTTCTCCTGCCCGCTGCCCCTCGGCGACCATGACCGCGTGACGATGGCGCATGGCGGCGGGGGGCGGTTGATGGCGCGCCTGATCGAGCAGGTTTTCATTGCGGCCTTCGGCAATTCGGCGCTCGAGCGGCGTCATGACGGGGCGGTCCTGCCGGCCGCGCCCGGCGCAATCGCCATGACCACCGATGGCTATGTCGTCCGGCCGCTGTTCTTCCCCGGCGGCGACATCGGCTCGCTGGCGGTCAATGGCACGGTCAACGATCTGGCGATGTGCGGCGCGCGGCCGGCATGGCTGTCGGCGGGCTTTATTCTCGAGGAGGGTTTCGCGCTGGCCGACCTGTGGCGGATCGCCCAGTCGATGCGCGCGGCGGCCGATGCGGCGGGCGTCCAGATCGTCACCGGCGACACCAAGGTCGTCGAGCGCGGCCACGGCGACGGGGTTTACATCACGACGGCGGGCGTCGGCTTCAAACTGACCGAGGCCCCCATCGAGCCCGCGGCCGTCCGAGCCGGCGACGTGGTGATCCTCAGCGGCGACATCGGCCGCCATGGCATGGCGATCATGGCGCGGCGCGAAGGGCTTGAGTTTGACAGTCCGATCGTCAGCGATTGCGCCCCGCTGGCGGGGCTGGTGGCGCGGTTGATCGAGGGCGGCGCAAACATCCATTGCCTGCGCGACCTGACGCGCGGCGGGCTCGCGGCCGCGCTGGTCGAGATCGCCGCCGGCAGTCATCTGCCCATCGAAATCGACGAGGAGGCCATCCCGGTGAGCGAGCCGGTGCGCGGCGCCTGCGAGCTGCTCGGACTTGATCCGCTGCACGTCGCCAACGAGGGCCGGATGATCGCGCTGCTGCCCGCCGCCGAGGCCGAGCATGCCCTGGCCCTCATGCGCCAGGACGCCCAGGGCGCGGGCGCAGTTGTGATCGGACGGATCGGCGAGCCCGGCGCCCCGGAGCGCGTCACCCTGCGCAGTCCCTACGGCACGCGCCGCATCATCGACCTGCCCAACGGCGAGCAGCTGCCGCGCATCTGCTGATCGAGACGACTCAAAATTACTCCAGGTGGACAAACCTGAAATCATGCAGCTCGGGCAGGGCGCGCGCCGCCGCCTCATCCTGACGGGCAACGAAGAAAATCGGTGTCTCCCAAGGCAGGGCCGGGAACCAGCGCCCGATCATCTCGCCCTCCTCTCGGCTGAGGATCACCACCGTCGGCTGCGAGCGATCGAGGCGATTCATGAATCTCTCGACCTTAAGGCCGCGCCCGATGATCTGGCGGTAATGATTGTGTTCCTTGACCAACGGCAGCGCCGGGCCGGCGGCGCTCAGCAACACGACGGCCCCCAGCAGCAGCCCCGCAGCCAGCCGCCCCCGCCCAGCCGCCAGCTTGGCCAGCCCACCCGCGGCCAGCACAACAAAGATCGGCAGCAGCTCAAACCAGAAGCGCGGCCCGATCATCAGGTCGAAAAAATGATAGAGCCCATATAGCGAGACCTGCGCGAGGATAAGGCCCAGCAGGACCGCCTCGCCCGCGCCCAACCGCGCGCGGATCCACCAGGCGGCCAGCGCCGTCCACGAGCCGATCGCCCACCCCAGCAGCAACCCATGGAGCGAGAGCAAGCTGGCGACAAGATTGTTGATGGCCTCGCCCGGGGTGTAGTGCGCGGGGCCACTCTCGCGGAAGCCGAGGACGTGCCCGGTGGGATTGCTCGTCATGTAGGGCATGCGCAGCGGATGGCCCGTCGTGAGCCAATCATAAACAAAAAAGACCAAAGCCGGCAGCGTCAACCCAAGCCCGCCCCACAAGGCAACACGGCTGGCCACGCCCTGCCAGTGGCCGCGGCCGCGCCGCCCGGCCAGCCAGACCCCCGCCAGCGCCGCCGCCCAGACCAAGCCATGCGCCAGCCCGGTCACCGGCCGCATGGTGACCGCCCAGCCAAGCATCAAGCCGCCCAACACAAGCGTGCGCGGTGAGGCCGCCGTGCGTCCCTCGGTGACCACCGGCAGGAAGCAGCAGGCCGCCGCCAGCAGCGCCAGCGCGCAGGCAACATGATTCATCGCCGTGCCGCCCATGATCCAGAAGAAGGGCGATCCGGCCAGCAGGATGACGGCGATCCAGCCCGCCAGCCGCCCGCCCAGCCGCGCCGCGAACCAACCGGTCAATGCCATGAGCAAACCACCGGCCAGCACATTGAAAAGCTGGACCGGCAGGCCGGCCGCCACCAGCGGCACGAGCGCGAGGATGTAACCGGGCGGGAATTGCGAGTAGCTTGGCGCCTCGGCGACCGCATAGGGAATCTGAATCACATCTCGCAACGCCTGAGCGTATGGATGCGTGGCGCGGCCGTGCAGCAGCAGCCGGGCCTGCGTGATCTGCGATTGGGAGTCAGTGATGATCGGCTGGCCTTGATAGTAGAACTGCCAGGAGATGGCGCAGACCCCCGCGCCGAGGATGAAGGCCGTCAGCAGCAGACGATGGCTGGCGCCACGGGGGGACGGTTGGTCCGAGGCCAACATCGAACGCACGTCCGGCAACCCGCTCAGCAGCCAGCCCCCCAGCCCGCCCAGCACCACCGCCGTCAGGGTCTCGATGCCGAGCGGACCGAAGCGTCCGTACCATGGCGTCAGCAGCAGGATCAGCAAAAGCGAGAGGCCAAGGCTGATCGCGGCCATGCGCAGCCAGCGCGCCCGCAGGTCGGGCACCCCCCAGGCAGCCAGCGCCACCAGCAGCCCCGCCCCCAGCCATTGCAGGGCGGTGATCCAATCGAGCTCGTATTTGAAGTGGTAGTCGCCGACGATGATCCAGAGCAGGCCTTCCATCAACCGCAGCCGCCCCAACCCATTCAGATGCACCAGATAGCCCACCAACGCCAATAGCGCCGCCATGGCCACCAGCCATTTGACCCAGCGCAAGGCGGGCGCGGCGGAGGGGCTCATGGCTGCTCCTCCGGGGACCAGCGGCGGCCGCCCGGCAACGTGACCTCGATTTCCCCGTCTCTGTAAACATACCTCGTATAGCTGGGAAACCGATGACGCAGCTGAAGGCGCTGAATCTGGTGGCCGTAATCTTTATTCCAGGTCACCTTGTTCGTGTTGCCAATGAACGTCGCATGCGTATGGTTGTAATGATGCTGCGTGACCCCTAGCGCGATGGCGAACAGCGCCAGCCGCGCCGCCAGCCCCAGCGGCAGCCGCGAAACACCATGCATCGGCATGATCAGGCGCAGCGCCAGCAACAGCCCCGTCGGAGCGATGGCACTGAACAGGTCCCAATCCTCATTCCATGCCCAGTCGTTATGCCAGGCCAGTGCATAAATGGCATAACCGGCCCAAGCCGCCGTCAACACCGCCAGATGCGCGCGATTGGGCGCTGCGGTCAGGCGCCGCGCCCGCCAGCCCAGCGGACGCGCCAACAGCGCGACCAGCAGCGAAAGCAGCGCCCCGCCGATCAGATAAAAATGGATCTGCACCAGCTTGAACAAATTGACCGCACCGAAGATTTCGGCAAACTGGCCACCCCAGGTCGGATGCTGCTGGCCAATGAAGGACATGCCGGCCGCATCAGTGTTGAGCGAGCCGCTCAGGGCCTCAAAGAGCCCACGCGGGCTGGGATCCTCCAACGCCGGCATCAGCCCAACCCATAGCGGCCCATGCACGAGGATGCCGATGGCCAGCAGCAGCGCCAGCCCACGCACCAAGGCGCGGCGGTCGGGCCAGGCGTGCAACAGGAAGATCACGGTGACGGCCGGCGCCAGGAAAACCGCCGACAGGTGGCCCGCCAGCGTAAGGGCATAGATCACAGCCGGCCAACCCAGCCAGATCCGCCGGTCCAGCGCCGCCAGCCCCGCCACCAGCGTCGCCGTCTGCCCCAACATCAACAGCGGATACAGCTCGATGTGGCCCATCAGCGACTGCGTGATGCCCAGCGTCGAGAGCGACAACAGCCACCCAATCCTTATTTGGGAGCGGGTGTACCTCCAGCGGCGCATCTGCAGGTGCACCAGCCCCAGCACGCCCAGGGCTGCCAGGCCATTGATCAAGCCCACCGCCTGACCCGCGTCCAGCCCCGCCGCGATCAGCACCCCGCCCGCCTCGCGCAGGAACAGCACGAGGCCCGGCTCGCGATAGGCATCGGGCGCGATCTGGGATTGGCTGCCGATAAAACCGAGCAACCCCCAGCCGTCGGACCAGATCGCATGGTCGCGCATCAGGAAGGCATAACCCAGCAGGGCGACCACAATCAGCAGATTTCGAACTCGCCCTTGCCGTTTCAATCTGCCCCCGCGCCGCAACCAACCCAGCCGCGCCGCACGCCAGAGCCGTCGCCAGCCCGGAGCCAGCGCCAGCGGCACGATCGAGGCCAACGCGGCATATTCCTGCGGCTCATACCGCACCAGATGCCAGAAGCCCCAGAGCGCGTCCTCATTCATGTTGAAGACGATCACAACCCAGACGGCGAACATAAGGCCCCAACCGGCCAGGTGCAAGCCGGCCACAGGCGTCAGTTCGCCGCGCCCTCCGGCCGCCCCGCGCAGTTGCGCCAGCCCGCCCACCGCCAGCAACAGCCAAGTGAGGCCAACCGGCACGAGCAGCCACATCGGCGGCTGGATCGGCGTCCGATCGATGGCCCCGCGCAATAGGAGATACTGAATCGCCGCCACGACCACCAACAGGAGATCAATCACTCCCAAGCCCTCGATCTTTGCAAGCAGCGAGCCCCGCCCCGCCATGGCAGGGCAGGTGGAGGTCCTGGCAAGGCATGGGGTCATCTGGCTGAACCGGTTTGAACTGGCGGCGGGTCGAGTCGCTCGCGCTGCCGGCGGGCATAAAGCTGCTCGGCCTCGGCCGCCGGCGCCACCTCAACGCTGGCGCGCGCGCCGAGCCGGCAGATGCCCGTGAAGCGCTCGGCCGGATCGGGCAGCAGGTGGATCGCGAGGGCGTGCTCCACCCAATCGTAGCAGTCCACGGTGTGGGCCGAACCGCTGTGCAGCGCCGCCGTCACCGAATAGGCCCCTTCAATCAGGTTGAGCGGCAGGTCGAAGCGCACCTCGATGCGCCGGCCCGGCTCCAGAGCCTCGATCGTCTGCTCAAGCAGGCAGGTATTCGTGCCATAGATTTCCTGGCCAAGCCGATCCTTGAGGGCAATGCCGATGGTAGCCTCCTGAATCGGCTCGAGCGCCACCGCGCGCACGCAAAGCCGGACCCACTGTCCGCTGGACGCGATGGCGCCCAGCAGCCGGTCCTCCTCATCGAGCAGGTAGACGGAGGTGATGACGGCGCGGAAGTTGCCGGTGCGGTCGCCGCGGGGTTCCAGCAGCGGCGGCTCATTGGACCCGGTCGGCGCGGGCGAAACCGGAACGGCGGCGGAGGGGGCCTCCCCCGCCTCGGCGGTTTGACGGATGGTGCGCGCGCGCCCCCCGCCGCCGCGATGCTTCTCGGCCAGGCGCGCGGTATAAAAATCGAGCACGCGGTCGGGCCGCCCGCGCTCGACCAGCCGCCCCTCGTCGAGCAGGATCGCCTCGGTGCAGAATTTTTTGACCATCCCCGGGTCGTGACTGACGAAGAGCACGGTGATGCCCCGCTCGTGGAATTCCCGAATCCGGCGCAGGCATTTCTGCTGGAAGTGCAGGTCGCCCACGGCCAGCGCCTCGTCGATCAGCAGCACGTCGGGATCGACACTGGAGGCGACGGCAAAGCCCAGCCGCAGCGCCATGCCGCTGGAGTAGGTTCGCACCGGCTGGTCAATGAAATCCCCCAGCTCCGAGAACTCCACGATCTGGTCGAAACGCTCGGCCAGTTGGTGGTCCTCGAGCCCCGCCATCCGCGCGGCGAACTGGATGTTCTGGCGACCGGTGAATTCAGGGTGGAAGCCCGTGCCGAGCTCGAGCAGGCTCGCCACGCGCCCCTGGATCGAAAAGTCGCCCGCGGTCGGCAGGGTCGTGCCCGTCAGGATCTTGAGCAGGGTCGATTTGCCGGCGCCATTGACCCCGACGATTCCCATCGAGGTGCCGCGCGTGACTTCAAAATCGATGTCACGTAGCGCCCAGAACGGCCGGCCGCGCGCGGAACCCACGCCCAGCCAGTCCCAGAGGCGATCCAGCGGCCGGTGATACATCATGTAGCGTTTGGAGAGTGCGCGCACCCGAATCATGCCCGTATTATCCACGAAGGCCCCGGGCGCCGAAACAGCAAAGACGCCCCCGCCCGCACGCCGTTTGGCCCAGAGACAAGGGGGCGGCGGTTGACTCCACCACTGAAAACCTTCATCATGAATTGAGCCGGCGCGTTATTCCGGATCCACCAACCCCCTCCAGCCGCGGTGACTCATGAGCCAGGAAGTTTTTCACAAAATTCACAAAGTCGTGATTGCAGGCTCGGGGCCGGCTGGCTTTACGGCCGCGATTTATGCCGCCCGCGCCGACCTGGAACCCGTTCTGCTCGAGGGCGACCAACCCGGCGGCCAGCTCACGATCACCACCGAGGTCGAAAACTTCCCCGGCTTCCCCGAAGGCATCATGGGGCCCGAGCTGATCGAAGCGATGCGCAAGCAGTCCCAGCGCTTCGGCACCGTTCACCTGGACGAGCGGATCGTGCGCGCCGAGCTGGCCGATCGCCCCTTCAAGCTGCACCTGGGCAACGGCCGGACCCTGCGCACCCATTCGCTGATCGTGGCCACCGGCGCGCGCGCACGCCTGTTGGGGCTGCCCTCCGAGCTCGCGCTGATGGGCATGGGCGTCTCGGCCTGCGCCACCTGCGATGGCTTCTTCTTCCGCAACCGCAAGGTGCTGGTGGTCGGTGGCGGCGACACCGCCATCGAGGAGGCGATCTTCCTGACCAAGTTCGCCAGCAGCGTGACCGTCGTCCACCGCCGCGACTCCCTGCGCGCCAGCAAGATCATGCAGCAGCGCGCGCTAGATCACCCCAAGATCGACTTTCTGTGGAACAGCCAGGTCATCGAGATGCTCGGGGTCGAGCAGAAGAAGCTGCACGCCGTGCGCCTGCGCAACACGCTGACCGGTGAAGAATCGATCATGGATTGCGACGGCGTCTTCATCGCCATCGGTCATGAGCCCAACACCGGCTTCCTCGACGGCCAGATCGAGGTCGATGCCTCCGGCAACATCGTCGTCGCGGACCCGCGCACCCAGACCTCCGTGGAGGGGGTGTTTGCCTGTGGCGACGTGGCCGACAACATCTACCGTCAGGCCGTCACCGCCGCCGGCACCGGCTGCCGCGCCGCCATCGACGCGGAGCGCTACCTCGAGCACCGCAAGGACGAACTGGTGCGCATCGAGGAAGAACTGGCCGAGCGCTGAGGCCGTATTTGAAACTTAATAACCGTCGATGGCAAGCCATTCGCCAATGGCGGCGACGGCGCGGGCGGCGCTGCCTTGATTTTGTGCCAGCGCGGCATGGGCCTTCTCGCCCGCGGCGCGCCGCGCGGCTGGGTCAACCAGCAGGCGTTCCAGCGCGGGTGCCAAATCCGCCGGCTCGACCTGAATCCCGGCGCCGGCTTCCTTGAACAAGCGGTCGATCTCGCGCTGGCTGTGCATGTCGGGCCCGAACAGGACCGGCACGCGATGGACTGCCGGCTCGAGCAGATTGTGCCCACCCACCGGGCAGAAGCTGCCGGCGACGATCGCCGCCTCGCCCAGGCCATAAGCCCGCGCCAGCACGCCCATGCGGTCAAGCACGACCACCTCGGGATCGGCATCGGCCGCGGGGGCGCTGGCGCGTCCGGTGCGCCAGCCGGCGGCGGCGACCAGGCGTGCGACCTCGGTGAAGCGCTCGGGGTGGCGCGGGCAAAGCAGCAGGCCGATCTCGGGGACCCGGGCGCGCAGCGCCGCCAGCGCGTCGAGCATGATCTTTTCCTCACCCGGATGGGTTGAACCGGCGACGATCCAGCGCCGACGCGGGTTCATGCCCAGCTCGGCCAGCAGCTCGGCCCGCGCCGGCTCCACCAGCGGCGGTTGGTTCAGGTCGAACTTGCAGTTGCCGGTGGCGCGGATGCGCGAGGGCTCAATGCCCAGCTCGGCGAAGCGGCGCGCCCCGTCGGCCGTCTGGGTGCAGACGCCGCGCAACGCCGACAGCGCCGGCGTCAGCACCCCCTTGAATCGCCGGTAGCGCGGAAAGGAGCGGTCCGACAGCTTGGCATTGAGCATGAAGCAGCGCGTGCCGCGCGCGGCCGCCAGCATCAGGAAATTCGGCCACAGTTCGGTCTCCATCACTACAAAGATGCGCGGACGGAAGACCTCTTGAAAGCGGTGCACGTTGGACGATATATCGAGCGGAAAATAGGTGGTCGTGTCGGCGGGAAAGGCCCGCCGCGCGGCGGCCTGGCCGGTCTCGGTGACGGTGCTGACCACCAGCGGCAGCCCCGGCGCGAGCTCGCGCAATCCCGGCGCCACGGCCCCCGCCGCCGCCACCTCGCCCACCGAAACAGCGTGAATCCAAAGCGAGCCATCGGCAAACGGACGCGCCGCCTCGCCTGACGGCAGCCGCCGCCCCAGCATGCCGCCGGCGCTCTCCCCATATTTGCCGCGCAGCCGCCGCGCCGCCAGATAGGGCAGCACACCAGGCAGCGCCAACGCATAAAGAAGATCGAATCGTGTCGACACCGGTGCGCTCAATCGGTCCTGGGAGTCGAATCAGACCCGCCGCGGGGCTGCGGGTCGACGACCTGGAACAGCTCGGAGACCGATAAATAATTGTGAATGCGGTGGATCGTCTCCGCCAGCAACGGCGCGATGTTGATCACCTCGAGCTTGGTGCAGTCTTCATCGGGTCGGGGCGGGATCGAGTTGGTCACGATCACCCGCTCGATCGGGGAATCCATCAACCGCTGACGGGCCGGACCCGACAGGACCGGGTGCGATGCGCAGGCCGAGATCGAGAGCGCGCCGGCCTCCTTGAGCGCCCGTGCGGCGGTGCAAAGCGTGCCGGCCGTGTCGATCAGGTCGTCCACCAGCAGACAATGGCAGCCCTTGACGTCGCCGACGATATGCATCACCTCGCTGACATTCGCCTTGGGGCGCCGCTTGTCGATGATCGCGATACGCGCACCGAGCGCCTGCGCATAGCCGCGTGTCATCTTGACGTTGCCGACGTCGGGCGAGACCACAACCAGGTTATCGTTCCACTTCTGACAGTTGATGTAATCGAGCAGCGCCGGCTTGGCATACAGATGATCCACCGGAAGGTCGAAGAAGCCCTGGATCTGAGCCGAGTGCAGGTCCAGGCAGATCACGCGCGAGGCCCCCGCCGTGGCGATGATGTTGGCGATCAGCTTGGCCGACACCGGCACGCGGCCCTGATCCTTGCGGTCCTGCCGGGCATAGCCGAAATAGGGGATGATCAGGTTGATGCGATCGGCCGAGGCCCGGCGCAGCGCATCGATGGTCAACAGCAGCTCCATCAGGTTCTGGTTGACCGGCGGACACGTTGACTGGATGACGTAGCAGTCCGCCCCACGCACGTTGTCGAGGATCTTGACCCAGCTCTCGCCATCCGAAAAATTGGACAGTTCAAGCCGGCCCTCCTCAAGGTTCAGTCGCCGGCAGACATCACTGGACAGGTGCCGGCCCGAAGTTCCGCCAAAGACCAGCGGCGCCGAAAAAGATGGATTGATCCGCGTCATCAGAGTGATTGCTTACCCTTCAGTGAATATGTTTCAGCCACCGGCCTGGCGCCGACGTTCCTGCCGCACCGCCTCGTTGGGGTCGACGGTGGGATGTTTGACCTTGTAATGCCGCTGCAGGTCCGCCAGCTCGGCCTCCAGCTCGCGACGCACCTCGGCATACTCCGGATTCTCGTGCACGCTGCGCAGCTCCTCGGGATCGCGCGCCAGGTCAAACATCTCCCATTCATCGATGAGGTAGTAGTGGATCAGCTTATGGCTCGTGGTGCGCACGCCGTAATGCGGCTGCACGGCATGCTGGCCCTGCTCATAGTAGTGATAGTAGATCGACTCGCGCCACGACGCCGGCTGTTCGCCCTGCATGATCGGCAACAGCGAGGCGCCCTGCATCGCCCTCGGCGGCTCCACCCCTGCGATCTCGAGGAAGGTGGGCGCGAAATCCAGATTCTGCGCCAGTGCCTGCGAGCGCGACCCGGGCGCCGTCACCCCCGGCCAACGCACGATGAACGGCATGCGCAACGACTCCTCATACATCCAGCGCTTGTCGTACCAGCCGTGGTCGCCAAGATAGAACCCCTGGTCCGAGCTGTAGATGACGACGGTATTCTCGGCCAGCCCCGTCTCCTCGAGATAGCCAAGCAGCCGCCCAAGGTTGTCATCCACCGAGGCAATCGTGCGCAGGTAATCCTTGATGTAGCGCTGATAGTTCCAGCGCACCCGGTCGGTCCCGCTCAGGCCGAGCGCCCGCATGGCCGCGTTGCGCGGCTCATAGGCCGCATTCCAGCGCTCGAGCTGGGCGGGGGTCAGGTTCTGCGGCGGCGTCAGCTTGAGGTCGCTGTCGCGCATGTGATCCGAGATCGTCATCTCCTGCATCCGCGCCGCGCTCGTGCGCCCGACCCAGTCGTCAAACAGCGTCGGCGGCTCCGGAATCATCACGTCCTCGTAGAGGTCGAGGTGGTCGGGGCCGGGCTCCCAGTTGCGATGGGGCGCCTTGTGCTGACACATCAGCATGAAGGGCTTGTCCTGGTCGCGCCCCTCGCGCAGCCAGTCCAGCGCCAAGTCGGTGATGATGTCGGTGGTGTAGCCCTCATACTTGACACGCTCACCGTTGCGGATCATCGGCGGGTTGTAATAGGGCCCCTGGCCGATCAGGATTTCCCAATGGTCGAAACCGGTCGGATCCGAACGCAGGTGCCACTTGCCGATCAGCGCCGTCTGGTAGCCTGCCTGGCGCAACAGCTTGGGAAAGGTTTCCTGCGAGCCATCGAAGACATCCATATTGGTGGTCTGGCTGTTGAGGTGGCTGTGCTTGCCCGTCAGGATGACCGCCCGGCTCGGCGCGCAGATCGAATTGGTGACAAAACAATTCTCCAGCAGCAACCCCTCATCGGCGAGTCGATCGATGTTGGGGGTCTGGTTGATACGCGAGCCATAGGCCGAGATCGCATGGCTGGCGTGGTCATCGGTGAAGACAAAAAGAATGTTGGGACGGCGGCTTTCGGCGGCGGTGGCCAGCGGGGCCAGCAGGCCGACCGCCAGCAGCAGGATTCCACGGTAAAATTTGCTTGGCATGGCTGGACTCACCTTTGCGCAGCGGTTCCGGGTTGACCGAAGGGAGCGGGGTCCCTGACACGACACCGCTATCATGCGCATCAGCGAGGGCGCTTGCAAGCGCGGAGAGCAGCTTCAGGGCTCAAAGCGCAGCAGGCCCTCCTCCTCCCAGCGCCGAATCATGTCGTCGGTCAGCCCGTTGACCTGGGCCAGGTCGGCCGGTCCGCGAAAGCGGCCGGTCAGTTCACGAAACTCCACCACCAGGCGCGCCCGCCGCGCATCCAGCCCAAGCCCCCTGGCCAGCGTTTCGGCCGGGGCATGATTGACATCGATCGCCGCCACGGTCTTCTCGGCAGGCGCGGGCCCGCTGGCCGCCAGCGGCACGCGCGGCGCCCGCTCTCCCCTCGCCTGCGGCAGCTCCGAGGCCGTGCGCGCCGGTTCAGGGACCGTCGGCCGCCCCAGCGTCAGCAGGTATTCGCCCAATGAAACGGTATCGACCCTGTCGGCGACCCTGGCCAGCGCTGCGGTGGTGGCGAGGTCGACCGGAACCATCACCGGCGAGGTCAGGGCATCATCCGGCGGGACGGCAGCTCGCGCCCGCAGCACGCGCTCGGGCGCAGCCTCCGGGGAGCGACGCGCCAGCGTCGGGGATGTCGGCTCCAGCCGCCGCTCAATTTCACCCGTGTTTCCCGGGTAAAGCCGCTCGAGCAACAGGTCGGCCTTGACCGGCGCCGCCGCCTCGGCGCGCGCCGGCGCCGGGGCGAACGCCAACAAAAGACAGCAGCCAAGGGTCAGGTATGGGTGCATTGGGGGGCTTCCTTCTGACAGCCACGGCCATGGCGGCCAATCGGCCATCGACATTATGATCCTTAACGACGCGATCGGCAAGCCACTTGACAGCGATGCCCACGCCATGAAAAAACCGCAGGGCCGTCAGCGCACCCCAAGGGATGGTTGCCCGCGTGAAGACCCTCTCCATCGCCATCCGCCACCTGCGCAATATCGAGCGCCTGGACTGGCAGCCGCCCGCGGGCCTGAGCCTGATCTGGGGCGACAACGGCCATGGCAAGACCACCCTGCTCGAAGCGGTTCATCTGGCGCTGACCGGCCGGTCCTTTCGCACCCGCCGCGATGAGGAGATGCTGCCTTGGCAGGGTCATCCTGACGATGTCACCCGCAGCGAGATCGAGATCGAGGGCCGCACCGGCCGCAACCGACTGGCCGTCACCCTGGTCCGCACCGCGCGCGAGGGCGCCTCCAAGAGGGCCTTCGCCGACGGCCAGTGGCTGACGCGGCTGGCCGACCTGTGGGGCCGCGCCGCCGTTGTCACCTTCACCCCCGATGACGTGGACCTGATGAAGGGGCCGCCGGCGGGGCGGCGTCGTTTTCTGGACATGCTGCTGGCACAGGCCTCGCACCCTTACCTGGAGTGGCTGCAACGCTATCAGCAGGCGCTGCGCCAGCTCAGCGCGCTCTACAAGACACGTCCGCCCGAGCGCGATGTGCGCGCCGAGGCCCAGGCCTTCTGGCAGCCATTGGCCGAGGCGGGAGCCGCGCTCTCCCAGGCGCGCGCCGCGCGGCTGGCCGAGGCCGCCCCCGCATTGGCCGAGCATTATGCCGCCTTGGGCGGCGCCGATGAGGCTCGGCTCGCCTATGATCCCGACATCGCGCCGCCCGACGGACTGGATGCCGCCGACCCCGCCGCGCGTCCGGCCCTGGCCAGCCACCATCTGGCCCTGCTGGAGGCAAACTACCCCGAGAGCCGCCGTCAGGGCTTGTGCACGATCGGCCCGCATCGCGACGATTTCTCGCTGCTGCTGGCGGGCCACGACCTGCGCCGTTTCGGCTCGCAGGGCCAGCATCGGCTGGCGGCGCTGGCCTTGCGCCTGGAGGGGGCGCTGGCGCTCGAGCGGCTGGCCGACGAGCCGCCGATCCTGCTGCTCGACGACTTTGGCTCCGAGCTGGATCCACGCCGGCGCGAGGCCGTGCTGGCACGTCTGGCCGGCTCCATGCAGGTGCTGGTGACCGCCACCACACCGGCCGATTTTGGCCCGCGGGCGGGCTTTGAAGCGGCCATACGTGTCCGAGAGGGCCGTTTGGAGGGGTTTTCGGCGTCTTGAACCAAAAAAAAGGCTGTTTTTATGGGATCTTGCGCTTTTTCCCCATTGACAAAGGGTCATATCCAACCATAATGAGCGTTCAGTTTGATCTGTTCCAGTTCCAATCTGTAGAAGGAGCACACGATGGTGGCTACGGCAAAAAAGGCTATGACCAAATCGCAGTTGATCGCGCACCTGGCCGAGCAGACCGGCCTCACCAAGAAGCAGGCCAGCCAGACACTGGAAGTGTTGGCTGCGACGGCTTACAAGGAAGCCAAGCGCGGCGGGTTCACCCTGCCCGGCATCGGCAAGCTTGTCGTCGTCAAGCGCAAGGCACGCAAGGGCCGCAACCCGGCCACCGGCGAGACGATCAAGATTCCGGCCAAGACCGTCGTCAAGTTCCGCGTCGCCAAGGCCTGCAAGGAAGCCGTCGTTCCGGCCAAGTGACCGAAACGGCTTTGCCTGAACTCCTCAATAAAAGGTCCCGCTGCGGCGGGACCTTTTTTTTGTTCCCCCGGCGCGGGGTCGGACCCTGATTAACTTGCATGTTCCACTCCGAGCTGGCCGTGCCTTTTTCGTGTCGTTTCGTGCTCCTCATTTCGTGTGTTTCGGGAACACATAAATTCTTGAAGGATCGCGGGGGCGGTCGTGATCTGCCGCCGCGGCTTGACATCATCGCCCCATGCGCTAAGCTGTTGGTTTCACACGTGCCCGGCAGGCCGCCGGGTCCGCCACCGCCATTCAAGAAGCCGCGCCGATGTCCGAGCCGACCGACCTCACCCCCGACGCCCACGAACCGCACATCGACGAGGACCGCCTCGTGCGCGAGCGTCGCGACAAAGCCGCCCGCATGCGCGAGGCCGAGATCGAACTCTACGTCCATCGCTTCATCGCCAGCCACCACGCCGCCGACATCAAGGCGCGCGGCGAGGAACTGATCGAGAGCGGCGAGGAGGTCACCCTCGCCGGCCGCGTCATGCTGGTGCGCGCCTTCGGCAAGGCCGGCTTCCTCACCCTCGACGACGACAGCGGCCGGCTTCAGGTCTACGTCAAGATGGGCGTCACCAGCGAGGCCGGCTTTGACTTCTACAAGCGCTGGCTCGACGTCGGCGATATCGTTGGCGCCACCGGCCGCATCTTCCGCACCAAAACCGGCGAGCTGACCCTTGAGGCCCGCGAGCTCAAGCTGCTCACCAAGTCGCTGCGCCCGCTGCCCGAAAAGTGGCATGGGCTCAAGGACGTCGAGCAGCGTTACCGCCGCCGCTACGTCGACCTGATGGTCAACCCCGAGGTGCGCGAGACCTTCCGCCAGCGCAGCCGCGCCATCGCCTTCATCCGCCGCTTCCTCGATGAGCGCGGCTACATCGAGGTCGAGACCCCGATGATGCAAACGATCTATGGCGGCGCGGCGGCCCGCCCCTTCGTCACCCATCACAATACGCTCGATACCCGGCTCTACCTGCGCATCGCGCCCGAGCTTTTCCTCAAGCGCCTGACCGCCGGCGGCTTCGAGCGCGTCTACGAGATCAATCGCAACTTCCGCAACGAAGGGGTCTCCACCCGGCACAACCCCGAGTTCACGATGCTCGAGCTCTACACCGCCGGCTGGGACTACAATGACACGATGGCGCTGACCGAGGAGCTGATCCGCGAGACCGCCAAGGCCGTCAACGGCCACGCCGAGATTGAATTCCAGGGCCACAAGATCGACCTCGGCAAGCCCTTCCGGCGGGTGAAAATTCTGGACGCGGTGGCCGAAGCGCTCGCTCTGGGCGCGGAACACCCGCTGCGCTGGGGGCTGCGCGACAAGGAGGAACTGCGTGGCCTGCTCGGCGAGGCAGCGCTCCAGCGACGCGATCTCCAGGTCGCGCTGGATCGATCCAAAAGCGCCGACGAGGCATTGATCGCCGCCTTCGAGGAGATCGTCGAGCCGACCCTCGTCGAACCCACCTTCGTCATCAACTATCCCAAGAGCCTCTGCCCGCTGACCAAGAGCGCGGCCGGCGATCCCACCACCGCCGAGCGCTTCGAGCTGTTCATCGGCGTGCTCGAGACCGCCAACGCCTACAGCGAGCTCAATGACCCGGTCGAGCAGCTCGCGCGCTTCGAGGATCAGGTCAACCGCCGCACCGCCGGCGACGAGGAGGCGATGAACGAGGTCGATCGCGACTACGTGCGCGCGCTCGAATACGGCATGCCCCCGTGCAGCGGCCTGGGCATCGGCATCGACCGCCTGATCATGCTGTTGACCGGCAGTCCCTCAATCCGCGACGTGATCCTGTTCCCGCTGATGCGGCCGGAGAAGTAGCCACTCCGCTACCCGATCAGCGTGACCCCCGCATGCCCCAACTGGCGCGCCCAAGGGCTCTCGCGCCCGCTGACGAAGGTCATCACCAGCGGCGAGCCCTCGAGCCGCAGCCGCTCGGCGGTCGCCAGAATCCGCCCGAACAGGTGGCGCCGCTCGGCGAGCGAGACGTCCTCATCGAGAAACAACCGGTCCACCCCCAGGATCGCGGCCGCCGCGCGTCGATCGCGCCGCAGGGCTTCGGCCAGCAGGTCCTCGACCGCCGCCACCAGTTGATGACAGGTATAAGCGCGGCTGACCATCACCCGCGCGAGCAGCGGCGTGGGGTCCAGCCCCGCCGCGCGCGCCGCCGTCGTCAATTGATAGGGATTGAACAGATTGCCGCCATCGATACAATAAAATCGACCACCGGCCGCCAGGCGCGGCAACAGCGCCGCCAGCAGCCGCCCCGCCGGGAACTGGCGCGCCGGCACGCCCAGCAGCGGCGCCGCCGGACCGGGGGCCGCAGCGGGCCAGCGCGCCACCAGCGCCGCCAGATCTTCAGTATTGACAACCATATCCCCGGCTCCTGACCCCCAGCTTCAGCCTACTCCCGGCGCCGGCCCAAGGTCAAGCCGCCAATGCGAAGTTTTTGCGAAAACAAACGCCGCTTGACTTCCTTCCCGCCCAGTGAAAATATGGCTCGCACGGATTCGATCCGACCAGTCGGTCTGAAATCGGCAGCTCTCCTCCAAGGCCCGGTGCATGTCCCCTTCAGTATCCAAAGACGCCATCCTCGACGCCGCCGAGGCCATCGTTTGCGAATCTGGAGCCGCCCACATGACCTTGGACGGGGTGGCCGAGCGCGCCCAGGTCAGCAAGGGGGGGCTGATGTACAGCTACCCCACCAAGGTGGCGCTGCTCCAGGGCATGATCCGCCGACTGCTCGACAACCTTGAGCTCATGCGCGAGCAGCTTCGCGCCCAGTCGGTCCAGGGGAAGCCCAGCGAGCTGATGATCGAGATCAAGATGCTCTCGCAGATGGACCGGATGGGCTCCAGCCCCAGCGCCGCCCTGCTGGCGGCGATCGCCAACCAGCCCGATCTGATGGAGCCGTTCCGGGATGAAATGACGCGGCGCTTCGCCGAGAGGTTTCTCTGCGAGCAGAATCCGGACCGCTCGACGGTCCTGTTCCTGGCCGCACTCGGCCTGCATTTTGCCGCCCTGCTCAACGTCCCCTTCCTGGACCGCCCTCAGCGGGAGCAGGCCTTCAAGAACCTGTTGCGACTCGCGGCCAACGACAGCGAGCAGCTTTAGAACCCAGCCCCACTTTGGAATGTCACAGCACAAGAGGATTTACATGGAAGCGTTCGCACCCGGCGGGAACAGGATCTTGGACATGATCAGCTATATGACACGAAACGCTTCCGTGCGGGGTTCGGCGGCGGCCATGGCGGCTCTGCTGCTCCTGGGGGGGTGCCATCAGGCCCAGACCGCGGCCCCGCCCCCACCCACGCCCGAAGTGGTGACCATGACCGTGCAGCCCGAGCGGGTCGTGCTGACCAACGAGCTGCCCGGCCGCACGGCGCCCTGGCTGAGCGCGGAAGTCCGCCCCCAGGTCAACGGCCTGATTCGCGAGAGGCTGTTCGAGGAGGGCGCCGATGTCGAGGCCGGCCAGACGCTCTACCAGCTCGATGATTCCCCGTTTCAGGCGGCCTTGAACCATGCGATGGCCAACCTGGAGGCGGCCCGCAACATCGCCAGCCAGGCCCGGGCGACGCTGGAAGCCAGCCAGGCCGCCGTCGAACAGCAGCAGGCCGTGCTCAAGCTGGCCCAGGCCAATCGCCAGCGCTTCGAATCATTGGCCACCGACGGCGCGGCCTCCCTCAGCGAGCGCGACAAGTTCGTCACCGAATCCGAGGTCGCCGAGGCGGCGCTGCGCTCGGCCAAGGCCCGCGTCAACATCGATCGCCAGGCGATCGAGGTCGCGCAGGCGGGGGTGGCTCAGGCCGAGGCCGCCGTCGCGACCGCCCGGATCAACCTGGGCTACACCAAAATCACCGCGCCGATATCCGGCCGCATCAGCAAGTCCAACGTGACCGTCGGCTCGCTGGTCACGGCGCACCAGCCCCAACCCCTGACCATCATCCAGCAGTTGGACCCGATCTACGTCGACGTTCCCCAGTCATTTGGCGAACTGCTGCGCTTGCGCCGCCGGCTCGAGGACAACCACCTGGAAAACAACGAGGGCATCGTCAGGCAAGTTCGGCTCGTGCTCGAAAATGGCGAGACCTATGCACATGAGGGAACCCTCAAATTCCGCGATGCGACCGTTGACCAGTCCACCGGCTCGGTGCTCATCCGGATGATGCTGCCCAACCCCGACGGCGTCCTGCTGCCCGGCATGTTCGCCCGCGCGGTCATCACCGAGGGCATCCACCCCGCCGGCATGCTCGTGCCGCAACAGGCGATCTCGCGCGATACCAAGGGCCGGCCGATCGCGCTGATCCTGAACCCCGAGGGCAAGGTCGAACAACGCACCGTCACGCTGGACCGGGCTATCGGCAATCGCTGGCTGGTGGCGGACGGACTCGCGGCGGGCGACCAGGTCATCGTCGAGGGCCTGCAGCGCGTGCGCCATGGCGTCGAAGCCCGGGCCGCGGCCGATCGCGGACCAGATTCCCCGCAGGACATCTCACCTGACGACGATGACCGGCCCGCGGCCGATTCGCAGTAACGGAGTTCCATGATGTTGTCGAAATTCTTCCTGGACCGGCCGGTCTTCGCCTGGGTCATCGCCATCACGATCATGGTGGCCGGCGGGCTGGCGATCTACAACCTGCCGATTTCGCAGTATCCACCCATCGCGCCGCCCTCGATCGCCATCGATGCCTTTTACCCCGGCGCCTCGGCCGAGACGGTCGAAAATACGGTCGTCCAGATCATCGAACAGAAGATGACCGGTTTCGACAACCTGCTCTACATGTCGGCCAGCAGCGATTCCTCGGGCGCCGGCCGCGTTGAGCTGACCTTCGCCCCCGGCACCGATCCCGACTTTGCCTGGATCCAGGTGCAGAACAAACTGCAGTTGGCGATGGCCAGCCTGCCCGACATCGTCCAGCGCCAGGGCGTCAAGGTCAGTAAGTCGACGCGCAACTACCTCATCATCGTCGGCCTTGTCTCCGAGGACGGCAGCATGGACCAGTATGATCTGGGCGACTATGCCCAGACCCGCGTCGAGAGCGTGCTGTCGCGCGTGCCCGGTGTCGGCGAGGTCGAGATCTTCGGCGGCCAGTATGCCATGCGTGTCTGGCTGGACTCCGAAAAACTGACCCAGCACCGGATGACCATCAACGACGTGATCGCCGCCCTGCGCGAATATAATGTTCAGGTTTCCGCCGGCCAGTTCGGCGCGGCCCCCGCCGTCGACGGCCAGCGGCTCAACGCATCCATCGTCGTGCAGAACCTGCTCAGCACGCCCGAGCAATTCGCCGACATCCCGCTGCGGATCGACCCGGATGGTTCGACCCTCCGCATCAGCGATGTCGGCCGCACCGAGCTGGGCGCCGAGCGCTACGGCACGCGGGTGATGTTCAACAGCGGTCTCCCCTCCACCGCCCTCGCCGTCCGCCAGGCCGCCGGGGCCAATGCCCTGGAAACGGCCGACAACATCAAGGCAACGATGGCCGACCTCTCGCGTTTCTTTCCGCCCGGCGTGAAGGTGATCTATCCCTATGACACCACCCCCTTCGTCCGGGTCGCCATCGGCCAGGTGGTCCACACGCTCTTCGAGGCGATCGTGCTGGTCTTCCTCGTCATGTATCTGTTCATGGGCAACCTGCGCGCCACGCTGATCCCGACGATCGCCGTGCCGGTCGTGATCCTGGGCACCTTCGCCACGCTCGGGTTCTTCGGCTTCTCGATCAACATGCTCACGATGTTCGCCATGGTGCTGGCCATCGGCCTGCTGGTGGACGATGCGATCGTCGTGGTCGAGAACGTGGAACGCATCATGACCGAGGAGGGCCTCTCTCCATACGAGGCGACGGCCAAATCCATGGAGCAGATCACCAGCGCCCTCATCGGCATCGGCCTGGTGCTGTCGGCGGTCTTCGGTCCGATGGCCTTCCTGGGCGGCTCCACCGGCGTCATCTACCGCCAGTTCTCGGTGACGATCATCTCGGCCATGCTGCTGTCGGTGGTGGTTGCATTGATCCTCACCCCGGTGCTGTGCGCCTCGATGCTCAAGCCGATCCCCAAGGGCCACGAGCCGGCGGAGAATGCCGTCTTTTTCCTGCGCCCCTTCTTTCGCTGGTTCGACCGCTCATTCTTCCGGCTCCGCGACTTTTACATGCTGGTCGTCGGCCATGCCCTCGCCAAAAAACTGCGCTACCTGCTGGCCTTCGTCCTGATCGTCGCCGGCATGGGCTACCTGTTCCAGCGCATGCCGACGGCCTACCTCCCCGACGAGGACCAGGGCATCATGTTCGTCCAGGCGGTGCTGCCGACGGGGTCAACCCTGGAGCAGACCGGCGAAGTCATGTCGCGGGTGCAGCAGTATTTCCTGAATCATGAACCCGAGGCCGTCGATTCCTGCCTCACCATCTCGGGCTCCAGTTTCTCGGGCATGTCGCAGAACTCGGGGATGGCCTTCGTCAAGCTCAAGGACTGGGACCTGCGCGACCGTCCCGACCTGAAGGTCAATGCAGTGGTCGGGCGCGCCATGGGCGAATTCAGCCAGTTCCGCGATGCGATGGTCTTCGCCTTTCCGCCCCCCGCTGTCGTCGAGCTGGGCCAGGCCGGCGGATTCGACTTTCAGCTCCTCGACCGCAGTGGCCTGGGCCATGACGCCCTGATGGCCGCCCGCAATGAACTGCTGGGCCTCACGGCCGATGATCCGCGCATCGTCCGCGTCCGGCCCAACGGGCTCGATGACGTCCCCGAGTATCGCATCGACGTGGACTGGGAGCACGCGGGCGCGCTCAAGCTCCCGATCTCCGCCATCCACAGCACCATCTCCTCGGCCTTCGGCAGCGCCTACGCCAACGACTTCATCCAGGGCGGCCGCGTCAAGCGCGTCTACGTCCAGGCCGAATCCAAGGACCGCATGCTCCCCGAGGATATCGACAAGCTCTACGTTCGCAACCTCGACTCCCGTATGGTCCCCTTTTCCGCATTCTCCTCCGGTTCCTGGGTCTTCGGGCCTCAGCAACTCAAGCGCTTCAACAGCTTCTCCTCCATCAACATCTGGGGCGAGGCCGCCCCCGGCCGCAGCTCCGGCGAGGCGATGGCGGCGATGGAGGAACTGGTGGCCAAGCTGCCCGCCGGCATCGATGGCGACTGGTCGGGCATCTCCTATCAGGAACGCCAGTCCGGCTCGCAGGCGCCCCTGCTCTACGCCTTTTCGATCCTCGTGATCTTTCTTTGCCTGGCGGCTCTCTACGAGAGCTGGCCGATCCCGATCTCGATCCTGCCCGCCCTGCCGCTGGGTGTCATCGGCGGCGTGCTCGCCTCGACGGCTCGCGATCTGCCCAATGACGTCTACTTCCAGATCGGCCTGCTGACGATCCTGGGCCTGACCACCAAGAACGCGATCCTGATCGTCCAGTTCGCCAAGGCTCGCTCCGATCAGGGCCTGGGTCTGGCCGAGGCCACGCTGGAGGCCGCCAAGCTGCGCCTGCGTCCGATCGTGATGACCTCGCTGGCCTTCGGCTTTGGCGTCCTGCCGCTGGCCCTGGCCCATGGCGCCGGCGCGGGCGCGCAAAACGCCATCGGCACCAGCGTCATCGGCGGCGTGATCACCTCCACCTTTCTGGTGACGATCTTCGTGCCCCTCTTCTACGTGGTCGTCGAAAAAATGCTCGGCCGGCGGCAACGCCCGCATGCCCCCGCAGCCGCCCATCCCGAACACGTAAAGTGATGGACTGCCCACTCCCTTGACCGGTGGCTTCGGTGGCGGGATGATACGGGGGCGCGTCATGATTCAACAGAAGAGATCATATTTCTGAAGCAAGACCATTTCAGAAAAGGTCACGCCCATGAGGATCAACCGCACCACCATCATGTTGGGGCTCCTTGCGATGCTCATGAGCGGGATGATCGGCCCCGCCGGGCGGGCGCAGGCTCCCGCCGCGGCGCGGCCGAATGTCCTGTTCATCGCGATTGACGACCAGAACGATTGGGTCGGGCCATTGGGCGGACATCCGCTGGTCCAGACTCCGCAGATGGATCGGCTGGCGGCGCGCGGGACGACCTTCCTCAACGCCCACGTGCAGAGCCCCCTGTGCAATCCCTCCCGCACCAGCCTGATGCTCGGGCTGCGCCCTACCACGACCGGCGTCTATGGCCTGGCGCCATGGTTCCGTCAGGTGCCCGAGTATCAGGACCGCGTCACGCTGGCGCAGCATTTCAAGGCGCACGGCTACCGCACCTTCACGACGGGCAAGATCTTTCACGCCGGCGTGGGCGATGCCGAGCAGCAGACCGCCGAGTTCGACGTCTGGGGACCCCCCGGCGGCATCGGCGTGGTGCCGAGGAAAAAACTGATCCCCCCCACCCCGATGGGCAACCACCCGCTGATGGACTGGGGCATGTTTCCGCACGAGGACGAGGACAAGCAGGACTATAAGGTCGCCTCCTGGGCGGTGGAGCAGCTTCAGGCGATGCCGCCGGAGCAGCCGTTCTTCCTCGCCGTCGGCTTTTTCCTGCCGCACGTCCCCTGTTACGCGACCCAGCGCTGGTTCGATCTGTATCCGGACGACGACAGCGTCCTGCCGCCCATGCGGCCCGACGACCGCGACGACACCCCGCGCTTCTCCTGGTATCTGCACTGGAACCTGCCCGAGCCGCGCCTGCGTTGGGTCCGCGAGAACGACCAGTGGCGCAACCTGGTCCGCTCCTATCTCGCCTGCACCAGCTTCGTCGACGCGCAGGTGGGCCGCCTGCTCGACGCGCTCGAAGCCGCCGGCCTCGCCGAGAACACCATCATCGTGCTCTGGGGCGACCACGGCTATCACCTGGGTGAGAAGGGGATCACCGGCAAGAACACGCTCTGGGAGCGCAGCACGCGCGTGCCGCTGATCTTCGCCGGGCCGGGCGTCACGCCCGCCCAGCACTGCACCCGGCCGGCCGAGCTGCTCGACATGTATCCGACGCTGATCGAACTGTGCGGCCTGACCGAGCGCGGCGACTTGGAAGGGATCAGCCTCGGCCCGCAACTGCGCGATGGCGCCGCCCCGCGCGAGCGACCGGCCCTCACCAGCCACAACCAGGGCAACCATGCCGTCCGCAGCGAGCATTGGCGCTACATCCGCTATGCCGATGGCAGTGAGGAGCTCTACGACCACAAGGCCGACCCTCACGAGTGGACCAACCTCGCCGCCGATCCGGCGCATGCCGCAATCATCTCCCAGCATCGCCGCTGGCTGCCCGCGATCGACGTCCCGCCAGCTCCCGGCAGCGCACGCCGCGTCCTCACCTATGACAAGGCGACCGACGAAGCCCGCTGGGAAAACACCCCCATCCGCCGCGGCGACCCGATCCCCGAATAGGCAAGGGCCGGGCCGGCCTCGCGATTACTGCAGCGGGTAGGTCTCGCTCATCGCCGGATCAAGCTGGCGGGCCAGCGCCCATGTCTCCTCGATCAGCGGGAGCATCGCCTCGAAATCGCCCCGGCCGTAGAGCCAGTCCAGGCGGCTGAGCGCCATGGTCACCTTGAAGGCCCGGCTGCTGTTCGCCATCAGTCCGGGCGTGCCGCGCAGGCCGCGTGTATCGAGGTTGTCCATGTTGGCGTTGGCGCGCCGCTGGGCTTCCCTGCGGAACTGCCGATAGAGCAACTCGCGCTGGATATCGAGCAGGTAGCGCCGTTCGCCAGGGCTGATCTTGGGTTCGTCGGCCGCCAGCAGGTTTGCCGGGATCTCGGCGTCCAGGACCTCCAGCCCGCGCAACCGCTCGATCAGCCGCTCGTTGAGCCGGGTGGCCTCGGGCACGGCCACTTTATTATAAAAGGCGAACATCGCGTCGTAGTCGTCGCCGAAGTCGCGGTTGGCGGCGTCGGCCACCTCGGCCACGCGATAAGGCTCGGTGCCGCCCGCCTCAAACCACTCCCAACGGTCGAAGTAGCCGTCGCCATCGGTGTCGAACATGCGCCACTCGCCGATGGGCGTCTTGTCCTGGATGGCGCCGACGCGCATCCAGCCTTGCTCGGCGTCCTTCAGGTGGAGCCGCCGGTCGACCGGGCTATAGTAGACCGAGCGCCGGTCGGTGGGTTTCGAGGAGTGTTCGCGCCGAATGTTCCAATACTGATTCGGCCCGCCCGAGTTCTGCATCGGCAGGCGGTGCCAGGTCCAGAAGATGCCCTCCCAACGCTGGTCGTATTCGGGATCGACTTTGGAATAACCGAGATTGATCGTGCCGTCGGAGAACTCGCGGAAGCTGAAGCCGGTGGCATCGGCGGGGTAGCGATCGGCGACGGCGCGCACGCGTTCGAGCGGCAGCGCCTTGTGGGTCTGCGGCGGCCGCCGCAGGGGGGAATGGCGCTCCATGCCCTCGAAGTCATAGGGGACGTAGCCGATCAGGTTAAAACCCATCTCGTAGTGGTGCGGCTGCTGGGGACGCGCCAGGCCGTCCACGTCGAAGCTGTAGCGGATGTTGAGCAGCCCCATCTCGTTCATCATGTCGAGCCACGGGCCCAGGTGAATCGGCCAGCGGTTGGCCCAGTCCGGTTCCGCCGTCCAATCAAATTCACGCGGCACCGCACTGAACCGCAGCACGATCTCGCTGCAGCCGTCGTCGTCGGTGTCGATGAATGTGAAGGGGCATTCGGAGGCCGGAACCCACTCGCCGCTGTTCGGATTGTAGATCTGGTGGTAGTACTGCGAGTTGCCGTAGGAGTCGATGAGGAAGTAGTTGTCGTCGCCCTGCAGTCGCTGGTAATCGATCGCCGTCTTCATATGATTGTCGTCGTCATAGTCGATCGCCGTCAGGCCGACGCGCAGCCGACTGTCGACGAAATAGCGGAACTCCATGATGTCGGGGTCGTTGTCGCCGTCCTCATCGATGGTGTCGAGCATCCGGTTGACGGAGCCGTCGCCATCATAGTCGGCGATGTAACAGTCGCTGTCGGTGTCGGGCTCGGGCGAGCTGGGGTCCATGTCACCGTCGTCGTCCAGAATCCAGACGATCATGGACTTGTCGGGGGCCATCTGGCGTTGTTCGCGGCGGATCAGCATGAGCCCGCCGCCGGGGAACTCGGAGCGCACCGTAAAGGACTCGCCGACCGCCAGCGCCTGGGCCCGCGGCCACCAGGGCTTGTCGTCCATGCGCAGCTCGCCCTCGCGAGTCATGGCGGTCTCGCGCATCCACCAGGGTTCGGGCTCGGCGGCCAGGGCCAATGCGGCCGGCAGCAGCAGAATGACCAGCCCCCAAACGATTGCGCGACTCACATGGTTCATCGACATCGCCCTCCGGCTTCTGCGAACTCAAAACTTTACGGCACCCCCGCATGATGCCGCCGCCGATCCTGCCGGTCAAGGGCTTGGTCGAGGAAGGTGCGCGATTCAACGCCGATCACAAAAAAGGGATCAGAAAAAAAAAGCCGCAGCCCGCCGCGTTCCGGTGAGCTGCGGCTTTCTTTTTGTGCGAGAAGCCCCCAAGACCTCAGGCAAGCGCCTTTTGGCCGTAGAGCTCGTTGAAGCGCTGCTGGGCGCTGACGAGGGCGTCGCGCATCATATCCTCGGCTTGGGCCGTCTGGCGGGCGGCCAGGCGCTCGAGCAGCGCCTGCTCGTCAAGCTCGCGCGCGGCATACTCGCAGGCTTCCCAGCTCAGGATGCTGCGCACGACGCGGTCGATGGCCTGCTCCTCGTTGTCGTAGGGACGCGGCTGCATGTCGTGGCCCTTCCAGCGGCGGTAGCCGCCGTTGCGCATCAGGCCCGCCAGCGCGATGTTGAGGCCGTTGACGCGCACGCCGTGGTCGATGTCGAACTTGCCGGGCCCGCCCAGGATGATGCCGTCGTTGTAGCCCTGGCTGTTGAGATGGATGTGGACCATGGCCTGCTCGTCGAGCTGCTCGACGGTGTCGAGCAGGTGGTCCAGGCCGATCATCTCGCTGTGGCCCAGCTCCATGTTGACGCCCTTGCGCTCGCGGCCGATGCCGTATTCGGACTCCAGCCGGCGCCAGAAGAGCAGGGCGCTGGCGACGGTCGGGATCAGCATGGCGGGGTGGCCCTCGTTGGGCTTGGGCTCGAAGCCGATGTGCATCCGCCCGCCGCGCTCGGCTTCGAGGCGGCAGAGGCCGGCGATGCTTTCCTTGAGGTTCTGATACATCCGGCCGATCGCGATGCTGGCCAGGTCATAGCCGAACGAGCCGTTCCAGATGACGAGGGTGGGGGCGAGCGCCGGGTCCTTGTGCCAGGTTTTGGCCAGCGGGCCATAGGCCAGATCGACGGTGCCGCGGCCGAGTTGCTCGGCGGCGCGGCGCTCGGCCGGGTCGAGCGAGATGATGCCGCCGTAGCCATGATGGGAATGGGCGCCGGGGGTGATCATCGCCAGCGGCAGGCCGGTCTCGCCCATGGCGTCGGCGACGGCGGCGACGTTGCCCTCATCGATCTCGGTGTCGTAGTGCAGCTCGATGCCCAGCTCGATGCCCTCGGGCAGGCGGGGGGCGATCTGGCGGCGCACCAGGCGGACGAAGTCGGCGGTGTCGAAGCGGTCGGCGGCCCAGGCGGGGCGGACATTGCCGGGGGTAAAACCGCCTTTGCCTGCGTTGAACGTCCAGCGGCAGATGCTGTGCGCGGAAGTGGTCTCAGCCATCGTGGTCAGTCCTTTCAAGTTGGTATTGAAGCAGGGTGCGCCAGCGCCGGCGAGGTTCCTCCAGCGCCGAGCGCAGCGCCGGATCGGGCTCAATCACCGCGCGGGGCGCGAGCGCGGCGAAGGCGGCGCGGGGCGTGCGATAGAGGCCCGCTCCGATGCCCGCGCCGCGCGCGGCCCCTTGGGCGCCGTCGGTGTCGAACAATTCGACGCGCGCGCCGGTCAGGGCGGCAAAGGTGCGGCCGAAGAGCGGGCTGAGGAACATGTTGGCGTCGCCCGCGCGCACCGTGGCGGGGCTGGTGCCCATCGCGCGCATGATCTCGAGCCCATACTCGAACGCCATCACGATGCCGTCCTGGGCCGCCCGCAGGAAGTGCGCCCGCCGGTGACGGTTAAAGTCCCAGCCATGCACCGAGGCGCCGGGGGTGCGGTTGCCGAGGGTGCGTTCGGCGCCGTTCCCATAGGGAATGATCGTCAGCCCGTCGGCGCCGGGGGGAACCGATTCGGCCAGCTCATTGATGACGTCGTAATTCAGACCATCGCCCATGTTCTCGCGCAGCCAGCGCTTGAGGATGCCGGTGCCATTGATGCAGAGCAGGACACCCAGGCGCGGGTCGGCCGGAGTATGATTGACGTGGGCAAAGACGTTGACGCGCGAGCGTTCATCGAAATGCCGTTGGTCGCTGACGCCGTAGATCACGCCGGAGGTGCCGGCGGTGACGGCGGCCTCGCCCGGGTCGAGCACGCCGAGCGAAAGGGCGTTGTTGGGCTGGTCGCCGGCGCGGTAGGTCACCGGCACGCCCGGACGCAGGCCCAGCTCGGCGGCGGCGGCGGCGGTCAGTTCACCGGCGGGGGCAAAGACCGGCTGGTGCGGGGGCAGCAGGGCCGGATCAAGGCCATAGTGCTCGAGGAGAAAGTCGGCGCGGCGGTCGGCCGAGAAATCCCACAGCGTCATCTCGGAGAGGCCCGAGGGGGTGGTGGCGGCGACACCGGTCATGCGCCAGGCCACCCACTCGCCGGGCAGCAGCACTTGATTGACCTGTGCGTAGATTTCCGGCTCGTGCTCGCGCACCCAGGCCAGCTTGGAAGCGGTGAAGTTGCCGGGCAGGTTGAGCAGCCGCTCCAGGCAATGACGCTCGCCCAGTTCGGCGGCGGCGCGGCGGCCGGTGGCGACGGCGCGGCTGTCGCACCAGATGATCGCCGGGCGCAGCGTGCAACCGGCGGCATCGATCAGCACCAGCCCGTGCATCTGGTAGGCAATGCCGATGGCAGCCACCGCGCCGGGTTCGAAGGGCGACCGGCGCGCCAGCTCACGAACGGCGGCCACGACATGCTGCCACCAGAGCGCCGGATCCTGCTCGGCCCAACCGGGCTGCGGCGAATCGATCCCCATCTCATCGCGCGGGGAGGTGGCCGAGGCCAGCGCCACCCCACTGTCGGCGTCAATCAGGGCCGCCTTGATCGAGGAGCTGCCGATGTCCAAACCAATCAATAGCGCCATCAGATCGCCTCCGCCGGCTGCGTTGGATTGAGCCGCTCGCGGGCGCGCTTCACGATATCGGCGTCGGTGCATTCGGTCATGATGCGCTCGAGCGTGAGCTTGAGGGTATCGGTGGATTCTCCATCCATTTTCGTGCAGATCGAAAAAGCGGCGGCGCCGGCCTCGGCGCTGACCTCGCGGTCGGCGAGGAAGGGCAGGATCTGGTCGAGCGCCTTGACGGACTTGACCTGGCCCAGCGTTCCAAGAAGCTGGCGCTTTTCAGCCGGCTGGATGGAGAGCGGCCGCGCCCGGTCCAGCATGACCAGAGTGGCGGTGGCGGGGCGGTCGGCGGCGCGGCTGGCGGTCAGACGCAGGTAACCTTGCAAGGCCGCGGCGCGACAGGCCTCATCATCAACCGAAGCCAGGGCCAGCAAGGCGTCGGAGGGGGAATCGTCGGCCCATTCGGCGAGGCTGGCGATGGCCACCTCGCGCAGGGCGGGCTCATTGCCGCGGGCGGCCTTATTGAGGGCTTCGAAGGCGGCGGGTCCGCCGATCGCGCCGCCCAGTCGCAACAGCGCGACGGATGAGGCGTCGGGCTTGGCCGGCATCGCTGCCAGCACCCGCTGCACGTGAACTGAAGGATCGGGCTGGCGCCGGGCGATCTGGACGTAGGCTCGCTCCAGCGGGGGCAACTCATCGGGCGCGGCCTGCAACCGCTCCAGCAGCACCGGCAGCACGTTGGGCGTGGCAACGGCCCCGAGCGCGCGCCAGGCGGCGGTGCCGACCTCGCGCGAGGGATGGGTGGTAGCCGTCAGCATCGCCCCCGTCGCGTCAATGGCATGGCGCTCCTCCAGCACTCGCAGGAGCGCCACGGCCGGCTTCGGCTCGGCCCGTTCGAGCAGGCGCGCCAACTCACGATCGACATCTTGGCCGCGCAGAAGAGCCAAGGCCTCGGCGGCCGCCTTGGCTTCATCGGGCTCGGCGGCGAGCGCTGCCGCCAGCAACGGCGCCTGGGGCGCCCCGCCCAACCGGCCGACCGCCTCCAGCGCCGCAATCCGCACCGATGGCTCGGGGTGCGCCAGCGCCTCGATCGCCGCGAAAAGCGCAATCGCATCGCCACGTTCGGCCAGCGCCCCCAGCAGCAGCACCTGGGCCTCGGGAGCCAGCAGGCCCAGCCCATCGGCGAGGGCGCGGGTGGTACGGGGTCGCCCGGCGCCGGCCACGATCGCCGTCAAGGCGGCCTGATTCATCGCCGGGTCGCCACCGGAGAGCGCCGCCAGCAGGATCGAGGCCGGTTCGGCGCCCTCGGAACGGGCCAGTGCCGCCAGCGCCCCCTGGCGGATCACGTCGGGATACTCGGCCCCCATCAGCCGACGGTAGATCATGCCGGCACCCTCATGGTCACCGCGCTGGGTGAGCTGCTCCGCGCAGGCCAGCATCGCATCGGGCCACAGTTCGGGAGCCGACCCCTGCGAGGCCAGCATTGTGAGCGCCCACAACGCTTGGTCGTTGCCGATCCGGCCGAGTGCCTCGACGGCGGCGCGCGCGACCAGCGGCTCGGGTGAGCGCGCCAGCTCGGCGAGCGGATCCACCGCGGCAGCCTCGCGCCGCATTCCCAGCGAACTGATGACGCCGGCCAACGGCGCGCCCTCCAGCCGGGCCAGTGCATCGACCAGGGCCTCGCCGGCGGCCGCATCGGGTATGGCCTGCAAGGCGAGGCGCGCCATGTGCCCGAGCCTTTCCTCCGCCAGCAGCTCGGCCAGCGCCGGCACCGATTGGGCCGTGCCGACCTGGCGCAGCAGGCGGCAGGCGAACTGGGCGGCCGCGAAGGTGGCCCCATCATCGGCAAGCACCCCAAGCAGGCGCTGCTCGAGCGCGGCGGCCAGGCGCTGATCACCGGCTCGGGCCTGGGCTTCGAGCACCGCCAGCTCGGCCGGTTCCGCGCCGAAATCCCAGCGGCTGAGCGAGGGGGCCGGGGCGGCCTGCGCGCTCGGAACGGCATCGGCCTCGAGGTCGCCCAGCGCCCACTGGATGCCATCGAGATAGTGGCGCATCACGGCCGGGTTCCACATCACGTCGTGGTTGTGCCCAAGGCTGCAATAGAAGACCCGCCCCTTGCCATAAAGCTGAATCCAGGAGATGCCGATGTCGAGGTCCTCGCGGTTGATGCGGCTGCGGTCGACCTCCCAGTTGCGCGCGTCGCTCATGTCGAGGCTGAGCAGCACGCGCAGCCGATCGCGTGAATAAGCCCCCTTGACCTGATAAATCTCATCGCTGATTGCGAAGTTCTTACCCTCAAAGGCCGCGTTGAGCGGATGATCGGGCTCATCGATCTTGACGGCCCAGGTGCCCTTGGCGGTCCAGGGGTGGCCATCGAACATGCCGCCCATCAGGTCGGCCATCTCGGGCCAATCATAGAAACAGTCGGTGGCGGCGTGCAGCCCGACGATGCCGCCCCCGCCGCGCACGTAATCAAGCACCGCCTGGCGGGCGGTATCATCCATCACCAGCCGGGTGCTGTTATTGAAGAGGATGGCGTCGAAGCCGGCCAGCCGCTCGGGGGTGAAGACATCATAGCTGTCTGTGATCTCGGTCGTGAACGCGCCGCTCTTCTCACCCATCCGGCGCAAGGCCTCATTGGCGTAGGGAATGACGGAATGGAAGAAGCCCTCGCTGCGCCAGAAGACCAGCAGCCGGCGAGGCTCCTGCGGGGCGACGGTGGGCCGCTCGGGCAAAGCTGCCTGGATCAGGCTCGTCTCCTCGGCCGTGGGCGGCGTGGGGTTTGGATTGTGCGCGGCCCATGCCGGGGCGGCGACCGCCGCCAGCATCAGCAGCGACGCCAGTGTACGCGCCAGGTGAATCAGGCCGTTGATCATGTTGCTACCCTCTCGGTCGTTTCGGTTTCAATTTCAAGCCAACCACGGCGTGCGCCAGGCGTGGCCGAGCATGGCATTGGCGCCCGGGTCGCCGATCACTTCTTCGCGCACCGGGTCCCAGCGCAATTTGCGGCCGGTCAGCATGGCCGTCATGCCGAGCTGGCCCAGGCTGGCGGCACGGTGGCCGACCTCGGCCGGCGCGGCGGGCTGAGCGCGGCTGCGCACGCTGTCGATGAAGTCGCGCATGTGGTCGCGGCCACGCCCCACGCGCACTTCATTGGCGCCGATCGGCTCGTTGACGATCCACGCCGGATCCGACCAGACACGTGTGCGATCCATGAAGAGCGTGCCGCGCTCACCATCCCAGCGGATCAGCGCCGGCCCGTCGGTCAGCCGCATCGTCAGGCCGCTGGCATAGCGCAGGTCGACCTGGTAATTCAGCGGCGCGTCATAGAGGCCCGACAGGAACTGGCCGCGACCCGAAACCTCGACCGGCCCGGTCCGGTCCAGCCCCAGCGACCAGCCGGCGATGTCGCCGTAGTGGCCGATGAAATCCATCAGCAGGCCGCCGCCATAATCGAGCACGCGCCGCCAGCGCCGATGGAGGCGCGCGGCGCGGTAGGGCGACCAGGGCGCCGGGCCCAGCCAGCGATCGTAGTCAAGCTGGGCCGGCGGCGCGCTCGTCAGTTGCTCCCGCGGCTCGCTCCGGTATTCCGGCTCGCCGCCGTTCATCGCGATCTCGACATGGCGCACGTGACCGAGCCGGCCGTTTCGCACCAGCTCGACGCCCTGTTGAACGAACGGGAAGGAGCGCATCTGGCTGCCGGTCTGGAACACGCGGCCGTAGCGGGTGACGGCGTTGCAGATGGCGCGGCCCTCGCGCAGGCCATGGGCGATCGGCTTCTCGCCATAGACGTCCAGCCCCGCCCGCAGCGCCGCGATCGCCGCCAGCGCGTGCCAATGGTCGGGCATCGCCAGCACGACCGCGTCCAGGTCGCCCCGCCCAAGCATCTCGTAAAGGTCGGCGTAGCCGGCGCAGTCATGGTTGCCATAGCGCTGGTCGACAATCCGGCGCGCCCGCGCCAGGTGTTCGGCGTCGACGTCGCACAGGGCTACCACCTGCACATCCTGTTGGACGAGCGCCCGGCGCAGGTTGCCCGTCCCCATCACGCCCATCCCGGCCACACCGACCACGATTCGGTTGGAGGGCGCAACATGGCCATCGGCCCCACGGACGGCGGCTGGCAGCAGCAGCGGCGATGCCAGCGCCGCCGCCGCCTTGCGCATGAAACTCCGCCTGTCCATGTTTCGGCTCATGGCGTCCTCCAGATCAGATCGTCCACGGCTCGCGCCAGGCGCGGCCGAGCATGGCGTTGGCGCCCGGATCGCCGATCACTTCCTCGCGCGCCGGATCCCAGCGCAGCTTGCGGCCGGTCAGCATCGCGACCATGCCAAGCTGGCCGAGGCTGGCCGAGCGGTGGCCGATCTCGGCGGGGGCGGCGGTGCGGGCGCGGCTGCGCACGCAATCCAGGAAATTGCGCATGTGGTCGGTGCTGCGGTAGAGCCGGATCTCGTTGGGCCCGATCACCTCATTGAGCACCCAGGCCGGGTCGCACTCGAGGATGGGGCGGTCGACATGGAGAGTACCCAGCTCGCCGTGCCAGCGGACCGCCCCGCTTTGGCTGCTCAGCCGCATGGTCTGGCCGTTGGCGTATAGCAGGTCGATCTGGTAGCTGGTCGGGGCGTTCCAGAGGCCGCTTGGGAATTCGCCGTGAGCCTCGACCTGCACCGGACCGGTCTCATCGAGGCCCACGCCCCAGGCGGCGATGTCGGCATGGTGCCCGACCCAGTCCATCAGCCGGCCGCCGCCGTAATCGAGCACCCAGCGCCAGTTCTTATGGACGCGGGGGGGGCAGTAGGGAGCCCAGGGCGCCGGCCCCAGCCAGCGATCGTAGTCGAGGCAGGCCGGCGGCTCACAGAAGTCGCTTTGGTCGCGGTTCTTGGCGTAGTCGATATGCGGGCCGCCCAAGCCGACCTCAATGTGGGTTACCCGGCCGATCCGGCCATTGCGGACCAGCTCGGCGGCGCGGTGCATGTTGGGCATCGAGCGCTGCTGGCTGCCGGTCTGAAAGACGCGTCCGTAACGGCTGACGGCCTCGCAGATGGCACGGCCCTCCCGCAGGCTGTGGGCGATCGGCTTCTCGCCGTAAACGTCAAGCCCCGCGCGCAGCGCCGCGATCGCGGCCAGCGCGTGCCAGTGGTCGGGCAGCGAGATCACCACCGCGTCCAGGTCGCCGCGGGCAAACATCTCATTCATGTCGCCATAGACGGCGCAGCCCCGGTCGCCATATTTATTGTCCACCTGCTGGCGCGCGGCCTCGAGGACCTCGCTGTCGGCGTCACAGACCGCCACCACTTGGACGTCATCGTGGCTCAGCAGCCGGCGCAGGTTTCCCCCGCCCACCCAGCCGACGCCGACGGCACCGACCAGCAACCGGTTGGAGGGGGAGGGTCGGCCGCCAGCGCCAAGCGCACTGGCGGGAATGAAGATCGGCGCCGCCAGCGCCGCCGCGCCCATCAGAAATCGTCTGCGATTGATCAACTTGCTCATTCCGAACCTCCAAAACAATCCCTTGTTGTCATGCGCCCCATCGTCCGCCATTATGTTCGGTTTCTCAACGAAAAGGGAATCGAGACGCCAGCATAATCAGCGCGTGCAACCCGCGCCATGCTCCCTATGAGTCATGGATATGCACAATCCTCGCATTCTTGGCCCTGTTACAACCGCCCGACAAGCTACTATTACCAATGGACGCGCGGGGCCAGGTCGCTCGGCAGCAGCGCCGCCGGGATGTGGCCGCGCGCCAATTCACCCCGCATGCGTGTGGGGGGGCGGCCATAAGCCTTGCTGAAGGTGCGGGTGAAATAGAGCGGGTTTTCGAAGCCGCAGCGGTCGGCAATCTCCTTGACCGACAGATTGGAGCGCGCCAGCAGCGTCACCGACAATTGAAGTCGCAGCATCATCAGCGTGCGCATCGGGCTGGGGAAGGAACTGGCGCGGAAGAGCCGGCACAGGTGCTTATCGGTCACGCCGGCGTGGGCGGCCAGCTCCGAGAGCATGACCTGGCGATGGGGTTCCTCGTCCAGCAGCTCACGCATCCACTTGAGCGCGCGCATCACCGGCACCGGCCGCTGGCAGTCAAAGTCCTTCTCGGGGAGCTCCATCTCCTTCAGATAAATCGTGATGAAGGCGGCCAGCAGCCGGTTTTCCTCGAAACCCGGCGTGATGGCGGGATACTCGGGATGATCCCGGACCCACTGCAGGATGAAGCGGAACAGGCTGGTCAGTCCCGGGTCAGGCTGCCGGCGCAGCAGCGGCCAGTGGCTGCAAACGGGCCAGTCCGCTGCCAGCCGCAGCAGGTTGAAGTGCAGGTAGGCATGGCGTGTCGGCCGCTTGGGATCCCAGATATAGTGCTCCCGGAAGCCGGGACGGGCCAGAATCAGGGTGCCCGGCGGGGCCTCATGGCGCTGGCCGTTACAGATATAGGTGACCTGGCCCTCGATGATGTAGACCAGTTCATAGTCGCTCAACTGGCGCGGGCCGAGCGACTCACCGGGTCGATAGGTGACGATCCCGCCATAAAGGTAGGTCAGCGCAGGCTCACCCGGGACCTGATTCAGGTTCGGAGATGGTGTCGACATTTTGTCCATCAGCAGGCAACCTGTTCAAAATGTGGCTTGACTTCCCCAAGCGAATGCGAATTATTACCATAACCCCGGCACTGTGCGCCATGGCAAATGTTCTCCTAATGCTCTACATTTCAGACCAAGAGGTGGCTTGACATGAAATCACCGACTTCAGAACGTGGTAGCCTGCTCTACCTGACCCTGATTTGCCTGGTGGCGACGCTGGGGGGCTTGCTCTTCGGCTATGACACTGCAGTCATCAGCGGCGGCATCGGCAACCTCTCCGAACACTTTGCGTTATCAGATGCGGGCACGGGTTGGGCTGCTGGCAGCGCCCTGCTGGGCTGCATGATTGGCGCGGCGCTGGCGGGTCCGGCCAGCGACTGGCTTGGCCGGCGCGCCACGCTGATGCTGTCGGCGATCCTGTTCCTTATCTCGGCGATTGGCACGGCCATTCCCGAGACCCTCAATGAGTTTGTGGTCTATCGCATCATCGGCGGCGTCGGCGTCGGCGCGGCCTCATTGACCAGCCCGATGTATATCGCCGAAATCAGCCCGGCGCGCCTGCGCGGGCGGCTGGTCTCGCTCAACCAATTCGCCATCGTCTTTGGCATCGTCGTAGTTTACTTCGTCAACTACCTGATCGCCCTGCAGGGCGACCACGCCTGGAATGTGACGACCGGCTGGCGCTGGATGTTCGGCTCGGAAGCGATCCCGGCGACTTCGCTGCTGGTGCTGCTGTTTTTCGTGCCCGAGAGCCCGCGCTGGCTGGTCAAGCGCGGCCGTGAGCGGGATGCGCGCGCAATCCTGACCCGGGTGGGCGGCGCGGCCCAGGCCGACCGCGAGCTCACGGAAATCAACTTGGCTCTGTCCCACGAAAAGGGAACGGTGCTGCAGATGTTTGAGCCGGGTCTGCGTGTGGCGCTTCTGATCGGCGTTGGGCTGGCGATCCTGCAGCAGATCACCGGCATCAATGTGGTCATCTACTATGCCCCTGAAATTTTGAAGTCGGTGGTCCGCGAATCAGTCGATGCCGCGCTGCTGCAGACGGTGCTGGTGGGGGCGGTCAACATGATTTTCACCATCATCGCCATCTGGACGGTGGACAAGCTGGGCCGCAAGCCGCTGATGCTCATCGGCGCCAGCGGCATGGGCTTCTGCCTGCTGGCTATGAGCGCGGCCGCCTATTGGGAAATCATGGGTCCATCACTGCTGATCTTCATGCTGGGCTACATCGCCTGTTTCGCGATTTCGGTCGGACCGGTGACCTGGGTGATCCTGTCGGAGATCTTCCCGACCAAGATTCGTGGCCGCGCGATGGGGATTGCGGTGCTGGCCATGTGGCTGGCCAATTATATCGTCTCGCAGACCTTCCCGATGATGAACGGCAATGAATGGCTGGTGGAGAAGTTCAACCACGCCTTCCCGTTCTGGGTCTATGCGGCCTTCTGCCCGGTGCTGGCGCTGCTGGTCTGGCGGCTGGTGCCCGAGACCAAGGGCCGCTCGCTCGAGGAAATTGAACGGATGTGGCTGGCACGGGCGGAGGAGGCGGGGCGGACGCAATCAACGGCCGCCAACAGCCCGCGCTGATTTCGCCGGGGCGGCCATCCATTCAAGGCTGGCCGTGGCCGCTGGAATATGAATAATCGACAGGATTCGAAATTCAAGCAGGAGTGTAGATCGATGATCGACCTGGAGCAACTGAAGGAAGCCATTCTGGCGGGTGATGCCCGGTCCGCCAAGGAAATCACGACGGCGGCGATGGCGGAGAACATTTCGCCCAACGTGCTGCTCGACCAGTATTTGATCCCGACGATGGACGAGGTCGGCCGGCGCTTCGAGTGCGGCGAAACTTTCGTTCCCGAGCTGATGCTGGCGGGGCGGGCGATGACCGAGGCGCTCAAGATCATGCGCCCGGTGATGGCCGAAAAAGGCATCAAGGCTCAGGCGCGCGTGGTCATCGGCACGGTCCAAGGCGACCTGCACGACATCGGCAAGAACCTGGTCGCCTCGATGCTCGAGGGCGGCGGCTATGAGGTGATCGATCTGGGCGTGGACGTGGCGCCCGAGAAGTTCATCGCCGCGATCCAGGAGAAGCAGCCTGAAGTGATGGCGATGTCGGCGCTGCTGACCACGACCATGCCGGCGATCGGGCGCACCATCGAGGCGGTCAGCAAGGCCGGCGTGCGCGACCGCGTCAAGATCATCATCGGCGGCGCGCCGGTTTCGCAGGATTATGCCACCAGCGTCGGCGCCGACGGCTACAGCGAGAACGCCAACAGCGCCGTCGGGCTGGTCCGCCAATTGCTCAACGTCGCCTCCGCGTAACTGAATCAAACTCTATCGAATCGAGGGAATATCACCATGACCGCCCAGCTGGCTATCCAAAACCTGAACGAATTCATGTTCGGCCATGCGCCGCGCCCGTTGACCTGCGGGCGTGGCGTGGAGCTGGGCAGCGGCACGGTGGTGCCTGAGATCAACTTCACGCTGCCTCCGATCAGCATCGAGCCGGCGAACTGGGCGGCCATCCGCGCCCAGTATAAGGAGATGGCCGAAGCCGTCTGCCGGCGTGCGGTGGACCTGCACGTGCCGGCGTTGGTGATGGAATTCGAGACGCTGCCGCCGATGACGGTCGAACCGGAGCTGGGCATCGAGATCAGCCAACTGCTGGCCGGGGTGCTGGACCTCTTTCACGAGCGCCACGGCCTGCGCTCGGCGCTGCGCCTGACGCCCAATGATACACGCGAGCATTCCCGTCCCCCGCGGATGCGTTCGGGGCCGTGGTGGGACGGGATGCGGCGGATGTTCCGGCAGGCGGGCGAGGCGCGCGCGGACCTGCTGTCGATCGAATCCACCGGCGGCAAGGAGATCAGCGACGAGGCGCTGATGAACGTGGACCTGCGCGGGCTGGCTTTCGCACTCGGCGTGCTGGCCGCGCGCGACATGGAATTCCTCTGGACCGAGATCGTCGACAGCTGTCGGGGCACGTCGGTCATCCCGGCCGGCGACACCGCCTGCGGCTTTGCCAATACGGCGATGACGCTGGCCGAGCAGCGCTACATCCCGCGACTGTTCGCGGCGCTGGTGCGCGTGGCGACGGTGCCGCGCAGCCTGATCGCCTACGAGCTGGGGGCGCGCGGGCCGAGCAAGGACTGCGGCTACGAGGGGCCCTACATGAAGGCGATTGCCGGGGTGCCGATCTCGATGGAAGGGCGCTCCTCGGCCTGCGCCCACCTGAGCCCGCTGGGCAACATCGCCCAGGCCGTCTGCGATTGCTGGTCCAACGAATCGGTGCAGAACCTGCGGCTGCTGAGCGGTTCCGCGCCGGTGGTCTCTATGGAACAGCTGGCCTATGACTGCCGGCTGTGCAATGCCACCGAGGGGGCCGAGGATGGGCGGCGCCTGCGCGACCTGCTGGCGCGTTCGGATGCTTCCCTCGACACCCAGGCCTTCGTGCTGCGCCCCGACGTCGTGCTCGAGCTGAGCGCCGCCATCATGGCCGAACAGAATCCCTACCGCCGCACGCGCGTGGCGATCCTGGCCACGCTGGACCGGCTGCGCCGGGCACTGGCCGAGGGCGAAGTCCAACTGCCGGCCAATGAGCGGCCATGGCTAGACCGCTTCCAGAAGCAGGCCGACGACTTGCCCGAGTCCGAGGAAACCCTGTGCGAGGAAATGGCCGGCTTGGTCGACCCCAACAAGTGCCTCCTGGGTGAGTATGGACTGCCCATGGGCGCTCAGGTGTGATTCCGACCGGACCCATGAATGAAATCGAATCGCTTCCGAACATGCGCCTGAAGTTGATCGCCTGCGGCATCTTTCGCCGCGAACTGGAGCATCTGGTCCTCCACTCGCGCCATCAGATAGAACTTTGTTATCTCGACGATGCCTACCACGTGCGGCCGGGGCGCGAACTGCGCGAGGAGGTCCAGTCTCGGATCACGGCGGCCGATGCGGAGCCGCTTGACGCGGTCCTGCTCGGCTACGGCATCTGCAACGCCTGGGTCAAGGGCCTGTGGGCGGGGCGCCATCGGCTCGTGCTGCCCCAGGCTTGGGATTGCCTGACGATGCTGCTGGGCGGCCGCCAACGCCACCAGCAGTTCGCGCGCGATTACCCCGCCAGTTGCTACCGCACCCCCGGCTGGATCGACCTGGTGGAAAACGAGGAGGTCCGGAACGGCTGCCGCGACCAGGGTTTCGTCTTCGAGTCGGGGCTGCTCGAGCTGATCGAGCGCTACGGCGAGGACAACGGCCGCTACCTTTACGATCAGCTCCATCAATACCAGCAGCGCTACGAGCGGATGATCTGGATCGACACCGACATCCCCGGCGACCGCGCCGACTATGAGGCCCGAGCACGGCGTGAGGCGGGCGAGAAGGGCTGGTCATTCATGCCGGTGGCGGGGAGCGTCCATTTCCTGGAGCGGCTGGTCGCGGGACCATGGGACGATGATGAGGAGTTCCTGGTGGTGCCTCCCGGCCGCGGCGTCGAGGTCGATTACCTTCAAGGTCGAATGATTCTGGAAGCGCCCCCCGCATGAGCGACAAGGTCCAGATCACTCTCGAGCCCAGCGGCCGCATCCTGAGCGTGGCGCGCGGGGAACCGCTGCGTGAGTTGCTGTTCGAGCATGGCGTGGAGTACCCTTGCGGCGGCCGGGCGCGCTGCCGCTCCTGCCGGGTGCGAGTGGTCGGGGGGCACGCCGAGCCCACACCCGAGGATCGCCAGGCGCTTGGCGAGCGGGCAGTGGCCGAGGGCTGGCGGCTGGGCTGCCGGCTGATTCCCACCACCGACCTGGTGCTGGCCGTGGCCCAGTGGCAGGGGCCGGTGCTGGAGGACCGGACGGCGGTGGCGGTCCAGCCGCGGCCGGGGCTGGGCGTGGCGATCGACCTGGGAACGACGACGCTGGTGGCGCAACTGGTCGACCTGACCGTGGGCATGGTGCTGGCCACCGAGGTGGCGCTCAACCCGCAAGGCAGTTATGGCGCCGACCTGATCAGCCGGATGGAAGCTTCCCTGCGCGACGACGTGGGCGATCAACTCCGCGAGCTGATCCGCCGCCGTCTGGGCGAGATGATCGCCCGGCTGCTGGAGCAGGCCCCCGCCGGGACCCCGCTCCAGGAAGTGATCCTGGTCGGCAACACCGTCATGCATCACATCTTCTGCGGGCATGCGCTGGCGCCCCTGGCCGCCGCCCCATTCGAGACCGACGCCGGGGGGCTGGCTGAATTCAAGGCCTCCGAGCTGGGCTGGGAATTGGCCGGCAATCCGCCGGCGCGCTTCCTGCCCTGCCTGGGCAGCTTCGTGGGCAGCGACATCCTGGCCGGGGTGCTGGCCTCGGGAATGGGACAGGCCGATGACTTCCAGGCCCTGCTGGACCTGGGCACCAACGGCGAGATCGTCGTCGGCAACGCCGCCGGTATGCTCTGCGCCTCATCGGCGGCAGGCCCGGCCTTCGAGGGGGCGCGCATCGTCCAGGGGATGCGGGCCGATCTCGGCGCGATCGACCGCGTCGAGTGGACCGGCGAGAGCTTCCGCTGTCACGTCATCGGAAACAGTCGGGCGCGCGGCCTCTGCGGCAGCGGACTGGTTGACGCGGTGGCGGCGGGCCTGACGGGCGGGCTGATCCTGCCCACCGGCCGGCTGCGCGACCGGGTCGAGCCGCTGGCGCTGGCCGAGGGGGTCGGACTGCGCCAGCAGGACATCCGCGAACTGCAACTGGCCAAGGGGGCGATCGCGGCGGGGCTGCGGTTGCTGGCCGACCAGCGCGGCTGCGGCCTGCGCCAGTTGGAACGTACTTTTTTGTGTGGCGCCTTCGGTAACAGCATCAGCCCCGCCAGCGCCCGGCGCATCGGCCTGATCCATGCCGGCGAGGACACCATCTGTCCGCTGGGCAATGCCGCGCTGCTTGGCGCGCGCATGGTCCTGCTGGGGGGCGAGCCGGCGTGGGACGAGCTGGAGCGCCTGCAGGGGCGGATCGCCCACCGCGCGTTGGGCAGCGACCCCGCCTTCATGGATACTTATGTTGAGGAAATGAATTTCCCAGCCAGCCTTCCACTAACCCAGATGATGCCAGAGGAGATACGCCCATGATGAACGGACGCGAGCGCCTTGACGCGACCTTGAACCATATGCAGCCCGACCGCGTTTGTGTCGATTTCGGCTCCACCGCCGTGACCGGCATCCATGTCTCGATGCTGACGAAATTGCGCCGCGAACTGCTGGGCGATACCACCTTGGTCAAGGTCAACGAACCCTACCAGATGCTTGGCGAGGTCGACAACGAGCTGCGTGATGCGCTGGGGGTCGACGTCGTGGGCATCTACGGGCGCAAGAGCATCTTCGGCACCGTCCAGGACAACTGGAAGCCCTTCACGATGCCCGACGGCACCGAGTGCCTCGTGCCGGGCAACTTCAACTGGACGATCGACGCCAACGGGGACTACCTGATGTATCCCGAAGGCGACACCAGCGCCCCGCCCAGCGGGCGGATGACAAAAAACGGCTACTTCTTCGACTCGATCGTTCGCCAGGATCCGATCGACGAGGACAAGCTGGACCCGGCGGACAATCTGCAGGAGTTCGGGCCGCTCGGCGAGGAGGACCTGTCCTATTACCGGCGGATGAAGCAATGGATCGACGAGCATCCCCAATATGGAATTATCATCGGCGTGCCGGGGACGGCCTTTGGCGACATCGCGCTGGTGCCCGCCCCGCAACTGCGCCACCCTCGCGGCATCCGCGACATCTCCGAGTGGTACATGTCGACGGCGATGCGGCGTGATTACGTCCACGAGGTTTTCCACCGTCAGTGCGAGATCGCCGAGGCCAACCTGGAGACGATGATCGAGCTGTTTGGCGATGCGGTCCAGGCCGCCTTCATCACCGGCACCGACTTCGGCACGCAGACCGGACCGTTCATCGCCCCGGCGGCTTACCGCGACCTCTACAAGCCCTTCCACAAGCGGATCAACGACCTGATCCATGCGCGCTCGGGTTGGAAGACCTTCATCCACTCGTGCGGAGCGGTGCGGCAATTCATCCCCGACTTCGTCGAGGCCGGCTTCGATATCCTCAACCCCGTGCAGTGTTCGGCCAGGGACATGGAGGCGGAGCGGCTCAAGCGGGACTTCGGCGCGCAGCTGACATTCTGGGGCGGCGGGGTCAACACCCAGCATACGCTTGCGTTCGGCACGCCCGATGAGGTATACCGCGAGGTCATCGAACGGGTGCGGATCTTCAACGAGGGCGGCGGCTTCGTCTTCAACGCGATCCACAACGTCCAGGGCAATGCACCCTTCGAGAACGTGCAGGCGATGTTCCGGGCGCTGCAGGATTGCGGCGTTCGCGCGCACGCGCCGGCCTGAGGACCGCCCACATCACTGGAGTCGCATCATGAGAATCCTTCGCCGACTGACGCTGCCGATCCTGCTGCTGCTGGGCATGGCGCCGGCCCAGCCTCAGCCGGCGGCCCCGCCGCCCGAGCCGACGGTGGTCAAGGCGATCGACATCGACCGGGTGCCGGCCGATTTCCCCGTGGGCTTTTGTCTGATGACCCACGGCGAGCGCCAGTATGTGGCCTATTATAACGCCGAGCGTCAGATGGTCGTGGCCAGCCGCGCGCTGGACTCCGAGCAGTGGACATATCAACCGCTGCCAACCCGGGTTGGCTGGGACAGCCACAACAGCATCACCATGGCGTTCGACAGCGAGGGCCACCTGCACGTGAGCGGCAACATGCATAATGTGCCGCTGATCTACTTCCGCACGAGCCGGGTCGGCGATGTCACTTCGCTCGAGAAGATCGACTCAATGGTCGGCGAGAACGAGCGGCGCTGCACCTACCCCCATTTCATGCGCGACGGCGAGGGGCGGTTGGTGTTCACCTACCGTGATGGCGGCAGCGGCAACGGCATCAACATCTATAACGTCTACGACACCACCACCCGCCAGTGGAAGCGCCTGCTGGACCGCCCGCTGCTCGACGGCCAGGGTTTGATGAATGCCTATCCGGTGGGGCCGGTGCGCGGCCCCGATGGTTTCTTTCACCTCGGCTGGGTCTGGCGCGATACCCCCGCCTGCGAAACCAATCATGACCCCTCCTACGCCCGCAGCCGCGACATGATCCATTGGGAGACGATCTCCGGGAAACCGATCGAGCTTCCGATCACGATCCAGACCGAGGACACGATCATTGACCCGGTGCCGGCGGGCGGGGGGATCATCAACGGGGCACTCAAGTTTGGCTTCGACCGCGCGGGCAATCCACTCGCTTCATATCACAAGTTTGACGAGCAAGGACTGACGCAGGCCTACGTCGCGCGCTATGAGGATGGCCGCTGGGTGCCGCGGCAGGTCTCGAATTGGGACTACCGCTGGCAGTTCGAGGGGGGCGGCTCAATGATCTTCGATATTCGTCTGGGGGGCCCCCGCCGCCACGGCGAGGGCGAACTGGCGCTTTCCTACAGCCATGTCAAGCATGGCTCGGGGCTGATCATCATCGACGAGGCGACGCTGGCGCCCCTGCGGACCGAGGCCGCGCCGCCGCCGGCATTTCCGGCCGAGCTGATGAAGGTCCAGTCAGATTTCAAGGGATTGCAGGTGCGCTTGGCTGGGGACTCGGGTCGCTCGCGCCAGCGTTATGCCCTGCGCTGGGAAACACTGCCCGCTAATCGCGACCGCAAGCCCGAGGGTCCGCTGCCCGAACCCTCGATGCTGCGGCTTTATCAACTGCAGGCAGCCCGCTAGGGGCATGTGCGGCGTCAAGCACCGCCGCCCACAATATTAATTTATTTGCTTTTTTACATATCTCACCCGCCTTTATCATCTGCCGATTGATCGGCCACCCACGCCAATGATGTAAAATGCATCCGAATGGCAATTTGGTGGCATTGATCAATCGAATGTCCTATACCTTAATTTCACTCCCGCGCCCGGTTCGGTGTTCGCACCAGAGGAGGATTTCCATGCGCAGGTCTTTATTGGCAATTTTTTGGCTGGCTGCTTGCGGCTTCAGCCTGGCAGGCGCCGCTGCTCCCATCATCACGGAGGTCAAAAGCCAGCCGGTCGAGGATACCTGGGCGGTGGTGACCTGGAAGACCAATCAACCGGCCAGCTCGATCGTGGAATACGGGCTGACCCCTGCCCTGGGTCAAACCACCTCAAACTCCGCATTGGTGACGACCCATCAGGTTCAACTCAATCTGTTGGCCGATGAAACCCAATATTACTACAGGGTGCGCTCGGTCAATGCCGCCTCCGAGTCCGGTCAGCAAGACGGGCTGAGCTTCACGACCAAGCCGGCGGTCTTCGGCGCCGAACCCAACCCGACGGGCAACCCCATCGGCGGAGGCGGCGGCTACACACGAACAGTGGGCCGCGCTCAGGCCAGCGTGGTGGTTTCCACCCGGCAGGCCCTCTTGACAGCGCTGCAACAGGCCACCGCCGGCACGATTATCTATATCGATGACGCGGCCGCGATCGATTTGACGCCCGACCAGAATGTTTCTATCCCAGCCGGCGTGACGCTGGCCAGCGGGCGCGGGATCAATGGCTCGGAAGGCGGCGTGATCTTCACGCGACGCTTCGCCGGCACCTCGTATCTGTTCAGGACGGGCGGCGCGGGCGTGCGCATGACGGGCCTGCGGCTGGGCGGACCCCATTCCTGGCGCGGCCGCGGGACCGACTATGCCTATGGCGTCGTGATCTCTCACGCTGGCTTCGAGATGGACAACTGCGAGATGTGGGGCTGGAATTATTCGGCAACTGCACTGAGCGGCGCAGCCGCCGACGGGGCCAACATCCACCACAATTACATCCACCACTGCCAGCGCAACGGGCTGGGCTACGGCATCACGACCAATGCGCAATCGGCGATGATCGAGGCCAACCTGTTCGACTATATGCGCCACGCGATCGCCTCGACCGGCCGCCCCGGCAGCGGCTATGAGGCCCGCTATAACGTGCACATGGAGAATTCGATCAGCCACCTGTTCGACATGCACGGGGCCAGGGACTACGAAAAATACTACGTCAAGGGCACCTGGCGCTTCGACGAGACCAGCGGCAATCAGGCCACCGACAGCTCAATTTATGCCAGCAACCACGGCACACTCATGCCGTCCACGAATGGCCCCACCCGGGTGGAGGGCGTCGAACTGGGCGCCCTGCGCTTCGATGGCATCGATGACTATGTCAGCGTGCCCCACCACGCTGACCTGACCCCGACCAACTATTACGCCGTCATGGCCTGGATCAATCCGGCCAACGTGACCGGCACCAAGGCGATTGTCAGCAAGGGCACCACAACCGCCACCGGTTCGGGGTATTCGTTGCGGCTGGTGGGCTCCAGCCTCGAAGCCACCCTTTACAGTTCGACCGGCGCGCAGCGCAGGGTGACGGTGGCGGGAATCGTCGCCAACCAGTGGCAGCATGTGGCGGTGGTCTTCACCGGCAGCCAGGGGCGCGTCTTCATCAACGGCGTGCTCAAGACGACCATCACCTGCAGCGGCGCCAGCCAGTCCACGCTGCCGCTGATGATCGGCCGCGATGCCTCGGCGGCCAGCTCCTACTTCAACGGCATGATCGACGAGGTGCGCTTCTACAACTACAACTATCCGGATGCCGACGTGATGCGCCACTACATGCTGCAGAGCGACATCGCCGGGGATACCATGCGCATCCACCACAACAGTTTCCGCTGCACCGATCAGACCGCGATCGTCATCCGCGGCCGGCCGGCGAATGGCTGCTGGGTCAACAACAACTGGTTCCATCGGACCACCGAAAACATCCGCCAGATCAACGGCTTCGGCAACATGTTCATCGGCGAGAATCTGGTTGGCCTTGGCGTTGATCCGGTCAGCCCGCCCAGCACCGATGGCGCCACCATTCACGGCTCCTGGGCTTTCGACGAGGGCTCGGGCACGACCGCCAACGACGCCTCGGGCAATACCCGCCACGGCACGCTGGTCAATATGAATGCGACGAGTTCCTGGATCGCGGGGGTCAGCGGCACGGCCCTGCAGTTCACCGGCTCATCGACCTATGTCAACGTCAGCAAGACCCTGACCGTCAGCGACAACATCGCCGTCGAGGCGTCGATCAGGTTTGATACCCTGGCCGAGTATCAATATCCGCTCGACAACGGCATGTTCCGCATCTGGAACCGCGGCGGCTGGGCCGGCAACAAACTCTACTTCTCGGTCCGGCTCCCGGGCACGGCACGGACGGGAGATTCATCGTGGGATGGCTGGGCGGCGGTCAAGAGCACGACGGAGCTGCAGACCGGACGCTGGTATCACGTCGTCGGCACGCGCCGGGGCAACACTATGCGCATCTTCATCGACGGCAAGCTCGAGCGCGAGTTCGATGCGATGGAGGGCTATACGGTCAACACCGGCGCCCTCGGGCCGCTGCGCATCGGCCAGATCCCCGGCAAGATCGACCAGGTCAAGGTCTTCTCGCCGGTGGTCGCCCCTCCACCGCCACCGCCGACCAATCAGCCCACGCTGACCTGGACCGGCGAGAGCGGCTACACCAATGGTCCGGTGCAGCCTGTCACCGGCAGCGTCGACACCCTCTTCCGCTTCCGGGTGACCTATCGCGACCCCACCAACGAAGCGCCGATGCCCGGCTACCCGCGCCTGCGACTCCAGCGCAATGACGGAGCGGAGTTCCGCTACGTGTCGCCGGTCACAATGATGGCCGCCGACAACAAGCCGTTCAATCAGGGCCGGGTCTATGTCTACTCCTACCGGCTGCCTCGCGGGAGCGACTACCTGTGCCATTTCGAGGCCAAAAACGAAAGCGGCATCGATGCCACCGGACCGGCCACGATCCCCGTCAAGGCCTTTGAGGTCGTCTCGGGCAACCACAAGCCGGTCGTCTACTTCCCCGACGACTCGGGCTACACCGACCTGGGCATGACCCCCGCCAGCGGCGACAGCAACCGTAACTTTGACTACCGCTGCCGCTACATGGATATCGACGGCGACATACCGGTGGGCGGCTCGCCAAGGCTCCACATCCTGCGCAGCGGCGTCGAAATTCCCGGCAGCCCATTCACCATGAATCCCGCCGATACGATCACGCTGTTGGAGGGGCGCAAATTCCAGCTGCTCAAGCGGCTGCCGCAAGGCAGTTACACCTATTATTACACGGCCGATGACGGCAACGGCGGCCTGGCCACGCCCACCGCCTCCAAGTCCGGACCCACCGTCTCCTCAGGCTCCACCCTGTGGACCGAGCTATATCATTCGGCCAGCGAAATCAGGCGGAATCAGACGATCGATGTCCACGTCAGCTTCGCTCAGCCGGTCATCAATTTCACGGCCGGTGATGTTCAGTTGACCAACGCGACGATCAGCCAGTTCAGCGGCTCGGGCGTGTTCTTCAGCTTCAAGGTGACGGCAACCGGCGCCGGCACCGTCGGGATCACGATCCCCGCCGCCGCCGCCCAGACCAGCGGCGGCCTGAATAACACAGCCTCGGCGACGACGATCCCGCTGGCCAAGACAGGCAGCGGGGACTGGCAGAACTATCCCTGACCGAAAAAACACCATCAACCGCCGGCCTCCCCTTACCGGAGCGCCGGCGGTTTTTTTTCTATTCTGTTTTGAGGTCAGCCGACGTCTTCGAGTTTGCGGACCGCGGCGTGCAGGCGACTGCTGCTGGTGTGGGTGTAGATCTGGGTCGAGGCGATCGAGGCGTGGCCCATCAGCGACTGGATCTCGATCAGGTCGACCTCGCGCGCGTGGAGCAGCGTGGCAAAGGTGTGGCGCAGCTTGTGCGGGCTGATGCCGTCCTTGAAAATACCGGCCTTGAGTGCATGGTGGCGGACGATGTTTTCGACCGAGCGGCCGCTCAGGCGCCGGCCGAACTTATTGAGCAACAGCGCCTGGGAGTCGCTCAGCGGACGCAGTTCGAGCCATTCGTTGATCACATCGATGACGATGCTGTTGAGCGGGACGATCCGCTCCTTGCGCCCCTTGCCCAAAACGCGCAGCGCGCGGTTGACCAGGTCGATGTCACGCAGGTCGATCGCCACAAGCTCCGAGAGCCGAATGCCGGTGAAGGTCAGCATCGTCATGATCGCCCGGTCGCGCCGGCCGCGGGGCTGGTCCCGGTCGGGGGAATCGAGCAGGCGCGCAATTTCATGGGCCACCAGGTAGATCGGCAGCTTGCGCGGCTGCTTGGGGGTGCGCAGGCGCGCGGCGGGGGATTGGGCGATGACCGCGCGCTCGACGCCGAAATCGAAGAAGCCGCGCAACGATGAGATCATCCGCGCCAGCGTCGTGGACTTGCAGGCTCGCTCCAGTTGCATGTGGTTGAGATACTCGCGCAGCGCCTCGTCCGTGATCTGGTCCGGGCGCGGCGTGCGGCCGTGCAGCAGGGTCAGGAATTCGGCCAGCCGCGTCAGGTCATAGATATAGGCGCGCCGGGTGCGCTCGGCAAGGTTGCGCTCGACGCGCAGCCATTGCTCGTATTGGTTGAGAAGCTCGTGAAACGATACGGCCATAATGATGAATCCAAACCTGACAAACTCACAAATCCAGAAGGGAACTCAGCTCCCCCCTGGCGCCACCAGCTCGGTCGGCGGGTGCATGCTGAAGCGATTCCAGATCGAAAGCGATTCCTCGGCCGGGACCGTTTCGCGGCGTGCCTCGGCCAGGGCGGTCTGCTGGCACTCCAGCATCAGCTCATGGAACGGGTGCAGCGGCCCATCCAGCTCCATGTTGGCGATGCCCCGCCGCAGCGCCAGCGCGTTGATCAGCTCGGCTGACCCCGTCGGCGCCGCGGGATCGGCCAAATCAGCCTCCACCCCGAACAGGTAAACCGCCGGCGGGTTGCGTTCGTCCGCCTCGCCCATCCGGATGAGGTAGAGCGGACGTTCGGCACAAAGCGCGGTCAACTGCTCCATCTTGAAGTTGCCCATTCGCACCAGTTCTTCGCGGCGGCGGGATTCACCGGATGCGGCGACAGCCTCGGCCGGCTGGTAAGGAGCGTTGCGCAGCCCAAGCACGACAAAGGATTCCAACGCATTCTCGCGCACCAGCCGCACCACGCGCGGCTGAAGCACCTCGTCGAGCCGATAGGGTCCCTCGAGCCGTCCCAGGCTCCGCACGAGGGGGCTGTCGAGCGGAATTGTGGTCGAACCAACGATGCCATCGGCCGAAACGCCCGAGGCCGGCGGCTCGGCACAGGCGCCGATCAACGCCAGCACCATCGCCGCCCCCAGCAGGCGCGCCTCCAACCAGCCGATGCCCATTGCTCCGCCTCCCTCGCGTCTGATCCGCAACAAAAAACAGCTTAGGGCATTGGCTGGAAAAATCAACCGCAACCACGAAGCCGGCCCTTGCTTCTGCACGGGGTGACCTATCCGCTGGGCTGCATGAAAGGTTTGATGATCCTCCCTTTGCGTCCCTTTTCCCAAACTCGGCCTCTTTGCGACAAAAAACGCCGATGCTCACGTCAGCCGGCCCCGCCGCGCCACCTTTGTGCGCATCTTGCGCTCACAACCACCGCTCGTGCCGGGTGGTGTAGGTCGGCTCAAGATGCGCCACCCCAACGCGCGGGGGCTATTAGGCTTGCAGCTCGGGAATTACAGGGTTTAGGATGGTCTGGCGCGAGTCGTCCGCCATCTGGAACGTCCAGCGCAGCCCAAAGGAACATGACCATGAGGACCAACATGAACCAGCTGAGAATCCTGCCGCCCAGCCTGCACGCGATGGGCGCCCTGATCCTGATGCTGTGGCTGCTTGGAGCGGCTCAGTCCTCGGCTGCCGAACGTCTGGAGGTCGGCACGGCCAGCATCGAGCGGCTGGGGCGAATCTACACCGACGGCGCCGGCCCCTTCATCACGGCCCGCGGCGGTGATTGGCGACTGAGCAACGAGCACCTTTCTGTGACTTTCGCCGGCGTCGAGGACATGCCGACGACTTGGTCGATGCCGGTTCGGGGTCTGACCGATGGATTGCTGATCCGCAACCGGCTGCCCGGCTCCCTGATCGATGTGGCGGTCGGCGAGGCCAACATCGACGTCATGGGCGCGCTCACGCAGGGGATTGGCTTGGGGGAGAAGGATCTGATCGTCCCTTATGATTTCGCCGAACCGGTCGAGCGCCCCGGTGAGGTCGGGCTGAGGCTGGAGGGATCGCCCTTCGACAACCGGTTGCTGCGGCTGGAGACCACCTGGTGGCTGGCCGAGGGCAGCCGGCGTCTTTGCATCGAAAGCCGGTTCCTGGACCTGGAGCCGGGGGCGGACCAACCCCAGTTGGCCGACGTGGCCCACTGGGGACTGGCCTCGCCGCTGGTGGCGGGGGTCGGCGCCCTGCCGGCAGGCCGCTCGATCACGACCGACACCCCCTTCCTGCTCGGCCACAACGGCAACATCGGCATGGTGCTGGCGCTGGATGAGGGCCTGCTGCACGGGCGATTCGGAAGCCATCCCAACATGAGCCGCTCGCTGGCGGCGCCCACCACCGGGACGCTGACGAGCAATGACGAGGGCGTCATCTACCGCCGCTCGCTGTGGATCGCCGAGGGCGAATCCTACAACGCGGTCGAGGCGATGCAGCGCGACCTCGGGGTGCCCACCGGCACGGTTCATGGCCGCGTTCAGGTCGCCGAACGTCCCGAACTGGTGGACGAGGTGGTCGTGCGCGTCATCGACTACGGGGCGCAGGAGTCCGGGACCAACGGAGGACACGGGCGGACCTATGGCTTCAAGCGGGTCGACGCCGACGGCAGCTATGAGCTGAAGCTGCCGGCTGATCGCAATTTCTTCATTCGCGCCGAGCTGCGTGGCACCATCGACCTGGCGCCCCTCAACATGCGCGTGCGCGTGGCGGAGGGCGAGCGCGAGGAGCGGAATTTCGAGCTCGGCCGGATCACCGGCGTCTTCGTCAAGGTGGTGGATGCAGCCACCAGCCGGCCACTGGCGGCGCGCGTGCGCGTGCAGCCGATCGCGGCCGCGATCTCGGCCATCAATCTGGGTCCACCCACGCGCGCCGAGGAATTTCTCGACCAGACCTACGTGCCGGCCGAGGGGCGCCTCGTGCGCGTGATCGAGGGGCAGTGGCGCTTCCAGGCGAATCACGGCATCCGTTACGAAACAGGCGTCGGCTCGATCGACATCGACCGTGGCCAGATCAAGGAATTGGTCATCGCGCTCGATCAAGTCAACCCGACGCCGGGGTGGTTGGGGCTGGAACTGGGCGTGCGCACCCGCGCCACCCCCGGCATCGCCCTGACCGACGATGAGATCGTGCTGATGGCGGCCGCCGAGGGCCTGGAGTGGGTGGTCAGCGGCGACTTTGAAACGATCACCGACCTGGGCCCGTCGGTCGAGCGCCTGGGCCTGGGCGACCGGCTGCGCGTCAGCCGCGGTTTCCGCACGCTGCTGCCGGCGCACCCCGAGTGGGGGACGTTTCTGGTCTTTCCGCTGCCCGAGGGAGCGCCCGACCCGGCGCAGGCACGCGCGCAGTGGGCCGAGCTGCAGGACGCATCCGAATTCATCGCGACGTTGCGGCGGCTTTATCCCGGTGCGTTGATCCATAGCGACCTGCCGATTCACCCGCAGGACCTGGGTTATTTCACTTTGCCGGGAGAGAACTACCATTCCGCCGGCTTCAAGGGCAAACCGGGGATCGAGACGGCAATCGACTCGATCGCGCTGGTGCCGACGCGCCGGCCATGGGAATTCAACGCCAACCGCGCCTTCTGGTTCCTCAGCCTGATGAAGGACCAGCAGGATTTCGTGGCGGCCGTCTCCCCGATGGGCTCGATTGTGCTGGGCTCCGAGCCCGGCTACCCGCGCGTGCTGGTCAAGGTGGGCCAGGATGATCCGGCACAGGTCGAGGAGCAGGCATTTTTCGAGGCCTTCCGCCGTGGACGCACCCAGATCACCAACGGGCCATTCATCGAATTGCAGATCGGTGAGGCCATCCCCGGCGACATGATCGCCTACGAGAAGGATTGGCCCCTGCGCGCCCGCATCACCGCCCCCGGCTGGGCCAGGACCGACCATGTCCGCATCGAGAAGGATGGGGTCGGATTCCAGCAATCGATCATCGCGGGGGTCACCGGCGCCGTCCAGCGCTTCCCCGAACCCGAGAGCGGCGAGTGGTTCCAAATCCCCTTCTCCGAGATGGCCTTGATGGACTTCAAGGATACACTGATCAGTGTCTCGACCTATGGCAGTGACGGACTGGACAAGACGCGGGTGCTCGACGGCACCTACCCCGAAGGCTTGATGCCGTTTGCGATGATTTCGCCGATCCTGATCGACACCAATGGCAACGGCCATATCGACACCCTGGAAAACTTCGGCGACCGCGGCCGTTGACCGCTCGCCCGATCGTTGGTCCCATGAGGCGCAAGACCCACCGGGCCCTGGCCATCCTGACGCTGCTTGCGGCGGTCGTGATGGTCATGGGTGCGCTCGCGCGCGAGCGCCTGCAGCATAACCGGCTGCGTTACCTCGTCAACGACCACCGCTATCTTGAGGCGCTGGTGGACTACGACGAACTGCGCGTGGGTGCCCCCGATGGCACCGAGCCGATCGAGGGCTTCGCGGCCGGGTTGCTCGAACGGGCACACGATTATTACCATCAGTTCGACTTGTCGGCCGGATCGCCGGCCGAAATTCAATACCTGTCGATTCTGGACGAGGTGGGCCAGCGCCACCCCCGACTGGCCTCTCAGGCGCTGCGCCTGCGGTTGGAGCTGCTGGCCGGCCGCGACGGCCCCGCCCCCGCCACCTTGGCCGCCGCGCGGGCGGTTCTTGAGCATGGCTATGATGAGCGGGCGCTCTGGTGGGCGGCGCGCTGTCAGTTCGATCCCTCCGATCCGCTGCGCACCCCGCCCGAATTGATCCAGTGGCGCGGCCTGGTCGATCAACCCACGCCAACCCGGTCGGAACGGCTACGCTACCTCGACGCCCTGCTGGCGCTCTCCGACCGCGACTGGTCGCGCGCGGCGTCAATCTTCGATGCCGACCCGCCCGCGGCGGGGCTCGAGGATGCCGAGCTGGCCCATGGGCTGGCGCTGCTGCGCTCGGGCCGACCCGAGGATGCCATTCCCCACCTGCGCCGCGACCTGCAGCGTCATCCCGAGCGGCTGGCATCGCTGCAGGCTTTGCTCGAGGGCCTGTTGGCCATCGGCCAATACCACTGGGCGCTGCCGGCGGCTCTGGAATTGGCGGCGGCTGAACCGACACGGCTTGAGGCGGCGCTGCGGGCCGTTTTCCCCGCCGTGGCCGGCGCAACCGATCCGCTGGCGGCACTGTTGGACAATCTGAAGCCGGCCACCCCCGCCGACATCGAACTTTGGGACCTGCTGGCGCGGCTGGCCCCGGCCGATCTGGCGCGGGCCGACGCGGCGGCGCAGCGCCTGCTGGCCCAAGCCGAACCGCGAACCGACGCGCTGGCGCGGCTGACCGAGGCCGCGCTTTGGCGCGAGGATGCCGCGCTTCTGGGGGCCATCGAGGAGCGACTGGCAATCCGACCGGCCGATCCGGCGGTCGCCAGCCTGCGCACGGCACTGGCGGGTGCGACCGGCGGCAACGGCAACCCGGCCGCGCAGACGCTCAACCTCTACCTCTCGCGCAACGCCACGCGCCACGCCCCGCTCACGATCCCGGAAGGCGCGCGAGTGGCCCTTTTTCATCTGCAGGGTTTTCCCGCAGGTGCGCTCTGGCCAGTCCTGCACCTGGAGCTGGACGCACTGGCCAGCCGCGCGGTCTATGCGATCGACACCCGCGCGCGACCGCGCCCGCTGCTGATGCTGCTGCCGGCGGACGCCGCCGGACCCGCCACGCTGGCGGTGTCGCTGCTCAACGCTCCGCTCGAGGCCGAGGCGGCGCCAGGGGCCCTGATCGTCGACGTGACTTTCTATTGAGCCTTGATGGGGCCCGCTTATCAAATCAGGGTCGGTTGGAAGCAGGATAACATCGACAATGACTGAACACCTGATCGATCTGGACACGACGCCGCGGGTGGCGGTGGGGCGGCCGGTCCTGCGCTGGCCGCGCATCCTGACGCTGACGGCCGGGCTTGTGCTGCTGGTGGCGCTGCGGCTGGCCTTCGTCCACGGCGATCCCAGTGATTTCCCCGAGGACCGCAATATTGCCGCCTCAATCCAGGTTCGCCTGCTGGCCCAGGAGTTGCCGCCGAGCGAGCTGCGGCTTAATTTGGCCACCATCAAGACGCTGCTGCGGCCGCACCAGCGGGTGGCGGAGGGTGCCGGCTCGCTGCGCGAGCCCAACAACCTGACCCCCGAGTTCCCCTTCGTGCGTCTGATCGGCTACACCGCGACCGGCCTGGGGGCCGATCCGCTGGTGGTGATCCGGCTTTTCTCACTGGCCATGGCGCTGGTGACGGGGCTGGGGATTTACGTTCTGGGCCGCCGCATCGGGCCATGGGTGGGCGAGCTGGCGCTGGTTCTTTATGCCGTCGCGCCGCTGTCGGTCCTGATCGGTCGTTCGCTGCTGCCCGATCCCTTGATGATGGCGGGGGTCGTTTGGGCGATCGTGGCGGCGGGGACGGGCCGGCCGACCGCGCCTCCGCACGCGGCGGCGGCGATGACCTTCTGGCTGATCGTCGCGGCGCTGGCCAAGCTGCCGGCGCTGGCATTTGCACCGCTGGCGGCGCTGGGTTACATGCAGGCGGTTGGCTGGCGCCGCACCGCCGGCTGGGCCTGGCTGGCGGCGAGCGCGCTGCTTGTCTATCTGGTCGTCTGCGTCTGGTATCGGCTGGCGCCGTGGGACCCGCTGCCGGGTCTGCGCGCCCTCAGTCAGGGAACCAGCAACCTGCTCGCCTCCACCGATATCGCGCTGTCGGCACCGGGGCTGGAATTGCTGGCGATGCGGATGGCGCTGGCGCTGACTTGGCCGGGCCTGCTGCTGGCGGGACTGGGCTGGCTGCTGGCGCAGTCGCGGCCCGGCACGCGGCTCTGGCTCAACGCGCTCTGGCTGGGCTCGCTCCTCTTCGTGTTGGTCACGGTGGGAGCCAACACCTATTGGGCCTATGCGGCTCTGCCGGCCGGTTGCCTCTTGGCGGGACTGGCGATCGTCGAGCTGCAGCGCCATGGGCGCTGGAGCCTGCTGGCGCTGGCGCTGCTGGCGGCGGGACTGCTCTGGATCGACCCGACGCTGCGACGCGTGGGCGGCTATCTGGCGGTCCAACCGGCCTACGCCAGACTGCGCGAGGCCGCGGTAGGGCGGGTGGAGGCCGGCGAGTCGATTTTTTACGGGGTCTATCCCGACGATGTCGCCTGGTTTGCGGGCGGGCGCGGCCCCAGTTGGGACTGGCCCCCCGAGGACCTGCGCGCATCGCGCGGCTGGGAGAACCACCGCTACCTGTTCAGCAACCGGATGGATGGCGAGCCGGTGATGGAACAACTCTTCGAGCTCAAGCCGGTGGTGGAGACCGAGGCGACCCACTATGTGGTTTTCGAGGTCGCGGCCGGGGCGCGGCCCGGCGAGCCGCTCGATGCGGCGACCCTGCTGGACGGGGCGCTGGCCGAGCCGATCGATCTGGGCGGGGTGCGGCTGCTGGCGCTGCGGGCGCGGCCGGCGCTGGCGGTGCCGGGGGACTGGGTGCGCCTGGAGGCCGTCTTCGAGCGCACGGTGGGGGACCCGCCACGGCTGGCGCTCGAGCTGCTTCACGAACCGAGTGGCCAAGCCCTGCCCCTAACCCCGCGATCCGGTGGCGCCTCGTTCGGCCGCTGGGGGCGGCCGCGCATCCAGTTGCCGACCTTCACCCGTGCCCCTCAGGAGCGGATGACCTATGAGTATCGGCTGCCGTGGCTGATGCCGCTGGGCGCCTATTCCGCCCGTCTCGTGGTGCTCGATGAAAATTCCCGCCCGCTCGAGCCGGCCCAGACGGCGACGGTGCCGCTGGAGCTCGAAGTGCGGGGTGATCCCAAGGGCCGGCTGCTGGCGCCGCTCGACCTGGCCGAGGCAGTCTGGCTGCACCCGATGCGCCACCGGATGGCCTCATGGTGGGGGAGGCCGCGTGAAAACTGGCTGCTGCAAGGCGAGACCGTCTGCTGGCTCGCCCCTCCCCACGAGCCGGGGCGCTACCTGCTGGCGATCGACGCCCGGGCGGACTGGCTGGGCGACGACCCGGACTCGCGCTGGCCGGTGGTTGAAATTGGTCGCCCCGATGCGGCGGAAAATCAATATCTTGAATTCAACTCGCCCGGCTCGCGTCGGCGCGAGGCCATCATCGACTGGCGCGGCGCCGGGGATGTCATCGCCTTGCGCATCGCCAACCCGGGGATTAATTACAGCGTGCGCCAGCCGTTCGCCCTCTACCCGGGCCACCTCAGCGGCGGCAGCCGCTTGATCCAGATCGAACAGGTCGAACTGCTGCCGGCCGATTGATTCAGCCCTCAAGCAAGCCCAGCAGGCGGCGCAGCAGGCGGCGGGGGAGTGAGCCCCGGCGCAGGCGCGCCAGCTCGGCCCATTCCGCCTCGCGGCGGTCCATGTCGAGGTGTCCGGCAATCAATTCAGTGCCCGCGCGCTCCGGATCGGCCGGGACGGCACGGCGCGGGTCGGCCAGGAAGCCCCTGAACGGCGTCGCCGTCGCGGCGAAGCTGTAGTGTTTTCGGCAGAATTCGAATCCCTGGTCGCCCAGTCGCCGCCTTTGCTCCGGGTCGGCCAGCAGCTTGCCGATGGCGCCGGCCAGCGCCTCGGCATCGCACGGCTCGATCGCCACCAGCGCGCCACCAGCTTCCATCTCCTCGACCACTTCGGTGCCACGGGTCGCGATCATCGGGCAGCGCGCGGCCGCCAGGTCGAGCAGCCGGTTGCGCGCCCCCAGCCGCGTCTCGGCGCAGGGCCGGTCGCAGAGCAATCCCAAATCCGCCGCGCCCATCCAACGGCGGGCCTGCTCGAGCTCCAGCCAACCCAGCCGGTGGATGCGATCGCCGTGGCGCGAGGCGCGGGCGCGCTCGACAAAATCCTGATGCACCTCCGCCAGATACCCCGGCAGGTGGGCGCCGGTAACGACCAGGCGCAGGCGCGGGTCATTGTCCATCGCGCGCTCGAGCCCCGCCACCAGGGTGGCGGCATCGGCCCAGGCATTGAAGCCGCCGTTCCAGAGCGCCACGCGGGCGTCGCCGGGCAGGCCGGCGGAGGCCTTGAGAGCCGCCCCATCGGCCGCCTCGATCTCGGGCATCATGTTGAATGATTCAAAGGCGCAGGGGATCGGGTGAATGAGGTCGGCGAGCGGGCGGGGGCCGTCGAGCCGGCCTGCGACCAGCAACTGGCCCAGCAGCGCATCCCGCTGGCGGCGCGAGACCGTGGCGAAGGCATCGGCTCTCGTCAGCACCCCTAGCAGCAGCCGCCAGACGAGCAGGTGATCCTCGCGTGAGAAGGGTTCGCCGCCGATGGATGCCTTGGCCCCGATCTCGGCCAGCGGGTCACCAAATAGGTCGACCCAGACCGGCACCTCGGCAGCGACGGCGCAGGCGGTCGCCCCGGCCAGCAGCGTGCCGGCACCGGCGATGGCGTCGGGGCTGAATTCAGCCACCAACCGGCGCAGGCCCGCTGGCCGCAGACAGTCCTCGGGCCTGACGGCACACTGGCGCCAGCCCCAACGGCCACGCCGCATTTCAACCGGCCCGGCGGCCCCCAAGCCCCCACCCCCCAAGGGCGCGGCGTCGGCCTCTATGGATAAAACCATGCAATCATGCCCCGCCTCCAAAGCCGGCAGCAGGTGATGCCAAAGCCGATTGGCAATACCTGGGGCGGCCATGGAATCGGCCGTGGGCAGGGGTCCGGCGCCAAACAGCGCCAGCCGTCGCGAAGGGGGCGTGTTTTGGAGGGGCGCGCTCATGAAAAGCAGACTGCCCGCCACCGGCGCCGCCGTCAAGGCAAAGCTGGGGGTAGGTCGGCTCTTCGAGCCGACACTGGAGCCCATGCCGAGTCGAAGATGCACCGTGTATGAAGCGTTGTCAGGCTGTCGCCGTCCGCAGCTGGGGGGTAGGTCGGCTCTTCGAGCCGACACTGGAGCCCATGCCGAGTCGAAGATGCAACGTGTATGAAGCGTTGTCAGACTGTCGCCGTCCGCAGCTGGGGGGTAGGTCGGCTGTTCGAGCCCACACTGGAGGCCATGTCGGGTCCAAGACCCCGACCACCATGCCGCAGCCACGGGAAAATCCGCCCCGGCTTCACCCTTGAGTCAGCCTTGCCGATATGAAAGATGGGTTCTGGCCGCCCGGCCGGTGCTTTAAGGCTTTCATCCTTGGGCACAATATTATACAAGAGATTCCGACCAGCGAAAGGCCGCACGGCAGCATCCATGATCATCGAGATCGAAAAGATCCGGAAGGATCACCAGCGCGAGAATGATGGCCCGCCAGCCAACGGCGGGACCGATCGGCTGGTTCATATCCCGCTCCATGCGCTCATGCTGGGCTCGGCCAATATTCCCGCCCGGCGGCTGACCCCGATGATCCGCGCGATCTATCCGCGCAGCCAGCTGACCCATACCCGCAGCGTGGCCGGGGCCGTGCGGGCCCTCAAGGGCTCGGTCTATGACCTCGTCGTGCTGGCGCTCGATCCGCTCCCCGACCGGGTCGAGCCCCTGGTCAAGGCGCTCTCGATGCACGACACGCCGATGCCGGTCCTGATGATCGTCGGGACGGCCGACCAGGGGCGGCTGTTCAAGCAGGGCCCGCCCTTGCCCGCCAGCTGGGAAGTCATGGCCAGCCAGGAATTGGAACGGGCGGTCTTTGCCAGCCGCATGCGGCGCGCGATCGAGAACCATCAGCGCCACTGGGAACTGACCCACCTCCACCACGCCTTCCGCAGCTCGCTCGCCCAGTATCGCAACCTGCTCGACGAGGTGCCCGACCTGATCTTCCTCTGCGACCGCTCGGGCTGTCTGCTCGACGTGAACGCGACGGCCGAACGGATGTTCGGGCTCAGGAAGGACAAGCTCCTGCTGCGCCCGGTGTTCGAGGCGCTGGGAATGTCGCGCGAGGACTTTCAGCGACTGGTGGAGCAGGCGCTTTCGGGCAAGGATCGCATCGAGGATTTTGAGCTGGAGCTGCGCCCGCACATGGGGCGGCCGATCTTCGGGCTGGCCCACATGATCCGGTGCAATGGGGCGCCCGGCCGACCGCTCCAGTTCCAGGGCGTGATCAAGGATATCTCGCCCCACAAGCTGCTCGAGTGTCAGTTGCGCAACAGCGAGGATCAATACAAGACCCTCTACGAGCTGGCGCGGATCAACTGCTCCTCGCTGCGGCTGGACGAGGTGGTCGGCCGCTCGCTGGAGCTGATCCACCGCTGCTGCGCCTCCGCCGGCACAATGCTGCTGCTCAACCATAGCTATGACGAGCTGAACCTGCTGGCCGAGATCGGCATGCCGCAAGACCTGAAGGAACGGTTCCTGCGCTCAGCGGCGCCGACGATCGGTCAGGGGGTGATCGGCTCGCTCGCGCTCTCGCCCGAGGTGACCACCGTCATCCACCCCGCCCCCGAAGAAATGCACCCCGTCCTGGCCGAATGGGTCGGGCGCGTCGGTCCCTGCTACCTGAGCGGGGTGGCGCTGGGGCGGACCAACCCGACGCTGCCCACTTCGATCCTGCTGCTGCTGATCCCCCGCGACCGCGAGGAGCGGCTTGTGGCGAGTCTGCTGGAGGGCCTGGCCAAGACCCTCGAAATGGGCATGACCAACTGCTTCCATTATACGAACTCGCTGGAGTCGGAGCGGCGTTACCGCGAGCTGTGGGAGACGGCGCCGACGTTCTTCATCAGCCTGCTCAAGGGCGGCCTGCTCTTCGAGGTCAACCAGACCGCCCTGCAGGCGCTGGGCTACCCGCTCCAGGACCTGATCGGCCACCCATTCAAGCGCATTGTCGATCCCGAGGACCACGAACTGTTCGACAGGGCCCACCAGGAGCTGATGGAGAGCGGAACCCCCCAGGCCTATGAGCTGCGGCTGGTGGCGCGGTCGGGCGAACGGCTGATCGTCTCGCTCAAGTCGCGGCCGCTGCTCGACCGCAACGGCCAGCGCATCGGAGAGAAGGCGGCTCTCAACGACATCACCCGCGATCGCGAACTCAAGGCCCGTCTGCGCGATTATGCCGAAAACCTGGAACGGATGGTCGAGGAGCGCACGCTGGCGCTGACGCAGGCTATGAATTTCCTCAATGCGATCCTCGAGGGCTCCACCGAGCACGCCATCGTCGGGCTCGACCAGGCGGGGGTCTTCCTGCATTTCAACAGCGGCGCCCAGATCTTGTTCGACTATACCGCCGTTGAAATGGTCGGCCAGCGCTCGCTGGAATCGCTGATCGACTTCGAGCGGGCGGATTTCCGCTCGCTGGCCGACTTGATGCGCGAGGTCGATGAGCAGGGCGTGCTGGTGCGCGAGATCCCGCTGGTGACGCGCCACGGGCGCCAGCTGACGGCGCTATTCACGATGCACCGACTGACCGAACCGGCCGACGGCAATCTGACCTACATCGTCATCATGCGCGACATCAGCGAGCAGAAGGAAATGGAGGACCTGCTCAAGCTCTATACCGAGAACCTCCAGCAGGTGGTCGAGCAGAAGACCCACGAGTTGGATCGCCAGAACATCCAGCTCATCCAGTCCAGCAAGCTGGCCACGCTCGGCGAGATGGCCACCGGCATCGCCCACGAGCTCAACCAGCCCCTCTCGGGCATCCGCATGCGCGCGCAGCTGGTGGGGCGCACGCTGGAATGTGATTCCTTCGACCTGGCGCAGCTGACCCAGACCCAGCGCGAAATCATCGAGCTGGTGGACCGGATTTCGCACATCATCAACCACATGCGCATCTTTGCGCGTCAGGACCAGCAGTGCTTCGCCCCGTTCGACCTGCGCCAATCGATCGAGGGGGCGCTCAGCCTGCTCGGCGAACAACTGCGCATCCACAACGTCGAGGTGGTCACCGACATCGACAACGACCCGCCTCTGGTGCTGGGCGAGCCGCTCCAGATCGAGCAGGTCATTCTGAACCTGGTCTCCAATGCCCGCGATGCCATGGACGCCCGCCACGACCATGAACTGCGGACGATGGGGCGGCGCGAACACCACAAGCGACTGCGGATCGTGCTGGATCGACCGGCCGCGAACGAGGCACGGTTGCGGATCATCGACAACGGCACCGGCATGAGCCAGGACACCGTCGCCCGGATCTTCGACCCATTCTTTACCACCAAGCCCGTGGGGCGCGGCACCGGCCTCGGACTTTCAATCAGCTACGGCATCATCTCGAGCCACAATGGCCGAATCGAGGCCGACAGCACCCCCGGCACAGGGACCACCTTCTCGGTCTGGCTGCCGGTCTGGAACGAGGAACACCAGCAGACGCCGATCCTCGAGCAGGAGGACCTGGTCCTGTGAGCATCAGTGGACTGGGGTTGGATCAGACCGAACTGGCCCGCGTGCGCCAGGCGCTGGAACGCTTTGGCGATCGCTTCCTCAAGCGCTGCTACACCGAGGATGAAATCCGCTTCTGCTCGGCCCAGCGCGACCCGGTGCCGCGCCTGGCAGCGCGCTATGCGGCCAAGGAGGCTGCCGCCAAGGCGCTCGGCACGGGCATTGCGCGCGGGGTGCTCTGGAAGGAAATCGAGGTGACGCGCCGGGAGGGCGAGGCGCCCCGGCTGCGCCTGCATGGGCGCGCGCTCGAGCGCGCCCGCGAACTGGGAGCCGGCCGGTTTCACTTGACCCTCACCCACGCCCGCGACCTGGCGGCGGCCGTGGTGGTGCTGGAAGCCTGATCGCCCAACCGGCCCCGGCCGGCAGCTTCAGGCGGACGGATGCGCGCGGCCGCATCGGCTGGCGCGCCGGATCGCGGCCAGCAGGTCCTCCACCGGACCGCCCTTGCTCAGGTAAAATGCGGCGCCGGCGGCCAGCATCTTGGCCTCCATCTGTTGTTCCTCATAGATTGACAGCCCGATGATCGGCAGCTCGGGGTGCCGCTCATGCAGCCGGTGCGTCGCCTCCACCCCATTCATTCGCGGCATGTTGATGTCCATCAGCACGACATCGATCGGGATGGCGTCGGCAAGATCCAGCGCGGCCTGACCGTCGCCAGCCTCCGCCGCCACCACCAGGTCGGGCTGCTCGGCCAGCAGTCGGGCCAGCCCCTCGCGCACGATTTTCTGGTCGTCCACCAGCAACAGGCGAATCGCCCGCTCAAGACGCGTCGGCTGCGGTGAAGGGCCCGTCAGCTTCACGCGGCAGCCGCACCCCGGCGCGCTGTCGATCTCCATCCGGCCGTCGAGCAGCTCGAGCCGCTGTCGAATGTGATAGAGGCCGAAGCCGGCGGCGCTGATATGCTGCTCGATGGCCACCGGGTCAAAACCCGCCCCGTCATCGGCCACCACCAGACTCGCCCGGCCATCGGCCTCGCGCCCGCCACGCAGCCAGGCCTTCTTGGTCTGGCCGTGCTTGACAATATTGAACAGCAACTCGCGCGCCGACTCAAACAGCAGCGGCCGCAACTGGTCATCCATCGGGTCAACCAGCCCGTCGAGATCCAGCCCGACATGGACTCCATATTTGCGCATCATCTGGTCGGCCAGCCAGGCCAGCGCCGGTTTCAGCCCCGCCTCGTGCAGGATCACGGGACATAGCTCGGTGGTCATGGTGCGGGTGGCGGAGATCGCCTCCTGGAGCGCGCCATCGACCTTGTCGAGCAACCGCTGCGAGGACTCCTCGATCTGGCGCAGCTTGAGCACCTGGACGCTCATGCTGGCCCCGATCAGCAGTTGCTGGAGCTGGTCGTGTAAAAACTGCGCCAGACGTCGGCGTTCTCGCTGTTCGGTCTGGGTCAGGTCCAGCATCAGGCGGCGAAGCTGCTCATTGCGCTTCTTGACCTCGGCGGCATCCCCACCCGTCGCGTCGCAGCCTTCCCTGGCGGCGGTCGAAATTTCAGTGATGGTGGCCAGTTTATGGCCCGTCCCTAATGGCCGCAACTCCAGACGCGCATAGAAAATCTCATGGCCGCGGCGGCGCAGGCGCAACTCGCGGGGGGGCTTGGTGGCTGGCTTGCGACAATACTGCGCAAAAATTTCGCCGTCGGCCACGGCCACCCATTGGGCCAGCCGGCAGCCAACAAGTTCATGACGCTCCAGACCCAGCAACTCGCAACCCCGGCGATTGACATCCTCAATGATGCCTTCCTCTGTGAGCGTAAAATAGGCCAGCGGGGCCTCATGATACAGGTCGGCGCAGCGGCGGGCGTACTCACGCAGGCTCGCCAGCGCCTGCTCCAACTGCTGATCTGGGGGCTGGGGGGCAGGATTCGTTTCCGGCACATAGAAACCAGCAGACCCACCCTTCGCCGGGGGCGGCGACTCAAAGGCCTCGGTATCGGCGGGCGGTTTCATTTCCATTTTGGATGAACGCTATCCGTGCTGGTTCTTCGCCGGTCAGACAAACTTCAACCGGGCCGAAAACTGGTATCCGAGAATACAACCCAAGGAATCTATTGTGGACCCCGGCCGCGGGTGGCGTCAAAAAAATTCGCCCGCCGGCCGCAGCGCATTTTTGCGCTTCTCAACCGACGGGCTCAGCTTGTTTTCGTATAGGCACCCCGCGCGGGGCGGAGTTCTTAAAAGAAGGGCAGGTTGGGCAGCTTGACCCCGCCGGTCAACTGGTTGATCCGCTCCTGCTGCAGGTCCTTGCTGCGGGTGATCGCCTGATTCAATGCGGCGCGCACCAGGTCTTCGAGCATCTCAATGTCGTCAGGATCGACCGCCTCGGGAGAAATCTTGATGGCGACCAGTTCCTGGTTGCCATTGACGGTCACCTTGACCGCGCCGCCGCCGGAGGCGCCCTCGACGGTCTGGCCCGACAACTCCTCCTTCATCGACTCCATCCCCGACTGGAGATCCTTGCTCATCTTCTGAATTTTTTTGATATCGAGCATTCGCCCGCACTCCCCCGTGCTGATCTTGGGACGCTCACGCCCGGTCCTTGTTTCAGTGTGGCCGATCCCCGCCGCGCTGACAAGCCGAAATCAAGCCATTGCTTCGCGCGCACCAACCGGTGCTGTAAAATGATCCCATCCCACAGGAGGTCGGCACTGATGGAACTCTCCAACCGGCGCGTGCTGTCGTTCGTCGAGGATATCTATGAGGATCTGGAGCTGCTCTACCCGCGGCTGCGGCTGATCGAGGCCGGCGCTGAGGTCGTCGTCGCCGCCCCCCAGGCCGCCAAGCTCTATCACGGCAAGCACGGCTATCCATTCCATGCCGACGCCGCCGTGGGCGACATCAAGGCCGGCGATTTCGATGGGGTCGTCATTCCCGGAGGCTTCGCGCCCGACAAGCTGCGCCGCGACGGCCGTCTGCTGGCAATCGTGCGCGAACTGGCCGAGAGTCGGCGGCTGGTGGCGATGATCTGCCACGGCGGCTGGATCGCCGCCTCGGCCAATGTCGTGCGCGGGGTGCACCTGACGGGTTCGGAGGGCATCCGCGACGACATGGTCAACGCCGGCGCGATCTGGGAAGATGCCCCCGTCGTCGTCGACCGCCACTTCGTCTCGAGCCGCAAACCCGACGACCTGCCGGACTTCTGCCGGGCGATCATCAAACTGCTGGTCGCACAACCGGCGCGCTAGCCCCGAGGTAGGTCGGCTCTTCTAGCCGACATTTTCTCACTTTCCCTGCTTCTCCCCCAACCTGTCGCCGGCATTGATTCCGCGGCCGATGACGAAGGAGTGCGCATCCATCGGCTTGCGCCCCTCGGGCCGCACGGCCGTCACCAGCAGGTGCCCCGAGCCGGTCTTGACGGTAAAGCCAAAATCCTTCATCAGCGAGCTGACCGTGCCCGGGGCAGCCTTCGCCATCTTCCCGCCCAGCTCCTCGGCCTCGTTCTCCCAGAGCGGTTCGGCCTGGGTCAGGATCAGCATGCGCTCACCATTGATGAAGGTGTAGGCGCCCGGCCACGGGGTCAACGCCCGCATGCGGAAAATGATCTGCTCGGTGGTGTCGGCCCATGGGATCAGCCCCTCCTCCTTTTCAAGCGGCGGGGCAAAGGTGGCCAGCTCGTCATCCTGCGGCTCGGCCTCGATCACGCCGTTGGCCTCGGCCTCGTCGATCACCTTGACCAGCATGTCTGCGCCGACCACCGAAGTCATCTCGCTCAGCGAGCGCGCATCGTCATCATCAAGAATCTCGACGCGCTGCTGGGCCACGATCGGTCCCGCATCCATCTCCTCCACCAGCATCATCAGGCTGACGCCGGTCTCGGAGCGGCCCTCGAGCAATGCGCGCTGGAGCGGCGCCGCCCCGCGATACTCGGGCAACATCGAGGGATGGATGTTGATGCAGCCCAGTCGCGGCGCCTCGAGCACCTCGCGCGGCAGGAAGCGCCCATAGGCCGCCACCACGGCCAGCTCGGCCCCCGACTGGCGCAGTTGACCGGCCACGTCCTCGGCGCGCAACTTGACCGGCTCGATGACGGGCAGCCCGTGCTCGAGCGCCAGCGTCTTGACCGGCGAGGGTTCGACCTGGCGGCCGCGTCCCTTGGGCTTGCCCGGCTGGGTCACCACCAGCACGACCTCGTGGCGGCTCTCCAGCAGCCGCCCCAACGCCGGCAGGGCAAACTCCGGGGTCCCGAAAAAAGCGATCTTCATCTCACGCAGCCTCCAGCAATGGTCGCATCGCACCGGGGACCTTCTCGCCCGCTCTCTGCGAGGGGTGCGGGTTGGTCGCACACCCTACGATTTTCCCCCGCCGCAGGCAAGGAAGCAAAGACAAACGGGCCATCACGGCGGGAAAACTTCCGATCCTTCATATTTTTGCCTCCAATACGCAGAGGATGGCCCCCTCGGTTCTCTGCGGCCTTGGCGACGAAATTAAAAAATTAAAGCGAAAAAAGATCCCCGGCTGATTGAAACCCAACCGCCCCCGATGGCCATGGCCCCATTGCGATCACGATCTGGATCAGGCACAATGGTCAGGATTTGCATCCTCTGCCCGCGGGCGCTGAACAAGGGAGACATTCGATGAAAGAGGCCATCATCAAGCTCAAGGAAGGGCGCGAGAAGCCGGTGCGCCAACGGCATCCGTGGATCTTTTCCGGGGCGATCGAATCGAGCACGGGGGGCGAGGACGGCGGGCCCGCACGCATCATCGCCGCCGATGGACGTTTCCTCGCCCACGGCTACATCAACCGCCGCTCGCAGATCACCGCCCGCGCGCTGAGCTGGGTCGAGGATGAACAGATCGACGAATCATTCTGGCGGCGTCGCCTCGAGCGCTCCATCAGCGCCCGTGCCGCCGTCAACGAGACGGCACTCCGGCTGGTGTTTTCGGAATCCGACGGCCTGCCCGGGCTGATCGTCGACCGCTACGGCGACTGGCTGGTCATGCAGGTCATGACATTGGGGATCGACCGACTCAAGAAGCCGCTGGCGGCCATGCTGCTCGAGTTGACCGGCGCGCGCGGCGTCTGGGAACGCAGCGACATGGAGGTCCGCCGCAAGGAGGGGCTTGAGCAGGTGACCGGCCTGCTCGCCGGCGAGGCGCCGCCCGAGCGCATCCAGATCACCGAACGCGCCGCCGACGGCCGACTCCTGAATTTCCTGGTCAACCCACGCGACGGCCACAAGACCGGGTTTTACCTCGACCAGCGCGAGAACCGTCGCCGCGCCGCCCGCTGGTGCGCCGGCGGTGAGTTGCTCAACGTCTTCTCCTACACCGGCGCCTTTGGCGTGCATGCGCTGGCGGCCGGGGCGCGCCGGGTCGTGCACCTGGACAGCTCGGGGGACGCGCTGGCCGGGGCGCGCCGCCACTGTGAACTCAATGGCTTCGCCGTCGACGAGCAGGATTTCATCGCCGCCGACGCCTTTGAGACCCTGCGGCGGATGCACGGCGAGCAGCAGCGTTTCGACACGATCGTGCTCGACCCGCCGCGGCTGGCCCCCGCGGCTTCGCACCTGGACCGCGCCACGCGCGCCTATAAGGACATCAACATGTCGGCGATGGCGCTGCTGCGTCCCGGCGGCACCCTGATCACCTTTTCCTGCTCGGGACTGATCTCACCCGACCTGTTCCAGAAGATCCTGTTCGGTGCCGCGCTCGACGTCGGCCGCGACGGCCGCATCCTGGAACGCCTGACCCAGTCCCCCGACCACCCCGTCCTGCTCACTTACCCCGAGTCCGAATACCTCAAGGGGCTGGTCATTCGGGTGGATGAGTGATGTGACGCGTCAGGCTTTGGTGCCGATGACGATGATGGAGCGGCCGGCCAGGTCCTCGTGGCGCAGGTCGACCAGTCCGGCGGCGCGCATGAATCCCGCTATCTCCTCGACGGTGTAGGTGCGGCCGGCTTCGGTGTGGACCAGCATGTTGACCGCAAACAGGGCGGCCATGGGCGGCGCCCAGCGCCCTTCGGTGAGCGCGAATTCGTTGATGATCAACCGGCCGCCGGGGGCCAGCGCCGCCGCGCCGCGCCGGGCCAGCTCGGCACATTCCTCCGGGCCGAAGGCGTGGAGCAGCTGACTCATCAGCACCAGGTCATATCCGCTTCCGTAGTCGTCGGCGAGGCCGTCGCCGGGTCGGGTTTCGATTCGATCGCCAAGGCCGGCCTTGTCGATGAATCCGCGCGCGACCTCCAGCGCCAGTGGCCGATCCAGCAGCACCGCGCGCAAGTCCGGCCGGCGGCGGGCAAATTCGATGCAGTAGGTGCCCGGCCCGCCACCGACATCCAGCAGGCGGCTGACGCCCGTCAGGTCGAGCCGCTGGGCCAGCAGGCGGGCGGACTTGCCGCTCACCTCGTGCATGCCGGTGATGAAGGCGCGCATGTGGTCGCGTTCGGCCTCCGGGTCGGTCGGCGGCGCCGGCAGCGGGCGACCCGCGCGCGCGATCTCATCCAGGTGCCCCCAAGCCTCCCACATTTTTCGCATGTGCAGGATAATCGAGACCTGCGAGTGCTCGCCCTCGCGCAGCAGCCAAGGGGCCCAGCGCGCGGGGAGACGATAGCGTTCAGCCTCTGGCTCGACCAGGTCAAGCGCGGCCAGCGCGCCCAGCAGGATGCCGACCGCGCGCCGGTCCAGGTTCAGCTCGGCGGCGGCCTCGGCCTCGCTCAGCGGCCCGCGCGCCAGCGCCTCGAACAGCCCAAGCTCGACCCCGGCCAGCAGCACCCGCGAGCGCCAGTAGCCGCGCATCAACATTTCAAGTTCCTGGGCCGCTTGATCGATCATGGCACCCCCGCCCTTTCTGGAATCATTCCCGACCAATATAGGGCAGCGTGGGTTGGACCGCAAAGCAAACCAGCGCCATCAGCGCACGAGGAAGACGACCCGACCAGGGGCGGGGAAGCGCCCGTCATAATTGATGGTCAGCTCTCCGTTGCCGCCGATTTCCACCGTGTCTGAAATAATCTGGGTGCCCAGCTTGTTGGTGGTGCCGGTGATCGTCAGCAGCGCCGAGGGGAAATAGAGGGTCCCCTCCACGTCCAGGCCACTGGTGCCGAGGACCCGGCTGGGACTGGTGTTGTCTCGTGCCTGAAATACCATGACCCCCTCGTAATAGCCGCTGTCGGGCGGGCGCAGATACACGTTGCCGGTGCCCGTCATGTCCAGGCTGCCTTCGGCGATGTAGAGCATGACTCCTTCACCGGTCAGGTTGGTGTTGCCGCCGATGCTGAAGCCCGCTCCACCCAGGTAATAAATTCCCGGCTGCAGCGTGATATCGCCGCCGGTGAGCCCAATCCCGGAAGGATAATAGCCAGGCGTATAGACTCCGCCGCTGACCGAGCCCAGCGGCGGCTGCGCCGGCGCCTCGAGCCAGCCAAGCGGATCGTCAACCACCGTCGCCCCCTCGACCAGTTGGGTATCGACCAGGTCGCCGGAGCGGCCGATCGTATCGATGCCGCCAACAGCATTGATGTTTTCCGCATCGACGGTGAACGCCCCCTGCAGGCGTGTGGATTTATTGCTGCTGGAATTGACCTGAATATCGCCGCCGTTGACGGTCAGGCTCAGGTCGCCATGGATGTAAAGCCCGGGGTCGGCATCGCGGTTGAGCGCAATCAGCCCGGCCCCCGTCCCGCCGCCGATCATCGCGATCGCGCGCCGGCTGACGTCGATGTTGTAGATGCCGAAGATCGCGGCAAAGTTAAGCGGCAGCGCACCGCCGGCCGAGGCTGCGGTGCGGCGGGCATTGACCAGGACGGCATTGGTACCGGAAGTCTGCGCGGTGAAGGAGCCCGAATCGCGGTCGTAATATCCAAAAACAATGTCGCCCTCGGAGTTGTTGTCCTCGTTGAGCGCGAGCGCCAGCGGTGTGCCGGCGACCCGGTTGGCTACGGCGATGGAGCGGGCGGCCTCGCGACCGAGGCTGTAGTCGCCCGCCACCCCGCGCGCGTAGCGGCCGGCGGCCAACGCCGAGGCATCCGCCCCGATCTGAAGCTGCTGGGACGACAGGACGACATAGGCGAGATCCGTGGCCAACCCTCCCATCGCGACCAGCAACATGATGACGATGGCCGTCCAGTAGAGCGCGACACCGCGACAGCGATTGCGATGCGGGATCATTGGAATGCCTCCCTGGCGCAGCCGGGCCACACGCCTTTCCTGGGTTAATCGCTGCTTCCGTCTGCCACGGAAGCGCCAATGCACTCAAGGTCCACCGCCGGCCACGGGCGGGCGGGCAGCGATTCGGGCTCAGGCGTCATCGGCTCGCCCAGCCGGGCGCGCTCGATCAGTTCGATGTTGAGCTCGACTTCCGTGGGGGGCAGCAGGCGGCCATAGAGCGCGCGCGCCTCGGCCGTCTGCCCCTGCATGCCAAGCGCCAGCGCCAGGTTGGCCTGCAGCCGCGCATCGGCGGGGGCCGCCGCCAGCCCCTGGCGCAGATATTCCTCGGCCTGCGGATAGTCCTCGGCCAGGATCATGCACAGGCCCAGGTTGTTGAGCAGGACCGGGTCCTGGGGAGCCACGCTCAACCCCCGCCGCAGCGTCGCCACCGCCTCGGCCGCCCGTTGCTGGCGCAACTGGAGCTGGGCCAGGTCCAGGTAGGCCTGCATATAGTCGGGCTGCTCATAGAGCACGGCCTGAAGCAGTCGCTCGCCATGAATATCCTGCCCGCCCATGGTCAGCACGCGCGCCGTCTCGTAGAGCGTGCGGGTGGTGGGCGCTCGATCGGCTCCCAAGTCAAAAGGATTGGGCGGCTGGGGCGCCTGCTCACCGCGGGAACAACCCGCCAGCGCGAGGGCCAAGGCAAGGGCCAACGCCAGCAGCCACGGCGTGGCGAGAGCCTGTGGAGTCATGTTGTCGATCATGGCCGCCCGATCCCCCGTTCGGTAAAGGCGGCGGACCCGGCAGCCGGCTGGCCGGCGCCCCCGCGCGTGCGCTCGAAGGGCGCCATGTAGGCCCGCCAGGCCATCATGCTCTCGAGCCCGTCGCCCCCCGGCATGGCATCATCGATGTGGACACGGGCCGCGTCGGCGCCGGCGGCGGCCAGTCGTTGGCGCACCAGCGCGATCCGCTGCCGATACAGGGTATCCTCGGCCTCGCCCTGGCGCACCAGCAGCGAACCACCCTGGGGCCCAAAGTAGCGCCCCAGCAGTTCCAGCCGGCGCTCGGCCAGGGGGGTCGGTTCAGCGGTGCCCGGCAGGAAGTGCCAGGGGTAGATCGAGCGCTCGAGGATGAGCGCGTTGGCGGCTTGGGCTTCCATGAAGCGCTCGCTGGGCCAGATCTCACTGGCGGCGACAGGCACGCGGCTGCTGACGGTGGCGGCACAGCCGCTCAGCGCCAGCGCGGCCAGCAGGCTCGGGATCAGAATCATCGGTTTCATCTAAGGCATCCCTTCGCGAAGAAATGAAGTCACGGGTTCAATTGCCAAGAATCTGAATCAGCGTGATGATCGCCGGGCCGACGGCAACCACGAAAATCGCCGGAAATACGAACAAGACCATCGGCACGAGCAGGTTGACGGCCATCTTTTCGGCCGCCTCCTCGGCGCGCTGGCTGCGCAGCTCGCGCATCGAGCCGGCAAAGGTCCGCAGCGCCACGCCGATGGGAGTGCCGAACCGCTCGGACTGGATCAACACGGCCACCAGCGAGGCCAGTTCGTCGGCACCGGTCCTCTGGGCCATATGGCGCATCGCCTCGGCGCGCGGCACGGCCAGGTTCATCTCCAAGCTCGTCAGGGTCATTTCGTCGGCCATGATCGCGCTCACGTTGCGGATCTGATCGGTCACCGAGTTCCAGGCGGCGTCCAGGCCCATCCCCGCCGAAACACAGATTTCAAGCAGGTCGACCGCGTCGGGCAGATGCTGGCGGATTTCAGTCATCCGCCGGGCTCGCAACAACCCCAGGCCCACATTGGGCAGAAAGAAGGCCACCCCGAGGCAGCAGAGATAGCTGGTCAGGCGCACCCGGTCCGTCATGTCGAACAGCATGTCCATGACCAGCGCCGCCATCAGGCCCGTCAGCAGCAGGCTGACCTTGATGCCCAAATAAACACGGGCCGCACCGGCCGAGCGCAAGCCAGCCTGCGCCAGCCGCTGCTGAAGCGGTCGTGAGGCACTGCCGGCGCCGGCGCGGGCGCCGAGCGAGCCGAGCGCGCCAATCACCCGCGTGCCCATCCGCTCCTGCGCCCCACCCTCGCCGTCCCCGGCCATGCGGTCCAGCCGCTGGCGCAGCGGCGCGCGCCGACCGGCCAGCCCGATGATCAGCGCCGTCCCCAGCGTCACCACCATGACGAATACCAACAGCGGGATCATGATCTGGTGCATCAACAGGCCTCCCTCAGTAGCGCAGCACCGCCATGCGGTTCATGATCGTGTTGCCGACCACCACCAGCACCGCCCCCAGGGCGATCATCATGCGGCCGGTCTCGGTGGTATAGAGCAGCGAGATGTATTCCGCGTTCACCACCTGCAGCATGGCGAAGACGATGAAGGGCATCGCGATCAGCACGCGCTTGCTGTATTGGGTCTGCGTGGTCAACACGCGCACGCGGCGGGTCAGGCGCAGGCGCTCGCGGATGACCTCGGAGAGCCGCTCCATCATGTCGGCCAGGTTGCCGCCCGTGCGCAGCTGGATGATGACCGAGGCGGCAAAGAAACGCAGATCCTCACTCTCTGAGCAAAGCGCGGCGCGTCGCAGCGCATCCTCCAGCCGCACGCCCAGCTCCTGTTCCTGGCAAATCTGGGCGAAGACCTCCCGAATCGGGTCTGGCATCTCCTCGACAATCAGCTGAAAGGCGCCGCTGAGCGGGTGGCCCGCCCGCAGCGAGCGGGCCGCCAGCGAGAGGGCATCGAGCAGCTGGTTCTCGAACAGGGCGCGGCGCTGGTCGATGCGACGGCCGATCCAGATCGAAAGCCCCACCGCGGCCGCCGTCGCTCCCGCCAACCCCATGAGGACGCTCTGCGCCAGCAGCACCCCGGCCAGAAATGCCGCCACGACCGTGCCGAACAAGCCCAGCACCAGCGAGCTGAGCGGGGCCTGCCAGTCCGCCTGGCGGCGCAGCCGTTCCAGGCTCGCCTTCAGGCCATCGGTGCGCCGGTTCTGGGGGACCACCGTCGCAGCCTCATGGCCATCCACCCACAGGCGCAGCACGCGGCTGCGACCCGGCCCGTCCTCGTTGAAGCCCAGACGGCGGCGAATCGCCTCATCATGGACGCGCCGCCGCAGCGCCATCACCAGCAGGCCGATGCACCAGATCGAAAACACCAGGCCGAAGGCCGAGACCAGCAGGACGAACTGGCGCAACAGGACGGGGTCGGACAAATCCTTCATCGGCGTTTTCCCTCCGCGGGGCCCGCGCCGCAGCTCAGCACGCGCCGCTGGAACAGATCGGGCGAGACGGCATTGCCCTCGGCCGCCAGCCGGTCCGCCAGCGCGGGCCTGACGCCGCAGGCCTCGAACCGGCCGCGCGCGCGGCCGTCGGGTCCGACATCGACCTGATGGTAGCGGAACAAATCCTGCAGCAGGACCGTGTCGCCCTCCATGCCGGTGATCTCGGAGATGCTGATCAACTTGCGGGCGCCGCCGGTCAGGCGGTCCAGGTGTACCAGCAGGTTAAGCGCCGAGCTCATCTGCTGGCGCACGATGTGGATCGGAAAGTTGACCCCCGCCATGCTGATCATCGACTCGACCCGCCGCAGGGCGTCGCGGCCGTTGTTGGCGTGGACGGTGGTCATCGATCCTTCATGACCGGTGTTCATCGCCTGCATCATGTCCAGCGCCTCGGCCCCGCGCACCTCGCCGATGATGATGCGGTCCGGACGCATGCGCAGGCAGTTGCGCAGCAGGTCGCGCTGGGTGATTTCGCCGCGCCCCTCGATGTTGGGTGGACGCGTCTCCAGGCGCACGACGTGGGCGCGCTGGAGCTGCAGCTCGGCGGCATCCTCGATGGTGATCACGCGCTCGCCGTCGGGGATCCACTTGCTGAGCACGTTGAGCAGGGTGGTCTTGCCGCTGCCGGTGCCTCCCGACAGCAGGATGTTGAGCCGCGAGCGGACGCACGCGCGCAGGAACTCCGCCATCTCGCTGGTCAGCGCCTCCAGCTCAATCAGCTTGTCGATATCGATGGGCACGGTGCCAAACCGCCGAATTGAGAGCGCGGGCCCATCCAGCGCCAGCGGCGGGATGATGGCGTTGACGCGCGAGCCATCCTCGAGGCGCGCGTCGAGCATCGGCGTGGATTCATCGATGCGCCGGCCCACTCGCGCCGCAATTCGCTGGATGACCTGCATCAACTGCGCCTCGCTGTGGAAGCTGGCGGCGGTCTGCTCGAGCTGGCCCCAGCGCTCGATGTAGATCGGCCCCAACCCGTTGACGAGGATGTCGCTGACGGCACGGTCGCGCATCAGCTCCTCGATCGGGCCGAGCCCAAAGATGCCGTCGAGCACCTCGCTCAGGATGCGCTCCTTCTCGGGAGCCGAGAACGGAATGCGCTGTTCATTGAGCAGCGAGGCAACCCGGCGGCCGCATTCGGTGCGCAATTGCTCCAGCGGCATGCCGCGCGCCTCTTCCATGTCCATGCTCTCGAGCAGCATCCGGTGGACGCGCATCCTGATCGCCGCCTTGTCGGCATGCGGGTCAGCTGTCGCCGACGCTTCAATCTGGCCCGAACCGTTTTCTCCACGACCGAACATCACCACAACCCCCTCAGCATTTTGACCGGCCGCCGCACCGGCTGGGATTCTATCCCCAGCATCCGCTCGGCCAGCCCTTCCACGTCACGGCGCAACGAGCTGCGCGGGGCGACATCCGCCAGCAGCCGCCCATAATTGATGCTGCGCAGGGCCGCCTTGTAATCATTGGCCACCGTCTCGACCCGCTCCACCGCCAACGCACGGCGCACCTTGTCCAGCTCGATCATCGCCCGGCCGTGGCGGTATCGGTTGACCACCGGCCGGATGCGGCTCTCATCGACGCCATGTTCGGTCAACCCCGTCAGCAGCTGGCGCGCGAACTGCAGGTCCTTGATTGTCAGCTGCATGACCAGCAGCACCAGGTCGCTGTGGTGGGCCAGCCGGGCGGTCGCCGCCAGTGGCAGGCGCGGGGCGTCAATCACGGTTGCGGCCCAGCCCTGCCGACAGGTCTCCAGCATCCGGTCGAGGTTGTCCAACTCCGGGGGACGGCTCTGCCCCCGCGTGACGCCGGCGGGGCTGATCAGCACGTGGAGCCCCTCGACCGGCCGCAGCGCCGCCGTGGCGATCAGGTCCCCATCGATCCGCTCGCGCACGGCCAGCACGTCGCTCAACCCGTATCGACCCTCCAAGCCGAGGTAGGCGGCCATCGCCCCATAGTGCTCGTCGGCGTCGACCAGCAGCGAGGGCTGGTCCAGTCGCAGGTGCAGCTCCCAGGCCAGGTTGACCGCCAGCAGCGTTGCGCCGCAGCCGCCGCCGGCCGAGAGGAAGGTGACGATGCGGCCCTTGCGCCCACCGCTGCCGTTGAGCGCCAGTTGGCGCAGCGCCGCAACCAGCCCCTCGGTGGGCTGGCTGCGGAACTGAACGTAGCGGATGCCGATGCGCATTGCGCGCAGGAGCTGCTCCTGGTCGAGCCGCTCGGCCAGCGCCACGAATCGGGTGGCCGGGAAGCGGCCTACCAGCGGCTCGATCGCCTCGAGCATCCGGTCGGGCTCGGGGTCCAGGTCAATCAGGGCCAGCTTCTCCTGCTCATTTTCCAGCCGCGCCGCCAGCTCGACCGGCTCCGAACAGGCCCGCGCCAGCTCAAAGTCGGTTGCGGCCAGCGCCGCGCGCAGCGCCTGGGCCGCCTCCGGCTGGCGACTGAGCAGAAGCACCCGATGCCGGGGAACCGCGGCCGTCATGGGTTTGTCACGGCGATGGGCTGAACGGCTTCGATGACGGCCGGGGCGGTCTGTTCGTCGCGCAAGGCGAGTCGGGCCGGCAGGCGCCCGCGTTGGGGCGGGTCGTCATAGGCCGCCCAGGCCCCCGGCCCACGCAGCTGGTGGAAGCCCAGCTCGCGGCCACGGCGCAGGTCCTCGCCCGCCAGGTTCTGCTGGATCGGCTCGCGGCCGGCGATGCGGCCCTCAAAGTAGAGTTCCCACGGGTCGGGAGGCCGATGGTCCGCTCCCACCAGCGCCGGCTCACCAGCCAGGTCCATCGGCTCCACCATCGTCGCCGTCACCAGCACCACCAGTTCGGTCTCGCCCTGCTCGTAGCGGACCGAGCGGAACAGCGTCCCCAGCACCGGCAGGTCACCCAGACCCGGCACGCGCGAGCTGCGCGCGCGGGTATTGTTGCTGAGCAGGCCGGCAATGCCGAAGGTCTGGCCACTGCGCATGTTGACGGTCGTCTCGGTGCGCCGCGTGACCACCGAGGGCACACGGAAGCCCTGAAGCTCGACCGCGCCGATGTCCGAAAGCTCGCTCACCTCGGGCGCGACCCGCAGCTTGATGGCGCCATCCCCGGTGACCACCGGCAGGAAGTTGAGCCGAATCCCGAACTCCTTATACTCGATCGAGATCGAGGTGCCGGTGCCGCCCAGGCTCTGCACCACCGGGATCGGGAATTCACCACCCGCCAGGAAGCTGGCCTCCTCGCCGCTGAGCGCCACCAGGCTCGGTTCGGCCAGAACGCGCAAGTATTGGTTCTCGGCCAGCGCCTGGATGAAGAATTGCAGGTCCGCGCGGGGGAAGCCGGCAATCAGCGTCACCAGCGGCGAACCGGCGATCCCGCCCTCGCCGACGACAAACGGCACATTGCCGGTGGCCGAGGCGCCCTCGGGAGCGCCGATCGGCATCGGCACCAGTGGTCCGCCCGCGGAGGGGCCGATCGTGGAAGCACCGAAGAAATCGTCGCCGAAACGGAAGAAATTGACCCCCAGCGCCTGAATGGCGTTGCGACTGACCTCGGCCATGCGCACCCGCAGGTTGACCTGCTGCACGCCCGCCAGGCTGCTCATGTTGATGAAGGGCAGGCCGGTGGCCTCCAGGAAGCGCTGCAGCTGCGCCATATGCTCGATCGCCCGCACCTGTCCCGACAGGATATAGATGCCTTGGGATTGGGTCAGCTCCAGTTGGGACTGCGGAAAGTAGCGCGCCAGATCCGCCTTGAGCCGCTCCAGATCGATGTCGACCTGCAGGCGGATGCGCATCGCCTCCTCCTCGGCCTCGCCCCACAGCAGCAAATCGGTGGCGCCGACTTGCTTGCCCAACACCAACGCCTCGGTGGGCGAGATGATCTGCACGTCAGCGATGGTCGGCTCGGTCACCGAGACCCGGCGCAGCCGCCATGGCGTGCGCACGGTCTGGGATTGGCCGGTGGAAAGCCGGAGCGTGGCAGCCTCGGCGGCATCACCGAAAACCTGGGACGGCGCCGGCCGTGCCAACAACAGGCAGCCGGCCATGGCCAGCAGCACGCTGAGCCGCCAGCGGCACCCGTGGTGAACCCTGATCATGAGGACTTATCTCCTTCCGCCCTGAACATTGCAATGCATGAAAAAGTCTGGAGTGCTTAAGGCCGATCGAGCGGGAAGGAGCGGATTTCACTCGCTCCGGCGCGCAGGATCTCAATCTGCCAGCTGGGGGTTGGTCGCGGCGCCGGCCGCGGCGTGGGCTCAGGCGTGGGCGTGGGGGTTGCCACCGGCTCGGGCGTGGGCGTGGGTTCGGGCACTGCCAAAAACTGCTGCGGCACCCCTTCCTCGGCCTGGCTGGCGGCCGCAACCTGCGACTCGAGCATCGAGGCCAGCTGCGCCATGCGCCCCCCGCTCAACAAGGTGGCGTTGGCATCGGCCTGGCTCGGGTCCGTCGGGTTGCGCAGCGCCAGCGTGACCGCGCCATATTCCGAGGCCAGCTGAAGCGCCTTGGCCTGATGCGAGTCGACCATCAGCGTGACCAGGACGTTGTTGCGCCGGCCGGCGCCACCGGCGGCGGCCGGAGACTCTCCGCTCGAGGGCGCGGCGGCGCCGATCACCTGGTCATCAATCGCCAGCACCTGAATTCCTTCGAGCAGGTTGGTGGAAAGCGCCTCGCCGCCGCTCTGGCCTCCGAGCCGAAAGGCCACCAGCACATCGACGATGCAGCCCGGATAGAGCAGCCCATGGAGCGAGGAGTCCAGCGCCAGCGAGAGCGCCACCGCGCGCATCCCCGGCCGCAGGGTGGTCACCATCTCGGAACCGGGTCCGGTGGGGGCGAAGGCGCCGCTGGTGATCACCTGGCCCTCCTGCAGCGGGACGACCAGCACCTTGCCGATCGCCTGGACCGGCTCCGCGAGCGCATCGGCGGGAAGATGCTCCACCGCCAGCGTGTGCGAGCTGAGGTCGGCGGCCGTCAGCACCGCCAGCGGCGCGAGCGGGCGGGCCGCCACCAGCACCGCCGCCTGAGCCGGCGCCACCGTCGCCTGGAGCGGCCGGCTCTGGAGCGACGCCGTCAGGAGTGAAGCCGAAGCCGCCGCAATCACCCCAAGCATGATCAAGGCCACGATTGACCAACGCATCTGTCCATTCCCCCGCATTCATGATTCAGCTGAGCAAGGCGTGCAGTCAGGGCCCTTCCTTGGCCATCGTCACCCGCGCGGTCAAATTGGCCGGGGTGGGAATGAAGGGCATTCGCAGCAGGCTGACCTCCTCGTAAGAAATGAGGCCGGTGACCTGCAGACTCTCGCCCGAGTCAACCGTTTCCGGATCGGGCGAAAAACTCAAAGTGTAGCCGGAACCCATGCCGGCGGCGGTCATTTGCGCGGCGACCATGTCCCGGACCTGGCTGCCGGTCGCGTCGGGAGTGATTGCCATTCGCGCCCCATTGCGCACGGCACTGGTCAGTTCCTGGGCCTTCATGAACATCCAGCCATACTCGATGACGGCGAAGGTCAGCAACAGCAGCAGCGGCAGCACCAGCGCGGCCTCGACCGCGGCCAGGCCGCTGCGCGTGCGCCGGCGATCCACAAGGTTCATCCGATCAGGCCTCGAAATCCCTGGATTTAGGACCATTGTAAAACTGCCGCCAGACAGACACCTAAAAAAATCGCCGCCCCATAACGCATCGGGATCATCCGCGTGGCGGGATCGGGCGCATACTGCAGCCAAGTGCCCCCCAGCCGCCGCGTGGCCAAAACGATGGCGATGGCATAGATCAACCGCCGCATATTTTGCGCCAGCCGGCGACCCTGCCCACGCGCCAGCGCCAGCACCAGTCCCAGCAACGCCCCGCTGACCGTCACCGCCACGAGCACCGTAACACTGGCAGGCAAACCGACCCAGGCGCCGATGGCCGCCATCAACTTGGCATCGCCCGCCCCGCCCCCCGCAAACAAGAACAGCAGGAAGAATGGGATCAGCAGCAGCAGTGAACCCCCCACCGAACCGATCAAGCCCTGCCCACCGTTGGAATATGCCCCCCAGAGTAACCCCGCCGCCCACAGCGGCAAAGTCAGCCGGTTTGGGATCCGTCCGCTGCGCAGGTCACTCACTCCCCCGGCCAGCGCCGCAAGCAGGACGATCAGCCAGGGGAGTGGTGAAGCCTCCATGATCGGAAAGCCCTTAACTACCAGTTCCCGAGGTGGTAATCGTGGTGGCGGTTTCATTGAAGCGGCCGGCGACTGCGGTCCGCAGGCCTTGGACCGCCAGCACAACCGCGGCCACAACCAAGGCCGCCATCACGGCATACTCCACCGTCTCGAGCCCCTGCTCGTCACTCATGAAACGCTTGAGCGTCTGCAACATGATTCAATCCCCCATGGAAATGAGTTGGTCAGTCGATGATGACTTAGTGTCACCAGCCAAAGCGAAAGCCGTACCATTCGGGGAAAACCCCGAGAGCCAAACCACAACCCCGCTATCCTCAACCCACAGGACAGCCCGATCTTGTAATCCACAAACCCCGTCATGCATGAGATTGCAAACCCATTGCAATACCGGCGATTGGATTGCATGTAACGAATGACCCATTCCGCAAATCGATACCATCAGCTCCGATGCGTCAGCCACGCCTTCAGGCTGCTTCTGGTCAACACCCATCCGCACCAGCCGCGCAACCCTCGCCCCCCGGACCCGTCTCCCCCGCGAAAAAGCCGCCCCGCCCATTGACATCGCCCGGGGATCTTGTTTGACTATTGGATTATGGCTGCCGGCGCTGATGCGCCGATCGCCTTCGCATCCCCCCCGCCCCCGGAGACCCCGACCGATGGTCAACCCCTGGCTCGACGATTTCATGCAGTCCCAGCCCCACATCGCGCTCACCTATGACGACGTGACGCTGGTGACGCAGTACGCCGACTTCGCGCCGGCCCAGACCGACCTGCGCACGCGCCTGACGCGCAACATCGGGCTCAACGTGCCGTTCGTCAGCGCGGCGATGGACACCGTCACCCAGTCCTCGATGGCGATCGCGATGGCGCTGCAGGGGGGCATCGGCATCATCCACAAAAACCTGGACCCGATCGCCCAGCGCACCGAGGTCAAGCGCGTCAAGTTCTACCTGAACGGCTTTCTGGCCAAGGCCCGCACGATGAGCCCCGACACCACCGTGGCCGAGGTCTACCTGGCTCGCCGCGAAAAGGGCTGGAAATTCCGCTCCTTCCCGATCCTGGACGAGCAGCGCCGCCTGCTGGGGATCGTCACCAGCCGCGAGCTGAAGTATTGCAACCGTCACGAGACCCGCCTGGGCGAGATCATGCTGAGCGAGCCGGTCACCGCCCCGGTCGGCACCACGCTCCAGCAGGCCTACGACCTGATGTGCCAGCACCGGATCTCGATCCTGCCGATCCTGGCTGAGGGGCGCGTCTTCACCGGCATGTATTGCTTCAAGGACGTGCAGGAGATCCTCACGCGCACACACCCGCTCTACAATCGCGACCCCCAGCACAAGCTGCGCTGCGGCGCCGCCGTCGGACCCAACACCCACGAGCGCGTCGAGATCCTGATGGAAAGCCAGGTCGACGTGCTGGTGGTCGATACCGCCCACGGCCACACCAAGGGCGTCATCGACATGGTGCGCTGGATCAAGCAACGCTACAGCGGGGTGGATGTGATCGCCGGCAACGTCGCCACCGCCGAGGGCACGCGCGCGCTGATCGAGGCCGGCGCCGACGCCGTCAAGGTGGGCGTGGGCCCAGGTTCCATCTGCACCACGCGCGTCATCACCGGCGTGGGCATCCCCCAATTGACCGCCGTTTATGAATGTGCACGCGCGGCGCGCGGCAGCGGCGTGGCGATCATCGCCGACGGCGGCATCCGCTACAGCGGCGATGTGCCCAAGGCGCTGGTGGCCGGCGCCGACTGCGTGATGATGGGCGGGGTGCTGGCCGGCACCGAGGAGAGCCCCGGCGAGCGCATCCTCTATCAGGGGCGCCAATACGTCGTCTATCGCGGCATGGGCTCCATCGAGGCGATGGCCCAGCGCCACGGCAGCGCCGACCGCTACGGCCAGGATCAGGCCGCCCCCGAAAAAATGGTCCCCGAAGGCATCCAAGGGATGGTGCCCTATGTCGGCACGGCGAGCGATGTGCTCAACCAGTATATCGGCGGGCTGCGCAGCTCGATGGGCTACAACGGCTGCCGCTCCATTGAGGAACTGCAGCAGCGCGGCCGCTTCATGCGCGTCACCGATGCCGGTCGCCGTGAAAGCCACCCCCACGACATCACCGTCACCAAGGACGCCCCCAACTACCGGCTCGGCCAGACGCTCTAAAGAGCTGTTGCCGAAAAGAAGTGCCGATTCGCGGGCGAGCGAGAGCAAGGATCAAGGGTTCCGCAAGCGCAGGCATAGCAGCGTTATTCCGAGCATTGAGGAAGCCTTCAGCCGCCGCTCACAGCCGGCTGCGAACGGTGAAGATTTTTGGCAACTGCTCTATTTCGCGTCGGGGGGCGTGCCCTGGCGCAGCCGCAGCGTTTCTTCCTCGAACTGGCGCAGCCGCTCCTCGGCGGCGCTGCCTTCGCGCTGGAGCCGCTCGCGCTGCGCGGGGGGCAGGTCGCCCTCGCTCCAGGCCTTCTCGGTGGCCACCGGAATCCCGAGGAAATAGGTGCGCGTCGTGCGGATGCGGCCATCATCGCTCACGCGGCGCTGGACCGGGGCGCACCCCGCCACCACCACCAGCAATGTCACCACCACCCATGCCCTTGAGCCCATCGTCATCCTCCTGATTCGCAGCCGCTCGCGGTGACCGCCCGGTCGTTCGGCCACGCCCCACGATCATACCCACCCCTCGTCCGCAATTGAACCGCAAACGGAATCGTCCTTGAAACTCCGGGGCGAGTAGGTTGCAATGAGTCACCACGATGAGGGAGTAGAATCATGAGGAACCTCCGATTCCGATGCACCTGCCTGCTGCTCAACCTGGCCCTGCTGCTGGGCATGGCTGGAGTGGCCGCCGCCGAAGCACCCATCCGCAAGATCATTCGCCTGAGTGAGCTCAACGGCTTGGAGCGCAGCCACGAGCCGGTCGAGGTGGAAATCCGGCTCGAGCGGCCGGCCGCGCCGGTGATCGACCTGGCCGGCTGGGCCAACTCCATCGTGCGGGTCCTCGACATCAGTCGGGAACCGGCCGCAGTGGTGCCGTCGCAGGTTCATGATATTCGCCTCCCGGCTGCGCCGGCGCAACTGCTGGCCCGCCTGACCTTCTTTGCCGATGTGCCGGCCCAAGGTGAGTCGCGCTACCTGCTTGAGATCGATCCGGCGGCCCCGACCGGGGCGCCGCCGACAGGGCTCGCCGTCTCGGGCGAGGGCGTGACGCGGACCATCGAAAATGAATATTTCCGAATCCAGACGCACGACCCCAGCGGGCAGATCGACCAGATCGACCTAAAGTTTGCCAACCACCCCAGCTTCCGCTTCATGCACGGCACGCTGCACTGGAATCCTGACTTCATCGTCCTGAACGACCAATACCCCAAGGGCAACTATCGCTGGTGGTATGCCCATCATTTCAACCAGCCCGATTATGAGGTTGAGGCGGGCCCGGTCTTCTTTTCGATCCGCCGCCACCAACTGATCCCCGGCCAGGACACGGTCTGGATGGAGGTCAACTATCGTTTCTACGCCGGTCTGCCTTGGTTCCTGATGGAATCGCGCATGGAGGCCATGAAGGATACCCGGACCTTCGCGATCCGCAATAATGAGTTCGGCTTCGCCACCGAAGACTTTACCCACGCCGCCTGGCGCACCGAATCAATTGGATTGGTTGCCGGCCACCGCGGCGAGCTCGGCTCCACCCCGATTTTCCACGATCTGCGCCAGGGGGGTCACGTGCTCGGCAGCGCCCTGCCCGCCAACCTTCCCTGGGTGACCTTCTGCCACGCCGGCAACGGCTATGGTTATGCAAGCCTGCGGCTGGATTGGGACAACCGCAATCTGCTGACCGGCCACCCGGCGCCGCTCTACAATTCGCGCACCGTCCTGAGCGAGCACGATGGCGGCCTTTATTGGTTCCGCAGCCTCGTTTATGCGCCCCGGCGCGTTGGCGGCGAGCTGACCCAGGAGGACCTCATCCGCATGATCCAGCCGATTCCGCGGGGGTCATCCTACTATGAGAAAAATGCCTGCCTGTTCTATGAATTTGAGCGTGAAGCCGGCTTCGACCCCATCGATCAGCTTTACCTGCGCCTGACGCAGCCGCTCCGGGTGAGCCTCGAGGAGCCGGAATCCGCCCCGGGCAACTGATCCCCCACACGCGACCGCCCCGCGACCGCGGGCGCCGCCACACCAACGAACCAACGGGATGAACTCTCATGATCAACCACAAGCCGCTTCTTTCGATCCTGCTCGGGCTGCTGCTCCTTGCATCCACGCCACCGGCGAGGGCCGAGTCCTTCCCCGCTCTCGGAATCGTACCGCGCGAGGGTGGCTTCCGCATGGAGGGCTACTGGGTCTGGGACGGCTCCGTGATCAAGGCCGAGGATGGACGCTACCACATGTTCGCCTCGCGCTGGCCCAAACAGATCGCCTTTCACCCCGGCTGGATGGTCTATTCGGAGGTCGTGCGGGCGGTCTCGGACACGCCGCAGGGGCCGTTCGAGTTCCAGGAGGTGGTTCTGCCCGCGCGCGGAGCCGAATACTGGGACGGATGCGCCACCCACAACCCCTCGATCACGCGCCATGGCACGACCTACATCCTCTACTACATGGGCAGCACCCACCCGCTCGACCCGCCGGAGCTGGGCCAACCCTTCCCGCTCAGCGATCCGCGCTGCATCGTCGCCCGCTCCAATAAGCGGATCGGCGTGGCGACCGCGCCCAGCGTCGAAGGCCCATGGACGCGCCTTGACCAGCCGGTGCTCGACACCCAACCCGGCACCTTCTACAGCTACCTGACCTCCAATCCCTCGCCGGTGGTGCACGAGGATGGTTCGGTGCTGCTGATGTTCAAGTCGCGCCGCTACGAGGGCCACCGCCAGAGCAGCATGATGCTGGGCGTGGCGCGCGCCCCGCACTACCTGGGGCCCTATCAGGTCGTCAGCGATGGGCCCGTCTTCGGGCGCGATCGGCTCGGAGAGGTCGAGGATCCCTTCGTCTGGAAGACCGAGACCGGTTACGCGATGATCGCCAAGGACATGAGCGGCGCCCTGTCGGGAGAGCGCCACGCCGGCATCATGGCGCTCTCCGAGGATGGCCTCAACTGGCGCCTGGCCGACCAGCCCAAAGCCTGGAGCCGGCGAATCACCTGGAGCGACGGCACCGAGCAGGTGCTCGGCCAGCTCGAGCGCCCCTTCGTGCTCATGGAAAATGGCCGCCCCGCATGGCTCTACGCGGCCTGCGGCGATGGCCCCGGCGGCTTCAGCAGGATGACCTCCTCGTTCACCCTCTGCATCCCGCTGGTCCAGGATTAGAGCTGCTGCCGAAAGGAAGTGCCGAATGGCGGTCGAGCGAGAGTAAGGATCAAGGGTTCGGCAAGCGCAGGCATAGCAGCGCTATTCCGAGCATTGCGGGAGTTCTTGGCCGCTGCTCGCAGCCGTCAGATCGCGCTGATTATTTTCGAGAACTGCTCTAGATCGGAGGTTGGGATTGACAGCCGTGGGTTGATTCCCGGCCCATTCCGTCAAAAACCCAGCCCGAAGGGGCGATCGCAGGTAGTCGGGGGTGACCGCAGGGAACCCCCGGTCAAGGTGCCCAAACATCCGGGCCCTGAAGGGGCGGCCGAATTTTCGCAGGATAACAAGAAAACGAAGGATATTACGAAAGAGAACACGAAAATGAAATCAGCCCCCGGCAGCACTTGATGCCTTGTCGTGTCTATTCGTGCTCCTCATTTCGTGTGTTTCGTGAACAGCAGATATTCTTTAAGGATCAAGGAACCGCTGCATGGGCTTGTTTCTTGATTGTCCTTCACCCGCGATTACGGCATAACAGGGCGCATGCCGACTGACCTCCAGACCATCGACGGCATCGAACGGCTGCGCGGGCTTTACCTGGACGCCTCGGGCGGAGCCTTGCCCGGCGCCGAGGCCGCGCCCGCGGACGGTGTTTCGCCCGCGGCGCGGGTGCTCGAGGCCTGGCTGCAAGCCCAGGCCGGGCGCCCGGCGGCGGTGGGCGCGCCGCTGCGCCGGGTGCGCGCGCTGGCGCGGGCACTGCTGGCCAATGGCCAGGCCGCGTTGCCGATTGGAAGTCTGACTCCTGACGAGGAGCGCCTGCTCGCGCACGGGCCGCGCCTGCGTGCCGGCTTGGAGTCGGCCACTCGCGCGGGACTGGCGCCGCTGGCCGAGCGTGTCGGTGGCCTCGCCCCGGCCGCCGAGGTCGAGGCCTGGCGCAGCCATCTGCCGGGTCTGGCCGGCCTGCGCGGCTGGCGGCTGCTGGAGCGGCTGGGCCGCCCGATCATTGTTCCCGAGCCTGCCCTGCGCCGCTTCCTCTGGCGTTTCGGCCTGTTCGAGCAAGACCCGCGCGACGCCCGCCACCTCCCGCAGGCTCAAGCCATCGCCGAACAGATGGCGCGTCTGGCGGGCATCGAGCCGGCCTCGTTGGCGGCGCTGCTGCGCTGGCTCACCGGCACCGCCCCCCAACCCGCAGGGGGCGGCTGGTGCGTCGCCCGGCCGCGCTGCTCCGAGTGCCCGCTGCGCGCGGGCTGCACGCTCGCCCGATTTCAACCCTCGCCCACCCTGCCGGCCGACTCCCTCCGCCGCCGCGCCGAGCTCGATGACGTGCGCGAGCGGCTGGCCCGTGATGGCGGCGAGCGCCTTGATGATGTCGAGCTGCTGGCGGCGTTGCTCGGCGCCGGGGGCGGGCTCGAGCTGGCCGCCGCGCTGCTCGAGCGCTTCGGCAACCTCCCCTCGCTCGAGCGCGCCTCACTGGTCGAGCTGACCGCGGTGCGTGGGCTGACTCGCGCTCGCGCGCTTCAACTCAAGGCCGCGCTCGAGCTGGGCCGCCGCTTCGCGATGACCGCCCTGGCCCCCGGCGAGCAGATTCGCTGCGCCGACGACATCTGGCAGGCCTACCGCGGCCGCTTCCGCAACCTGCCGCAGGAGCATTTCGTCATCGTCCTGCTCGACTCCAAGAACCGCATCATGCGCGACCAGATCGTCAGCAAGGGCACGCTGACCGGCAGCCTGGCCCACCCGCGCGAGGTCTTCCAGCAGGCGATCCGCCATGCCGCCTCGGCCATTATCCTGATGCACAATCACCCCAGCGGCGACCCCCAGCCCAGCCCCGAGGACAAGGAAGTGACGCGCCGGCTGCGCGAGGCCGGCGAGCTGCTCGGCATTCGCGTCCTCGACCACATCATCCTCGGCGCCGACGATTTCTTCAGCTTCCGCGACGAGGGAATCTAACATAGTTTCCCAACGATGCGCCCCTTTGTTCGCTTCGCTTCCTGTGCGCCTCCATGCCTTTGCGGCTAAACTTCCTGCTCGGATTCCCACCCGCACCATGCCGTATCTTTGTGTCTTTGTGGCTTGATGAGAGATCCGTCTCTTTCTCATGGCTGCAATTTTTTTGGTTGCGCCTCACTCGCTGCGATGGACGACGGCGCCCAGTCCGCATTGGCCTTGAAAATCCCACAAGCGCCGACCATGCTGGAGGTGGCGCCCAAGACGCCTTGGTTCTTGATGTTGCCGAGGAGCGTTTTAATGATTTCTTCTCCCCCCCGCCGCATCGCCCTGATCTTCGGCGGGGTCTCACCCGAACACGAGATTTCGATCAGTTCCGCCTCGCAGGTGGCCGACGGCCTGCGCCGGCTGGGTGCGACATCCCCGCTGGCGGTCCAGCCGATCTACATCACGCGCGAGGGGCGCTGGGTCTGGGGCGCTGCCGATCCCGACGCCGCCGCGCTGCGAGAGGCTCCGCGCTGGGACGTCGAGCCGGAGCATTACGGGTCTAGCGAGCATGATTTTCCCGCCGCGCTGGCGCGGCTGGCCGCCGAGGCCCCCGATGCCGCCCTGCTCGTGCTGCACGGCATGATGGGCGAGGACGGGCGCATCCAGGGCGCCCTCGATCTGGCGAAGATTCCCTACACCGGCTCGGGGGCGGCGGCCTCGGCGCTGGCGCTCGACAAGGCCCGCACCCAGGCGATCCTGAACGCGGCGGGTCTGCCCATCGCCCCCTCGGCGCTGGCCCACGCCGACCGCCCGCCCGACCTGGCGGCCATCGAACGCGCCGTCGGCATCCCCTGCGTGGTCAAGCCGACCACCGGCGGCTCCAGCGTCGGCATCTCGATCGTGCGCGAGCGCGATGCTCTGGCCGAGGCCTTGGCCATCGCCTTCGAAGTCAACGAGCAGGTGCTGATCGAGCGCTTCATCCCCGGCCGCGAGCTGACCTGCGGCCTGCTCGAACGCGAGCGGGAATTGATCGCCCTGCCGGTCACCGAAATCATCCCGCCCGAGGGCCGCTACTTCGATTATGAAACCAAATACACCCCCGGCATGACGCGCGAGCTGACCCCCGCTCCCATCGATGAGGAGACCACGCGCACCATTCAGACCCTCGCGCGCGCGGCGCACATGACGCTGGGCTGTCGCGGCTTCTCGCGCGTGGATTTCATCCTCGGGGCCCAGCGCCCCGTCATCATCGAAATCAACACCATACCCGGCATGACCGCCACCAGCCTGCTCCCCCAGGCCGCCGCCGCCATCGGCATCGAGTTCAGCGAGCTGCTTGAACTGATGCTGGATTCGGCCCGCCACGATTAGACCAGCTTCAACAGGAATGGCCGGGAGTGAATCCCGGCCATCCTTTCCGACCCTCACGATTTCCAATTCATCATCGCCGATCGCTGCGCCCGAACGATTCGCGGCTGCTGCTCGAACTGCGCCCCGGCGCCGCCGCCGGTGACCCGCCGCCGCGCGAGTCCATCCTTTGCGAGATGGCGGAGCGTCCGCTATCCATCCGCTGCATCGGCGCTTCCATGCGCGGCGCCGGCCGTTCCATCGTGTGCATCGGGCCCGATTCGATCCGGCGGCCGATATCGGTCCGGCTGGACGACGGCGAACGATCAAATGTCGGCATACTCGGCCCGGAACGCCGGATATCCATCCGCGAGCGATCCAGCTCGGGCCGCGTGCTCTCCAGCCGCGGGGTGGTGCGGATCGGCTCGGTGATGCGCCCACTCTCGCCCGTGCGCCCGAAACGACTCTGGCTGAGGCTGCCGGCCGGCGTCGGCACCTCACCCGCCCGCCGGTCCATCCTCTCGCGCAGGCTGCCGATGGAGGTACCGGGGGTTGCAGGAGTAGCGCCACGATAGGGCAACGTGCGGCCGCTCTCAGCGGTCAGATCGCGACCTCCCACACTCTCGCCCGTCGTGCGCCCAAAACGACTCTGGTTGATGTTGCCCGCGGCCGGCGCCGGCACCTCGCCCGCCCGCCGGTCCATCCTCTCGCGCATGCTGCCGGCGGAAGTGGCCGGGGTCGCCGGAGTGACCCCACGCTCGGGCAGCATGCGGCCAGTCAGGTCGCGGCCGGCAAAGCCTGTTTCGCCCGAGCGACCGGGACGCTCACCCGCCCCGCCGCCGGTACGGCCGGCATATCCCGGCGTCTCGCCCTGGCGGCCACTGACGGCCGAATCGAGCGGACTGCGGCTGTCGCGGCCATGCAGGGCCGGCGAACCCCGCAGCGTGCCGGGGGTGGTTCCAAAGCTCGGGGCCTCACTGCGGGCTCCCGATCCGGAGCGGTCAAAACCCGGGCGCTCCCAGGCTGAATCAGCGCGCCAGCTGTCGCGCCCGCCTTCGCGCCGATCCCGATCACGATCATCCCGCCCATAATCCCGGTGGTCCCAGTCCCGCCCATAATCGCGGCGGTCCCAGTCCCGCCCACGGTCATGCCGATCCCAATCTCGACCATGGCCACGATCCCAATTTCGTCCGTGGTGGTGCCGGTCGTAGAAGGAATGGCGCGACCCCCTGTCCGAGTAGCTGAAACCGAAGCTCAAGGAGCTGCTCCAGCCGCTATAGGGCGTATAATAGCTGTAATAGGATGGGTAGACATGTTCGACGACGGTCACCGTCCGGTAGGGCAGCACATACGGCAACGCCGGCCGGTAATAATAATGCGGCGCGCAGTAGTAGGGGTCATAGATGAAACCGTAGAACGGCCGCGCCTCATAACTCCTGAAGTGAACCGGATGATAGGGCCGATACATCGGGAAATAGGTCTCGTAATGGACATACGAATGGCTGATATGAGGCGTGAAGACCGGCTCATAAACCCGGCTCACGTAATAGTCATAAAAACCGGCGCTGCCGTAGCCCAGGCTCAAGCTGACCGAAAAATCGTCGGCCGAGGCCGGCGTGCTGGTCGCGGCCACCACGAGCAGCAGAAGACTGGCAAATTTGTGTCGCATGATTCGGACCTCCGACCTGACAACCCATCACTGCTTCCAATTCGAAATTGGGTCCCGATCCCGGTTCCACTGCGACAGACTCGGCGCCAGGGGTTTTTGTTCCCTCCCAGCTCGCCCCATATGACGATTTTACCACGCCCGCCCGCGGCGCCCAATCCGAATCGGGACGACCCGGCGCCTCCTTCTGCATCGCCGAAAACTTGCCTCCCAAGGTCCAACCCGGACAAAATGAACAGTAGTCGGCTCAAGCAGAAATTTCGATACGGGAGACCCATACTCATGGAAACCAAGCAGCATGACCAGATCGTATCGGCCCTCAACAAGGCCTATAATATGGAGCTGGAGACGGTGATCAACTACCTGGCCAACTCGGTGCACCTGGACGGGGTGCGCGCCGAGCAAATCCGAAAATCACTTGAAACTGAAATCCAGGACGAGATGGGCCATGCCCAGCAGCTCGCCCATCGCCTCAAGGTCCTGGATGCCGAAATCCCCGGCTCGATCGCACTCAAGATGGAGCAGAAGTCGCTTCAGCCGCCTCAGGACTCCACCGACGTCATCTCGGTGATCAAGGGCGTCATCCAGGCCGAGGAGGACGCCATTGCCCACTATACCGACATCATCAAGATGTGCGAGGGCGTGGACTACGTCACTCAGGACCTGATCATCAATCTGCTGGGCGACGAGGAGGAACACCGCCGCCTCTTCCGCGGCTACCTGACCGAATACGAGCGCGTCAAGCACTGAGCCGTTTCTCAGGCGCTCCAGCCCTATCCCTTCCGGGGGGCGCTCCGTCGCCCCCCGCTGATCCTTCAGCGAGATTACGACCTTGTCGATCATGTTTATCGGGCAGGATCTCTATCGGCACATGCCGCGCGCGGCACAGCGGCTCTGCAAGCAACTCTACTCCTCCATCCCTGCACGCCTGCGGAGGGGGCGCGCCTTCCACCACCGACTCGCGCAACTCGAGCTCAGCCAGTGGTGGAGTCGGCAGCAGCTCGATGACTGGCAGAACGAGCGCCTGCGCGCACTCATCCATTACGCATGGGAACAGGTGCCTTATTACCGCGAGGTGATGCAGGAGCGCGCCCTGACTCCCGCCAATTTTGAGTCGGTGGCCGATTTGCCGCGCCTGCCGCTGTTGACTCGGGAAATCATCCACGCGCGGCGGACTGACCTGCTGGCGCGCGCCTTTCCCGCCAGCCGGCGCGCCACCGTCATCACGAGCGGCACCACCGGCGAGCGTTTGTCCATCGAGGTCGACCGGCGTGAGGAATTCCTCTTTGGCGGTCCGTTCGAATGGCGCTTTTACGGTTGGGGCGGCTATCGTCCCGGCGACCGCTGCGCCGTCCTGCGCGCCAATTACCTCGTCGGCCAGGGTGAGTCGATCTGCGAAATCAACCCCATCCAGAACAAGGTTTACTTCTCGATCCACCGGATCGAGCGGCGACGCATCGATGACTATGCCCGCGAGTTGGCGCGCCACCGGCCGCGGTTCATCAATGCCTACCCCACCGTGCTTTGCGACCTGATCGGGCTGCTGCGTGACGCCGACCGTCCCGCGCCGATCCGCCCGCGCGCGGTCTTCACGATTGCCGAGGTCCTGAGCGAATCGGCACGGCGGATGATCGAGGACTACTTCGGCTGCCCGGTCTTCGACTGGTATGGAATGGAGGAGCGCGTCGCCGTCGCCACCGACTGCGAACACCACACCGGCCATCACCAGATCATGGAATACGGCGTCACCGAGCTTATCCCCGATCCCGCCTGGCCCGATCCCGGCGGCTGCGCCATCGTCGCCACCTCGCTGACCAACCTGGCAATGCCGCTGATCCGCTACGCCACCGGCGACATGGCCATGCCGCTTGCCGGAGACTGCCCGTGCGGCCGGGCCTTCCCGCGGATGAAGATCCTGGGCGGACGCCAGCGCCAGTCGCTGCTGGACCGCCACGGCCAATTGCTCTCCACGATGATCCGGCTCGAGGACGTGACGCCCCACCTGCGCCAATATCAATACGTGCAGACCGAGCCTGGCCATGTGACCCTGCGCGCCACGACATCTCCGCAATGGGGCCCGTCTGACGAGCAGCTCTTACGTCGGGCTCTGGCCCAGTATCTCGGCAGCCGCCTTGACTTCGACATCAAAATCGTCGAAAGCATCCCCAGGACCGCCGGCGGCAAGGCACCCCTCGTTCTCTCGCGCGTCGGCGGGCAGATCGTCCCGGCCGAGGCCTTGGCGCAATCCGATGCCGACTGATTTTACGTCCCCGGCTCCCCAAGCATGCGCAATGGAAAGGTGGGCGAGGGCATCCGCGCCTCGCGCATGATCCCCCCAATGCGCTCAACGATCTGCGGGTGGCTGTCAGCCACGTTCTTCGTCTCGCTGAGATCCGTTGGCAGATGATACAGCTCGATCGGGCCGGGCTTGCCTCCGGCGTTAAATCGGATCGCCTTCCACTCGTCCATGCGCACCGCTTGGACCCCGCCGCCCGCCGGCCGTTCCCAATACAGGTATTCATGCCGCCGCTGGCGCGCCGAGTCGCCCAGCAGTTCCGGGGCAAAGCTGATGCCGTCGATGCCGGGCGGAATCAGGTCGTCGCGCCCGGCCAGCTCCAGCGCGGTCGGCAGGAAATCCGGATGGTAGCCGGCCCACGCACTAACGCCCCCCGGCTCGATCCGGCCGGGCCAGCGAGCGATCAGCGGCACCCGGATGCCTCCCTCATAGAACATCATCTTGCTGCCTCTCAGCCCGCCCGTGCTGCCGAAGAAATCCAGGTAAGGCAGGTTGGCCGGCTCGAAGGGACCGTTGTCACTGCTGAACAAAATCACCGTCTCCCCCGTCAACCCCAGCGCCTCCACTCGGTCGATCAGCCGCCCCACGTCCCTGTCCATCCGCGTGATCATCGCGGCATACGCGGCCTTGGCGGCGGGGTGGGGCAGATAGGTCCGGGTTCCCAGAAAGGGCCCCTCGTCCCAGCCCAGCCCAAGGTATTCCATCAGCGAATCCTCGGGCACCTGGTGCGACAGATGGGGCACGGGCGTCGGGTAGTAGAGGAAAAACGGTTGGTCGCGGTGCTGGTCGATAAAGCGCAGCGCCTGCTCGATCATCAGGTCCGGCGCATACATCCGCCCACCGAATCGATTAAAGAATTCACCCGGCTCCCCCTCGATCTGCTCAAAACCAGCCTCCAGCCCGCCATTCTCGCGCCGCGGATAGATTCCATTCCAAGCGCTCAGGTCGATGCGACGGTCGTTGTGCCAGAGGTGATCCGGATAATAACTGTGCGCCTGGCGCTGGCAGTTATAACCGAAGAACAGGTCGAAGCCATGGCGGGCCGGATCGCCCTCAGAGCCCACCGGCCCCAGCCCCCACTTGCCGATCGCCGCCGTTGCATAGCCGGCCTGCTTGAGCAGCCGCGCGACAGTCACCTCGGCGGCCTCCAACGGCTGCTGGCCCTCGGGCATCACTTCCGAATTGTTGCGGATGAAGCTGTGCCCGGAATGCTTCCCGGTCATCAGCGCGCAGCGCGCCGGGGCGCAGACGCTTGAGGCACTGTAGTGCTGGGTGAAGCGGATGCCCTCGGCCGCCAGCTGGTCCAGCCGCGGGGTGCGGATTTTCTGTTGGCCATAGGAGCCCAGCTCCCCATAGCCAAGATCATCGGCCAGGATGAAGATGATATTCGGCGGGCGCTCGCCGGCCGCCGCGCCTTCGGCCACCCCCGCCGGAGCAGCCATCACCAGCCCGACGAGGGCTAGCATCATGATGATTGATTTTTTGATCGTCGCGGACATGGGGCTGCTCCTGAAAGAATTTTGGGTGTGTTATGAGCAGAAACTTATACAGACTGCTTCATCTAGCTCCATGACATTCGGACAATTATTTTTCGCCCATCTTCGCGCACCTCAACCCAGCCACCGTCAGCACCTCGCTCTCCAGGAAAAACATCAAAACGTTTGACCTGGTCTGAGTGAACTATGCGTGGATTGATCCCTGATAAACGGGCTGAGCCCGCAATCCATTTATTGATTTCATGGGTCGGGGCATCGAATTCGAGCTGGAAGGTCCGTGTGAACATGCTGCCGGATGTCTTGATTGTAATATTCGTAGCTGTCGCAGGCAGAGCAGCCAAGCCACCCCACGATAGGGCTGTTTCAATTGCTGAATGACGATGCCAAGGGAGGATGAAATTGGAAAGGTAGGCACCCACCTCTACAGCCAAGATGAGCCCTATCAAGAGCAGAACGAATACCACCCCTTTAATCAATGGGTGTTGATACCATTTTCTATTCATGGTTTGAAGCACCCGGCCTCTGGAATTTCCCGTCCTCTCAATAACTAACCGGTGGAGGTCCCCCGCGCCGGCAGCCGCTCCTTGCGGAACGGCTGTCGTTCGATGCCTCAGGGATTGGTTCTGGTCCGGGGCTCGTAGAGCCGCTTGTAGGGGCGGCCGGCCAGGAGGGTCTGGCCGTCGGTAAAGCCCTCGGGTCGCCCGCTCAGGCGCTGGATCATTCGGCCGCGCCAGAGCGCGAGCGTCTCGGCCTGCCCCGGCGCCACGGCGAGGTTGTGTTCCTCGAGGATATCGGCCGTCAGGTCGAACAACTGTTCCTCCCCGTTGGAGGGCCGCCAGATATACTTGTATTGGCGGTCGACCAGGGCATGAAACCCCTGCTCGGGTCGGTAAAGCGGGCTATGCTCGTAGTGCAGCATCTCACGCAGCGGCGCCTCCGACCCGCGCAGCACCGGCACCAGGCTGAGGCCATCGACCGTCGCCGGTTGCTCCACGCCGGCCAGCTCGAGCAGGGTCGGCATGAGATCCTCCAGCCCGGCGGGCTCCATCGTGCGCGCCCCCCGCCGGAGGCCCAGGCCTTCGGACGCGGTCACGATCAGCGGGATGTTCGCCGAACCTTCATACGGCTCGCATTTGCGGAAGTAACCGTGATCGCCCAGCATCTCGCCGTGGTCCGAGGTAAACAGCACCACCCATTCGCGGCCCGCCTTCTCGCTGCGCGCGCGGAAATCCTCGATCAGCCCGCCCACCTGCTCGTCCAGCTGCTCGATCAGGCCAAAGTAGCCCGCCTGGGCGCGGCGCAGCAGCTCCCCCTGCAGCAGCACGCGCTCGCCGTGGGGCTGGCTGCCCTCGGGCGACAGCGCGCTTTGGTCGACCCAGTCCCCCATCGCCACCGGCGGCAGCTCGCTCGCAAGGTGCTTCTCGAACAACCGCACGGGAGGGAACAGCGGCGGATGGGGCGCGTAGAACGAGGCGGTCAGGAAGAGCGGCTGGTCCGCCGGCGTCTCGGCGACCACCTGGCGCGAGCGCGCCATGATCCATGACGTGGGGTGAAGCTCCTCCTCATAGGGCCAGGGCGCGGCCGGCCAGCGGTTGCTGTCGATCCCCAGCGTCTCCAGAATCCCCTTGACCCCGCCACTCTCAGGGTGCCGCGCCTTCAGCGCGATATCGCCCGCGACCGGGTCCTCCTTGGGCGGGTCCTGCTGCTGATAGCCCAGATCTCCGCTGGCGGGCGACTGGTGCATGTTACGTCCGATCAGCACCGTGGTATAGCCCGCCTGCGCGAGCACCGCCGGCAGCGTCGGTTCGGTGATGGTCCGCTGCCCATAGCCGACCACCCCGCTGGTCTGCGGCTGCTGCCCGGTCAGGAAGGCGACCCGCGCCGGGATGCACGAGGGGACCGAGGAATAGGCGCGCCGAAAAAGCGTCCCCTCCGCCGCCAACGCGTCCAGATTCGGCGTGTGCACCACGGGGTGCCCGACGGCAGACATCCCGTCGCCGCGCATCTGGTCGGGCATGATGACAAGAATATCGGGCCCGGCCGCGGCCGCGTGGGATGGAACGGCCCAGCTGAATGTCACGCAGAGCCCGAGGAGCCCGGCAAACCATCGCTTCATGTCCTGATCCTTCGGATTCTTTTAAATCGTCGCTTGAAATCACGGCACCACGATACACAGGAAAACCCGGCATTGGCAAAGGGTAATGGTCCGCATCTTGATTCCGCAACCTCGCCCGACCACCCCCACGGATGCACCGCCGAAGGTATGTGTTTAGCCCGGGTATGGCACGGCCGGCATTTCACGCTGAAAGGGTAGGTGCAGTTCAAAAAGCCCAAGGAGGCGTTTAGCGTGGCGCCCCGGGTATGGCACCGGCAGGACGCCGGTGATACCCTGCATCTATGGCTTGCGGGTAGCTGTGCTTGTGGTGCGGACGGGGGGACTCGAACCCCCACTCCTTTCGGAACTGGATCCTAAGTCCAGCGCGTCTGCCAATTCCGCCACGTCCGCATCGACCAACCGCTTAAGCCTGACGCTATTCCCCCCGCCACGTCAACGACAGCAGCGTGAAGGCCAGCCCAATCAGCACCCCCATCAGCAGAAAGCTATCGGTGGGCGCCACCCACAGGTGCAGCAGGCCGAGCGTCAGCGCCAGCATCGCCCAGACCGCCAGGTTCATCCCCAGCCACAAACGCCAGCCGCTGGCCCGGCGCCCGCTCACGAGTGAATCATCGTGCCGACGCCCATATCGGTGAACAGCTCGGTCAGCAGGGCGTGGGGCATGCGGCCATCCAGGATGTGCGTGGAGCCGACCCCGACCTCGAGCGCCTTGCGGCAGGCCCGCACCTTGGGGATCATCCCGCCCTTGATCACCCCCTGCGCGATCAGCCCCTCCACGTCCGCCGCCGCCACCCGCCGGATCAGCGTCGAAGGGTCCTTGGGGTCCCGCAGAATGCCGCGCACATCGGTCAGCAGGATCAGCTTCTGCGCCTTCAGCGCCATCGCCAGCTCGGCGGCGACCGTGTCGGCATTGATGTTGTAGGTCTGGCCGTCGCGCCCCGCTCCGATCGGCGACACCACCGGGATGAACCCATGCTGATCGAGCACGCGCACCACCTCGGGGTCTACCCGCTCGACCTCGCCGACGTAGCCCATGTCGCGCCCGCCCTCGCTCTGCAGCTTGCGCGCCGTGATCAGGTTGCCATCCTTGCCCGACAGCCCCACCGCCCGCACGCCCAGCACGTTCAGCCGCGAGACGATCTCGCCATTGAGCCGCCCCGCCAGCACCATCTCCGCCACGTCGAGCGTCTCGGCCGTGGTCACGCGCTGGCCGTCGACAAACTCGCTCTGGATGCCCATGCGGTCCATCAGCGTCGTGATCTCGGGCCCGCCCCCGTGGACAATCACCGGGTTAATCCCGACGTTCTCCATCAGCACGACGTCCTGCATCACCCGATGCTTGAGGTCGGGCGCGAGCATCGCGTGGCCGCCATACTTGATCACCACCGTCGCCCCGCGGAAGCGCTGGATATAGGGCAGCGCCTCCATCAGCGTGTGCGCCTTGCGCAGCAGTGCGTCCAGTTCCTGCTCGTCCATCAGCTTTTCCTCGGCCATGGCTCAGTCCTCTTCCTCCGCTTCGGGCTCCGGCTGGCTCGCCTTGAAATCCTTGTGCTTGAAATCGGCCGACAGGCGGTCCAGCACCGCGTTGACGTACTGGGTCGCCTCCTCGCTGCTGAACTGGCGCACCAGCTCGATGTATTCGTTGATCGTCACGCGCAGCGGGATGTCGGCAAAGTGGCGCAGCTCGGCCAGCGCCAGCCGCAGGCAGATCAGGTCCAAGATCGGCAGCCGCTCCAGCCGCCAGCCGCGCAGCAGCGGCTGGATCGTGTCGTCCAGCTCGCGCCGCTCCTCGTGGGCATGGCGCGCAAGCTCGCGCCCGAACGGCCCCCAGCCGCGCCGGTGGTCGGGGCTGGCCGCCAGGAAGCGCCGCTCCACGACCGAGAAATCCTCATCCCGCGGGTCGGCGAACTCCAGCGCATAGAGCAGTTGCAGCGCGCGCTGGCGCGCCATCTGGCGGACGGTAGCCATACAGGTTCCTAGTTTCCTTCCCCGCGACTGGCAAGGCTCGGCTCAAAGGCCGGGTCGGTCATGGCAAAATAGCGATTGATGCCATTGAAAAGCAAGGCCGCAATCCGTTCCTGCACCTCGGCGCGCACCACCAGCTCCGCCTCGGTCGGGTTATCCAGAAAGTAACACTCCACCAGCACCGCCGGCATCGCATACTGCACCAGCACCCGGAACGGCATCGACTTCACGCCCCGATAAAACTCCCGCGAATAGCCCCAGCGCCGAAACTCATCCCCCACCAGCCCCGCCAGTTGCCGGCTTTCGGCCTGCCGCTCGGCGATCTTGTCCCCCGCCAGGCTGCGCAGGATCGCCGCCACGTCCTCGCGGCTCGAGGACAGGTTGCGTTCGGAGGCCGGCCATTCGTTCTCGAGCGCCAGCAGGTGGTTGTTGACCACCCGCGAGCCGTCGCTCAGGTAATAGACCTCGAACCCGCGCGCGGTCTTTTTCCGGCTGTCGGTGGCGTTCAGGTGAATGCTCAGGAACAGGTCTCCCCGCGCGCGCTCGCCCATCTCCACCCGCTCGGGCAGCGAGACATAAACATCCTCGCTGCGCGTCATCACCGCCTCGATGTTGGGCGCCATGTCGATCATCCGCTGGAGTCGCTGCGCGATCTGCAGCGTAATCTCCTTCTCCAGCAGCGTGCGCCCGCCCACCTTTCGCGAACTGGCCGCCCCGATGTGATACTGGGCGTCCCCCGGCTTGCCGCCGTGGCCGGCGTCGATCACCACCCGCTTGCGGGGGCCGCCGACCGCCTCCCCCAGCTTGCGATACTGGATCGGAGCCACCCGCACCTGCTGGATGCGCCCGTCCCCGCCGATCGCCACGCGCAGCTCGTCGCGTGAGTAAAACACCAGCCGCAACACCCGCTGGTCGGGGTAATAAACCCGGCGCACGAAATGCACCCCCGGTCCCGGCACCGACCACTCGGCCGGCTCGGTCGGGCCGGCCATGTCCCAATAGTCCAGATAGAAGTAGTTGTGGTCCAGGATCTCGTTGGTGTAGTGGGGCGCGGCGGGGGTGTCCAGCTCGATCCGGAAGGTCAGGCCGCTGGCGCCGGTCTGCCAGGAAAAATCCCGCAACTGGGCCGCCATTCCAGCCGGCGCCAACGCCGCCGCCGACATGAATATACAGAGCTGGATGAGCAATCTGATCATCGGCAACGCCGGCGCAACCACAACGGCAGGCAATCGGGACTCAGGCCAGGGCAACCAGGTGCTCGCGCACCTCGGCGCCGTCTTCGCGGTCGCTAAAACGCTCCAGATACTGGTTCCAGCTGCGCTTGGCCTCGGCCTTCTGGCCGGCCGATTCCTGGGCCAGCGCCAGGTTGTAGAGCGCCTCGGCCAGCCCGGCGTCGAGCTTGACGGCCTCGCCGAAGTGACGGGCGGCGCCGGCGAAATCCTCGCGCGCCGCCAGCAGGCAGCCGCGATTAAAGTGGTCCAGCGCATCGGCCGGGGCGAAGCCGAGCTGCTCGCGCTGGGCCTCCAGCTCCTCGTCGTTCATCGAGTGGTAAAGCGTCAGCCCCCAGCGCTGATAGGCCGCGGGGCCCTCGGCGGCCAGGCTGGCGCGGAATTGCTCGAGCAGATATTCAAAATGGCGCGACGGATGCGCCGGCTGGTTCGGGTCGGAGCTCATCGCCTCGGCGGGCTCCTCGTGCGGTTGCTCGGGGTCGGGCATGATCGGCTGGTCAATCATCGGTGGCGGCGTTTCCTTTCCTACGTTCGATCCCGTCCGCGCACGGTCGCGGGCGCTCGGCACACACGTGGCTTAGTCTACGGCACCCGCCCGGTCATTCACAACTGGAAACTGCCCCAAGCCAACAGGCCAAAAGACAAAAGGGTGCCACGCGGATCCGAGAGAAATCTCGGCCGCAGGGCACCCTTTTTTGGAATGCGGAATGTGGAATGGGGAATGCGGAATGAGGAATGAGGAGTGCGGAATGGTTATGGCGTG